>CAVSSV010000001.1:0-82625 GCA_963730695.1 uncultured Pseudomonadota bacterium
GTTGATAATCAGCGCGCCTGACGCCGCGCCGCCGCCGCCGCGCACGATCTTGATGGCGCCCGTGGTGTCCGCAACGTCGCCGCCCGCCTGCAGATCCGCGGCGCTGACAACGGGCGGAATGGGGGCCGGCGAAGCCGCCGGCGCCGGTGCAGGCGTCGCCGGCGCGGCGGCGATTTCGATCGGGGCCATGACGACGCCGCCGGCCTTGCGCATGAAGTGTGGCCCATAAGTCTTGCCGGCGAAGCCGAGCCCCGCGACCGCGACGACGATCGCCCCCGCCACCAGGACATGACGGCTCGACGGCGCCGCCGAAGGCCGCGGCTGCATTCCGAGTGGGGCGTGAAAGTCCTCGCGCAAAGCACTCCCTCGGACGGTCCTCGCCGCCGAATCAACGTCATCGACGATAAAGCTTCAGGCGCTGATTTGCCTGCAAAATCTTTTATGAATCGCGACGATGGGGAACGCCAATGCGCGAGCGGCGCTAGCGCCGCAGCGCGTAAAGCCGAAAGCGGGTTTTTTTCGTGCCGCCAGAATCGATGGCGTCGTAGTCCGTCGCCAGCCCCGCCGCGATGGCGTCGGCCGTGGCCGGGCGCTCGCACGAAAGCCTAAGGTTCGGGTTCTCCAGCACGACAAAGCGCGGCTTGGCCGCAAAGGCCGCCTGCAGCGCCGGAACGCCTGCGCCGGGAAAGTCGCATTCGAGATGGCCGAGATGATAGACCGCGGTCGGCGGCCTCAGGTCGGTGGCGATATTGAGCCAGGGCGTTTCGTTCAACACCAGCAGGCGGTCGTCGGGCGAGGCGTGCGCGGCTTGCAGCGCGTCGCTCATGAGGCCGAGGGCCACGGTGTCGACCACCGGCATTTTGCGCAGGATCGCGGCGCCGTGGCCGATCAAGGCTCCTACGTAGATCGCCACGCCAAAGGCCGCGAAAGCGGCGAAGCGTTGGGCGGGGACGAGCCGCCGGCAGAGGCGGTCGACGTAGGCCGCGCTCAGCGCCAGCATCGGCGCGATCATCGGCACGACATAGGTGCGATAGCCCGCGCGCTGCAAAATGACGGCGGCGAAGGCGAAGGCCAGCCAGATTGCGAACGGACGCACGCGGACGCGTTCCTGCAAGGCGCGCAGGTTGAGCAGCGCGCCCGCAAGCCCCACGACGACGATCGAGAACGGCATCAGCCATTCCAGCAGCGCCCGCAGGGCGACAGCGAGCGAGACGCCATCCGATCGCGTAAGCGCCGTCAGCACGACATCGTCGAGGAAAACCCCGGTCGCGCCGATGGCGGCGAAATAGGCGAGGAACGCGAGTGGGGCGAGCGCGGCGGAGGCGACGAAGGCGAGGATGGTGCGGGCTACGCGCGCCCTGGCCGCGCGCGAGCAGGAAATAGAGCACCGCCACGGCGTCGATGGCGCAGGTCTGCTTGAACGTGCAGGCGAGGCCCACCGCGAGCCCGGCCCCCAAAGTTTGCGCTAGACCCGACCGCTTCCCCAACGCGAACGTGTAGGCGGCCAGCAGAGCCGCGTTCATCAGGGCATAGGCGGCGTCGCCGTTGACGACCAGCAGGATCGGGTAGGCCGCGGCGCACAGAATGGCGGGGGCCCGGCCGAGGCGTTCGGTTATGGCGAAGAGGAGCGTCGCCGCGATGGCCGAGCCCGCCACGCCGACAAGTTTGAGCGTCGCAAGGGTCGGCGGGAAGATTTTAAGCGCTAGGGCTAGGGCTGCGTAAAACCCCGGCCCCTTGATGTCGAACGAGGCGACGTAGGGCGGCAGGCCACGGGTCCATAAGTGCGCGACTTCGAGGAAAAAGGCGTCGTCGGCGTCCTCAAAACGAAGAAACGGCCAGTTGACCAGAAGCGTCCAGCCCAGAATGACAAGGAAAATCAGTGGGATCGGCCAAGCCTGGCGCTCCGCCTTGGCGGGAGCGCCCGCAAGGCCTGGCGAGGGAAGACTGAGATCGGTCATACGGCTCCCAGCCCCGCACGGGACGGCCAAAGTTAACGCGGGGGCAAGCTAACCGCTTGGCGTAAAGGGGGGGTAAAACGGGTGCGTCTGCCGTTCGGCTCCGCCGGATTTCGAATTGGGGAGGGGATAGTTTCAGCGCGCTCGCGCACCGCTGAAATTCACCCGTTCCAGTCCGCGCTAACCCTCGAATTTTTGGCCCAAAACACTATATTTAGCGTATGACAAATCATCGGGCGAAATTGGCCCTCGACAATCTCGAAAAGGCGATCCTTTGACTGACGCTCCCGCCGCCCTTGAGGACGGCGCTTCCTCCGCCGCCTATGGCGCGGATTCCATCAAAGTGCTGCGTGGCCTCGATGCGGTGCGCAAGCGCCCCGGCATGTACATCGGCGACACCGACGACGGCTCCGGCCTGCATCACATGGTCTACGAGGTCGTCGACAACGCCATCGACGAGGCGCTGGCCGGCCATGCCAAAAAGGTCGAGGTGACGCTGAACGCCGATGGCTCCGTGACCGTCACCGACGACGGACGTGGCGTGCCGACAGGCATCCACGAGGAAGAGGGCGTCTCGGCCGCTGAAGTCATCATGACGCAGCTCCACGCGGGCGGCAAATTCGATCAAAATTCCTATAAGGTCTCCGGCGGCCTGCACGGCGTCGGCGTTTCCGTCGTCAATGCGTTGTCCACCAAGCTGGTGCTGCGCATCTGGCGCGAGGGCCTTGAGCACGAAGTCACCTTCGCCCACGGCGACGCCGTGGCGCCGCTCAAGGTGGTCGGCCCCGCGCCGGTCGTCGACGGCAAGTCCAAGCGCGGCACCGAGGTCACGTTCACCCCGTCGCAGGAAACGTTCACCAACGTCGAGTTCGATTTCGCGACGATTGAACATCGGCTGCGCGAGCTGGCGTTTCTGAATTCTGGCGTGCGCATTCTGCTCACCGACGCGCGCCACGCCGAGGTCAAGGTCGAGGAGCTGTATTACGAAGGTGGCCTTGAGGCGTTTGTGCGCTATCTCGACCGCGCCAAGTCGCCGCTGATCGTCAAGCCGATCCTCATCGCCGGGCAGAGCGGCGGCATCGGCGTCGAGGTCGCGCTGTGGTGGAACGACAGCTACCACGAGAACGTGCTGCCATTCACCAACAATATCCCGCAGCGCGACGGCGGCACGCATCTCATCGGCCTCCGTTCGGCGCTGACGCGGCAAGTGACCAATTACGCCGAGCGCTCGGGCCTCACGAAAAAAGAAAAAGTCGACCTAACGGGCGACGATTGCCGCGAAGGCCTGACCTGCGTGCTCTCCGTCAAATGCCCCGATCCGAAATTCTCGTCGCAGACGAAGGACAAGCTGGTCTCCTCCGAAGTGAGGCCGGTGGTCGAAAGCCTCGTCAACGAAAAACTCGGACAATGGTTCGAGGAACATCCCGCCGACGCCAAGACCGTCGTGGGCAAAGTCGTCGAGGCGGCGCAGGCGCGCGAAGCGGCGCGCAAGGCGCGCGAATTGACGCGGCGCAAGGGCGCGCTCGACATCGCTTCGCTGCCGGGAAAACTGGCCGATTGCCAGGAGCGCGACCCCGCCAAGTCAGAGATATTCCTCGTCGAGGGCGACAGCGCCGGCGGCACGGCCAAGCAGGGCCGCAACCGCGAGTATCAAGCGGTGCTGCCGTTGCGCGGAAAAATTCTCAACGTCGAGCGCGCGCGCTTCGACAAGATGCTTTCGAGCGAACAGATCGGCACGCTGATCACCGCGCTCGGCGCCGGCATCGGGCGCGACGACTTCAACATCAACAAGCTGCGCTATCACAAGATCATCATCATGACCGACGCCGACGTCGACGGCGCGCATATACGCACCCTGCTGCTGACGTTCTTCTTCCGCCAGATGCGGCAGATCATCGAGGCCGGCCATCTCTACATCGCGCAGCCGCCGTTGTTCAAAATCGCTCGCGGAAAGTCAGACCAATACGTGAAGGACGAACGCGGGCTTGAGGATTTGCTGGTGTCGTCCGGGGTGGACGGCGCGGCGTTCCGGCTCGGCACGGGCGAAGTGCGCGCCGGCGCGGATCTGGTGGCGTTGGTCGAGCAGGCGCGCGCCTTCGAGCGTGCGCTTGTGGCGCTGCATTCGCGCTACAATCGCGTGGTCGCCGAGCAGGCGGCGCTGGCGGGCGCGCTGCGGCCGATCGGCCCCGCGGAGGAAGAAGCGGCGCCCGCGCGGGCTGCGGCGATCGCCGAACGCTTGAACGCCATCGCGGAGGAGACCGAGAAGAACTGGTCGGGCGCGGTGGACGCGGGCGGTTACGTGCTGACTCGCGTGCTGCGCGGGGTGAAACAGGTCACGACGCTCGACGCCGGGCTACTTGTCTCCGCCGAGGCGCGCCGCGCCGCCGACGCCGCGCACCCGCTCACGGAGCCGTTCGCCGCGTCAGGGTTTTTCGTCCGCAAGGGTGAGGATACGCCCGTCACGGGCCCCGCCGGGCTGCTCGACGCCGTCAACGCCGCCGGCCGCAAGGGCGTTACGATCTCGCGCTACAAGGGACTTGGCGAGATGAACAAGGACCAGCTCTGGGAGACCACGCTGGACCGCGAAGTGCGCTCGCTGTTGCAAGTGAAGATCCGCGAGGCCGACGAAGCCGACGACATTTTCGTCAAGCTGATGGGCGACGTGGTGGAGCCGCGCCGCGAGTTCATCCAGGCGAACGCGCTGACGGTGTCGAACTTGGACGTGTGAGGGTTTCGCCGCGCACCAGCCGTCATTGCGAGGAGCGCAGCGACGAAGCAACCTAGGGGCGGCAAACTGCTATGTTTGATGCCCCTGGGTTTCGCTGCGCTCGCAATGACGGATGAGCTTGCAATAACGACGTCGCCATGACCACCTACGTCGCGCTGCTCTACAGCATCGGCCTGCCGCAGGGCCGTCGTCTCATCATGGCCGACCTCGTCGCCATGGCGGTTTCGCTTGAGCTTGGCACGCCGCGGGCGATGGGGGCGAGCGGGAATTTGATTTTTGAGGCGGCGACGCCTTCGCCGCGCGCGCTGGAGGCGCGGCTGGAAGCGGCGTATCTTGAGAAATTCGGCAAAAGCGTCGCCATCGTCGTGCGCTCTGGCGCGGCCTGGAAGCGTCTGGCTGCCGGCAATCCGTTCGCGGGCGAAGGTGCGGTGGATTCCAAGACCATCGCCATCCGCGTGATGCGCGAACCGCTTGCGGAAAACACATCGGCGTTGCTGTCACGTCACCTGCGCGACGAGCAAATCGCCATCGTCGACGGCGACCTCTGGATTCGTTTCAAGAGCGATCCCGGAGCGTCAAAACTGCTTGGCGCGGCCTCGCGCATGGCGGGCGCAGTCGGCACCTTCCGCACGCTGAACAGCGTGCAAAAAATCGGCGCGATGCTATGAGACGGCTGCGCTTCTAGACAGCCGAGCCTGGCTGTCGTTTGAACGGATTTCTGACGGATGTGCGACATCTGCGTGCAACTCGGCTTGGCCTATGCCGCTCCCGGCGACGGCGCGCGGCTGCGGCGGTTGACGCAGGAGGACGCCGAAGAAGCGGCGGCGGTGATCCGCAAGTCCTTCGCCGCGCAGGATTACAAAACCGATCCACCGTCGTCGGCGCTGAAGGAGACAACGCGCAGCGTCGCCGCGCATCTGGCCGTCGAGGGCGGCTTTGCGCTGCAGTGCGACGGCGGCATTGTGGCGCTGGTGCTGACGGAAAAGCGGCCGGATTGCCTCTATGTCAGGCGGCTGTGCGTGCTGCCGGAGTTTCGCTCCACGGGCGCCGGCGTCCGCCTGGTGCACGGCTGCGAAGAGGAAGCGAGGCACCTCGGATTTGAGGAGCTTGAGGTGCACGTCCGCCTCAGCCTCGCCGGCAACCGCGCGTTTTTCGCCAAGCTCGGGTTTGTCGAGACGGGCCTGGGGCGGCACGAGGGATTCGACGAGGTGACGTTCGTCATCGCGCGAAAGAGGGTAGGCCCTGTAACGGAATAGCCGCTTCCTACGTTAGTCTGTATGCGCGGCCGTTTGGACGCCGCCGAGGCAGGGGAGCGCAGCTATGCAGAGTTTTGACGCGATCGTCATTGGCGCCGGCCAGTCCGGCCCCTTCCTCGCGGTTAGGATGGCCAACGCGGGGATGAAGGTCGCGCTGATCGAGCGGGCGCATCTCGGCGGCACCTGCGTCAACGACGGCTGCACGCCGACAAAGACCTATGTCGCCAGCGCGAAAGTCGCGCATATGGCGCGTCGTGCGGCGGAGTATGGCGTCAGCGCCGGACCCGTCAGCGTCGACATGGCGAAGGTCAAGGCGCGCAAGGACGCCGTCGTCGGCGCGTCCGTGAGCAGCCTGAAAGAGTGGGTCGGCGCAACCGCCAACCTCACGTTGATATGGGGCAGCGCAAAGTTCGAGTCCGCGCGCGTTGTCAGCGTCGGCACGGAGCGGCTGACGGCGCCGAAGATTTTCGTCAACGTCGGCGGCCGCGCGGTGATGCCGGACTGGCCGGGGCTCGGCGAGGTCGGGGCGCTCGACAACACCTCCATTCTCGATCTCGACAGCGTGCCGGAGCATCTCATCGTCGCCGGCGGCAGCTATATCGGGCTTGAATTTGCGCAAATGTTCCGCCGTTTCGGCGCGCGGGTCAGCGTGGTGGAATATGCGGACAGGCTGATCGCGCGCGAGGACGAGGATGTCTCAGCACTTGCGCGCGCGCTGCTTGAGAAAGAGGGGATCGACGTTCTCACCGGCGCGCGCGATTTCGCCGTCGCCAAATCGGGCGCGGGCGTTGCGCTCACCGTTAGCGCCGGCGGCGCCAAGCGCACGCTCGAAGGCAGCCACTTGCTGATGGCGATCGGCCGCAAGCCGAACACCGACGGACTCGGGCTCGAGGCGGCTGGCGTCAAGATCGACGCGCGCGGGTTCATTGAAGTCGACGACGAATTGCGCAGCAATGTCGAGGGCGTGTGGGCGATGGGCGACGTCAACGGCCGCGGCGCCTTCACGCACACCTCGTACAACGACTTTGAGATCGTCGCCGAGAATTTGCTCGGGCAGGGCGGGCGGAAAGTGTCGCAGCGCATCCCCGCTTACGCGCTCTACATCGATCCGCCGTTGGCGCGCGTCGGCATGAACAAGACCGCGGCGCGCGCCAGCGGCAAGCGGGTGCTGCGCGGCTATTATCCGATGGCGCGGATCGGCCGCGCCAAGGAGCGCGGCGAAACCGAAGGCTTCATGGAGGCGCTCGTCGACGCCGACACACAGCGGCTTCTGGGCGCGACGCTCTTCGGCATCGAGGCGGACGAGGTGATCCATTCGCTCATCAATGTGATGCAAGCGGACGTGCCCTACACCACGATTTTGCGCGCCGTGCCGGTGCATCCGACGGTCAGCGAGCTGATCCCGACGATGCTAGGGAGCTTGGAGCCGCTGGGGTAGGGCCGCGGTTTGGGAGGCCTCACTCTTTGAATCCCGGCGCGTCCTCTACGCTAATCTTCCCGTTGCCGCTGCTTCGAACACGCTCTTTGCATTCTCCAGCGTCAGCTTCACCGGGTTCGACCCCGCGGTCGGATCGTCCACCGCCATGGCGGCGACTTTATCGGCTTCGTCGACGCGAACGCCGAACGCCACGAGCGTATGCGGCACGCTGATCTCTTCGCGCAGCGCCAGCACCCATTGGCGGAAGCCGGAAAAGCTTGGGGGCAGGCCGAGATAGGCGGCCAGCCGCTCGAGGCGCTCTTCGATCGCCGGACGGTTGAGGTCGAGCACATAGGGCATGAACACGGCGTTGGTCATGCCGTGATGCGTGCCATAGAGCGCGCCGACCGGATGCGACAGCGAATGGATCGCGCCGAGGCCCTTCTGGAACGCGGTCGCGCCCATCGCCGCCGCCGCCATCATCATCGCGCGCGCTTCGAGGTCGGCGCCGTGCTTCACGGCGCGCGGCAAAAATTCCTTGCACAAGCGGATGCCTTCGACAGCGATGCCGTCGGCGAGCGGGTGGAAGCCCGGCGCGCAATAGGCTTCAAGACAATGCGCCAGCGCGTCCATGCCGGCGCCCGCGGTGAGTTTCGCGGGCAGGCCGAGCGTCAGTTCGGGGTCGAGCAGCGCGACGCGCGGCATCATCTTGGGATGGAAGATGATCTTCTTGGTGTGCGTGCGCTCGTCGGTGATGACGCCGGCGCGGCCGACTTCCGAGCCGGTGCCCGAGGTCGTGGGCACCGCGATGATCGGCGCGATGCCGTTCTCGTCGGCGCGCGTCCACCAGTCGCCGACATCCTCGAAATCCCACATCGGCCGTCGTCTGCCCCGCCATGAAGGCGACGACCTTGCCGACATCGAGCGCCGAGCCGCCGCCGAAGGCGACCACGCCGTCATGGCCGCCAGCGCGATAGACCGCGAGGCCGTCCTCGACGTTCTTGGCGACGGGGTTGGGCTGCACTTTGTCGAACACTGCCGTGGGAAGGCCGGCCGCTTCGAGCGACGTCTTCGCGTCGGCGATCATTGGCAGCGCGGAGAGGCCGGGGTCGGTGACAACAAGCGGCTTATGGATGCCCGCAGCCTTGCAGTGCGCGGGCAGCTCCTTGATGCGCCCGGCGCCAAAGCGGACGGAGGTCGGGTAGTTCCAATTGCCGATAAGGGACATCTGCGGCTCCGGATGTTCGAGGGCAGGGGATTAGCCGGATGGGGCGGGGGAGCACAACAGCGGCGCTTCGAGGGCTTGCGAAAGTCTGCTACGGTCGGCGCGACGGCGAGCGTCCTTGACATGCAAGTAAATGCTTGCCTATAAAAAACCACGCAAGCCCTTGCTTGCGTCCGCCAGGGAGCCTGTCATGCCGGAATCGCCGTATCGCTGGGTGATCGTCGCCGCCGGCGGCTTCTTGGGCTGCATCGCCATCGGCGCGATGTTCTCCCTGCCGGTTTTTCTGACGCCGCTGACGGAGGCCACCGGCTGGTCGCGCACCGGCGTCTCCGCGGCGATGACGATCAGCTTTCTGACGATGGCCGCCGCCGGCATCGGTTGGGGTCTGCTGGTCGACCGCTTTGGTCCACGCATTGTCGTGGTGATCGGCACGCTGCTGTTGGCCAGCGGTCTCGCGCTGGCGAGCCGCGCCAACACGTTGCTTGAATTCCAACTGTCCTTTGGCGCGCTGGTCGGCGTCTCCGGCTCGGCGATCCTGCCGCCGATGATGGCGACGGTGACGCGCTGGTTCGAAACGCAGCGCAGTCTTGCGGTTTCGCTCGTCTCCGCCGGCATGGGCATGGCGCCGATGACGATGTCGCCGCTCGCGGGCTGGTTGATCGAGCACATGGACTGGCGCGCGTCGATGCTGACCATCGCCGGAATCGTGCTCGTGCTGATGCTGCCGACGACGCTGCTGGTGCGCACGCCGCCGACGCCTGCGCCCGTCCGTGGGCCGCAACCCGCGGACTCCGCTGAAGACAGCCGCCTCACCACGGGCCAGGCGCTGCGCTCGGCGCCGTTCCTCATTCTCGCCGCGACGAATTTCTTCTGCTGCGCCGCGCATTCCGGCCCGATCTTCCACACCGTTAGCTACGCCGAACTCTGTGGCATCGCGACGCTCGCGGCGGTGTCGATCTACAGCCTCGAGGGCTTCGCCGGCCTATTCGGACGCTTGGTGTTCGGCGTTCTCGGCGACCGGCTCGGCGCCAAGCGGGTGCTGGTGGCGGGGCTGCTGATCCAATCGATCGGCGCGCTGGCCTATGTCTTCATCAGCCAGCTCGATGAGTTCTATGCGGTGGCCGCGCTGTTCGGCTTCACCTATTCCGGCGTGATGCCGCTCTATTCGGTGCTGGCGCGCGAAAACTTTCCCGCGCGGATGATGGGCGCGATCATCGGCGGCGCTTCGATGGCCGGCAGTCTCGGCATGGCGCTGGGGCCGATCGCCGGCGGCTGGATCTACGACACCTTCGCCACCTACATGTGGCTCTACCTCGGCTCCGCCGCCGTCGGCTTCTGCGCGTTCCTGATCGCGATGACGTACCGGCCGTTCCCGAAGGCCGCGGCGACAGGCCCGGTGCCGCAGGCGGCGTAGGGCGGGCGCCCCCTTCTCCAGCTTCGCTGGAGAAGGTGTCATTGCGCAGCAACGACGGATGAGGTGCGGAAAGCAGGACTGAGGAACGGAAAGTAAGGCACAAACGTCAGTGCAACCTTACCGCTTGCAGCGTCTTGCTTTCCACACCTCAACCGTCACGCCCATTGGGCGTCGTTTGCGACGCCCGTCTTTCGACGGGCTATGGGCGCGACACCTTCTCCACTTCGTGGAGAAGGGTCAGGGCAATTTAAAATGAAACGACTTCGGCCGCGTCAGCGTCTCGTACCCGAGCGCCGACAGCGTGACGCCGCGCCCGGTGTCTTTGACGCCGGTCCAGGCGAGCGCCGGATCGAGATAGTCGCAGCGGTTGAGGAACACCGTGCCGGTCTCGAGCTCGTGTCCCGATGCGCGCGGCGGCTTCGGCGTCTTTCGATGAAGATCGCGGCGGTGAGGCCGTAGGCGCTGTCGTTCATCAGCTCGCACCGCTTCTTCGTCGTCGCGACCGGCATGATGCCGACGACGGGACCAAAGCTTTCCTCGCGCATCAGCGACATCTGGTGGTCGACGTCGACGACGATCTGCGGCGCCATATAGGGCGTGCCGGCGCTTGTCGTTCGCAAAGCTCTTGGGGTCGATCAGCGCCTTGGCGCCCGCGCGCACCGCCTCGGCGATCTGCCCGCGCACGAACTCCGCGGCGTCCGCCTTCACCATCGGGCCGAGCGTCGTCGCCTCATCGAGCGGATTGCCGAGCACGTAGGTCTTCGTCAGCGCAACGGCGCGCTCGACGAACTCGTCGTAGACGGCTCTTGTCGACATAGATGCGCTCGATGCCGCAGCAGGATTGGCCGGAATTGAAGAAGGCGCCGTCGACCAGCGTCTCGACCGCATGCGCCATGTCGGCGTCGGCGCGGACATAGCCAGGATCCTTGCCGCCAAGCTCGAGCCCGACGCCGAGAAAGCGCCCGGCGGCCGCGGCTTCGATCGCCTGGCCGCCCGCCACCGAGCCGGTGAAGTTCACCTGATCGACGGCGCGCGAGCGCGATCAGCCGCGCCGTCTGCGCGTGCGTCAGCGCGAAATTCTGGAACAGGCCCTTCGGCAGGCCCGCCGCGTCGAACGCCGCGCTGAAAACGCTCGCCGACCAGCAGCGTCTGCGCGGCATGCTTCAGGATCACCGCATTGCCCGCCATCAGCGCCGGCACGATGGTGTTGACCGCGGTGAGAAAGGGATAATTCCAGGGCGCGACGACCAGGACGAGGCCGAGCGGATCGCGCTGCGATCCAGCGCTTGAAGCCTTCCTTCGGCCCGGGATCGAGCGGGCGCGAGCGCCGTCCTCCGCGATTGCGATCATATAGCGCGCGCGCTCGGCGAAGCCGCGCAATTCGCCCGCGCCATAGCGCACCGGGCGGCCCATCTGCCAGGCCAGTTCCGGCGACGATTTCGTCGCTGCATCGCCAGCATCGCGTCGACGGCGGCGAGGCAATACTTGCGCGCGCTCGGCGATCGAACGCCGGCGCCAGTCGCGCTGCGCCGCGCGCGCCGGCGGCGACGCTGCGCATGCGAGCATCGCATCGGGAACCGGCAGGCGCTCGGCGTAGACGCAGCCCGTCGACGGCGAGACGATGCGAATTTCGGCATGCAGACGTCCGCTCATGTACGCCGTTCGAACCCGCGCTTCAATTCCCAGTCGGTGATGCGGCGGTCGTATTCGAACTGCTCCCATTCCGCGGCGTGGACGTAATGGTCGATCGACGTCGTCGCCGAAGGCTGCGCGCAGCATCTTCGAGCCGCGCAAGCGTCTCGGTCGCGTCGCGCAGCGTCTTCGGGATTTCGGCGCAGGCTCGTCGCCGTGATAGGCGTCGCCGACGAACGGCGGGCTCCAGCTCGAGCTTCTCCTCGATGCCGGCCAGGCCCGCCGCGATCAGCGCGGCGAAGGCGAGATAGGGGTTGAGGTCGGCGCCGCCGATGCGGCATTCGACGCGGATCGCCTTGCGTGCCCTCGCCGCACAGGCGAAAGCCGGCGGTGCGGTTGTCGACGCTCCAGACCGCGCGCGTCGGCGCGAACGTGCCGGCCTGGAAGCGCTTGTAGGAATTGATGAAGGGCGCGAGGAAATAGGTGATCTCGCGCGGCGTAGGTGAGCTGGCCCGCCGAGATAGTGGCGCATCAGCGTCCGACATGCCGTGCGGCGCCTCGGCGATCGAGCGAACAGCGGCGTGCTGGCCTTCGGCGTCCCACAGCGAAGCGTGGACGTGGCTCGACGAGCCCGCGAGGTCGTAGCGCCATTTCGCCATGAAGGTGACGGCCTTGCCCTGGACTGATAGGCGATCTCCTTGCAGCCGTTCTTGATGATCACATGCCGGTCGGCCATCTCAAGCGCCTCGGCGTAGCGGACGTTGATCTCTTCCTGCCCCGGCCCCCATTCGCCCTTGGAGTTCTCGACCGGAATGCCGGCGCCGTGCAGGCCGTTGCGGATCGCCCGCATCACCGGCTCTTCCTTGGTGGTCTGGAAGACGTGGTAATCCTCGATGTAATAGCCCGCGGTCTTCGGGCTCGCGATAGCCCTTGCGCGTGGATCGCCTCGTAGCTCTCGTCGAACAGGTAGAATTCGAGTTCGGAGGCGAACATCGCGCGTTCATGCCGCGCTCGTCGAGCCGGGCGAGCTGCTGCTTCAGCATCGCGCGCGGCGAGTGCGGGATGTCGTCGTGATGATGGTGGTCGACGACGTCGGCGAGCACCAGCGCCGTCGCCGGCAGCCAGGGGATGCGGCGCAGCGTCGCCAGGTCGGGCTTCAGCATGAAATCGCCATAGCCCTGGGTCCAGCTCGCCGCCGCGTAGCCCGGCACCGGCTCCATATCGATGTCGTTGGCGAGCAGGTAGTCGCAGGCGTGCGTTTCCTCGTGCGCGCTGTCGAGGAAAATGCTCGGCGTGGAAGCGCTTGCCGACGAGCTGCCCCGCCATGTCGGCGAAGGCGACGACGACGGTGTCGATCTCGCCGAGCGGCGGCCTCTTTGCGAAGTCGTCGAGACGTGAGCATGCCTGGCATTGCGCGTTCCCTGCCGTAAGCCCCGCGCGGAATGGTATTGCCGCGCTGGCGCCGAGGCGACATAAAGGCCCGGGCAAAGGTAAAGCAAGATGGGGCTTAGGTTTCTGGTCGTCGAAGGCAACACGCGCGAGGCGCGCGAGGCCTATCGTTCCAACTTTCGGCTACACCGCCGCAGAGTCCTATGCGCGCGGCGCTTGGCGAAATCGCGCCCGGATGCGCGCTCCGACATCTGCATGCCGGCCGACGCCGGCGCGAACGTGCCCGATAGCGGCGGCCTTGCCGGCTATGACGCGGTGTTCATCACGGGCTCGGCGCTCAACCTCTACGACGGCGGCGCCGGCGATCGAGCGGCAGATCGAGCTGGCGCGCGCCGTGTTCAAGGCGCGCGTGCCGTTCTTCGGCTCCTGCTGGGGCCTGCAGGTCGCCGCCGCCGCCGCGGGCGGCGAGGTGCTGCGCAATCCGCTGGGGCGCGAGGTCGGCGTCGCCCGCAAGATCGTCGTCAACGAGGCGGGACGCCATCACCCGCTGCTGGCCGGGCGCGCGGCCGCGTTCGATGCTTTGTGCACGCATCTCGATATTGTCGGCGCTCGGGCCGGACGCCGAGCCGCTCGCCGCCAACGCCAACAGCGCCGTGCAGGCGGCGGAGATCCGCTTTGACGGCGGCAAGTTCTGGGGCGTGCAGTATCATCCGGAATATTCGCTTGGCGAAATCGCGGCGATTTTAGAGCGCCGCGCGGGGAGTTTGGCGCGCGAAGGCTTTGGCGAGACGGAGGCGCAGGTGCAGGATTACGCGCACGACCTCATCGTCCTCGACACCAACCCGCGCCGCCACGACATCGCCTGGCGGCTGGGGCTGGACGCTGACGTGCTTGATCCGGAGCGGCGGAGGATCGAACTGAAGAATTTCATCGCGCATTGGGTGCAGCCGGAAGCGTCGCGACGGGGGCGGGGGTGATGAGGAAAGCAGGGCGCATGGAGGGGCGACGCCTCCTTCTCCAGCTTTGCTGGAGAAGGTGCCTCGCGGCACGCGAGGCGGATGAGGTGTGGAAAGCCAGACGATCGCTCAGCCGCCGTTGGACGAACCGTTTCGTGCAAGATTGCGGTCCCGCTCAGTCTTCCTTTCCACACCTCATCCGTCATCGCTTCGCGATGCCACCTTCTCCAACTTCGTTAGAGAAGGAGTGCGCCGCATGACCTTCGACCTCCTCGTCCGCAACGCCACGCTGCCCGACGGCCGCGCCGGCCTCGACATCGCCGCCAAAGACGGCCGCATCGTCGCCATCGCGCCCAAACTCGAGGGCGAGGCGCAAACCGTGCTCGACGCCAAGGGCCGCCTCGTTTCCCCGCCGTTCGTCGACTGCCACTTCCACATGGATGCGACGCTCTCGCTCGGCCTGCCCAGGCTCAACCGCTCCGGCACGCTGCTCGAAGGCATCGCCCTCTGGGGCGAATTGAAGCCGCTGCTGACGCCGGAAGCCGTGGCGGAGCGGGCGCTGCGCTATTGCGATCTCGCTGTCAGCCAAGGCCTGCTCGCCGTGCGCACCCATGTCGATGTGTGCGATGACCGTCTTGTCGGCGTCGAGGCGCTGCTCGACGTGCAGAAGCGCGTAAAACCTTACCTCGATTTGCAACTCGTCGCCTTCCCGCAGGACGGCTATTTCCGCTCGCCCAATGCGGCGGCGAACCTGAGCCGTGCGCTCGACATGGGCATCGACGTCGTCGGCGGCATTCCGCATTTCGAGCGCACGATGGAAGAGGGCGCGGCCTCGGTGAAGGCGCTGTGCACCCTCGCCGCGGAGCGCGGCCTGCCGATCGATCTGCACTGCGACGAGAGCGACGATCCGCTGTCGCGCCATGTCGAGACGCTCGCCGCCGAAGCGACACGGCTGAAGCTCGGCGCGCGGGCGACCGGCTCGCATTGCTCGTCGATGCATTCGATGGACAATTACTACGCCTCAAAACTCATCCCGCTGATCGCCGAATCCGGCATCAACGTCGTCGCCAATCCGCTCATCAACATCACGCTGCAGGGGCGGCACGACACGTACCCGCGCCGCCGCGGTCTGACGCGCATTCCCGAATTGCGCGCCGCCGGCGTCAACGTCGCCCTCGGCCAGGATTGCGTGATGGACCCCTGGTATGGCCTCGGCAGCGCCGACATGCTGGAGGTCGCCAATATGGCCGTGCACGCCGTGCCTATGACCAGCCGCGAGGCGATCCGATGGAGCTTTGACGGCGTCACCGAAACGCCGGCGCACACGATGGGGCTGGAAGGTTACGGGTTGAGGGTCGGCGCCTTCGCCGACATGGTGCTGTTGCAGGCGGCGGACCCGATCGAAGCGGTGCGCATGCGCGCAACGCGCCTCGCCGTGATCCGTCGGGGGAAAGTCATTGCAACCACCCCCGAGCGTGTGTCTAGCTTGCGCCTTGAAGGGCGGCCGGGAAACGTCGACCCCGCGGATTATGCGCCCAAGGAGGGCTCACGATGAATTGGCCGCTGTTCGGCGCGTTTCTTTTCGTTACGCTCCTCCTCATCATCACGCCCGGGCCGACGGTGACGCTGATCATCACGACGTCGGCGCGCTATGGCACGCGGGCCGGGCTGACGACAGTGGCGGGCTCGACGCTTGGCTTGATCCTGCTGCTCATCGCCATCGCGCTCGGGACTGCATTGGGTGCTCAACAACGCGGCGGCGCTGTTCGAGGTGTTGCGCTGGTGCGGCGTGGCTACCTCTTTTATCTCGGCGTGCAGGCGTGGCGCGGGGCGGGCAAGCCGCGCGCGGCGACGCCGCCCGGCGAGCGCGTGCAGTTCATGCGCGGCTTCCTGGTCGCGGTGACCAATCCGAAGACCCTGGTGTTCTTCACCGCGTTCCTGCCGCAGTTCGTCGATCCCAGCTTGCCGAGCGGCCGACAGTTGTTCGTTTTGTGCGCCGCCTCGGCGCTATTGGCGCTGGTGAGCGATTCCACGTGGGCGATTTTAGGTGGTTTTGGCCGCGCCTGGCTCACCGCGCCGAAGCGGGCCAAGGTGATGGAGCGGATATCGGGAAGCGTGCTGATGGCCGGCGGGGTGTGGCTGTCGCTGGCGCGCAGGCCGGTGGGCTGACACGCCCCTTCTCCAGCGAAGGCTGGAGAAGGTGTCATTGCGAAGCAATGACGGATGAGGTGTGGAAAGCCAGACTATTGCTCAGCCGACATTGGACGAACCGTTTCGTGCAAGATCACGATCCGCCACAGACCTCCTTTCCACACCCCATCCGTCATCGCTTCGCGATGCCACCTTCCCCAACTTCGTTGGAGAAGGGGCCTTTTACGCGCTCGCCGCGACCCGCACGCGCGGCGGCGCCAAGCCAACTTCGCCGTCATTTCTCCGACGCCGCCCCGTGCTAGCGGCATTGCGCATGGTCGCTGAGCACTTCGATGACGCGGCAATCGCCTATTCTTCCATGCGCTGAGTCCGACAGCATGCGCTCGAGTTCGGATTTGAGCGCGGTCAGCGCGGCGATGCGCGCTTGAACTTCGGCGAGGCGCGCTTGCGCAATGGCGTCGGCGGTCGCGCACGACTGCTCGGGGTTGTCATGCAGCGCGAGGAGAGTCCGGATAGCGGCGGTTTCGAATCCAAGTTCGCGCGCATGGCGGATGAAATTGAGACGGCGAACATCGTCTTGCGCATAGAGGCGCCGATTGCTGCCCGTGCGGGCCGGCGACGGCAACAGCCCGATCTGCTCGTAATAGCGGATCGTTGGGATTTTTACGCCCGCGGCCGCGGCAACCGCGCCAATGGGCAAAGAACGCGCCATCATCTCTTGATCCTCTAGTCGCTAGAGGGTGTAGGAGCGGCGCCGAAAGGGCAAGGGCAATGGCGCACGACGATCACGACCATGACGATCACGCTCACGACGGCGATGAGCACGATCATGCTCGCCATCATCACGGCGGGGGCGGGCATGTGCACGCTCCGGCGAGCTTCGGTAAAGCTTTCGCGATCGGCATTGCGCTCAACTTCGGTTTCGTCGTCGTTGAGGCGGTCTATGGCGTGCTCGGTCATTCGGTCGCGCTGCTGGCCGACGCCGGCCACAATCTCGGCGACGTGCTCGGCCTCGCCGTAGCGTGGCTGGCCAGCGAATTGGTCAAGCGGGCGCCCACCGCGCGCTATAGCTACGGGCTCCGCGGCTCCTCGATCCTCGCCGCGCTCTTCAACGCCGTGTTCTTGCTCGTCGCGGTCGGCGCGATTTCCTGGGAAGCCATTCAGCGCTTGGGCGCGCCCGAGCCGGTCGCGGGCAAAACCGTGATGATCGTCGCCGCAATCGGCATCGTCATCAACGGCGTCACCGCGTGGCTGTTCGCGTCGGGGCGGAAGGACGACCTTAATTTGCGCGGCGCGTTCATGCACATGGCGGCGGATGCGCTCGTCTCCGCCGGCGTCGTCGCGGCCGGGCTTGTCATCCTCCTGACCGGCTGGGTTTGGCTCGATCCGGTCGTCAGCCTTGCGATCAACGCGATCATCGTGTGGGGCACGTGGAGTCTGCTTCGGGATTCGCTCGCAATGTCCATGGCGGCTGTTCCGCCGCATATCGACGCCGCTGAGGTCCGCGCGTTCCTGGCCTCGCAATCGCCGGTCGCCTCGGTCCACGACCTGCATATCTGGTCGATGAGCACGACCGAGGTCGCGCTAACTTGTCATTTGGTGACGCCTGACGCTTACCCCGGCGACCTGTTTCTTCACGACCTCGCGGCCCAACTGGCGAAGCGGTTTCGCATCGATCACGCGACGATTCAGATCGAAACCGATTCCAGCGTGGTTTGTGCGCTGCTGTCGGACCATTCGGTCTAGGTCCAGAGGTATTGCTGGCGGGCTGCAACAAATGTGCGCTTGCAGCGCAGGGCGGCGGGTGGAGACAGGTGCGCGCCATAAAGCGGCGTTGATTTTACTTTACATTTTTCAGAAATCGTGAGATGGTCATTTTCTTTCAAGCTGAACTTCGGAATCTCACGTGCGTTATGCCGGGCAAAGGACGGTGGACTGCGCTTCGATAGCGAAGGCGGCTATCGTCGCGCGCATCCGCCTTATTTTCGCGCGAGAGGCCAAAACCAAATGTTTTGGGCTTCAACCCTCTGAAAAGCCTAAATCAGGCATCGGCATGCAAATATTTCCGTGCACGCTAACCCGCTGAAATTCTTGGATCTCCCGTCCGTTCCAAATGTGGCCGCAAACATGGCGCGTCCAACGAGATCAAAGGCTTGGCTGCTCATAAATTTTGAAATCCCGCGAATTTCGGCCGCTTTAAACGAGCGCGCCCACCGACAACTGCGTCCGCAAATGCCCCCCGTCCGCCGTCGAAGGACATTGCGTCAGTTGCTCGCGCAGGTCCGTCACCAGCCACTGCCCGGCCTTGCCAAGGCTCCGCCCGCGCTCCCGCCCGATGTCGACGCGCAGCTCGACCGCCGACCGCCCCTCGATGTCGAGCTGCACCAGCCGTCCCGCTTCGACATGCGGCTCGATCAGGTGGCGCGGCATACGGCACCAGCCAAAACCCTCGAGCAGAAATTCGAGCCGGGTGCCGATGTCGGCAAAGCGCCAGATGTGGTCGCTGACGATGCCGGCCATGATCGGATTGGGGCTGGGGTAGCGCTCGGTGAGCACCAGCTGCACATGCTCGCGCAGCGCCTCGGTCGGCACCCGGCCCTTGAACTTCGCCAGCGGATGCGAAGAGGCGACCACCGGGACCATCGCGATATGGGCGAGAAACTCGCATTCCAACGAAGGGTCGATCTGGGGAATGGCAGCGAAGATCGCCAGGCGCGCCGAGCCGTCCTTGAGCCGTGCCTCGGCGGCGCGAAAGCCCTCGGTGTAGAGCGAGACGGGCAGGGCGGGAAACGCGATCCGCAGCCGCTTGAGGCTGTAGATCAGCGGCGGCATCGGGAACACCGCGTCGACGGCAAGCGTCAATTCGGCTTCCTCGCCCTCGGCGACCGAGGCGGCGCGAAAGCGCATCGCCTGGACCCGGCCGAGCACCGCCTTGCTCTCCGCGACGATCGCTGCGCCCGCATCGGTCAGCACCGGCGCGCGGGCCGAACGGTCGAACAGGGTCAGATCGAGCGAAATCTCCATCGCCTGGATCGCCTGGCTGATGGCGGATTGCACGCGGCCAAGCCGCCGGGCGGCCGCAGAGAAGCTGCCTTCCTCGGCGACCGTGGTCAGCACACGCATCTGGTCCAGCGTCAGAGAGTTGAGCATCTATCACCTCGTCTGATAGAACGTAACTCAATTTGGCCAATTGTAAAGATAGGTCGACTTGCGCATGTCAGGTCATCATTTCACAGGAGCCAGTAAAATGACCGCCAATCTCCCCCATGCCATTCTTCCCGCCCGCCCGGCGTTGCACGAGAAAACCCTCGCCCAGCTCTTCACCGAGGCGCGCACGCATTCCCAGTTCGAAGACCGCGAAGTGCCCGAGGCGCTGCTGAAGCATGCCGTCGAACTCGCCGAGTTCGGTCCGACCGCGATGAACGCCATTCCCGGCCGCATCGTGTTCGTCCGCTCGCAGGCGGCCAAGGAAATGCTGAAGCCGGCGCTGATGGCGGGCAACGTCGACAAGACCATGGCCGCGCCGGTCACCGCGATCATCGCTCACGACGTCAAGTTCTTCGACGACCTCGCCAAGAACGCCCCGTTCGCGCCGGGCGCCCGTGAGTGGTTCGCCCATGACGAGGCTGGCGCGGGCGCGTTCGCCGGCATGAACGGCACGCTGTTCGGCGCCTATTTCATCCTCGCGCTGCGCGCGCTCGGCCTCGACGCCGGCCCGATGGGCGGCTTCGATAAGGCCAAGACTGACGAAGCCTTCTTCGCCGGCACCAGCTGGAAATCGAACTTCCTCATCAACGTCGGCTACGGCACCGGCAAGGGCATCTTCCCGAGGTTGCCGCGCTACGGCTTTGAAGAGATGGCGAAAATCGTCTGAGCGGATTGATGCCGCCGTCGTCGCGGGCATCAAGCTCCGCGACGACGGCGGAGAGCGAATTTAGGATTACACAAATGACCATTATTCCAGAGGCTTATCGGCCACATATTCAAGCGTTGCTGCGCATCATGATCGGCTTGTTGTTCTTGCAGCATGGCCTGTCGAAAATGATCGACTTTCCGCACATGGACGCGCTCGGCCAAATGCCAGCGGGGCTGAAATACACGGCTGGCATTATCGAGACGGTCGGCGGCATCGCGTTGATCGCGGGCTATCAGACCCGCCTCGCCGCGTTCATTCTCTCAGGCTTCTGCGCGGTCGCCTATTTCATGGTGCACGCGCCGATGGGCTTTTTCCCGGCGCTGAACTATGGCGAACCCGCCATCCTGCTCTGCTTCGCCGCGCTCTATCTCTCGGTCGCCGGCCCGGGCGCCTGGTCGTTCGACCGGAGCCCGCAACTCGCCTGAGCGAGCTCGCTCTTAGTGCGCCGCGGCTTTCAGCGCGGCGCCGAGCGCGGAGTTTTCTCCAGCGTTCAGTCCCGGACCAAAGCCGTCAATCGGCATAGCGCCATAGGCGCTTTGGTCCGGCCCCGGCAGGGCTGGGATCATCGCCAGCGAGATTCTCGCGCTACGCGAGGCGACAGAAGCGGTCATCATCTTGTCGACGCCCGCAGGCCGCGCCTTGGGCATTGGGGCGACCAGGGCCGCGGCCTTAGCCAGTTTCGCGGTCGCATCAGGCGTCGTGTCGATTGGGGTCATGCTGGGCGTGTCGGCCAGCGCCAGCGCCCGTCTGGGCGGCAACACCAAGCCACGCGTAATGACGGGCGGCAGGCCGCCCTTGGCGAGCAGCGCGCGGACCAGATCCTGGTTGGTCGTCTCGTCGGCGCTGGCGACCACGACGGCGACGTCCGTCGGACGGGTCGGCGGCATCGGCGCCGGCGTATCGGCATAGGCGAGCGCCAAATCGGCCGGGCGGCGCGGCGGCAACGGCGCCGGCGGCGCGGCGGGGGCGGCATCGACCGCTGCGTCGGTTGCGGCGGCCGGATCGACCGAGGCGACCTGGACGGGGGCGGGCGTGGGCGCCGGTTGTTCGGCGGCGGCGACGGCCTCTTGCTGCGCCGCCTCTTTGCCATGGCGGCCCTTGGACCCAACGACGCCCTTGGTGCTGGTTACGACGCTCTCCGGCCCAGACTCTTCGGCATCGTCGGCGCCGCCGTTGTGATTGCTAAACAGCCAGGACAGAAGATTGAACTGGCCGGAGTTCGCGGTCTGGATATTGCCGCCGCGGGCTTCGATCTCCGCGCGCGCCGCCTCAAAGCCGGGCATTGGCTGGCCGTCGGCCGGTATAAACACCGTCTTGCCATCGGGGAAGATGCGCGAAAGCTGATCGCGATTCATGCGCGGCCAATAGCGAATGGAGCCGCTGTCGATATGAACCCACGGCGTGCCGCCAACGGGATAAAAGCCGACGCCGCCCGCCTGCATGTGCATGGCGATGTCGCGCGCTTTGGCGACGGTGACGTCCTGGAAATGCGCGTCGATCGCCTTGCCTTCCATATGCTGGGAGTGCTCGGCGACTTGGCGCGAGCGCATGCGCAACATGGCGTTGGTCTGTGGCGAGCGGTAAGCGGACAGCACTTCGATGGGAAGTTGCGACCCGGACTCTTGATACGTTTGCCAAACGATATCAAACAGCTTCGGATCCATCTTGATGGTTTCGTTGATGTGCCAGTCGCGCAGAAACCAATTCAATTTCTCAAGCACGCCGCCGTCGTAGGAGCCGTTGACCATATAGGTGAAGGCGCCGCTCTCCTGGGTGTGCGGGTTGTAGAAGTTGATGGTGCGCGTCTCGCCGCCGGCCACCGCCGGGTTGGCGATTTTCGCGGAAAGAAGCAGTGCGCTTGCCGTCGCACAGGCGATACCTCGCCAAAGCGACCGCGCGCGTACGCGTGGTGTCCGTCGCCAACCCTGCAAACCAAACCCTTTCCCGCCTCGTCTGCTCCAGCGCTGTTCCCCCGCGCCTCAAATCAGCAAACGATTCTTCTGTGTAACAGTCTTGCCACTATCTGTTTAAAAATCAATAACCACGCCGATAACGCGATCTTGACGCGTTTTCAATCTTGACGAAATCGCGAAAGCATGTCTGCGACGCCGCGCTCCAGGCCGTACAAATCGGCGCGGCGCTGCAAAAGCCCGGAATCGTCGACAAAACGGGTGAAATATTGAATGTGGATCGGCGTCTGGTCGGAGAGCATCAAAGTTTGCTCCTGCGTGCCGATCGCCTTCTGCAGACTGAAATTGGCGTAGTGCGCGTCGTTCTCAAGCAGCAGCGCGCCAAAAGTGAACGGTTGATCGAGACGAACGCAGCCGTGGCTGAGCGCGCGATAGCTCTGATTGAACAGCCCGCGCGACGGCGTGTCGTGCAGATAGATCGCGTGGTCGTTCGGGAACATGAAGAGGATGTGGCCGAGCGCGTTCGCTTCCCCTGGCGGCTGCACGACGATCAGTTTGTCGCCGACCTGTTTGGTCTGGAAACCGTGCCGCGTCAGATAATCTGGATCGTTGGCGAGCTTGGGAAGGAATTCCTTGTTGATGATCGAATCCGGGACATGCCAGGCCGGATTGATCAGGACGTATTTGATCGCATTCGAGAAGACCGAGGTCGGCGTATCCGGCTTGCCGACGATCACGCGCTCCTGCAGCGCCAGCTTGTTGTCCTTGTAGTAGGCGAGCGAAAAATCGGCGATGTTGACGGCGATATGCGTCGCGCCGAGGTCACGCGGCGCCCAGCGCCACATCTCCATATTGGCGAGAACGGCATCGATTTCCCGCGCGGGGTCGACGGTGGGGGGAACGACGACGGTCGCGCTGTCGGAGGTCACCGAAGCGGTCTTCAGCCCTGGGCCAGCGCCGGCTTTCGACACCGCCCGCAAACGCTGCAGGATGTCTCGCAGGGCCACATATTCGGGATGCGGGGGGTTGTAGGCGGCCAACGCCGCATCGGCGTCGTCCGCGCCCGCCACGCTCTTCAGCGCCTCCTGCGGGTCGGCCACTTCGGGCTTCAGGTCGAACGTTTGGGAGACGCGCCAGGGCTTCAGGCGCGAGCCGGACGCCTGCTCGGCATAGGCGACGATGGCCGCGGAAAGCGCGACGTCCTTGGCCGCCAGATCTGCGGGCGAGGTCGGCTTCCAATCGTCGGCGGGCAGGGCGAAATGGGAAAGGCTGAGGCCGTCCTCATCCGCGCGCCGCAGCCGTTCCAGCGCCTGCCGCGCCTTGGCGCTGAAGCCGCCGTCGTCGATCCACAACGGCGCGAAATTCGAGGCTTGATAGGCGGCGACGATGCCGTCCCGCGCCTTCGGCCACGCGCCGTCGCCCATGGCGGCGATCGGATCGATGACGAAGCCTCGCAGCGCCGCTTTGACGTTGTCCGATTGGCTCGGCGGCCCGGAGCGCTCGTCGGGCCCTGCGGGAGGCTCGTCGATCAGAACGCGCAGAAGCGCGGCGGGGACAGCCGCCGCGGGCGCGGCTCCCTTGGCGGCGGACCGGTCAATGCGCTTGGCAACGGCGGGCGGCGCGCCGGGATCGGCGGCGGCGATGCGTAATGGCTGAGCCCCGACATTCCCGGGCGCAGAGAGGGCGAGGATTCCGGCGCTCGCCAGGTAAAGCGCGAGACGACGCTTGCGTGCGCCGTCAGGCCGCCGCTTCTCCCAAGAGCTCGTCGTCAACGCCCATCTCCTTAAGCTTGCGATACAAAGTCGAACGCCCAATTCCCAACTTACGGGCCATCAATGACATTTGCCCCCGATAAAACGCGAAGGCATAACGGATGGCTTCACCCTCGATATCCGCAAGCTTGCGGACGTCGCCGATTTCATCAAGCAATTTCATCATCTTGGGGTCACGAAGTTCAATCGATTTGTGATCCAAGCCCGGCAGATGAGGACGCGCCAGCGGCGCGGAAGGGACGGCGGGGATCTCGATGCCGTAGCCCTCGACTTGCGCGGCGATTTGCGGAAACTCAGCGACCGTGAGCTCATCGCCATCCGCAAGCACGACCGCCCGAAACAAGGTGTTTTCGAGTTGACGTACGTTGCCCGGCCAATCGTAGGCGTTGAGCAAGGCGAGCGCGTCAGGAGCGATGGCGCGGATGCGCTTGCCTTCCTCGGCGCAGAACCGCGCCAAGAACCGTGCGGCCAGCGAGGAGATGTCGGCGCGGCGCGCCCGGAGCGGCGGCAACGAAATGGGGAAGACGTTGAGGCGGTAGAACAGGTCTTCACGAAACCGGCCGCGCTTGACCAGTTCAATCAGGCTTTGGTTCGTCGCCGA
This sequence comes from uncultured Pseudomonadota bacterium, assembly GCA_963730695.1. Taxonomy (GTDB): domain Bacteria; phylum Pseudomonadota; class Alphaproteobacteria; order Rhizobiales; family Beijerinckiaceae; genus Roseiarcus. The sequence goes on from CAVSSV010000001.1 coordinate 24,323, forward strand.
GATCAGGCGGACGTCGACCTTGACCGATCGCTTGCCGCCGACGGCGTCGATCTCGCCCTCTTGCAAGGCGCGAAGCAGTTTGACTTGCGCTTCCAGCGGGAGCTCGCCGATTTCGTCGAGAAACAGCGTGCCGCCATGCGCCTCGAGGAATTTGCCGAGGTGCTTTTCGGTCGCGCCCGTGAAGGCGCCCTTCTCGTGGCCGAAGAGAATGGATTCGACAAGGTTTTCGGGGAGGGCGCCGCAGTTGACGGTGACGAACGGCTTGCCGCGCCGCTCCGACGCGCCCTGGATGGCGCGGGCGAGCAATTCCTTGCCGACTCCCGATTCCCCTTCGATCAACACGGGAATGTTCGATTTCGCGGCGCGTTCAGCCAGGCGCAGCGTTCGCGTCATCGAATTGTCGGAACTGACGATATCGCGGAAGCCGAGTTCGCCGGTCGCGCGCCGGGTCGCGCGGCGGAGTTCGTCTTCGAGCGCATCGACGCGCAGCGCGTTCTTGATGGATACTTGGAGGCGCTCGGCGCCGACCGGTTTGACGACGAAATCGGCGGCGCCGGCGCGCATGGCGGAGATGACGGTCTCGATGGAGCCGTGAGCGGTTTGCACGATTGCGGGCGTCGTCAGGCCAAGCGTGCGCATCCGCGCAAGCACGCCCATGCCGTCGAGGTCGGGCATGACAAGATCGAGAATCAGCAGCGCCACCGGCGGTGCGTCGCGCAATTCGAGACGCGCCAAGGCCGCCTCGCCGGCGTCCAGGGTCTCTACGTCGTATCCGAATCTGCGGACGGTCGCCTCAAGCAGGCGCCGCTGAACGGGATCGTCGTCAACAACCAGGATCAGATTCGCCATCCGCCTTTTCCGCAGGAAGCGGCCACACGGCGGCTCCGGGCGGCAATCTGGGCGAACAGGGTAAAGGTCCGCTTAACGTAGGTGTCATTTTGAGAACGCGATTCCAGGGTTGAACGCTTAGGCTTGCGCGGGCCATAAGGACCGCGCCCGAACGTACATAGGACAATGATGGCCGCCGTCGTAGAAAAGACCGAACTCGACACGCCCCCCGCCGCACCGCGGTGGCGATTGGACGATCTCTATCCGAGCCCGGATTCGCCCGCTTTCGCGAGCGATCTGAAGAAAGCGCGCCATGAGGCAAAGGCGTTCGCGGAAGCATATCGCGGCAAGTTGCAAGATATGCTGGCGGGCGCCGATGCTTCGGCGTCGCTGTACCAGGCGGTGCTCGGCTACGAGGATCTCCAGGATCTCGGCGGCCGTCTGATGTCTTACGCTTCGCTGCTTCATGCGGGCGACACCTCGGACGCGAAAATCGCGAAGTTTTACGGCGACACCATCGAAGCCATCACGTCGCTCTCGAGCGAGCTGGTGTTTTTCGAGCTGGAGCTCAACCGTCTCGACGACGCCAAGCTGAACGCGGCGGCCGGCCGGGCGCCGCTCAACCACTATGCGCCTTGGCTTGACGACATCCGGCGCGACCGTCCTCATCAGTTGCGCGACGAAATCGAGCAATTGTTCCTGGAAAAGTCGACGACCGGCGCCTCGGCTTGGAACCGGCTGTTTGACGAGACGATCGCCGGCCTGCGCTTCGCCGTCGACGGGCAGGTGTTGTCCCTGGAGCCGCTGCTGTCGCTGTTTCAGGACCGTCGCGAGGAGCGCCGCAAGGCCGCGGCAGAAGCGCTCGGTGAGACGCTCGGGCAGAAGCTGCCGCTGTTTTCGCTGGTCACCAACACGCTCGCCAAGGACAAGGACATCTCCGATCGCTGGCGGCATTTCGACGACTGCGCCGACTCCCGGCATCTGGCCAACCGCGTCGAGCCGGCGACCGTGGCGGCGTTGGTCGAGGCGGTGCAGGCGTCCTATCCCTCGCTGTCGCACCGTTATTACAAGTTGAAGGCGAAGTGGTTCGGCAAGGACGCGCTCGATCATTGGGACCGCAATGCGCCACTGCCTGAGGCGCCGCTCAGCCAGTACACCTGGGGCGAAGCCAAGGAGACGGTGCTCTCGGCCTATCAGGGCTTTTCGCCGAAGATGCGCGGCATCGCCGAGCGCTTCTTCACTGATGGCTGGATTGACGGCGAGACCCGCCCAGGCAAGGCGCCCGGCGCGTTCGCGCATCCGGTGACGCCGTCGGCGCATCCTTACGTATTGCTGAACTTTCTCGGTCGGCCCCGCGACGTCATGACGCTGGCGCACGAATTGGGCCATGGTGTGCATCAGGTGCTCGCGGCGCGCCAGGGCGCGCTGATGGCGCCGACGCCGCTGACGTTGGCGGAGACCGCCTCGGTATTCGGCGAGATGCTGACGTTCCAAGCGCTGCTGGCGAAGGCAAAATCGCCTGCCGAACGCAAGGCGATGCTGGTCTCCAAAGTCGAAGACATGCTGAACACGGTCGTCCGGCAGATCGCGTTTTACGATTTTGAACGGCGCGTCCATCTCCAGCGCAAAACGGGCGAACTCACCGCGGAGGACATCTCGACGCATTGGATGGCGGTGCAGAGCGCCAGCCTTGGCCCGTCGGTGCGGCTGCACAAGGGCTATGAGGCCTACTGGGCCTACATCGGCCACTTCGTGCATTCGCCGTTCTACGTCTATGCCTACGCCTTCGGCGATTGCCTCGTGAATTCGCTTTACGGCGTCTACGAGAAGGCAGAGCCGGGGTTCGTGGAGCGCTATTTCGCGCTGCTGGAGGCGGGCGGCTCGAAGCCCTATGGCGAGCTCCTGAAGCCGTTCGGGCTCGATGCGCGCGATCCGGGCTTTTGGCGGCTCGGGCTGTCCTTGATCGAGCGGATGATCGACGAGCTGGAAACGATGGGCTGAGCGTGCCTTGACGTTCGGCCTCAGCGCCTAACGCTGAGGCTGATCGGGCAGGCCGATCGAAATCGAGAAAAGCGCCTGTTCGCTCTCGTCAAGGCCGAGCGCCTCGTGCAGGGCTTTCCGATCGCAATTGTGCAGCCACGCCGCGAGGTTGTTGGCGGCGGCGAACAGAAAGATGTTCTGCGCAACAAGGCCGCCGTCGAAGAAGGCATAAGAGGTTCTCACGTCGGGGTCATTCAGGCCTGGGTCCTGAACGGTCGAGGCGTGGGAAAGGCGGTGGTAGTCGGCCACGAGCAGAAGCTGCACTGGGGCTCGCCCTTCGGCGAAGCGCTGGCCGGTCACGAGGCCCAGCGCCCGAAGGTCCGCAGGGCGGACAGACGTAAGCTCATGTCCGTCGGCATCGTATCGAAAGGCGCCGCTTTCCTGAAGCACGAAGACCGCAATCTCCTGCGAATTGCCCGCCGACGCCGCGGTGCGGCCGGCGGCGTTGAATGGGCCGCTGAGACGGTTGAGACCGTAGGCCGCCCACAGCAGATTGGACAGCAACGACTCTGGGATGGGCGCGGTAGCGATGTCGCGGTGGGTGCGCCGCGAGGCAAGCGCGTCCATCAGTGCGCGACCGCCGGATGTTTTCGGCGGGGGCAGGGCGATTTTTTGCGACGTTGCGGCGCGCGACTGAACGGCTGGCATAGCGCTGTCCTTCATTCCTGACTTGGGGAGTCAGTTAGGTTGAAACCATGGTCGCTGCATTGACCTAGGTCAGCGGAGTCGCGCATCCCGCGACGTTAATTTACGACGCCGATCGTTTGCTTTCCCTTCGACATTGCTTACACCTCCCAGCGGACCGGCGTTCTGCCTCCGGGAGCGGCCATGGCAACGATTCTCGTCACCGGCGGATCAGGATTTCTCGCCAGTCACTGTCTGGTTCAGCTTGCGCTGGCCGGACATCGTCTGCGCGCGACATTGCGCAATCCTTCCCGCGAGCCGGAGGTTCGCGGGCTGCTGAAAGCGGGCGGCGCGGAGCCGGGCGTCGGCCTGACGTTCCATCGCGCGGACCTGATGAGTGACGACGGTTGGGCGGAGGCGGCCAAGGGCTGCGATTTCGTGCTGCACGTCGCCTCGCCCTTTCCAGCGGGTGTGCCCAAGAGCGAGGACGAACTGATCGTTCCCGCGCGTGAGGGAGCGTTGCGCGTCCTGCGCGCGGCGCGGGAGGCCGGCGTCAAGCGAGTGGTGCAAACCTCCTCATTCGCGGCGATCGGCTATGGCCATCCGAAGGTCGAGGGATCGTTCACCGAGAAGGACTGGACCGACCCGGCGGGGCCCGGGGTGAGCGCCTATGCGAAGTCGAAGACCATCGCCGAACGCGCCGCCTGGGATTTTATCGCACGCGAGGGCGGTGGGGTGGAACTGGCGACGGTCAATCCTGTCGGCATTTTTGGCCCGCTGCTCGGACCGGATTTCGCCACTTCGATCCTGCTCGTGAAGCGGTTGCTGGACGGCTCCGTGCCGGGCTGCCCGAAACTCAATTTTGGCGTGGTCGACGTACGCGACGTCGCCGATCTGCACGTCCGGGCGTTGAGCGACCCCGCGGCGAAAGGCGAACGCTTTCTCGCCGTCGCCGGGGATTTCATGTCCATCAAGGACATGGCTCTGGCGCTCAAAGCGCGGCTTGGGGCAGCTGCTGCCCGCGTGCCGACCCGCGAATTGCCGAACTGGCTGGTGCGGGCCGTTGCGTTGTTCGACCCGCAGGTTCGCCAACTCACGCCCGAGCTTGGCGTATCCAAGAACGCCACCAGCGCCAAGGCGCAGGCGCTGCTCCGCTGGTCGCCGCGGCCCCGCGAGGAAGCGCTGGTGGCGACGGCGGAAACCCTTGAAAAGCTGGGACTGCTTAAGAAGCCGGGATAGGCGGCCGCGCGACTGCCGTCCGGCGCATTGGCGCCTAGCTAAACCGAACTTTCCCAAGCGGGCACGGCCCGAAACCGAGTTTTTCCAAGCGCGCGTCGCATAAACCCAAATCGGCCGAAACCTGGACAAGGGCTGTCAAGGTGGCAGTCCTAGTCATTTCAATGGTTTGGATATGCGAAAGCTGCTCTATTTGGGTGGCGTCTCTCTAAAACCAACTTTCTTTCGTCATGGCCGGGCTTGACCTAGTCATCCACACTTTCGTGAGGTGGAATGTCGGTGATCGACGCGATAAGTCTGGCTGACAGGTTCTCGGAACTTCCTCCTCCAGGCAATGCGTCGACGCGGCGTCAATGTCCGGGTCGACCCCGCCAATGCCGGAAAGCCCCCGAGGATAGAACATAACGGGAACATTTGCTCGTGTCAATTTATTTCGAGCGCGCGTCCTAAGCCCGCTTCCCCGTCACAACAGCGCAATCGTCCCGCCCACCCCATTCCGCCCATGACCCATCGTAAAGCCCGGCGACCTTTCCGCCGGCTTCCTCGACCGCCAGCGCCAACACCGCGGCGGTGACGCCGGAGCCGCAGGTGGTGATGATCGGCTTGACGAGATCGACGCCGTTGGCAGCGAAGGCCGCTCGCAGGGCTTCGCCCTTCTTCAAGTGGCCGCCGTCGAGAACGTCGACAAACGGCACGTTGAAGCTTCCGGGCATGTGTCCGCTCTTCAAGCCCGGTCGGGGTTCCCCGGCACGGCCCTCGAAGCGGTCGGCGGGGCGGGCGTCGACGATGCCAGCGCTGCCCGACGCCAGCGCCCGTTTGACGTCGCCCAGCGTCGCGACAAAGCTTTTGTCGAGACGCGGCGTGAAGGTTTTTGGCCGCGGCGAAGCTTCGCCTGAGGCGAGCGGCCGGCCCTCCTTGATCCACTTCGGCAACCCGCCGTCGAGCAAAGCGACGTGAGACGCCCCGTAGGCACGCAGCGTCCACCAGACGCGAGCGGCGGCGAACAGGCCGTGAGCGTCATAGACGACAAAGCGCATGTGATCGCCGAGGCCGAGCGCGCTCATGGCTTTAGCCATGACGTCGGCATCGGGCAGCATATGCGGTAGACCCCTGGCGGTGTCGGCAACGGTGTCGATGTCAAAAAACACGGCGCCGGGGATGTGGCCAGTCAGGAATTCCTCGCGGCCGATCCGCCCGGTCGGGGGCAAGTGCCAGGACGCGTCGATGACGCCAAGGTCCTCCGCGCCAAGGTTTTCAGCGAGCCAGTCGGTGGAGACGAAATTATCGCCCATGGAATCCCTCGGTTGCGGCGCGCCGCTTAAGCCTCTTGGAGTTGGATGCGGACGCGTCGGTTGATCCGCCCCTTTTTTTCGATTCCCGTGACGACGGCGCGGCCAATCTCTGCCGTGGAGGCCAAATGGGTGCCGCCACAGGGTTGCAGATCAAGGCCCTCAATTGCGACCAGCCGCACGCGGCCTGTCCCCATCGGCGGCTTCACGTTCATCGTCTTCACCAGATCCGGGTTCGCTAACAGCTCCTCATCCGTTATCCACCGCGTGGAGGTTTTTGCGTTGCGCTGGATCATTTCGTTGAGACGATCCTCGATTTGCGCCTTGTCGAGCGCCGCCTCGCCGGAATCGAAATCGAGCCGCCCCTCGCCATCGCCGACCGAACCGCCGGTGACGGGGTAGGGAAGCACGACCGAGAGCAGGTGCAGGGCCGTGTGAGCGCGCATGCGCAGATAGCGCAACGGCCAGTCGAGTCGTGCCGTAACGACGTCGCCCGCGGTCAAGGCTGGGGCGCCTGGCGCGAGGACATGCAAAATCGTTTTGCGATCCGCGTCGTAGACGGTGTTGACGACCTCGATCGTTGCACCGCCCTCTGTAAGCAGTTGACCCCGATCGCCCGGCTGGCCGCCGCCTTGGGGATAGAAGATTGTGGATCCGAACACGACGCCAGCGTCACCCGCGGCGAGCACGGCGCCGCGATTCTCGCGCTTGTAAGAGTTTTCGCGGAAAAGTGCCTCAGTCATGCCGGCACGAAGGCGCTGGGGACGGGCGTCGCGGTCTCCATCCACTTCGGCGTCGGCAGGTTCTTCGAGCGCAAGAACGCCGGATTGAATAGTTTTGAGGCGTAACGCGCGCCGCCGTCGCAAAGCACGGTGACGATGGTGTGGCCCGGCCCAAGTTCACGGGCGAGGCGGATGGCCCCAGCCACGTTGACGCCGGAGGAGCCGCCCAACAGCAAGCCCTCCTGTTCGACGAGGTCGAACACTTGCGCGACGCTCTCTTCGTCCGGGATCTGATAGGCGAAATCCACCGGCGCTCCCTCCAGATTGGCGGTGATCCGTCCCTGACCGATTCCCTCGGTGATCGAAGAGCCGGAAGAGGCGAGCGTTCCCGTCGTGTAATAGGAATACAGCGCCGCGCCGGGCGGATCGGCAAGGGCGATCTTGATGTCCTTGTTGCGTTCTTTCAGAGCCATCCCGACGCCGGCCAAAGTGCCGCCGGAGCCGACCGCCGAGACGAAGCCATCGAGCTTGCCTTGCAGCGCCTCGAAGATCTCGGGGCCCGTCGTCTTATAATGTCCGCGACGATTGGCGACGTTGTCGAACTGGTTGGCCCAGACGGCCCCATTGGGCGAATTCTTAGCAACGATGTCAGCGAGCCGCCCGGAATATCTGACATAGTTGTTTGGATTGGAATAGGGCACGGCAGGGACTTCGACGAGCGCCGCGCCCGCCATTCTCAGCGCATCCTTTTTTTCCTGGGCTTGCGTGTCGGGGATGACGATAACGGTCTTAAAACCCATGGCGGCCCCGACCATGCAGAGGCCGATGCCGGTGTTGCCGGCTGTGCCCTCGACGATGGTTCCGCCCGGCTTGAGCCGGCCGGAGCGCACGGCATCCTGGATCATCGCCAGCGCTGCGCGGTCTTTGACCGAGCCGCCAGGATTCATGAACTCGGCTTTGCCGAGGATGGTGCAGCCAGTCGCCTCCGAAGCCGCGGTCAGCTTGATTAGCGGCGTGCGGCCAATGGCTTCAACGACGGAATTCGAAAAGGGCATAATCGTTTCCGATGCTGTTCTGACCTAACCAAGCCATCTGTGTCCGGCAACCGTTCAACCGAGGATGAGGCGTCCGCCCACGATCAAGAGAACGACGGCCAAGGCCATCCTCAGCCAGAAATCGGGCATTCGGGGCGCGAGCCACGAGCCGATCAGGATGCCGGGGATCGACCCCGTAAGCAGCACGCCGAGCAGGGGCGCTTCCACGGATCCGATCAGCCAATGACCGAGACCGGCGATAAACGCGAGCGGAACGGCATGGGCGATGTCCGAGCCGACTAGCCGTGCGGTCGGGACCTTGGGATACAGGAAAAACAGCGCCGTTATGCCCAGCGCGCCGGCGCCCACAGAGGTCATTGAGACGAGCACGCCAAGAATGACGCCGACCAGAACGGTTAGCCACGGACTGAAGACGCTTTCGCGATCGCCCGCGACGCGCGCGGCATAGGCCTGCACATAGGATTTGCCGAACGAGGCCAAGGCGGTCAGCACCAGAGCCACGCCGAGCGTTACGGTAATGATCGAAGCGATGTGCGGATTGGCTTTGCCGTAGGCTACGATCGCCCAAACCGTCAACGCACTCGCGGGAACGCTGCCCGCCGCCAGCAACCCAGTGATCCGCCAATCGATGTTGCGGCTGAAGCCGTGGACGCCTGTGCCGACGGTCTTCGTCACTGCGGCGTAGATCAAATCCGTGCCGACCGCTGAAGCGGGCTGGATGCCAAACACCAGAACGAGCAGCGGCGTCATCAACGAGCCGCCCCCCACGCCGGTCAGGCCGACGATCAGGCCGACCACGAAGCCGCCAATTACAAAACCCACGTGTGTTGCCCCTTAATCTACGGACTTCCTAGGATTAAGCGGGGGAGGCGTAAAGGGGTCGCCTGCGCTTTGCCAATGTCCTTTTCGCCGTCGCTCGCTAGGTGGCCCGCAAAGTCACGCTGGCGCGAGTCCGAACTGAGCGACCATGAATTTCGCCGAGAACGGCAGACTGGCCGCGCCGATCGCCTTCGCGTAGGCGCCCAGTTCCGCCGGCCGAATTTTTGGCACCTTCTCAGAAGGAAGATCCATATCGCCTAGATGCCGCTGCGTGCTTTCGCACACAGTCTTGAGCGTCGTCTCGGGGAGCCGGCCCCCAATAATGACGGTGCGGACGTCGACGAACACGCCGATCGAAGCGACGGCTTCGGCAAGGCCGTGCGCCCCGGCGTCGATCCAGCTGTCCAGCGCCGAGCCAAAGTTGGGCCAGGCCGTGGGCGAGCGATAAATGGCGGCGGCATCATGGCCCGCCGCCGCCAGCGCACGCTCAAGGCTTGTTAGCGAGGCCGCAGCGAACGGCTCGCCTGCCTCCGCGCCATGGCCTGTGCGCGTCTTACCCAACAAGCGGGCAGGGCCGCGCCCGGCGTAGATTCGATGATTCAGCACCACCCGAATTTCCGTCTCCGTGGCGATGAAGATGTAAATGAAATCCTCGACCTCGCGGGCGGCGCCGAACATCACTTCGGCCCCGGCCGCCGCGGTGACGTCGTTCTGGATGGTGGTCGGCAGATCCGTGAGCTGCGCAAACTCGGCTTCGAAGTCGAAATTCCGCCAGGCTTCAGCGTCATCGCCCTCCGCGCTGCGCCAGCCCGTGACGTTTTCCGGCAACGAGACGCCCAGCCCAATCACGCGGGCGCGCAAGTCGTCGGGCATTTCAGCGGTTAGTTCGCGAAATTGCGCTGAGAAAGCCGCCTTCACTTCGGCGACCCGCGGGGAGGCGTACGTACCCTGGACCTTTCGCCGGGCGATGCCGGCGAAATCGACGAGGACGGCGTCGATCCGCTGCGGGCCGACGTTCACGCCGATCGCGAAAGCGCCATCGCCGTTCAAGGACATCGGGATCATCGGCGGCCCGACGCGGCCCCTTTGCGCTTCGCCCGACAGCACCAGCTTGTCGCGCTCGAGCGCCCGCACGATCACCGAGATGGTCTGCGCGGAAAGGCCGCTGAGCTGGCCGATCTCCATCCGCGACAGACTGCCGTGTTTGCGCAACAGCGACAGCACCAGCATTTCGTTATAGCTGCGCACGCTGGTTTGGTTGAGGCCGCCTGCGCGGTTCTCCATGCGCATCGCAGGAGGCGGGGCAAAGCGCATATCCGGCAAGCTGAGAACGTCCTTTTCGTTGCGGCGCGAGGCGGAGCTGTAAACGTCTTGGCTTACTGCCAGCCGATGGCTTCGATCGCCTCCGCGATCGCTTCGCCGAGTTTTGCATGGGCGGCAAGCGACAGATGGAAGCCGTCGACCTCGCTGGATTCGACGACGCTTCCAGCGTCAAAAAAATGCGTTTCGAGCGTTTCCGCCACGCGGGAATATTCCGCTGCGAGCCGGAGCGACTTTTGCCGTCCGTTCTCGAACACGTTCTCCCAACCCTTGAGGTCCTCAAGAATTGGCGGCGGCGACACTAGCATGATTTCCGGCACGCCGAACTTCGGACCGGGCTTCAATTCCTTGATGTCGCGGACGAGCGCACTCATGCCCATCGCAATCTCGGGCGCGGTCTTGTTGAAGCGGATCTTGAGGTCGTTGGTGCCGAGCATGATGACAATCATGTCGACGGGCGCGTGGCTGGTGAGGCAGGGCCGCCAATAGGTGCGGCCGTTCTTCTCCAGGCCCTCGATGGGATCGTCGCTGACGGTCGTCCGCCCGCTTAGGCCCTCTTCGATCACCAGCCATCCCGATCCGAGCCTGTCCCGCACAACGCCGGGCCAGCGCACATGCGGGCCGAAGCGATCCTTCGGCGGGTCCTGGGGGGAGGAGGGTGGATAACCGTAGGTGTTGGAATCGCCGTAAATGAGGACCGAGCGCAATCCATTCCTCCCATGCGTTTGGCCGATGGCCGGGGCGTTGGCCCATGACCTCGTGAGCGTCTGGGCTAGTTTTGCCGCGGCAACCCGCCAATTTCGCCGTTTTGTCTATCGCCGCACCCGTAGGCTGTCAATTGATCATTCAAGATGAATAATTATTGACGGCGGCGTCCGGGCGTGTTCGTATGTCCGCGCCGCGGAACGCCGCGCAATAAAATTGGGAGGATCGACGCCATGAATCGCAAGCTTTTCAATCACGGGGTTTTGGGGGCGCTCGCGCTCGGCGCCATCGCCGCTCTCGCGCCAGCGGCCGCTCAGGCGGGCGCCGACAATCCCAAGATCATTTACGTCAGCCCACTCGGGCCGGGCAATCCGTTCGCGGTGCCGCTGGTCAAAGGATTTGAACTCGCTGGCAAGCAGCTTGGCGCCAGCGTGACCTACCGCGGCAATCAGGACGCCAATCTGTGGGCGAGCGCCGGCGACACCAAGCGCATGCTTGAGGACGCCATCGCCGCCAAGCCCGATGGCATCGTGCTCGCCGACACCTATCCCGAGGTGCTGAACGACACGATCAAGGCCGCCATCGACTCCGGCATTCCGTTCGTGCTCGCCAATACCGGCTTGGGCCAATCCAAAGCCGTCGGCGCGCTCGGCTATGTCGGGAGCGAAGAGCCGGTCATGGGCGAAGTCGGCGCCACCAAGATGCGCGAGCTCGGCGCAAAGAACGTGCTGGTCGTTACGATCCCGCCGGGCGTGCCGCTGGTCGATCAACGCATCGAGGGCATCAAGAAGGGCATTGCGCCCTCTAAAGCCACGTTTGTCGAAGTTCCCGTCGAGTCGCTCGGCGACTCTACCCGCCTCGTCAACACCATGCTCGCCGCCTTGCAAAAGGACCCGACGATCGACGGCATCTTCTCCATCGGCTCGTGCTGCGGCCCGGCTATGGTGACCGTGCGCAACGAGATCGGCGATCGCGCCAACAAAATGCACTTCGGCACGATCGACGTCGGCGCGCCTGTCGTCGACGCCCTGAAGAACAAGCAGATCGACTTCGCCATGGACCAGCAGCAGTTCCTGCAGGGCTATCTGCCGGTGGTGATGCTGGTGAACTATCTGCGCTACGGCATCATCCCGGCGGACGACATCTATCATAGCGGCCCCGGCATCGTGGACGCCAAGAACGCCGAGCAGATCGAAAAGCTGACGGCGCAGAACTTCCGTTAAAAAGTTTGAGCGCCGGGACTCCTCTCGGGGATATCCGGCGCTCATACGCGCGCGCTCGGCTCCCCCGGGCCGGGGGTTCTGGCCGGGCGCGCGCGGGTCAAACGCTGTCATCATGAGTTGGGGTCCGCCTTGGTTGAGAACGTGAAAATAGCCATCGCTGAGCCACGCCCCCGCAGCGCTCACGGACCCGTGGCGTCTATCCTGCTGCGGCCTGAAATCACGGCGCTCGCCAGTACGATCGCGGTTTTCCTGTTCTTTGCGATCCTCGCGGGCGATCAGGGCTTCCTGACCTTCGACGGCACCAAGAATTATCTGCAGGTCGCCGCCCTGATCGGCATTATCGCAGCGCCGGTGACGCTGCTGCTGATCGCCGGTGAGTTCGATCTCTCGGTCGGCATCATGATCGGCGCTTCGGGCATCCTCATCGCCTATCCCGTGACGGCGCTGCACTGGCCGCTATGGGCCGCCGTGGGGTTGAGCGTCGTAGCGGCGCTCGCCGTCGGCTTCATCAACGGCTTCATCGTGGTGCGGCTCGGCATTCCCTCGTTCCTGGTGACGCTCGGCATGATGTTCATGCTGCGGGGGGTGAGTCTGGCCGGCACGCTCGGAGTCGCCGGCACGACGCAGATCTTCGGCCTGAAGAAGGCGCTTGCCGGCGACTGGCTCTATCTCCTGTTCTCCGTGCGCATCTTCGGCCTGCCGATCTCGATCTTCTGGTGGCTCGCCGTGTCGTGCCTCGCAGCGTACGTCCTCACCAACACCCGCGCCGGCAACTGGATCTACGCGGCCGGCGGCGATCGCGACGCCAGCGAGAAGATGGGCGTGCCCGTCGCCAAGGTGAAGATCGCGCTGTTCATGCTGACCTCAGTTTCGGCGGTCATGGTGGCGATGCTCAATATGTTCTACGTCGACATCGCCGAGGCGCAGCAGGGGCTCGGGCGCGAGTTCGAGGCGATCACCGCCGCCGTCGTCGGCGGCACGGCGATTACAGGCGGCTTCGGTTCGCCCTTGGGCACGATCTGCGGCGCGCTGATCTTCGGCATGATTAATCAAGGCTTCTTCTACACCAACATCAACGATTCCTGGTTCTATTCGGTCGTCGGCGCGACGCTGCTGGCGGCGGTGGTCATCAACAGCTACACGCGCCGCGCCGCGTTGCGGGGAGGGCGCTGAGATGGCCGAGACCGACGCGCCGCTGCTGGCGGCCTCCAACATCAAGAAAGCCTTTGGCGCGGTCGAGGCGCTCTCGGGCGTCTCGCTCACCGTCTTCGCCGGCAAGGTCACCTGCCTGCTCGGCGACAACGGCGCGGGCAAATCGACGCTGATCAAAATTCTGTCTGGTGTCCTTTCGCCCGACGGCGGAGAAATCCGCCTCGATGGCCGGCCGGTCGCCTTGTCCACGACGCGGCACGCGCTCGATCTGGGGATTGCGACGGTCTACCAGGATCTGGCGATCGTGGAGGTCATGCCGATCTATCGCAACTTCTTCCTCGGCCGCGAGCCGGAGAAGGGGCGCTGGCTGCTACGCCGCTTCGACAAGGCGCTGGCGATGCAGACGGCGCGCGAGGAAATCGGCAAGATCGGCGTCGTCATCGGCGACGTGCGCCGGCCGATCGTCACGCTCTCGGGCGGCGAGCGGCAATCGGTGGCGATCGCGCGCGCGATCCATTTCGGCGCGCGCGTGCTCATCCTGGATGAGCCAACCTCGGCGCTCGGCGTCAAGGAGACGGAGATCGTGCTGCGCATCATCCGCCGCGCCAAGGAGCGCGGCATCGGCATCGTGTTCATCACCCACAACATCCACCACGCCTACGCCGTGGGCGACACGTTCGAAATCCTGCAACGTGGCAAGTCCTCGCTGGTGTTCGCCAAGGAGAAGATCACCAAGGGCGAGTTGCTCGACACGATGGCGGGCGCGGCGGGATTTGGCGGAACGGTCGAAGCGGAGACGATGGCCTGACGGGGAGGGCCACGAAAAAGGCGGAACGGCGCAATTGAGGGGCTTGGGCCGCCTGCGCCTCAGCTTTCCTCAACTCTCGACGATGAGGGAGGGCCTATGTCCGTGGGGGGCTGATCCTCGGGAATGCGCTTGTAGGGCTCTATCGGTCGAACTGGCGTGCCGGCGAGCGCGGCGTTCGCCGCCCTCAGAGCCTCACGCGCTTCGCGCAGGGTCTGCCGCGACGACGTCACGCTAATCGAGCTATCCATCTCCATCCACGGCGCGATCGGTTCGTCGAGGCTCGATGATGGACTGGGCATTGTCGAATCTTGCCGAGCCATGGCGCTCTCCGCTGCAAAGGCAAGGCGGGAGCGCACGAACTCTCAGCTGCCAGCGCCTCGGGAAGACCCTTTACCGGCAATGGGTAACACTAACCTTCTGCCTAGGAATAGTGAATTAATTCGTCGCTTCCCAAGCTCGGCACGCGCGCCTACTCGGCGCTTGGCAGCCCGAGACGATAAACGCCCTTGAAATCCGTGGGGTCGACCGGCTTGCCCTTACGCAGGATCATCAGGCGGCCGGCGGTGGCGAGGCGCACGGCGGAGCGGCGCACTTCGGGCAGATGCTTGCGCCAGGCGATCGGCTCGTCGCCACGGCGCGCGGCGAAAGCGATGGCCACCTCCATCGGATCGACCGACTTGCCGGTGTGTTCGCGGCATACTTGCAGGACAAATTCGTCGAGCGTGAGTGGGGATTTGGTCTTAGGCGCTTCCGTCGGCGCCGCGTGCTGCTGGCGCGCCGCATCGATGACTTTCATATCTGGCTCCGGCGTTCGACGAGGCTCGCGGCGGCCAAATCCTCGATCGCCGCGCCGACCGATTTGAACAAGGTGATTTCGTCGGCGCCGCCGCGCCCGGGCGCGCCGCGCGCCAACGCCGCCAGATCGCCCTGGATGGCGATCTCAGCGATCGCGCCGCCCTTCAAAGCGATAGCGACGTCGCCGCCTTCGTGCAGCGCTGCAGGCGTGTCAATGAACACCCGCGCGCGCTGCAACGCGGCGTCGTCGGCCTCGCGCATGGCATGGGTGAAGGCGCCGACGAGGTCGATGTGCTGACCGGCGCGCAGCCACACGCCCTTGATGAGCGGGGCGTCGGCGAGCGTCGCCGCGCTGACGATGTCGCCGGCGCGTACGGCGCGCTCTAGATCGGGCTCGGCGACAGCGATAAGGCCCTCGGCGGTGAGCGCGTCGGCAAGACGGCGCGCCTTCTCGCCGTGGTGGTTCCATACGACGACTTTGCGAATTGGGCGGGCGTTCGCATGTGCGCGCGCCAGATACGGCGCCAATGCGCCGGCGCCGAGCAGCGTGAGAACGGTCGCATCGCTCCGCGCCAAAAAGGTCGCCGCCAGCGCCGACGCCGCTGCAGTGCGCCACAGCGTCAGCCGCGTGCCGTCCATCGTCGCCAGCGTCTCGCCCGTCGCGCCATCCTGGAGGATGTAGACGCCCTGAATTGTCGGCAAGCCCAGCGCGTTGTTGCCGGGAAAAACGTTGACGATTTTCACGCCGAGACGCGGCGCGTCTTTTGCCGCGAGGTCCCACGCGGTCATCAAGAGATGCACCCCGAGCGGCTTCCCGTCGCGCTCGAGCGCGTGATGCGCGCGCGCAGGGGAAACGGCGTCGCCGGCGAAGGCTGCGCGAAGGGCAGCGATCAGCGAAGGAAAATCGAGCGCTGCGTCGATCGCCGCGGCGCTAAAATGGCGCATCGGCCTTCAAACCCAGCACGGCGAAGTCATGGACGCACGACGGGCAATTGCGCCCGCAGCCGGTCGGCCTCGGCG
This sequence comes from uncultured Pseudomonadota bacterium, assembly GCA_963730695.1. Lineage (GTDB taxonomy): Bacteria > Pseudomonadota > Alphaproteobacteria > Rhizobiales > Beijerinckiaceae > Roseiarcus. Next base: position 39,959 of record CAVSSV010000001.1, read on the forward strand.
CGAGATTGCTTGGCCGCGCGGCGATACTTGCCCTGTCCGAACCATGTCGCGACGCCGCCCAGCAGCACGCCGAACATGATCGCGAGGATAAGAATAAGGAACAGCGGCGCGCTCAATTCGAAGCCGGGAATGTCGCCTTCGAACGGGTCGAAGCGGACGCTGACGATCTGCCTGTTCGCGACCGCGAAGGCCAAACCGATGAGTATGAACGGCGCCGCCAGCACCCATTTGAGCAAACGTGTCATCCGGCGGCCAATCTGGCTTTATTTGCTTTCGCGACCGTTGAGGCGATCGCGCAGTTCCTTGCCGGTCTTGAAGAACGGCGCGAGCTTTTGCGTCACCGCCACTTCGTCTCCGGTGCGTGGGTTGCGCCCGCGCCGCGCTTCGCGCTTGCGCGTGGAGAACGCGCCAAATCCGCGCAATTCAACGCGGTCGCCGCGCGCGAGAGCTTGCGTGATCTCGCCCAGCACCGCCTCGACCACGCGCTCGACGTCGCGTTGGTAGAGGTGCGAATTGCGGGCGGTCAAACGTTGTACGAGTTCCGATTTAATCAAACGTGCCCCCTGTCTTGCGCGATGCGCCAAATTAGCTTCGCTATTGGTCGACGCGCCAAATCGACATCAGGCCCGCTTGCGGACCGCCCCCGTTGATGGCGGCATCATTAACCAATCCCGCGGCCCAGCGCCAGCCGAGCGCGTCGAAGGCTCCGCCGGCCAGAGAAAACAGGCCGAAGCGGTCAAACGGGTTGGGCCTCGGCACGTCGCGAATGGGCAAGTCTTTGGCGACTTTTTTCTCTTTGACGAACCAGTCGATGGCCTCTTTCTCGCCGCCGAGCTCGTCGACAAGTTTCAGGCCGACGCCTTGGCGGCCGGTGAAAACGCGGCCGTCGTCGATCTTCGCCAATTCCTCGTCGCTCATCGCCCGGCGCGTCTTTACGAGGTCTTTGAACCAGGTAAAGCTGTCGGCGATCAGGTCGGCCATTGCGGCGCGCGCTTCTGGGCTCGTCGGCGAGAGGCCGTCGGGCGCGGCCTTGAGCGGGGAAGACTTGATCTCCTCATAGCCAATGCCGAGCTTCTCCATCAGGCCCGAGAAATTCGGAAACTCGACGAGCACGCCGATCGAACCGACGATCGAATTGCCGCGCGAGAAAATGCGGTCGGCGCCGATGGCCGCGATATAGGCGCCAGACGCCGCCATTGTGCTGACCACCGCCGCGACCGGCTTCTTGGCGGCCAGATCGCGCTCGGCGAGATAAAGTTCTTCCGAACCCGCCGTCGTGCCGCCGGGCGAATCGATGTCGAGCAGCACGGCCGCCGCGCGCGATGTTTCGAGCGCCTTAAGCTGCTTGATCGTCGCATCTTCATTGGCGATGATGCCGGTGATCCTCACCCGTGCGACGTAATCGCCGGCGCCGCCCCAGGTCGTCGCGACGCGCGCGCCGATGGCGATCACCGCCACCGCCGCCGCGCCGAAGGCGGCCAAGCGCCAGAACGTGGCGCGCCGTCGCAACTGACGGCTTTCGACGAGACTGTCGACAGTCGAGGACAAAGCGATCTCCTCAGAGGCGCAAATAAGGGAAGGCGAATAATTCGATGACTTCTAGCCGCCGCGCCGAAGCCCGGCAAGGCGCTGGGGTCAGGCGAGCGCGAACTGTCCGCTCTTGCGATAGCGCTCGAGATAGGCGGGCGCGACGACGTCGATGGCGCGCGGGACGATGCCAAGGCCTGCCAGATCGCGCTTTTCCGCGACGGCCGCCGCCGACACGACATTGTCATGCCGCAGCAGTTCGATTTGGTCGTGCGTCGTCACCAGGAAGCCCGGAAGCTTGCCCAACGTCAGCGTGCGCCCAAGCATCGTGAGACTGGCGAAAACGTTCGCGGTCGGGAAGGGCAGCGTCGCCAACAGGCGGCGGCGCTCGGTGATCTTGAGCACATACTCCGCGATCTCGCGAAGCGTCATCACTTCCGGCCCGCCCAATTCATAGCTGCGGCCGGCGGCGCGGTCGTCCAGCGCTGCAAGCGCCGCCGAGGCGACGTCGCCGACGAACACCGGCTGCAATTTCGTCGTGCCGCCACCCGGCAGCGGCAACACCGGCGCGATACGCGCGAGTTCGCCGAAGCGGTTGAGCAGATCGTCGCCGGGCCCAAAAATAACGGACGGCTGCAGGATCGTCGCGTTCGGGAAGGAGGCGCGCACCGCCTCTTCGCCGCGCGCCTTGCTGGCGACGTAGGATGAGGGCGAGTCGACGTCCGCGCCAAGACCCGAGACGTGGATGAGCGCGCGCGCGCCGGCTTTCGCAGCGGCTTTGGCGACTTCGCTCGCGCCGAACGCATGCACCGCCTCAAAACTCTGCCGTCCGCTCTCGATCTTCACGCCAGCGGCATTCACGACGATGTCGGCGCCGCGCACCGCTGCGGCGATCGATTCAGGATAGCGCAGATTGGCCTGCACGGCGTTGATCTGGCCGACGCCGCCCGCCGGCATGAGATAGCCGCCGAGGTTGGGGTTGCGCACGGCCGCGCGCACGCGAAAACCCTTGTGCGCCAACGTGCGCACGATCTGGCGTCCGACAAAGCCCGTGCCGCCGAAAACCGTCGCAAGAGCGCCCAGCGGATAGGTCTCAGAGACCATGGTGTTCCTCGCGTTTTGAACCCTCAGCGCCTCTTAGGCGATGGGGCGGGGAAAAGCTAGAAGGAGAGCGTCAGCCTGTCGTACGCCGGGACTACGTGGGGCGGCAGACGCTCGGCGAGCGCGGCATAGTCGAGGTCGTTGTGCATGTTGGTGAGCACTGCGCGCTTCGGTCGCAGCCGTTCAATCCAATCCAGCGCCTCGCCCAGGCTGAAGTGGCTGGGATGCGGGGCAGGGCGGAGCGCGTCGACGATCCAGAGGTCGAGCCCTTGCAGCGCTGCGATCGCCGGCGCCGGCAGGTCGTTGAGATCGGGCGTGTAGGCGATATCGCCGATGCGGAAGCCGAGCGCGTCGCTGTCGCCGTGGCGGACGTCGAACGGCAGAAAGCTGATCTCGCCCCCGGCGCCGGCGATGATTTGCGGGCGGCCCACGCTGAGGCGCTCCTCCTCCAGGAACGGCGGATACGAGCTGCCGGGCGGCGTGAGGAACATATACGAGAATTTCTGCTGCACCGACGCGGAGGTCCGTTGGTCCATGTGGACGTTGACTTTGCGCCGCATGGTCAGCGCCAACGGCCGGAGATCGTCGAGGCCGTGGGTATGGTCGGCGTGCTCATGCGTGAGCAGCACGGCGTCGAGATGATGGATGTCTTCGCCCAATAGCTGTTCGCGAACGTCGGGCGAGGTGTCGACCAACACCTGCGTGACGCCGCGCTCGCTGCGCCGTCGCACAAGGACAGAGCAGCGGCGGCGGCGGTTGCGCGGATTGGCGGGATCGCACGCGCCCCAGCCCTGGCCTACGCGCGGCACGCCGCCCGAAGAGCCGCAGCCGAGAATGGTGAGGCTGTGGCTCACGCCAGCGTCGGCATTTTATGGTAGAATCGCGCCGTATTGGCGAGCGCCGCCGCCGCCATCGCCTCCTCATCGAGCCCTTTGACTTTCGCTAGCACGCGCAAGGTCTCGACGACGAAGGCGGGCTCGTTGCGCTTGCCGCGATACGGGGTCGGGGCGAGATAAGGCGCGTCGGTTTCGACGAGGACGCGGTCGAGCGGAATGTCTTTCGCGATCGTGCGCAGATCCTCGGAATTCTTGAAGGTCAGCACGCCGGAGAACGAGACGTAGAGGCCGAGCGCCAGGCCTGTCTCGGCGAGCGCGCGCGAGGAGGTGAAGCAATGCAGCACGGCGCTGAACGGGCCTACGCGCATCTCTTCGGTGAGGATGTTCGCCACATCCGCATCGGCCTCGCGCGCGTGAATGACGAGCGGCAGGTTCAGTTCGCGCGCCAGCCCGATCTGCGCGCGAAACACTTTTGCGGCAACGTCGGGTGGGGCAGAATTATAGTGGTAGTCGAGGCCCGCCTCGCCGATGCCGACGCATTTAGGGTGAGCGGCGAAGGCGCGGATCGCGGCGGCGTCAGTCTCGGCCTCTTCAGCCGCCTGATGGGGGTGCGTTCCGACCGTGAAATAGACCTCGTCGAAGCGCTCGGCGATCTGCTGCAAGGCGGCGGCGCGCTTGACGCGCGTGCCGATGGTGACGAGGCGAACAACGCCGGCGGCCTTCGCGCGCGAGACGACGGCGTCGAGTTCGGCTTCGAATTCAGGGAAGTCGAGGTGGCAGTGGCTGTCGATGACCTTCACGCCCCTCTCCCCATGGAGGAGGGGTTCTGTCGCTGCGCGTCGTCACTCATTGCGCAACCGGCTCGACGTAGCGCGGGAAGATCGGCGCCGGCGCGGGGAGGGGCGTGCCGGGGGTGAGGCGGTTTGCGCTGTCCCACCGAGCCGACGCGTCCTCCGTTTGCGCGAAGGTGCGCTTGTCCGCGGGAACGGCGAGCAGATCGAGCAGCTTGCCCATCGCGCGCGGCATCGCGGGCTGCAGCAGATTGCCCGCGATACGCAGCACCTCGACCGTCGCATAGAGCACGACGGCCATCGCCGCTGGATCGCTCTTGGCCAACTTCCAGGGCTCATGATTGGCGAAGTAACGGTTGGCGTTGGCGACGGTGCGGAACACCGTCGCCAGATACTGATCGATGGCGAAATTCTGCATGTGGCCGCGCGCGGCCGCAACGATCGCGTCCGCTTCGGCGAGCAACGCTTTTGCATCGTCGTCGATCGCGTGCTTGCCAGGCCGCCAATCCGGCACTTTGCCTTCGCAATTGCGCTGGATCATCGTCAGTGTGCGCTGGGCGAGATTGCCAAGATCGTTGGCGAGGTCCGCGTTCATGCGTGCGACGATCGCTTCATGCGAATAGGAGCCGTCCTGGCCGAACGGCACTTCACGCAAGAAGAAATAGCGCAGCGCGTCGACGCCGAAGAGATTAGCGAGCCCGATCGGATCGACGACATTGCCGACCGACTTCGACATTTTCTCGCCCCGGTTGAACAGAAAGCCGTGCACTACGACCTGCCGGGGCACGGGCAGCTTCGCGCTCATCAGGAACGCCGGCCAGTAGATCGCGTGAAAGCGTGTGATGTCCTTGCCGATGACATGCACGTCCGCAGGCCAGAATTTTGCGCGCGGCGCATTTGCGTCGGGAAAGCCGGTCGCGGTGATGTAGTTGGTCAGCGCGTCGACCCAGACGTACATGACGTGCTTGGGATCGCCCGGCACCGGCACGCCCCAATCGAAATTGGTGCGGCTGATCGAGAGATCGTGCAGCCCGCGCTTTACGAAGGCGACGATCTCGTTGCGATAATGCTCCGGCGTGATGAATTCGGGATGCGCCTCGTAGTATGCGAGCAGGGGCTCGGCATAAGCGGACAGCTTGAAGAAATAGCTCTCTTCGTCCACCCACTCGACCGGCGCGCCGCTCGGCGCGAATTTCTTTCCGCCTTCGCCGTCCTTCAATTCGTCTTCGTCGAAATAGGCTTCGTCGCGCACCGAGTACCAACCCGAATATTTCGAGAGGTAGATGTCGCCGTTGGCCTGCATGCGCCGCCAGATCTCCTGGCTGGCGAGGGCGTGACGGGGCTGCGTGGTGCGCACCACGTCGTCGGCGCGCGCGTCCAGCGCCTCTCCCATCTCTTGGAACTTTTGCGCGATGCCGTCGGCGAAGGCGAGCGGCGTGGCGCCGGCGCGCAGCGCCGTCTGCTGCATTTTCAAGCCGTGCTCGTCCATGCCGGTGACGAACAGCGTCTCGCGCCCGTCGAGCCGCATGAATCGTTGAATCGCGTCGCTGGCGATGCGCTCATAGGCGTGGCCGATATGCGGCGCGCCGTTAGCGTAAGGGATGGCGGTGGTGAGGTAAAACCGTTGCGCGGACATACGCTTGGCTCTTAAGGGCGCCGCGCGCGGGGCTCAACTGTTTTTCAGGGCCGCGCCGGAAAGGGGTCAGCCGCGTTCGGCCCGCGTCCAGCCGTTCATCCCGAGTCGCTCCTGCGGGAGATAGCGCGCCTTGTAGGCCATCTTGGGCGAGCCTTGCACCCAATAGCCGAGATAGACATAAGCAAGCCCGAGCCGTTTGGCCTTGGCCACATGGTCGAGGATCATGTAGGCGCCGAGCGAGCGGGTGGATTCGTCGGGGTCGAAGAAGGAATAGACCATCGACAGTCCGTCGGCGAGGCGGTCGGTGAGGCAGGCGCCAAGCAGCGGGCCGGCGCCGCGACCGTTGATGGCGGTGTCGGGCCCGTGCCGGCGGTATTCGACGATCGAGGTGTCGACGTGGCTGTCGTCCACCATCATGGAGAAATCGAGCGCCGACATGTCCGCCATGCCGCCTTCGGGGTGCCGCGCGCCGAGATAGGCGCGAAACAGCGAGTATTGCTCGCTCGTCGCCTTGGCGGGCGCGAAGGCGCCGACGATGTCGTCATTGCGCCGCGCCACGCGCTTCTGGCTGTCGCTCGCTTCAAACTCCTGCGTGAGAACGCGGACCGAAACGCACGACTGGCAGGTTTCGCAAGCCGGCCGGTACGCGATCGTCTGCGAACGGCGAAAGCCGGATTGGCTCAAGAGATCATTGAGGCCTTTGGAGCGCATGCCCACAAGATGGGTGAACACCTTACGCTCGTATTGCCCAGGTAAATACGGGCAGGCCGAGGGGGCGGTGAGATAGAACTGCGGTGCGTCGCGCGGCTCCCGCGTCAATGCGTTCGTCTCCGTTCGCACACCCTCGCCGCTCCCCAAGCGGAGCGGACGAAGCAGCGCGTCACAGACAACTTAGGCGTCAGGATCAGGTTTGAAAAGGGCGATTGCGGGCGCGCCCTCACATTCGCCTGACGACCACCACTTGCGCCAAAATATCGTGCAGAAAGCGCTTTTCCGCGTCAAAAAACGTGACGAGGAAAACCGGCACAAAAGTCCAGCTCACGTAAAACAGCAGCGCCTGAAACGCCGCGTTTATAAAGGGCGCGCGTGCGCCATCCTCGGCCATGCGCACTTCAAGATCGAACAGCCGCATGCCAACGGTGCCGCGATTGACGCCGGAAACGCTGAAGCCGTTGTACAGAAAGGCGATGAGCGGCATCATTGGTGGTAGGAAAAACCAGGCCACGCCGAGCGTGAGAAAGCCCAGCACCAACCACAACGCGAACGTCAGCAACGCGATGACGACGAGGTCGGCGCCATAAGCGAAAAGCCGGCGCGTGCGCACGCTCGAAAGCGCATCGCGGCGCAGACCGGACTTAGCGCCGGCATTGACGACTGCGGACATGGCTTTCGCCCCTTTTCCCGAAATGGGAACGCGCTGATGTGGCCTTCAAATATGGCGATTCAAGTGGGAACGGAACAATTGTCCGGCGTCAGTCACGCCAAAAAGTCCCGCCGGGCGCAATGTCAACAGCAATACCAGCGCGACAAATAGAGCCGCATCGCGATAGTCCGCGGCAAAATAGCCGGACCAGAGCGCTTCGCCGAGGCCGACGAGCAAACCGCCGAGCAGCGCGCCTTCGATTGAGCCGATGCCGCCAGCAACCGCGGCCACTAACGCCTTGAGGCCAATGCCGAATCCGGCGGCGTAACCAACGGCGCCATAGGCCAGCGTCATCACCCCGCCGGCGAGTTCCGCCAGCGCGCAAGCCAGCGCGAAACATTGCCGGTAGGTTGCTTGCGGGCTGAGCCCGCACAGCTCCGCCGCAAGCGGATCGTCGGAGAAGGCCCGCCAGCGCCTGCCGAACGCAGTGCCTCGCATCAGCGCGAGCAGGGCGACGGCGCCGAGAAGCGCCGCGGCCGCGGCGATGAGGGCGATCGGCGTGTAAGTGACGAGAAAATCGCCGGCGCGCGCGATCGCCGCAGGCTGATCGAACATCGGGCTGACCCAGGCCTCGTGCGCGCCGGTGGCTATGCGCAAAAACTCGCTCAAACCCAGCGCGATGCCGACGCTGGCGACGAGGTTTTGCTGCCCGGTCGCGGCGCGCAGAGGCTCGAACACCAGGCGGGAGGTCGCATTTCCCCAGGCGGCCGCAGCCCCAATCGCGATCACGCTGCCCAGCGCCGCAAGAGCTATGGGGTGTTGCGGCCCAAGCAGCGCCGCCCCGATCGCCAAGCTGTAACCCCCGACGGCGACGAAGGCGCCGAAGGCGAGGTTGATCCGCCCGACGAGGCCATAAATCAGCGAATAGGCCGCCGCGACCAGGCCATAGACGCAGGCGAGCGGCAGGCCGTCGAGCACCTGCTGGACGCCGTAAGCAATTTGCGGCGACAGTGGCACGAGGCTGGAAATGTCGCCCAACGGCGCCGGGTCCGCGGCGCGTCCCTCCGGAGTGCCGAGCCAGAAGCGCTGCAACATATAAAGCGCGACATCGCCAATCGGCGGGCGGTTGCTGGCGACGATGCCGATCAGGTCTTCAGCGCGACGCGGACGTCCAGGGACGTCGAAATGGCATTCGATGAAGGGGTTCGCTTCGGCGCTCCGCGGCTCCGTGGCAAAATCGATGCGCAGGCCGCGGCCATCAGGAAATTCGGTCTGCTTGAGGATGGCGAAACGCTCCACGTCCGGCCAGAGCGCGGGGAGGGCGATGCGGCACAGCCGCGCCTGATCGGTATCGACGATCGCCGCACAACCGGCCAGCGCGCCGAGCGCTGCTGCGGCGGCGATCCAGCGCTTTATCGTTCTCAATCCTGGCCTCGCCGCGCCCGCAGGCGGCGCTGTTTGGCGCGGTTGCCGCAGATCTCCATTTCGCACCAGTGGCGCGTGTTGTTCTTGCTGCGATCGTAAAAAATCCAGCCGCAATGCTCGCCGCCGCACTCTTTCACGCGTGCGAGATCGAGGCCGGTGAGAATCGCGATGGCCGACATCGTCACGGGCGCCAACGCCGCCTCGATCGGGCGCGCCTTGATGTCCCACGCCCAATGAAAGGCGCTGCCCGCGGGATGGAGCACGCCGCAGGAGAGGCACGCGCCGTGAAAAGCGTTAAGACGCGCCATCGCCGTGGGCTCGGGCGGCCGCTTGCGCGCAATCGCCGTGGCGATGGCGTGAATGTCCCCCCGCAGCGCGCGCGCGCGGGAGAGCAGGGCTTGGCCGACATCCCCGTCGGCCGCCGCCTCCGCGCGCAGCCAGGCCGCCTCGGGCGGCCCGACCGCCTTGGCGTGCTCAAGCCAATCCGCGACGTCCGTAGGCTGTTGAAGGTGATCTTGATGCGAGGAATGGCCGCGGCCGGACTCCGTGTTGGCGAAGTCGAGCGCCAATTCGCCGCCCAGGAGCGTGACGCTCGACGCGCGGGCGGGGGGCAGATCGGGATCGATAACCATCAAAACGGTCTTTACAGGTTAGTTGCGTGCAGCTAGCTTCGTAACCGATGATATCTATGTGGGAGGTTACTATGCAAACGTCACTCCTTAAGACGCTAGCGGTGGCGGGGCTGCTGATCGCTGCCGCGCCGGCGCTCGCGCAAACCAAGATCGGCGTCGCCGGACCGATCACCGGCCCCAACGCCTCGTTCGGCGCCCAGCTCACCAATGGCGTCAATCAGGCCGCGGACGACATCAACGCCGCCGGCGGGGTGCTCGGGAAGAAGCTGATCGTTTCGGCCGGGGATGACGTGTCCGATCCCAAACAGGGCGTCTCGGTCGCCAACAAGTTCGTCGGCGATGGCGTGACGTTCGTGGTCGGGCACTTCAACTCCGGCGTCACCATTCCCGCCTCCGAAGTCTATGCCGACAATGGCGTGCTGTTCATCACGCCCTCGGCGACCAACCCGAAAGTGACCGACCGCAAACTGTGGAACGCCTTCCGCACCTGCGGACGCGACGATCAGCAAGGCAAGCTCTGGGCCGATCTCGCGCTCGGCCAGCTCAAAGATAAGAAAATCGCCATCGTCCACGACAAGACCCCCTACGGCCAGGGCCTGGCGGAGGCCGCGCGCGGCTTCATGAACGCCGGCGGCAAGCAGGAAGTGCTGTTCGAAGGCGTCAACGTCGGCGAGAAGGATTATTCGGCGATCGTCTCCAAGATCAAAGCGTCCGGCGCCGACTATGTCATGTGGGGCGGCTTACACACCGAAGGCGGTCTGATTGTCCGGCAGATGCGCGATCAGGGCATGACCACCGTCATGATCTCGGGCGACGGCATCACCGACCCTGAATTCGCCGCGGTCGGCGGGCCGGGCGTTGAAGGAACGCTGATGTCGTTCGGCCCGGAGCCGCGCTACAATCCCAACGCCAAGGACGTGGTGGCGCGGTTCAACGCGAAGGGCATCGATCCCGTCGGCTACACCCTCTACTCTTACGCCGCGGTGCAGATCTTCAAGCAGGCGGCGGAGAAGGCCAAGTCGCTCGAATTCCAAGAAGATCGCCGAGGTGATGCACTCCGGCATGCCGTTCCACACCGTGATCGGCGACATCACCTATGACGACAAGGGCGACCGCACCACCGTCGACTACGTCTGGTACGTCTGGAAGACCCTTAAGGACGGCAAGATCGGCTGGGAGCAGTTGCCGGGCTGAGGGCGGCGCTGCCCAAATTCCGCGCAGGCGGCGCTGGCGCGCCCCTGCTATCAAATCCCCGCGCCGCTGACGTTCGGCGCGGGGGAGCGCATGCCGCATCATCATTTGCCCGTTAACGCCGACACCGTTCACTGGGGCTATTTCAGCAAGGTCGTGAAGCCGGCGCTGGTGCTGCGCTCTGGCGACAGCGCGACGATCGAGACGCTGACCCATCACGCCGCCAATGACTACGAACGCATGGTCGAGGGCGATCCAGGCGCCGAGAGCGTCTATCGCTGGACGCGCGAGCATAAGGCGGTCGCGCGGCGCGGGGCAGGGCCGACGGCGGGCTTCGTCAAAGGTTCTGGCGAAGGGCTCGGCGTGCATCTTCTCACCGGTCCGGTTGCGATTGAAGGCGCCGAGCCCGGCGACATTCTCGAAGTGCGCGTTCTCGACGTGCGGCCGCGTCCTAGTTGCTCGCCGCGCCATGCCGGGAGATGCTTTGGCTCGCAACGTCGCGGCGTCCTGGGGCTTTCATTATCGCGATCTGATCGAGGAGCCGAAACCGCGCGAGGTGGTGACGATCTTCGAGCTCGACACGTCGGGCGACCCTTACGCGAAAGCGCGTCTACAATTACGTCTGGACGCCGCAGACCGACCCTGACGGCGTCGTGCATCGCATGATCGACTATCCCGGCGTGCCGGTCGACCATGCCACCGTGACGAAGCGCGAAAACATCTTGAAGGGCGTCAAAGTCCCGGCGCGCCTGCACTTCGGCACGATGGGTCTCGCGCCGTCGGAGGCCGACTACGTCAGCTCGGTGCCGCCCGGCTATACCGGCGGCAACATCGATGATTGGCGGATCGGCAAGGGCGCGAAGATGTTCTATCCCGTCGCCGTTCCTGGCGCGTATTTCTCGGTCGGCGACGCCCATGCCGCGCAAGGCGACAGCGAGCTCGGCGGCACGGCGATCGAGACCTCGCTGACGGGCGACTTTGAGTTCATCCTGCACAAGCGCGGCGACCTTGCGGGCACTGCGCTCGAAGGGCTCACACATCCGATGCTGGAGACCGCGGAGCATTGGTCGGTCTACGGCTTCACCTTTCCCAACTATCTCGCCGCGCTCGGCGCCGATGCGCAAAGGGAGGTCGGCAAACACGCGAGCCTCGACGGCGCGATGCGCGACGCCTTCCGCAAGATGCGGCGCTTCCTGATGACGGTGCATCGTCTGAGCGAGGACGAAGCGATCGCGCTGATGACCGTCGCCGCGGACTTTTCCGTTACGCAAGTCGTGGACGCCAATTGGGGCGTGCATGCTTCGATAAGGAAGAGCGTCTTTGCAGGCGACTGAAGCGCCGTCATCGCGCAGTAAGTGCGCTGGAAGCGCCACCTTCCCCCGCAAGGGGGGAAGGGGTGCTCGCGACGACATCAGCGCCCGTCAATCCCGATCGTAGCGACCGCGCTCAATCCCCCAGAAGCTTCCGCACGGCTCCTGCAATCGCCGTCCCCAGCTTCTCGTGTTGGTCCGCCTCATAGTGGATGCCGTCGAGGTCGGAGCAATGGATCACCGCGCCGGCGTCAAGGAAGCCGACGTCGGTGAGTTTGGCGAGCGCTTCGTAGCGGGCGCCGAGGGCGCGCGACTTTTCCGCGGAACCGGCGAACATTTCGGCAAAGCCTGTGAGTTTCGTCGTCGGTGGCGGCGCGACGAGCAGCACTTTTGGCGACGAGCCATTCGGGCCGGCGTCGGAGCGGATGACGACCTCGATTAGGCGTCCGGCGCCGCTGGCGATGTCGCCGGGGCTCGCGGAAAAACGGGCCTTGGTGTCGTTGATGCCAAGCGAGATCACGATGGCGTCGATTGGCGCGTGGCTCATCAAGCAGGGCGGGAGATAGTCGAGGCCGCGGCGATAGGGTTCCACCGGATCGTCATAGACGGTGGTGCGTCCGCCCTGTCCTTCTTCGATGAGGCGATAGGCTGACCCTAGCGCGCGCTGCGCGACTCCCGTCCATCGCACGTCGGGGGCAAACCGCCCGCCCGTCGCGGGGTCGTGGCCGTAGGTGTTGGAATCGCCGAAGGCGACGACGACTTTCATGAGTTTCCCCCGATTTGCTCGGCCACGCGGGCGAGCTTTACGAATCCTGAGACGTCTATTTCTTCCGCACGCGCCGTCGGCGCAAGGCCCGCGGCTTCGATCAGCGCGCCGACGTCGAGCCCGTGTGCGGCGGCGAAACTCTTCAACGATTGCCGCAGCATTTTGCGCCGCTGCCCGAACGCCGACTGAGCCGCCGCGGCCAGCAGTGCGCCGTCACAAGGCTCGGGGTTTTCGCGTGGGATCAGTTCGACCACGCTCGAGGTGACGCTCGGCGGCGGCGTGAAGGCGGCAGGCGGGACGTCGAACAGGATTTTTGCTTGAGTCCGCCAGCCGCAGAGCACGGCGAGGCGGCCGTAGTCGGCGCGCTCAGCGGGGCTCGCCACGATCCGCTCGGCGACCTCGCGCTGGAACATGAGGGTTAGCCGATCGAAGGCCGGTGGCCACGTTGCGCCTTCGAGCCACTTTACCAGCAGCGCCGTGCCGACGTTGTAGGGCAGGTTGGCGCAAATGCGGAGCCTGTCGCCCTTCGCCGATTTGGCGAGATCGGCAAGATCGACCTCGAGCGCATCCGCCTCGATCACGCGCAGGCGGCCGGGATAGGCGGCGGCGATCTGAGCGAGCGCGGGCAGGCAGCGCGTGTCGCGCTCGATGGCAATGACTTCCGCCGCGCCTTCCAGGAGCAACGCACGGGTCAAGCCGCCCGGGCCGGGGCCGACTTCGACGACGGTGACGCCTTCGAGCGGAACTGCCGCCCGCGCGATGCGGCGCGTCAGGTTGAGATCGAACAGAAAGTTCTGGCCGAGCGATTTTTTCGCCGCCAAGCCATGGGCGGCGACCACCTCGCGCAACGGCGGCAGGCCGTCGGGAGACGCGCTCAAGGCTGCAACCGCGCGGCGAGCTTCAGCGCTGCGATCAGACTGGAGGGATCGGCGATGCCGCGCGCCGCGATGTCGAATGCGGTGCCGTGATCGGGCGACGTCCGGATGAAGGGCAGGCCAAGCGTCACGTTCGCGCCGGTGTCGAACGCCAGCGTCTTGGCGGGGATCAGCGCCTGGTCATGATACATGCAGAGCGCGACGTCGTAAGACGCGCGCGCTTTTGCGTGGAACATCGTGTCGGCTGGTTTTGGCCCGGTAACGTCGAGGCCTTCGGCGCGGAGCGCTGCGATCGCGGGCGCGATGATGTCGAGGTCTTCACGTCCCATTGCGCCCGCTTCGCCAGCGTGCGGATTGAGGCCGGCGACGGCGATGCGGGGACGCTGTACACCGAAGCGTTGGCGCAGGTCTTTGTCGACGATGCGCGCCGTGCGCTCGATTAGGCTTTTGTTAAGCGCGGCCGGTACGGCGGCGAGCGCGATATGGATGGTTACTGGCACGACCGCCAGCGCCTCGGACCAGATCATCATGACCGCTTCGCCCGCATGGCCCGCGGCGGCGGAAAGCGCGCCGAGATATTCGGTATGGCCGGGATATTTGAAGCCGGCGGCATAGAGCGTGGATTTGGCGATTGGGTTGGTGACGACGGCATGCGCTTGGCCGGCAAGCGTGAGACTCACGGCCCGTTCGATGGACTTTAAAATCGCCGGCGCATTGGCCGGATCGCCCATACCAGGCTCGGCGTTGATCTTTTCGCGCAGCGGTACGACGGGCAGGGCGTCGGCGAAAGTCGCGGCCGCGGTCTCCGGCGAGACGACCGCGATGGGCGCATTGATCCGCACACGCTCGGCGGTCTTCGCGAGGGCCTCTGGATCGGCGAGGAAGAAGAATGCCGCGCTATGCTCGACGCGACGCGCCCAAGCCTTGAGCGCGAGCTCCGGCCCAATCCCCGCGGGATCGCCGAGCGTGAGCGCGAGCGGAAGTTTTGACGATTGAGTCACAACGGCGGCCGCGGGTTGTAAGTCTCACCTAAGTCGATACGAAGTGTCCTTCTCCACGTAGTGGAGAAGGTGTCGCGCCGGAGGCGTGACGGATGAGGTGTGGAAAGGAAGGCGGCGCGGCGAAAGTATTGCACGCTGCGGCTGAGCCAACGCCACCTATGCCTCAGTCCTGCTTTCCACACCTCATCCGTCATGGCCATAGGGTGGCGCTAGCGACGCCCGTCTGACGACGGGCAATGGCCATGACCCCTTCTCCAGCAAAGCTGGAGAAGGGGGCGCGCTGCAGGCGAGCGTTCTGCTCGCAGACATTCCAGACCATGCCCTACGACTTCACCCTGACGTACTCCCCCGGCGCATCGCCGAGCGGCTGCAGCGCGCCGTCGCCGGGGTTGCGCGCTTTCACCTTCGCGGGCGCCTGCGCGATGGCCCAACGCTCCCAATCGAGCCACCAGGAGCCGGGGTGTTCGACGGCGTGGGCGAACCAGTCGGCGAAAGCGCCGTGCATGTCGTCATTGGTCCAATATTGATACTTTGGCTTGGCGGGCGGGTTGACCACGCCGGCGATATGGCCGGAGCCGGTCAGCACGTAGCGCATCGGGCCGCCAAAATATTGCGCGCCGGTGAACACGCTTTTCGCTGGCGCGATGTGATCCTCGCGCGTCGCCAAGTTGTAGACGGGCACTTTGACGTTGGCGAGACTGAGGCGCTGGCCCGCCACGTCCATACGGCCGGCGGTGAGATCATTCTGCAGGTAGCAGTGGCGGAGATAGAAGGCGTGGTTGGCGGCCGGCATCCGGGTCGAATCCGAATTCCAGGCGAGCAGGTCGAACGGCGCGGGCTCCTTGCCTTTGAGATAGTCGTTGACGAAATAGCTCCAGATCAGCTCGGCAGGACGCAGCATGTTGAAGGCGGTCGCCATCTGCGCGCCCTGGAGATAGCCGGTCGCGCCCATCGCCTTTTCCAGCGTTTCCAGCCGTGCCTGGTCGATGAACGTTTTGAGGTCGCCGGCGTCGAGGAAGTCGACCTGCGTCGTCAGCAGCGTGCCGCTGGAAATGCGCTTGTCGCCGCGGGCGGCGCAATAGGCGAGAGTGATCGCCAGCAGCGTGCCGCCGACGCAATAGCCCATCGCCGCTACGTCGCGCTCGCCGGTCGCCTGTTCGATGGCGTCGAGCGCCGCCAGCGGGCCCTCGCGCATATAGGCGGCGAAATCTTTGTCGGCGTGCCGTTCGTCAGGATTGACCCAGGAGATCACGAAAACCGTGAAGCCTTCGCCGACTGCCCAACGCACGAAGGATTTGCTCGGGTTCAGATCGAGCACGTAGAATTTGTTGATCCACGGCGGCACGATCAGCAGCGGGCGCTTGTAAACCTCAGGCGTCGTCGGCGCGTACTGCAGCAGCTCTATGAGGGCGTTGCGGAAGATCACCTTGCCCGGCGTCGTCGCCATGTCGACGCCGAGCGCCAGCTTGGAGGCGTCGGTCTGCCGGATGCGCAGGCTGCCGCCGCCGCGCTCGACGTCTTCGGCCATCATCGACAAGCCGCGGACCAGGTTCTCACCGTTCTCGGCGATCGTCGCGCGCAGCACTTCCGGGTTGGTCGCGGCAAAATTTGAGGGCGAGAGCGCCGCCGTCAATTGCTTGAGCGAGAACTGCGCGCGGTGGCGCTCGTCTGCGTTAAGGCCTTCGGCCTTGTCGATGAGGCCTTCGGACCAGTTGCTGGTCAGCAGGTAGGCTTCCTTGAAAAAATCGAACAGCGGATTGTCGCGCCAGGACGCGTCGGCAAAGCGCTTGTCGCCGGGCGGCGGTTCGACGACGGGCGCGGAGGGCTCGCCGCTCATGCGCCGCAGCGTATGGGCCCAAAGCTGCACGAACTGTCCGGAAAGCGCCGTCTGCGCCTCGGCGGCGCGTGCCGGCTCGGACAGATAATATTCCGCGACCTTGCCGAGCGAGGAGGTCATCGCCCGCAGCTGGTCGGCGATCACCTCGCCGGTGTCGCGGTTCGCGTTCGGCGCCAGCGCGGCGGCGGCGACCTTGCCGCCGGCGCTGACCATTAGCGCGACGTTCTGCGCGAGACGGTCGAAGTCGATGCCTTGGGCCGCCCTGTCTTGAGCGGCCTGCGGCGCCAGACGACTGAAGGGCAGGCGGGATGATTTTGGCGGCGTCAAGCGGCGCCGATGGCGCGGGCGCTTCCGCAACCGGGTCGCTGATGACACGCTCTTGCCTCGGCGACTCGCGCAAGAGTTCGCGCCGGGGAAGGGAGGAGCCCTCCGGCAGCGTCGCGCGGCGCTTTCGCGGCTTTGTGGGCTTCGTCGTCATCTCAGCGTTCAGTCGTTCCCGTTTTCTTGACATATTCGCCGAATAGGAAAATGGAAAGTTGTGAATTCGTCGTGACCCGGACGTTCTTTTTCCAGGCGGCGGCATGAAAAGTTTAAGTCGAACGCCTTTTCAAACCATGACGCCACGTTTCCTCACGTTTTTGGCTTTGACTGCCTGTTTGGCGGTCCCGCTTGGGAACGCAAGCCTTGCGCACGCCGACGACGACAACATGCGAGGCATCGCCGAGAGCCTGGGTTTGGCCGTCCCTGCCGCGACGCCGCCGCCCTTTGTCACGGAATCGCGGCCGACAGGGGACTTGCCCTGGATCCCGGTCTTCACGCCGCCACCTGAACCTAAAATCGCTAAGCTGACGCCGCAGCAGTTGCGCGCTCAGCAGGGTGAGCTTGACGGCGCCAACAAGGCCCACGACGCCATCCGCAACGCGTTTCCGCCGTCGGCGAAGGCGCTCGCCGAGCAGCGGGCGCGTCAGGCGCGCGACGCGGCGAAGAAAAAGGGTCAATTGCCGATGGCGGCGGCGACGCCGGCGGTGCAATAGAGGCGCTAGGGGGAGCATCGATGGCGCGCGGGCTCATTTGGATCATCGCAGCGCTGATCCTGGGCGTCGCCGAGGCGTTCGTGCCTGGCGCGTTTCTGATCTGGATTGCCGCCGCGGCTGGCTTGGTCGGCGTGATCGATCTGATCTTCGAGCCCGGCCTGCTGCTGGAGATTATTATTTTCGCCGTGGGGGCCGTCGTCGCCGTCTTCATCGGTCACAAGATCTACGGCTCGCTTGACCGCGCCACCCCGCCGCTGCCGCTCAGCCGCGCCCATGGTCTGATCGGGCGACAGTTCGCTTTGGCGACCGCCATCGCCAACGGCTTCGGCACGATGACGGTCGACGATTCCGTCTGGCGGGTGGCGGGGCCGGACCTGCCGGCGGGAACGACGGTGAAGGTCGTCGCCGTGCTCGACGGCGCGTTGGTGCGGGTCGAGCGGACGTAAGCCTCAGGGCAAACTAGAAACTCCTGTGGGAAAACCAGAGGATGATCTGGGAAAACCTCGGAAAGCCTGGGAAAGCCTCAGATAATTTCAGGGCCGATTTTTGGGGTCTAGAGTTAATTATTTCAATGGGTTAGTAGATTGCTACAGTGTGGGCGGATTGGTTTCCTTTCATCGACGTCCGCGAGAACGACGCCTGTCCAGCGCGGCGATTTAAACACCCCCCTCCGTCATGGCCGGGCTTGACCCGGCCATCCACGTCGTCGTGCGATGGGAGGCGCGGATGCGCTGCTTCTGCACGCGATAGATCTCCTCGTCGGCACGGCGTGGATGGCCGGGTCAAGCCCGGCCATGACGGATTGAATTGTCTCGGAGAGAACGTATCGTGAACAGATGGCGACTGTCAACATTTTCGTCGTCTCATTTCCGTAACGCGCGCCACCTTCTCCACTTCGTGGAGAAGGGGAGGCGCCACCCCGTCTACGCCTTCACCGTCGGCAGCCGTACCGTCGCGGTGGCAAACGCGGCGATGCCTTCGCGGCGTCCGGTAAAGCCGAGCCGCTCGGAGGTCGTCGCTTTCACGGCGACGCGGTCGGGCGCGAGCTCTGCGATCTCGGCGATGCGTGCGCGCATGGCGTCGCGATGCGGGCCGATTTTCGGCGCTTCGCAGACGAGGGTGAGATCGAGATGGGCGAGCAGGCCGCCGCGCGCGCGCGCCCGCGCCGCGGCGTGCGCGAGGAACACGTGGGACGGCGCGCCGCGCCAGCGCTCATCGCTCGGCGGGAAATGCTGACCGATGTCGCCGTCGGCGAGCGCGCCGTAGATCGCGTCGGCCAGCGCATGCAGCGCTACGTCGGCGTCGGAATGGCCGAGCAGGGCGTGGTCGTGGGCGATGCGGACGCCGCCGAGCCAGACGTGGTCGCCTTCGGTGAAGGCGTGGACGTCAAAGCCCTGGCCGACCCGGACATCGTCGCAAATCGCCGTCAGCCGCGCCTCCGCACGCAAAAAATCGTCCATCGTCGTCACTTTGAAATTGTCTGCGTCCCCCTCGAACACATGGACGTCGTGTCCGGCAAGCCGGGCGACCGCTACGTCGTCGGTGAGATTGTCGATGCCCTTGCCGCGCGCTGAGCGGTGAGCCTCAAGAATGAGTTCGAGACGAAAAGCCTGCGGCGTCTGCATCGCCCGCAGCTGGGTCCGGTCGAGCGTGGTGGCGACCTTGCCGTCCGGGGTGACGGAGATGATGGTGTCGATGACCGGGGCGCCGGGAGCCGTGGCCCGGTAGGCATGCGCCGCGGCGGCGGCGCGGCGGATCAGGGCGGGACTGGCGAACGGACGAGCCGCGTCGTGGATCAAGACGACTTCAAGTTTTTCCCCAGATAATGCCTCCAAGCCCTTGGCGACGCTTTGTTGCCGGCTCTGGCCTCCGAGTGCGGGCGGGGTGAGCCGCGCATAGGCTTCCGGCGAGAGTTCGGCGATCGCGTCACGATAGCGCTCGGAATCGTCGGGATGAATGACGACCGTCAGTCGCGCGGCGGGGAGAGCGGCGTGCAGCGCCGATATGGTCGTCGCCAGAAGCTGCCGCGGACCGCAGCGGCGGTATTGTTTGGGAACCTCGCCGCCGAAACGCGCGCCCCGTCCGGCAGCGACGACGAGAATTCCGACGTCCTGCGGCAAGGTCAAAGCGGAAGTCTCATCCGAAAGGCTCATGCGCTGGGTTCATATCCATACGTTAATGTTGCACTGCAGCGCTTGCTTTGTGGGCCCATTTGATTATTGTATAGGCAGGATGATTTTTGCACAAAATTTAGGCAGCAAATCTTCGGAGGCCGGGCCTTTGCCCGGCGCGAACCGCGCGTCGGTGTTTCTCGCCCCCATGTCGGGGGTGACGGACCGGACGATGCGGGCGATTGCGCTCGGCTTCGGGGCCGATCTCGCGTTCTCAGAAATGGTCGCCTCCCGTCAACTGCTTGAGGGCAACGATTTTTCCAAGGACCGGGCGACGGCGCCCGGAGGATTTCCGCATGCGGTGCAATTGGTTGGCTCCGACCCGGCCGCTCTAGGGGAGGCCGCCCGAATTGTCGAGGCGGACGGGGCCGACATCATCGACATTAACATGGGATGCCCGGCGCGCTGCGTCGCCGGCGCCGCCGCAGGCTCCGCGCTGATGCGCGACCTCGACGCCGCCGCGCGCATTCTTGCCGCCGTGCGCGCCGCCACGACCCGGCCGGTGACGCTGAAGATGCGGCTCGGTTGGGACGATGCTAGCCGGAACGCGCCCGAACTGGCGAAGATCGCTGAAAACGCTGGAATAAGCATGGTGACGGTCCACGGCAGGACGCGCGCCCAATTCTATAAAGGGCAGGCAGATTGGGGCGCGGTGCGCGCCGTGGTCGAATCCGTGCGGATCCCCGTCGCCGTCAATGGCGATTGCGCCTCGCTCGCCGACGCCCGGACGATGCTGGCGCAATCCAAAGCCAGCGCGGTGATGGTTGGGCGCGCAGCTATTGGCGCGCCCTGGCTCCCCGGACAAATCGCTAAGGCCCTGGAATCGGGCGAGGAAATCTTAGAGCCGCCGCTTGCTGCCCGACGCGAGGCCGCGCTTCGGCATCTCGACGGCCTGCTGACGCAGATGGGCGCGGACGGCCTCCGTCATGCCCGTAAGCATCTCTCGGCTTATGCGCGGAACGCCGGGGCCAGCGAGACGGATCGGCTGGCTCTGGTCCGCGAGGACGACGCCAAAGTCGCCTTCCGCCGCCTCGCGGACGCCATGAGCGCTCCGGTAAGCGAGGCCGCGTGAGCGACCGCAACGCCCTCGCGCGTCAGCCTATCGATGCCGGACGCATCCTCAACGGGCTGGCGCTGCCGATCGTCGCGATCGACGGGCAGGGGCGTATTGTCGAGGTGAATAGCGCCGCCGAGCAATTCTTCGAGATGGGAAGAGTACCGCTCAAGCGTATGAAATTGAGCGATATTTTGCCATTCGATTCCCCGGTGATCGATCTGGTCGCGCAAACCGCCGAGCATCAGCAGACGTTCAACGGTTACCGCGTGGACATCGCGACGCCGCGTTCTGGCCCCAGGCTCGTCGATGTTTTCATCGCCCCGATCGCCGACATGGACGGCGGCGCGACGATTATGCTGCGCGAAGCCTCCATCGCCGAGAAAATGGATCGGCAACTGACGCATCAGGGCGCCGCCCGCTCGATCACGGCGCTCGGGGCCATGCTCGCCCATGAAATCAAGAACCCGCTGTCCGGCATCCGCGGCGCAGCGCAACTGCTTGAAAGCTCGCTGGGCGACGAGGATCGCGCGCTGACCCGATTGATTTGCGCGGAAACCGACCGGATCGTGAAGCTCGTGGACCGGGTGGACTCGTTCTCGGGCGGTCGCGAGGCGCCGCGCGAGGACATCAACATTCATTCGGTGCTCGATCACGTCAAGCGCTTGGCACAGGCGGGATTTGCCCGGCACATCCGGTTCAATGAGGTTTATGACCCGTCGCTCCCCAGCGTGCGCGGCGTGCGCGATCACCTCGTTCAGGCCTTCTTGAACTTGGTGAAGAATGCGGCAGAAGCCATTGGCGCGGATAGCATCGACGGCGAGATCGCGCTTTCGACCGCCTATCGTCCCGGCGTCCGCCTGAAGGCGCAAACGGGCCGGGAAACGTTGCGGCTGCCGCTGGAAATCTGCGTTCGCGACAATGGCCCCGGTATCCCACCCGAAATCGCCGCCAATGTATTCGACCCCTTTGTCTCGGGGAAAACGTCGGGGACCGGTTTGGGCTTGGCGATGGTCGCCAAAGTGGTCGGCGACCACGGCGGCGTCATCGAATTCGACAGCCGGCCCAGGCGCACCACGTTCCGAATGCTTTTGCCCACGAGCACCCCGCGCGGCACGGCGCTTGCACCTCCCGAAGCGGCCCATACTTTGAACGGGGACCATTCGTGATCGGGCATTCCCAAAGGTAAATCAATGGCCTCCGGGCAAATTCTTGTCGCAGACGACGACGCTTCTATAAGAACGATCCTTAACCAGGCGCTCGCGCGCGCCGGTTACGACGTCCGTTCCACCGGCACCGTCGCCGGCCTATGGCGCTGGGTGGCGGCTGGGGAGGGTGACCTCGTCATCACCGACGTCGTCATGCCGGACGATAACGCCTTTGAGCTGCTGCCGCGGATAAAGCGCATCCGGCCGGAGATGCCGGTCATCGTCATGAGCGCGCAGAACACCTTCATGACCGCGATCCGAGCGTCCGAGCGCGGGGCTTATGAGTATCTGCCCAAACCCTTCGATCTGAAGGAACTGATCGCCATCGTCGGCCGCGCCTTGAGCGAACCGCGGGCGGCGCGGGGCAAGGAAGAGCCTGCCGAGGCCGCGGAGATGATGCCGCTG
This sequence comes from uncultured Pseudomonadota bacterium, assembly GCA_963730695.1. Lineage (GTDB taxonomy): Bacteria > Pseudomonadota > Alphaproteobacteria > Rhizobiales > Beijerinckiaceae > Roseiarcus. The sequence continues at coordinate 62,122 of CAVSSV010000001.1, forward strand.
GTCGGCCGCTCGCCGGCGATGCAGGACCTCTTCCGGTCGCTCGCCCGGCTGATGCAGACCGACCTCACCGTGACGGTGTCCGGCGAATCTGGCACCGGCAAGGAGCTGGTCGCCCGCGCCTTGCACGATTTCGGCAAGCGTAAGCGCGGGCCGTTTGTCGCCATCAACATGGCGGCGATCCCTGCGGGATCTCATCGAGAGCGAACTGTTCGGCCACGAGAAGGGCGCCTTCACGGGCGCCGCGGCACGGTCGATTGGCCGGTTCGAGCAGGCCGAGGGCGGGACGCTGTTCCTGGATGAAATCGGCGACATGCCGATGGAGGCGCAGACGCGGCTGCTCCGCGTGCTGCAGCAGGGCGAATATACGACGGTTGGCGGCCGGACGCCGATCAAGGCGAATGTGCGCATCGTCGCCGCCACCAACAAGGATTTACGCTTCGCCATCCAACAGGGCGCGTTTCGGGAGGACCTGTTCTTCCGCCTGAACGTCGTGCCGCTGCGCCTGCCGCCCTTGCGTGAACGCACGGAGGACGTCCCCGACTTGATGCGCCATTTCTTCCAGCGCGGCGCCGCCGAGGGTCTGCCGGTCAAGTCAATCGAGCCGGCGGCGATGGATCGGCTGCGTCGCTATTCCTGGCCAGGGAATGTGCGCGAACTGGAAAATCTCGCACGGCGCCTTGCGGCGCTTTACGCTCAGGAAGTCATATCCGACGGCGTCATCGAAAATGAGCTGTCGGGGTCGCTGCCGCCGCAATCCGCGCCGATAACGCGGTCGTCGCAGCCCATCCTGAACGAGACCGCCGGCGGTGCGCGCGAGAGTTTTGCGCTCGGCGCCGAGCGCTTGGTCGGCGAATTCTTCGCCACCTTCGGCGCTACGCAGCCGCCGTACGGGCTCTATCACCGGGTGCTGCGCGATTTGGAGGCGCCACTGATCGGGGCGACGCTCGGTGTGACGCGCGGTAATCAGATCAAGGCCGCCGAAATTCTCGGCCTCAACCGCAACACCCTGCGCAAGAAAATCCGCGAGCTCGACATCAAGGCGCTGCGCGGCCTGCGCTGATATCTCGGGGATAGGACGGGCGCAGACGGCGGCCTCGCCGCCAAATTGTCGTAATTCGGCAACAGAGTTGCTCCGGCGCCACAAGGGATGGCGGTCTTTATCGGGGTAAGGCTGAAAAACGTGGCGGCGGCGCAGGCGCGCAAGACAGCAGCGCCCGATCTTACAGGCGAATCGTGGGCTTCTAATCGCTTCGGCGCGATCGCCGTTGGCTTGGCGATGGTCCTCGCCTTGGCGACCTTCACCGTTTTCAGCGGCTTCACGCCGATCGTGCCGACCAACACGATCGTCACCGCCATTCTTATCGGCGACGCCCTCATTGTCATCGTGCTGGTCACGATCATCGGGCTGGCGCTGCTGCGGCTGCGGCGGGCCCGAAAACGCTCGCGCGCGGGCGCCCGGTTGCACGCGCGGGTCATTGCACTGTTCTCGCTGGTGGCGGCGATCCCGGCGATCGTCACCGCGACGGTGGCGACCGTCGCCGTCGAATGGACAGTGAAGCCCGGCTACCTCGCCAACTTCCAAGCCTTCATCGACGAGACTCAGGACAGCTCAGCGAGTTTTACCGCGGCTTTCAGTGCTCGACGCTGCTGCAGAACACCGCGCGCGCCAGCGACGAGATCGCCCAGATTGCAAAAATGTCCGTCGGCGATCCGGCGCGGCTGCAAATTGGGCTGAATGCGGTCGCCGGCGAGTTCCATTTTCTCAACCTGGCGATCATCTCCCCGGACGGGCAGATCGTCGCGATGGCCGCCGACGCCGATCGGGCGTCGCTTGCCGTTGCTGCAAGCCCAGGACTTCATTGACGCGCGCTCCGGCGCCGCGGGTTGCCCGTTCGTCGCCGGCGGGCAGGATTTCGCCACGCTGCAGCCGATGGCCGAAGGGACGAATCAGTTTCTGTACGCTGTGCGCGCGATCGATCCGGCTGCCCTGAAGCTGGCGTCGCAGGCGGAGACCTTCCGTTCGTTTTTCCAGGCGTTCGAAGTCGCAGCCGGCAGAAGGTCGAACTGGGCTACGGCGTGGTGTTCGTGCTGCTGGCGGTGACGATGCTGCTGTCGGCGATATGGCTTGGCCTCGCCTTCGCCAATCAATTGGTGACGCCAATCCGCCGCCTGATCCGGGCCGCCGACGAGGTGGCGTCGGGCAACCTCAGCGTGCAGGTGCCGTCGCGCAAGTCGGAGGGCGACATCGGCCATCTCAGTTCGACCTTCAACAGAATGACCCAGGAGCTTGGCCTGCAGCGCCAGCGTCTAACCGAAGCCAATGCGCTCGCCGAAGAGCGGCGCGCCTTTATCGAGGCCGCGTTGGCTGGCGTTCCCGCCGGCGTGCTCGGCGTGGACGTCGACGGCGCTGTCAGCGTCATCAACGACGCGGCTCAGCGTCTGCTGGCGGGCGAGCGCAATCTGGTGGGCCACCCCATCGAATTGTTTTCGCCGCAGTTGGCGCAGATCCTGGAAGACGCCCGCGCGTCGCGGCAGCGCCTGCACCAAAGCCAATTCACGCTTGCTGCGCAACGGCCGCGAGCGCATCCTGAACGTGCGCGTCACCACCAATCCGCACCGGCTTGAACGGGGCTCCGTGGTCACGCTCGACGACATCACCGACCTTGTGACGGCGCAGCGCACCTCGGCCTGGGCGGACGTCGCCCGGCGCATCGCCCATGAGATCAAGAATCCGCTGACGCCGATTCAGCTTTCGGCCGAGCGCTTGAAACGGCGCTATGGCAAAATGATCGTCGAAGGCAAAGACGTGTTCGACCAATGCACCGACACCATCATTCGTCAGGTCGACGACATCAAGCGCATGGTGGACGAATTCTCCTCTTTCGCGCGCATGCCGCGGGCGCGGCCGATGCTCGACGATCTCCGTGACTGCGTGCGCCAATCCGTGTTCCTGGCAAAGGTCGGGCGGGCGGACATCACCTTTGAAGAGCATTTGCCGGACTCGGCCGTGATGGTCGAGTTCGATCGCCGGCTGCTCAGCCAGGCGCTGACCAACGTGCTGAAGAACGCTGGCGAGGGCATCGACGCGCGTGGGGCAGGAGACGCGCCGCTGATCGATATCACGCTATCGCCCGACGAAGACGGCTTCGCCGTGATCGCCATTCGCGACAACGGCAAAGGCTTCCCCGCAGAAGATCGGCACAAGTTGCTTGAGCCCTACGTGACCACGCGCGCGGAGGGGACCGGCCTCGGCCTGCCGATCGTGAAGAAAATCTGTGAAGACCATCGCGGTTCCCTAGAGCTCACCGATGGCCTCGCGCGCGCCGACGGCGGCGCCGGCGCCCAGGTCATCCTACGCCTGCCGCTTCGCCAAGACGCCGTTGTCGCGCTTCCCGCCGCCGCCGCAAAAGCAAGCTGAACCATGGCCTCTGACATCCTGATCGTTGACGACGAAGACGACATCCGCGACCTCGTGTCCGGCATCCTTGAAGATGAAGGACACGCCCCGCGCACGGCCCGCAACGCTGACGAAGCGCTGGCGGCGATCGCCGCGCGGCGGCCGCAGCTCGTGCTGCTGGACATCTGGCTGCAGGGCTCGCGCTTGGACGGTCTGCAAGTGCTGGAGATCGCCAAGCGCCTGCATCCGGAAATGCCCGTCGTCATGATCTCCGGTCACGGCAACATCGAGACCGCGGTCACCGCCATCCAGATGGGCGCCTACGACTTCATCGAGAAACCCTTCAAGGCCGACCGCTTGCTGCTGGTCGTCGAGCGGGCGCTGGAGACGTCGCGGCTGCGCCGGGAAGTGAATGAACTCAAAGCGCGAACGCTGCAAATCAGCCGGCTCGTCGGCTCTTCGACGGCGATGGCCGGCCTCCGGCGCGTGATCGAGCGCTTGGCGCCGACGAATTCGCGGGTGTTGATTTCCGGCCCGTCGGGCGCCGGCAAGGAGATCGTCGCCCGGCTGATCCATGAGCAATCGCCGCGTGCGCAGGCGCCGTTCATCGCGCTGAATGCGCCCACCATCACGCCGGAGAACATGGAAAGCGAATTGTTCGGCGTGGAGGCCGGAGAGGGGCGGACGCGACGCGTCGGCGCGCTGGAAGAAGCGCACGGCGGCACGCTCTATCTCGACGAAGTCGCCGACATGCCGCTGGGGGCGCAGGCGAAAATCGTTCGCGTGCTGGTCGAGCAGACGTTCCAGAGGGTCGGTGGCGAGTTCAAGGTCAGCGTCGATGTCCGCGTGATCTCGTCCACCAGCCGCGATCTCGCGCAGGCCATCACCGACGGGCAATTCCGCGAAGACTTGTTCCATCGCCTATCGGTGGTGCCCGTGCGCGTTCCCTCGCTCGCCGAGCGGCGTGAGGACGTGCCGGAACTGATCGAGTATTTCCTGGAGAGCATCGCCCAATCCATGGGCACGCCGCCGCGCAAGATCGCCTCGGACGCGATGGCGGTGCTGCAGACGCATGATTGGCCCGGCAATATCAGGCAATTGCGCAACAACATCGAACGGCTGATGATCCTGGCTTCGGGCGACCCGCAGGCGGAAATCACGGCATCGATGCTGCCCTCCGACGTCGGCGCGCTGGTGCCGGCGGTGCCTTCGGGCGTTGGCGGCGAAAAGCTGATGAGCCTGCCCCTGCGCGAGGCGCGCGAGGTGTTCGAGCGCGAATATCTGATCGCGCAGATCAGCCGCTTCAGCGGCAACATCTCGCGCACCGCCGAGTTCATCGGCATGGAGCGCTCGGCGTTGCATCGCAAGCTGAAATCGCTGGGGGTGGATTAACCGCGACCCATGGAATGGAGCGACATCGGCCTGGTCCTCGGCGTGCGCCGTCATGGCGAGGGGTCCGGCGTTCTGGAGGCGATGACCCACGACCACGGCCGGCATTTTGGCATGGTGCGCGGCGCGCGCTCGCCCAAAGGCGCCGCCATGATGCAGCCGGGCAATCTGGTGAAGCTGGTGTGGCGGGCGCGGCTCGATGAGCATCTCGGCGCCTATCAGGTCGAGCCTTTGGCGATGCGGGCAGGGCGGCTGATCGACAGCGCAAAGAGTTTGGCGGGTCTCAATCTCGTCGTCGCGCTGCTCCGCCTTTCGCCAGAACGCGATCCCCATGCCGGCTGGTTCGCCGCCGCCGAGGCGACGCTCGATGCGCTGGAGACTCCGCTGGGGCCGCGGGCGCTGGCGGCGTTCGAATTGCTGACCTTGCGCGAATGCGGCTTCGATCTCGATCTTGAGACTTGTGCGGCGACGGGGTCGCGCGAAAACCTGACTTACGTCTCCCCGCGCAGCGGCCGGGCGGTCAGCGCAGAGGCCGGCGAATCCTGGAAAGCGCGGCTGTTGAAACTGCCGCGATTCCTTGTCGACAAAAGCTCCGGCGCAAGCGAGGACGACGTGCGCGAAGCGTTCAAGCTGACCGGTTACTTTCTGGCCCGCGACGTTTTCGGCCCGCGCGGATTGGCGTTGCCCGAGGCGCGCCGGGCCTTTGCCGAGGGCTAAGGCGGGGGTCGCGGCGGCCGCGGCGGCGCGCTAAAGAGCCGGCATGACGGATTCCTTTCGCATCGGCACGCGCGGATCGCCTCTGGCGTTGGCTCAGACCGAAGAGTTTCGCCGCGCGCCTTGCGGCCTCGTCCGGCCGCCCGGCCGAAGCGTTCGAGATCATCCCGATCAAGACGCGCGGCGACGCCAGCCAGGAGACCGGCGTTTCGCTCGCTTCGGTCGGCGGCAAAGGCCTGTTCACTCGCGAACTCGACGAAGCGATGCAGGAGGGCCGGATCGACGCGGCGGTGCATTCGACCAAGGATTTGCCGACGGCGCCGACCGAAGGCGTTCAAATCGTCGGCTTCCTGCCGCGCGAAGACCCCCGCGATTGCTTTTGCTCCGTGCGCTTTTCCGGTTTCGGGGACTTACCGAAGGGGGCGCGTCTCGGCACCTCGTCGCTGCGCCGGCATGCGCTCGTCAGGCGGATTCGGCCGGATCTCGACATCGCCGTCATTCGCGGCAACGTCGGGACGCGTCTGACGAAGGTTGAGGACGGCGCCTTCGACGCGACGATCCTCGCGCTCGCCGGCTTGCGGCGGCTTGGGCTTGAGAGCCACGCGAAAGAGATTTTCGACGCCGAGACCTTCGTGCCGTCCGCGGGGCAGGGCGCCATCGCTGTGACCGCGCGCGACGGCGATGCCGAGGCCGCGAAGTTGATCGCGCCGGTGTTGGACTATGAGACGGGCGTCACCGTCGCGGCGGAGCGCGGCTTTCTCGGCGCGCTGGACGGCTCGTGCCGCACGCCGATCGGCGTACACGCCGTTCTCGAGGGGTCGCGCGTAAAGCTGCATGGCATCGTGCTCAGCGTCGACGGCCGCGAGGTTTTTGAGGAGCGGGCCGAGGGCGACGCCGAACGCTCAGCCGAGATGGGGCGCAAGCTCGGCGAAGCGCTGCTGAAAAAGTTGCCTACGGGATTCTTTTAGGCACCGCCTTCTCCAGCTTCGCTGGAGAAGGTGTCATGGCGAAGCCATGACGGATGAGGTGTGGAAAGGAGAACGGTGCAGGCGGGAGCGTTGCACGGACGCCTGGGCCAGCGCGGGCTCAGGATCAGTCTGGCTTTCCACACCTCATCCGTCACGCCTACGGCGCGCCACCTTCTCCACTTCGTGGAGAAGGGGCTTATTTTTTCCCCGACAGCGCCTTTTGCAAAAACAGCCCTCCGTGCGTTAGCCCGCCGCCGTCGATGCCGTGAGCGACGCCGATGGAGAGGTGCCACTGGCAGGGGATTTCCGCGCGCGCGAGGTCTTCGGTGGCGATGAACAGCGCATCGAGCGGAATGACGTTATCGCGGTCGCCGTGGACCAGCAGGATCGGCGGGCGTGCGCCCTTGGCGTCAACCGCGGTCGCTTCGCTCAAGTGCTCTGGCCCGATCAGCATGCCGGAATAGCCGACGAATGCGCGGCCGGCGCGCGTTTGCCGGCGCAGGCCGACGTGCAGCGCCATCATCGTGCCCTGGCTGAAGCCGACCAGCGCCAGCTTGCTATCGTCGAGCCCGCGCGCGCGCCAGCTCCTCGTCGAGAAAGGCGTCGATCAGCGGCTGGGCGGCGTTGACGCCGTTCCAGCGCTCATCGGCGGCTTTGGGATCGTCGGGCGCGTTACGGCCGAGAGCGAACCATTGCCGGCCCATCGGCGCGCCGGGCGTGCGGTCGGGCGCGTTGGGGGCGATGAACGCGGCGCCGGGGAGCAACTGCCGCCATTGCCGTCCGAGTTCGATCAGGTCGTCGCCGTTGGCGCCGTAGCCGTGCAGGAACACCACCAGCGAGGTCGCCTTGGCGCCCGCTTGCGGTTCGATCTTCGGTCCGGTGAGCGCTGGCATGGATGATCCCGTTGGGCTGCAGGGCGCCGTTTAGCCCTTGGCGTCGTTCAACACCATGCCTGCGCCACGCTTGGCGACGCGATAGTAGGCCCAGAGCAGCCTTGCGCCGATGCCGCGATAGGGCCGCCAATGCTCCACCAGCTTGATCAAGCCCTTGGCGTCCGGCCGGTCTTTCAGTCCGAACGCCAGCCGCGCGGCCTCCTGCAGCGCAAGATCCCCGGAGGGGAAGGCGTCGGGATGGCCGAGGCAAAACAGCAGGAAAATATCGGCGGTCCACGGTCCCACGCCTTTGACTTGGGTAAGGCGCGCATGGGCGTCCGGGGCATCGAGTTCCCCGAGCCTGGTCAGGTCCAGCCCGCCGCTCACGGCTTCGGCCAGCGCCCGCAAGCCGCGTATCTTCGGGAATGACAAGCCGACGGCCTTCAACTCCGCGTCGCTGGCGGCGCTGATCGCCTCGGCGGTCAAAGGCGAGAACGCGGCTTCGAGCCGGTCGAAAATCGCGGCGGCGCTGGCGGTGGAGACTTGTTGCGCGACGATGATCGCCGCTAGGCCGGCAAAGCCAGGCGCGCGCAGTCGGAGGGGCGGCCGCCCGCTCTCCTTAAGCAGCATTCCCGCCACTCCGCAGCCGAGGCCGAGCAGGGCGTCGGTGGCAAGCTCAAGAGACTCGGGTCCGTCGATCAGCGCGACGACGGGTTTTGGCGGGGGAGGCGAGGGGGAGCGCTTGTCCTCGCCCGATTTGTCGGCTTTCTTCACCGCCCCGCGCTTTGCGGGCTTTTTCGTTTTGCGAGCTGAGCGTTGTCCAATTCCCGCGCCGTCCTGCGCTTTGCCCCGTCGCCGAACGGGCGCCTTCACCTTGGCCATGCCTATTCCGCTCTTTGCAACGCCCGTGTGGCCGAGCGTCTGAACGGCCGGCTGCTGCTGCGCATTGAAGACCTCGACGCCAGCCGCTGCAAGCCGGAATACGAGACCGCGCTGATCGAAGATTTGGCTTGGCTGGGGCTGCGTTTCGAGCCCTCGCCGCGGCGGCAGAGCGAGCACGGGGCAGAGTACCTCTCTTCGCTCGAGACGCTTCGTTCGCAAGGGCTGGCCTATCCCTGCCTGTGCAGCCGTTCGGAGGTCGCGGCGATGTCCGGCGGCGCGCGCGATCCCGACGGCGCGCTGCGCCACGGGCCGAGGGCGTGCGAACGCGGTGTTGAAGAGACGCAAGCGCTCATCATCGCGGGCGCGAATCCAGCTTGGCGGCTCGACATGCACCGAGCCACCGAACGCGCGGGGGATATCTGGCCATGGCTGGAGTTTGGCGAAGGCGAGCAGGGCGAGAAGCGCGAAGGCTTAGCCTCGGCCTGGGGCGATGTGCTCCTGACGGGCGCCAGCCGCGCCGCCAGCTACCATCTTGCGGTCGTGCTCGACGATTCGCTGCAGGGGATCACCGACGTCGTACGCGGGCGCGATCTCCGCGAGGCGACCGCGGTTCATCGCCTGCTGCAAAGCCTGTTCGCCTTGCCCGCGCCCAACTACCGACATCACCGGCTGGTCGTGGGCGATGCCGGGGTGAAACTGTCAAAGAGCTTGAGGTCGCCGTCGCTCGCTTCGCTGCGCGCGGAGGGGCTCAGCGCCGCGGACGTTCGGGCGATGCTGGGCTTTGGGGATGGGCCCGCGAGTGTCTTGCTGGCTTAAGATTGTCTCCCCGCAAGGGGAGAAGGGGCGCCCTGCGGCCGCCGGTTCTTCTAGTCAGGTCGCGCACGCCGCCTACAACGCCATCTCCACCACCACCGGCACGTGGTCCGACGGCCGCTCCCAGCCGCGCGCGTCGCGGTGGACCTTCATCGCCTTGAGTTGCGGCTTGAGATCCGGGCTGACCCAGACGTGGTCGAGCCGGCGGCCCTTGTTGGCGGCGTTCCAGTCCGGCGAGCGGTAGCTCCACCAAGTGTAGAGCTTCTCCTCGTCGGGCACGAAATGCCTGAGCGCGTCGTGCCAGCCGCCGGCTTTGCGGGCGCCGACGAATTTCTCCACTTCGATCGGCGTGTGGCTGACGACGCTGAGCAGCGCCTTGTGGCTCCAGACGTCGTGCTCAAGCGGCGCGATGTTGAGATCGCCGACCAGCACCGCGCGTTCCTTGCCCGGACCGTCGTCGGCGAACCATTGCGCGAGCTCGTCGACGAAAGCGAGCTTGTGGGCGAATTTGTCGTTGATCTCGGGGTCCGGCTCGTCGCCGCCAGCGGGCACATAGAGGTTGTGAACCGCCAGTCCCTTGCCGTTGAAGTCGACGATGGCGCTGACATGGCGGGAGTCGCCCTTGCCGCAAAAGCCGCGCCGCGTCTCCTCGGTCAGGCCGTGGCGGGCGACGATGGCGACGCCGTGGTAGCCCTTCTGCCCGTTGATGACCTGATGCTTGTAGCCGGCCTTGACGAACTCGTGCGCCGGAAACTGCCCGTCTGGGCATTTGGTCTCCTGCAGGCAGAGCACGTCGGGTTGCTGCTCGCTGAGAAAGCGCTTCACCAACTCGATGCGCAGCCGCACCGAGTTGATGTTCCAGGTGGCGATTTTGAAGGTCATCAGGCCGGAGATAAGGATTTGAGGCGCCTTGCGCCAGGGCGCGGGAACGCGGCGGCGTTTCAGGCCACAGTTTTCGTCACGATCCGCGCCATTGGCCCTCACGACTGAAACCCTCGCTTTTGCCGCAGGCCCGTGCTACCGGCGGCGCCTTGCTGCCGATGGCCTGACATGAGCGATATTTTTCAAGAAGTTGACGAAGACGTAAGGCGCGACAAAGCCCTGGAGTTCTGGACCAAGCACCAGAACGCCATCCTCGGCGTTTGCGTCCTCATCGTGGTGGCGATGGCGGGGTTCCGCTTCTATCAGTACCGCCAAGAACAGGTGGCCCAAGCCGCCGGCGCGGCTTACGAGAACGCCTTGGCGCTCGACACCGCGGGCAAGCCGGCGGACGCCGCCGCCGCTTTTGCGGCGCTCGCGGCCGATGCCCCCGCCGGCTATCAAGTCGTGGCGCGCATGGCTAAGGCGGCGAGCCTGTCGGCGAGCGATCCCAAGGCGGCGCTCACCGCCTATGACGCTCTCGCCAGCGATGCCTCCGTCTCGCCGCTGATGCAGCAGGCCGCCAAACTGCGCGCGGCCTTGCTGCGCATCGACAATGGCGAAGCCGACCAGGGCGCGAAGGACCTTGAGCCGCTGGCCGCCGCCGGTTCGCCCTATCGCAGCACCGCGCGGGTCACGCTCGGCGCTTTGGCGTTGCAGAAGGGCGACTACGCCGCAGCCGGCAAGTGGCTCGACCAGGTCGTCTCCGATGTCGAGGCGCCAGCGACGGTCAAGCAGAACGCCGAGGTGCTGCTCGGACTCGTCGCCTCCAACGCGCCGTCTAAGTAGAACGCCCCCGGCCATGGCCGCCAAAGTCGCGATCATCGGCCGCCCCAACGTCGGTAAGTCGACGCTGTTCAACCGATTGGTCGGCAGGAAGTTGGCGCTGGTTGACGACACGCCCGGGGTGACGCGCGATCGGCGCGAGGGCGACGCCAAACTTGCTGATCTTCGCTTCACCGTCATCGACACCGCCGGGCTTGAAGAGGGCGACAAGCGCACCCTCGCCGGACGCATGCGCGCGCAGACCGAAACCGCGCTGGGCGAAGCCGACGCGATCCTGTTCGTCTATGACGCGCGCGCCGGCCTGACGCCGGAAGACAAGAAATTCGCCGACCGCGTGCGCCGGGCTGGCAAGCCGGTGTTCGTGCTGGCGAACAAATCGGAATCGCAAAGCCGGCCGCGCCGGCGCCTATGAAGCCTTTGAACTCGGCCTCGGCGATCCCATCGCCATTTCCGCCGAGCACGGCGAAGGCCTTGTCGAATTGCGCGACGCGCTGGCCGAAGTGCTGCCGCGCTCGCGCCTCGATCCAGAACGAGCCGGAAGATGCGCCGAGCGACGAATTCGTCGCCTTCGAAGGGAAGCAGGGCGATGAAGACGACGGGGTCGAAGCGGACGAGACCAAGCCGCTGCGCATCGCCGTGCTCGGGCGCCCGAACGCCGGCAAGTCGACGCTGCTCAATCGCATCCTCGGCCAGGATCGCTTGCTCACGGGGCCTGAGGCGGGCCTTACGCGCGACAGTATTTCGGTGGAGACGGTCTGGCGCGGGCGCGAACTCAAGCTGTTCGACACGGCAGGCTTGCGCCGGAAAGCGCGGCAAACCGAGAAGCTCGAAAAGCTCGCCGCCGCCGACGGCCTGCGCGCCGTGCGCTTCGCCGAAGTCGTGATCCTGCTGCTAGATGCCACCATCCCGTTCGAGAAGCAGGACCTGACGCTCGCCGACCTTGTCGAGCGCGAGGGCCGGGCGCTGGTGATCGCGATCAACAAGTGGGATCTCGTCGACAACAAGAGCGACCGCGCGCGCGAATTGCGCGAGGAGGCCGATCGGCTGTTGCCGCAGCTGCGCGGCACGCGCGTCGTCCCGGTTTCGGGCTTGCACGGTCTGCACATCGACCGGCTGCTTGAGGCCGTCGCGGAAACGCACAAGATTTGGGACACGCGCATTTCGACGGGGCGGCTAAACCGGTGGCTCGCGCCGGTGATCGAATTCCACGCCGCCGCCGGCGGTCTCCGGCCGGCGCGTGAAAATCCGCTACATGACGCAGCCGAAGGCGCGTCCGCCGTTTTACGTGCTGTTCGGCAACCAGGTCGAGAGCATTCCCGAAGGTTACAAACGCTTCCTCGTGAACGGCTTGCGCGAGACTTTCGGGCTGATCGGGGTGCCGATCCGCTTGTCGATGCGCTCCACCAAGGGAAACCCTTACGCGCCGAAGGGCAGGAAGAGCTAGCCCGCCCGCACCTGTCCGTCGCCGTGCACGCGATATTTAAACGTGCAGAGCTGCTCGACGCCAACCGGCCCGCGCGCATGCATGCGTCCCGTCGCAATGCCGATCTCCGCGCCGAAGCCGAACTCGCCGCCGTCGGCGAATTGGGTCGAGGCGTTGTGCAGCACAATGGCGCTGTCGACTTCCTTTAAAAACTTGTCCGCCGCCGCGCTATCCTCGGTGACGATGCAATCGGTGTGATGTGAGCCGTAGCGGTCGATATGCGCGATCGCCGCGTCGACACCGTCGACGATACCGACGGTGATGATGGCGTCGAGATATTCCGTGCTCCAGTCGCTCTCGCTCGCGGCAGTCGCCGCGGGAAAGGCGCGCAGCGTCGCGGCGTCGCCGCGGATTGCGCAGCCGGCGGCGGCCAGCGCTTCGACCAGCGGCTTCAGGAGCCGATCGGCGCCGGCGGCTTCGACCAGCAGCTTCTCTGCCGCGCCGCAGACCCCAAGGCGGCGCATCTTCGAATTGACGAGAATGCGCTCGGCTTTTTCGAGGTCGGCTGACTTCTCGACGAAGACATGCACGACGCCCTCCAAATGCGCGAACACGGGTACGCGCGCCTCGCGCTGTACGCGCTCGACCAGCGAGCGCCCGCCGCGCGGCACGATCACGTCGAGCGTTCCGCCGAGCCCTTCCAGCATTTCGCCGACCGCCTCGCGCGCGGCGAACGGCGCGCGTGAAATAGCGGCTTCGGGAAGTCCGGCGGCTCTCAGGCCTTCGACCATGCAGGCATGGATCGCGGCGGCGGAGTGAAAGCTATCCGAGCCGCCGCGAAGCACGCACGCGTTGCCGCTCTTCAGGCAGAGCGCGGCGGCGTCCGCGCCGACGTTGGGCCGGCTCTCGTAGATGACGCCGATGACGCCGAGCGGCGTCGCCACGCGCTCGATGGCAAGCCCATTGGGGCGCGTGAAGGACGCGAGAATGCGGCCGACAGGGTCGGACAGGGCGGCGACATCCTCGACGCCGCGCGCCATCGCCTCGATGCGCTTGACGTCCAGCGTCAGCCGGTCGATGAAAGCGGCGTTCTGGCCTTTGGCTTTTGCTTCAGCGACATCGCGCGCACTGGTGGCGAGAATGTCGGCGGCATGCGTGCGCAAAGCGTTTGCAGCCGTCTCCAGCGCCAGCGTCTTCGCCCGCGGCTCCGCATTGGCCAGCGTACGGGCGGCGGCCTTGGCCTCGACGCCGATAGCGCGCATGGCGGCGCGGATGTTTTCCGTTTGCGGAGCGTGGATGTTCATAGTGCGCGCGCCATAGCACAGGAGACGGCGGCGAGGCTATTCGTGCGAGGTTCGAGCCCACGAGGCTTCGACGCTAATCTGAGACGCAGCGGCGAGAACTCCTTCCCCCCTTGCGGGGGAAGGTGGCGGCGCAGCGCCGACGGATGAGGGGTTGGTTCGACTGGGCGCCATGCGAGCCGCGGAAAATGCGTACTGCATCGACACGTATGCGGGCGACCGCGAAGATTTACCTGGCGGAAGCAACCCCTCATCCGCTTCGCGCCCCCTTCCCTCGCAAGGGGGAAGGGGGTCACACTACGGCTTCCAATTCAAAATTTCCGAGCGCATCTTAGCGCTCATCCCCTTCAATGTCCGCCCTTGCTGTTCCAAAAGTCCACATGCAGCTGGGCCGCCTCCTCCTCGAGCATCGGCCCGATGACCTCCGTCGTCCTTTGGCCCGCGGCGAAGATGATGCGGCAGGGGAGGTCCAGGGTCGGGTTTTCCGAATGGGCGCCGGTGGCGGCCTTCAAGTCCTTCTCGCTTTGCCCATAAACCAGGCGCCCAATGCCTGCCCAATACATTGCGCCGGCGCACATCGCGCACGGCTCGGCGGAGGAATAGAGCGTGCATTTGGCCAGGGTCGCGACATCGAGCGATTTGGCCGCCCAGGTCGCCAGCAGCTTTTCGGCGTGTGCCGTCCGGTCGCCGCCTTCCGCGCTGTAGCCGTTTCCTTGCTCGCGCAGCACCTCGCCCGTCGGCGCAACGAGCAGGGCTCCAAAGGGATGGTCGCCATTGGCGCGTGAGCGTTTGGCGACGTCGAATGAGCGGCGCAGCAGCGCGGCATCGTCAAGCGGCTTGGCGGCCATACCAGCTTCCTCGGGGGACATGATCGGGGTTGCTTTAAACGACCCTAACGCAACTTTCCCGCGTTCCCGCCGCTCGAGCGAAATAATTGTTGACGGCGCTTCGGCCGCCATTTGCGGATTTGGCCAGGACAGTGCTTAAGTAATGGGCAAGCTTGCGGCGCACGCGAAAGACTGGCGCCAAACTTGCGGTTAAGGGACGGAACGCGGGCTCAGATCGGCCGTGGGTGAGGCGAAGGGGCAAATGGCGGTTGGGGGAGTGCCTGAGAGCGCGGGGAAGCCCGCGCGGTTGCAGCTTGAGGGCGTCACCAAGCGTTTTCCGGGCGTGCTGGCGAACGACAATGTCAGCCTTTACGTAAAGCCTGGCGAGATTCACGCGCTGCTGGGCGAAAACGGCGCCGGAAAATCCACCCTGGTCAAAATGATCTACGGCATTCTGTCGCCCAACTCCGGGACGATGTCGTTCGACGGCAAGCCCGTCCAAATCCACAATCCTCGCGCCGCCCGCAAGCTCGGCGTCGGCATGGTGTTCCAGCACTTCTCGCTGTTCGAGGCGCTGACAGTGCTGGAGAACATCGCGCTCGGGCTCGACGCCAAGATTTCTCAGCGCGACCTGGAAGCCGAAATCCTCCGCGTGCTCGACATCTACGGCTTGAAGCTTGACCCCAGGCGTATCGTGACGACGTTGAGCGTCGGCGAACGCCAGCGCATCGAGATCGTCCGCGCGCTTCTTCTCAATCCCAAGTTGCTGATCATGGACGAGCCGACGTCGGTGCTGACGCCGCAGGAAGTGGAGCAACTGTTCGAGACGTTGCGCAAGCTCAGGGATCAAGGCTGCTCGATCCTCTACATCTCCCACAAGCTGCACGAGATCATCGCGCTGTGCGACACCGCGACGATCCTGCGCGGGGGCAGGGTGGTCGCCGAATGCGATCCGAAGAAAGAGACCTCCAAGAGCATGGCCGAGCTGATGATCGGCGCCAACCTCAAGACGATCAGCCACAGCGCCGATCGCCCCACAGGCCCAGAAAAATTCGCGGCGCGCTGCGCTTTCCCTGCCGAAGGTCGGGGATTTCGGCGTGGCCTTGCGCGACATCCATTTCAGCGTCCGCGCCGGCGAAATTCTCGGCATCGCCGGCGTCGCCGGCAACGGCCAGAATGAACTGATGGAGGCGCTCAGCGGCGAAGTGCTGGCGGGCAGCCCGGATGTGCTGATGCTCGACGGCAAGCCGATCGGACACCTCGGGCCGAACGCGCGGCGGGCGGTCGGCGTCTGCGCCGTGCCGGAAGAGCGCAACGGCCACGCCGCTGTCGGCGACTTGTCGTTCGCGCTCAATGGCGCGCTGACGGCGCGCAAGCGCATGGGGCTGATGACAGCGGGCCTGATCAGCGAGGGGCGCGCGGCCAGCTACGCCAACAAGGTCATCGGCGCGTTCACGGTGAAGGCGCAGGGCGCGCAGGCCGTCGCCGGCTCGCTGTCCGGCGGCAACCTGCAGAAATTCGTGGTGGGCCGGGAGATCCTGCAGGAGCCGGCCGCGCTCATCGTCGAGCCAGCCGACTTGGGGGGTCGACGCGGGCGCCGCGGCCACCATCCGGCAGGCGATCGTCGATCTGGCGGCGCGGGGCTGCGCGGTGATCGTCGTCAGCCAGGACCTCGATGAACTGCTCGAGCTTTGTCACACCTTGAGCGTGATCAACCTCGGACAATTGTCGCCGGCTGCGAAGGTCGGCGAGATTTCGATCGAACAGATTGGCTTGCTGATGGGCGGCGTGCACGGCGACCAGACCGCGACTGCTGAGATGACGGAGGCGATGAGTGCGCATCCGGCTTGAGAAGCGGCAAGAACCCAGCCAAACGATGCGGGCGTTGAGCCCGATCGGCGCGGTCGTGCTGACCATGATCGTCGGCGCTATCATCTTTTGGGCGATCGGCTATGACGGCGCGCGGCGCGGTCTACAACATTTTCGTCACCCCGCTTGTCGAACCCTACAAATGGCCGGATGTGGCTGGCAGAGCGGCCCCGCTGATCTTGATCGCCGTCGGCCTTTGCCTGGGCAACCGCGCAAAAATCTGGAACATCGGCGCCGAAGGCCAATACATCGTCGGCGCGCTTGGCGGCGCCGCCGTCGCGCGAATGACGGTCAATGCGCACGGCTATTGGATCGTGCCGGTCATGATCCTCGCCGGCGTCGTGACGGGCGGCGCCTGGGCGGCGGTGGTCGCCTGGCTGCGCACATCGTTCCGGGTCAATGAGATCCTGTCGAGCCTGATGCTCGTCTACGTCGCGCAGCAATTGCTGAACTATCTCGTCACCGGGCCGCTCAAGGACCCGAACGGACAAAACTTTCCGCAAACGGCGCCTTTCACCGCGGACCAGCTTTTGCCGGCCGCTCCGTTTGGGCTGCCGTTTCCGCCCGGGCTGTATGTCGCGCTCGTTCTGGCCGTGGTGTTCTGGATCGTGATGGGCCGGTCGGAATTTGGCCTGGGCATCCGCATCGTCGGCGATGCGCCGAAGGCGGCGCGCTATGCCGGTTACAGCCAAGCGCGGTCGGTCTGGCAGACCCTGGTGATATCGGGCGCGATGGCGGGTCTGGCGGGCGTGCTTGAGGCGATGACTCAATCGGGTCAGCTCAATCTCGGCTTTCCCGCCAAATACGGGTTCACGGCGATCATTGTGTCGTTCCTCGGCCGGCTGCATCCGCTTGGCTGCGTGCTGGCCGGGCTGGTGCTGGCGATTTCGTATGTCGGCGGCCAGGTGGCGCAGACGACGGTGCACGTGCCCAGCTCCGCCGCCGGCATCTTTCAGGGCATGTTGCTGTTCTTCATCCTGGCCAGCGACGTGCTAGTGCGCCGGCGCATCCGCGTGGATTGGGGGAGCGCGGCCAAGCCCGCGGCGAGCCGGGCATGACCTTCGATCAGATCATTCTTGCCTTCATTACGGTCGTCAACATATCGACCCCGATTCTGCTCGCCGCGACTGGCGAACTGGTGGTGGAGAAGAGCGGCGTCCTCAATCTGGGCATCGAAGGCATGATGCTTTGCGGGGCCATCACCGGCTTTGCCGTCACCTTCGTCGCCGGCGATCCCACCTATTCCGACGCCTTGCCTTGGCTGGCCAACGCCGCGCCCTGGCTCGGCGTGCTCGGCGCCGCGATCGTGGGCGCGTTGGTCTCGCTGCTGTTCGGCTTCTTGGTGCTTTCGCTCGGCGCCAACCAAGTGGCGACGGGCCTGGCCTTGGTGATCTTCGGCACCGGCATTTCCTCGTTGATTGGCACCGCCTATGTCGGCATCGCCATTCCGAGCTTTGACTCCATTTTTCCCGAAGCGCTTGCCGAGCACCCGATCGGAAAATTGTTCTTCGGCTATTCGCCGCTGGTTTATTTCGCGCTTATTGCGGTCGGCGCCGTCGGCTGGTTCCTCAACAATACGCGCGCCGGACTGGTGCTGCGCGCGGTCGGAGAAAACGACCTTTCCGCGCATTCGATCGGCTATTCCGTGATTGGCGTGCGCTACATGGCGGTGGCGTTCGGCGGGGCGATGGCGGGCGTCGCCGGCGCCTATTTCTCGATGGTGATCACCCCGCTCTGGGCCGAGGGCATGACCGCCGGACGCGGCTGGATTGCGCTGGCCTTGGTGGTGTTCTCCGGCTGGCGCGCGGGACGGCTCTTGGGCGGGGGCTACTTCTTCGGTCTCTTCATGACGCTAGAACTTTATGCCAAGGCGTCGGGATTCTCCTTTCTTCCCAGTCAGTTTTGGGCTTCAATGCCCTATCTCATGGCGATTATCGTGCTCGCGGTCATGTCGGCGCGCGCGCGAGGGGGTTCCGAGGCGCCGCAATGCCTCGGCAAGCCCTTCATCCCCGACGCATAAGAGAGCGATCGCTCTTACAAAAAATGGAGTCCGTTCACATGGCGATACTTACCCGGCGCAGCCTCATAAAGTCCGCAAGCATGGCGGCGCTGGCGACGCCGTTCATCAACAAAGGCGGCTGGGCCGCCGACGACACGCTCAAGGTCGGCTATATCTATCTCGGGCCGATCGGCGATTTCGGCTGGACTTGGGCGCACGAGAAGGCGCGCAAAGACATGGTCGCCGCGCTCGGCGGCAAGGTGACCGCGGACTACGTCGAAAACGTCGCCGAAGATCAAAGCGCCACGCCGGTGCTGCGCGACCTCGCCAAGTCAGGCCACAAGCTGATCTTCGCCACCTCGTTCGGCTACATGGACCAGACGCTGACGGTCGCCAAGGAATTCCCGGATGCGCGGTTCGAGCATTGCACGGGCTTCAAGCGCACCGACAACATGGCGACCTATAACAACCGTTTCCATCAGGCGCGCGCCGCCTTGGGCACGATCGCCGGCATGATGACCAAGACCGGCACGATCGGCTATCTCGGCTCCTTCAAGGTGCCGGAAGTGGTGTTGGGCGTGAACGCGTTCGCGCTCGCAGCGCAGGCGGTCAGTCCGGACATCAAGGTCAAACTGGTGATGATCAATTCCTGGTTCGATCCCGCCAAGGAGGCCGCCGCCGCCGAAACGCTCACCAATCTCGGCTGCGACGTCGTCACCACCCACACCGACAGCCCGGCGGCGCTGCAGGTGCTGGAGAAGAAGAAGCTCTACGGCTTCGGCCAGGGCGCCGACATGTCGCGCTTTGCGCCGCACGCCTGCCTGACCTCGATCGAAGACATCTGGGCGCCGTATTACATCTCCCGCGCCAAGGCGATGTTGGACGGCTCGTGGAAGTCGGGCGACGCCTGGTGGGGCGTCAAGGAAGGCTCGGTGAAGATCTCGCCCTACAACAAGTCGGTGCCGGACGACGTGAAAGCGGCTTCGGACAAGGTCATGAAGGGCTGGGCGGACGGCTCTTACGAAGTCTTCACCGGCCCGATCTCCGATCAGTCCGGCAAAGAGCGCGTCGCCAAGGGCGTGCGCATGGAAGACAAGGATCTTGCCGTGATCGATTGGTACGTGAAGGGCGTGGAAGGCTAAGACGCCTTCGCTGCACTTAAAGTATTCTTTGCGCCCGGGGCTTTGCTCCGGGCGTTTTAATTCGATGGAATTCGGAGCGGTGACTCCGCCGATATCACCGTGAACGCGCGCCGCCCCCCTTCGCCCTCGACAGCGCAAAAACTTGCGCTATCATCGCCATCACGTAACGTCTCGGTCCGAGACTAGGTAACGCGCCATTGGCCTATCTCGATCCGCACTTCGATCCCGATGTCTTCGTCAGCTATTCGCATGGCGACCCGCGCGGCGTGGGCTCTTCGCCGCTGAAGGATTGGACGCACGGCGTCATCAAGCAGCTTGAGTCGCAAATCCTCTCGCTCGACCCGGAGTTCGACAACCTAAAAGTTTGGATGGATCCGGAGCTCGACCCGACCGCGCATCTGACGCCGGAGCTGAGGGCGCGCGTCGGCAAGTCCGCCGTGCTGATGATCGTGATGTCGAAGCGCTATCTCAATTCGAGCTGGTGCCGGGACGAACTCGAGTGGTTCCGCGCGCAGATCAAGGACCGCGAGGGCGACGCCGGCCGCGTTTTCGTCATTCGCGCGCAGCCGACGGACGCCTCGGCCTGGCCGGAGTTCCTGCGCGACGAGCGCGGCCATTCGATGCTTGGGTTCACCTTCTACGATCCTGAGTCCGGGATGCCGCTGGGTTGGCCGGATTTGCAGGACCCGGGCCGCGAGTTCACCAAGGAATTGTGCCGCCTGCAGACCGCGCTGACCAAGCGGCTCCGCGAATTGCGCGATCGCGCGCAAAAGCGCAAAGCGGCCGAAGCGGTGGCGCGCGCGCCCGCCGGTCTGCCCGGCGGCGCGCGGCGCGTTTACCTCTACGCTTCGCCTCGAGGGCGAGGCCGACCGCGCCGGCATCGGCAAGACGCTTTCCAGCGAAGGCATTTTGCCTTTCAGCGCGCAGAGCAAGCCGGGCACCTCGATGGCCGATTGGCAGCGCGACGCCAACGCGCGGATCGAGACCGCCAAGCGTTGCGACGCCCTTGCGTTGCTTCGCGTCGACGACGGCGACCGCTTCGTCGGCGACCTCATCGACATCGGGGTCGACGAGCGCGAACGCATCGCCGACGCGCGTGGCGCGCCGTTGCCGTGCGCGGTGCTCGACAAGACCGGCTCCAGCCTGCCGATCGACGTGGCGCCGTTCGGCATCGAGCGCTTCGACGTCACCAAGGACGATTGGC
>CAVSSV010000002.1:0-32220 GCA_963730695.1 uncultured Pseudomonadota bacterium
CGCGAGTGAAATCGACATAATTGCAACGCATGCGATACTTGGCAAATGCCCCTGGGCGCTGATGATGCTCGCCACGGGCGTATTGACTACACCACATCAGAAGCTGCCCATAATCGCAGAAAGCGTCACAGTATTTAAGCAGCTAAACCTCAGCTCTCCGTTTTTTGCCGAATTTCGACCGATCACCGCAATTCTGCGGCTCGCACAATTCAAGATCTTTGATGCGGCGGGTGAAAGACCAGAAGCGGCAGCGGCGGCCGAGGCGGCACTTCGCGAAGTCTCGCTGGTCGAGGATGGCGAGGTGAAAGCCGTTACCGAGATGATGGTGCTGGTATCGGTTTTGCTAACTAAGGATATCGCGGACTATCTAGACGATTGGGTTGTCTGGCTTCAACGGCTCAAAGGCCTGGTTGCATCAGATGCGATCGACCGCGAGCTACGGTCTGGCTTCCAAAACGCCGCGCGCGCGAGTGGTCTTGATCCTTTCGCAGCATTCTTCAGCCTCGGCACGGGCCGACTGACATCGGTAGCGCGGCTTGAAGCAATTATCGATGCTCTCGATAAACTCGAGCCTTCGGACCGCACAATTTGGCTAAGCCCTGTCACCGGAGAAGTCTCCGACTATGCGCTCTTTGTAAACGGCTCGTGGGCGGAGCAGCAAAAAAACGATAACTTTGACGCAGCCGATGCAGTGGATCGCTACGCGCGTATAGCTGAGAAGACCAAAAACTGGGCGATACCGGCCTTGACCCTCCAAGCGTGGATCGCACGCGCAGTGCTGCTGGACGAATATCTTTCGGAAGGCGACGCGGCGTTGGCGGTCTTGGAGGATGCAGCCGCGCTTTACGGCGATAGTGCGCTGCTGTCACGAGCCCGCGCGAAGGTGTATTTTCGGCGAAACGACAATCCAAAAGCGCTTGAGATCCTCCGTCGGATCGCCGATGTCATGGCAAAAGAGAACAAGGTCGAACGCGCTTTTGCTTTTCGCGAGGCAGCGATCGCTGCGGCAAAGTGTGGGGAGTGGATGCAATCCAGAGCGTGGTTTCTTGAAGCGCAGGAAGCCGCGGCTCAAACGGTTGATACGCAGGCAATGGCCATCGGACTTATTGCAGACGCGGCCGTTGCTGCGGTCGAGATGAGCAACTTCGCGGAAGCACTCAAGGGACTTGCGACCGCGCTGACAGCATTGAGCCAACTCGATCCGAATGGTTCTTTGAACGCCGCCTATTGCCACCGCGCAATTCGACACGCGCTCCTTTGGACGCAATCTCTTGTCGACAAAGCGCCGAATTTGATTGGCGGAGAGCGAATTGTCATGCTGCCGGGCAGCTGCAGCAACCCTAATCCGCCTGAAAGTATCCGGGCTTTGCCGCTCGCCGCACTCGATATGGCCTGGTACATGCTGGCAGGAATCGAGGCCTCTGTCGGAGTCAGAGCGGACATTGCTACGGGGCTTCACGATAAGCTTATCGACGGCCGAATTCCTTTCATGGAGATGGAATTGCGCTTGCGTGTCGTGCAGCACGCGGTGGACAACAGTGATGCGGCTGCCTTCGCGGCGAACCTCGCGCCCTATGTAGATGCGAAAGTTTTCTTCACCGGTCAGATGGAGCAGTTGCGAGGTCAATTTGATCCGCTTTCGCCTCCGCGGGGCGAAATTCCGCCTGCGCATTTGAACTCCGAAGTGTCCGCGCAGGCCCCCATAAACGCGCTGCTCGCATTCGGGGCACGGGCAATCTACGCACGGCGACGGGGCGCGATGACCTCGCTGCGGACGGAGCTCTCAAAGCAATTCGGCGATGCTTACCCGGGACATAAATTCCTTAGCGCACCAGTGCACATGCTGCCGCGAGACCTTGCGACCACTGTAAGAGTGATGCTCGATAAGTTCGAAGAGGGTTTTGACATTACGCCACGTGAATTTTGGGTCGCAGGTTTTAGATTCTTCGAACAGCACAGCCAATCTGAGTTTGGCCCACTACTTATCCGCGAGCTGAAGGAATGGTTTTCTGCCGGTTGGAGCGAAATTCTGCAAAAGCAGGCTTTTCTGCTCTTTCAACCGATGCGGACGGGGCCACCTATTCGCGCCACGCTTGAAAATGTAGGCGACGTCAAGGCGACCATGGCCGCCCTCCTGCTCGTAACGGCGGAGGCAGTGCAGGTGCCTCTCGGTCATGAGTATGCGTCTTCGCTACGCGCCACCTCCGAGGGCCGGTAGATTTCAGACAAAATTGTTGGCGGCGAGCCACGCCGCCTCGGCGCCGTCGAGGGCTTCGCTCTCGGTCACTGCGCTCGAACCCTTCGGGTGACAGAACCGAAACGGTTCGGCTGCGTCTCACCAACGGCTTCGCGCAGTCGGAACGGGCGTGGTTTGCGCCCGTCCGCTCTGAGTCTCACGCGGCGAGCTTTTGCGCCGCGGGAAAATCCACCGGGATTTTGGTGACGCCGTGTAGGTAATTGCTGATGATCTTGTCGCCGACGGCCATGACGACGTCGACGACATTGCCCTCCGTCCATCCGGCGGCAATGAAAGCCTCGGTCGAGGCCGGGGCGACATGGCCGCGTTTCTCGGCGACCTCCCGCACGAACTTGGCCAAGGCGTCGAGCTTGGCGTCGAAGGACGCGCGACCCGTGCGAATCTCGAGGATCTGAGCGTCGGTGAAACCGACCATCTTTCCGACCGCGGTGTGAGCGGCGAGGCAATATTCGCAGTCGTTGACCTGGCTGACGACGAGATTGACGATCTCGCGCTGCTTGCCGTTCAACGAGGACTTCGCGTTCTGAAGCGCCAGATACGTCCCGAGCGCCGTCGGCGAATAGGCGAAGGTCGCGTAGAGGTTCGGCACGAAACTCACCATTTTCTTGAGATTGTCGAAGATCCCCTGGTTGTCGGGGGAGACTTCGTCGCGGGTCGGGACCTTGAAGGGGATCATGGCTGGGCTCCTGGACTTGCGCGGTGCGCATTGGACACGGGAGACATTGAACTCTGGCGGCCTTGGAAAATAGCTGGCAAGATCGCCTAGGATATATTCCAACGGGGAATGAATAACGTTCATGGACCGACTTCAGGCGATGAAGGTTTTCGTTCGTGTCGTCGAGACAGGCTCGTTCTCGGCGGTCGCGCGCGAGCACACGACAACCCAGAGCTCCGTCAGCAAGCAGGTCGCCGCGCTCGAAACGCACTTGGGGGCAAAGCTCCTCAGCCGCTCCACCCGGGCGCTTTCGCTGACGGAGGAGGGCGAAACGTTCTTTCCGGAGGCGCGCCGCCTCGTGTCGGACTACGACGCCGCCGAGGGACGCCTGCGCAGCGGCCGGACGCAACTCACGGGTTGGCTGCGCGTCGCCGCGTCGGTCGGATACGGACGGCGCATTCTGATGCCGCGCGTCGAGAGCTTTCTGGCGCGTCATCCGGGCGTGCGAATCGACCTCAGGCTCAGCGACGGCTTCAGCGACCTTGTCGAGGAGGGCATCGACGTGGCCGTGCGGATCGGGGACCTGCCGGACAGCGGTCTGATGGCGCGCAAGATCGGAGCGTCGGAGCGCGTGCTCGTGGCCCATCCCTCCTACTTCGACAAGCTTTCCGAGGAGCGGCGGACGCTGGACCATCCCCAGGACCTGACCGCGCACAATTGCATCGTCTACACCGAGGTCGCCACGCAAAACGCCTGGGAGTTTCTCGGCCCGTCCGGCAAAGCGGAACATGTGCGCGTCGCGGGCAACCTGCAGACCAACAGTTCGGAGGCCATTCGGGCTGCGGCCCTATCGGGCCTGGGCATCTGCCACGCCCCGGGCTGGCTGCTGTCGGACGAACTGGCCTCCGGAGCGGTGATTCGACTGCTTCCAGCCTGGCGCGGGCGGGTCACGCCGATCCATGCCGTCTATCCCGCGCATCGGCGCCACGTCGCCAAGATCGAGGCGTTCGTGTCCCACATCGCGGCCTAGCGCATCGGCTCCACGCTTGAGGGACGCGGCCGAATGAATTGCGCTAAGAACCCATGCCGCTCGCCGCCCAATTCATCCCCAGGGAACGCCCCATGATCCGCTTTTATTTCCACCCGACGCCGAACCCGGCCAAGGTCGCTCTGTTTTTGGAGGAATCCGGCTTGCCCTATGAGGTGGTTGCCGTCGACACCAGCAAGGGCGAACAGCATTTGCCGGCGTTTCGGGCCGTCAATCCGAACGGCAAGGTGCCGGCCATCGTCGACACCGATGGCCCCGGCGGCAAGCAAGCCAGGGTGTTCGACTCGACGGCCATCCTGCTCTACCTCGCCGAGAAAACCGGTCTGTTCCTCGGCGGGGCGAACGATCGGCCGGAGTTGCTGTCCTGGATGCTGTTCCTCGCGTCGGGGCTCGGCCCATTCTCGGGCCAGGCCGTACATTTTCAGTTCGCGGCGCCTGAAGGGCTGAGCTATGCCGTGAACCGCTATCGCCGGGAAGCCGAGCGTCATTATCAAGTGCTAAACGATCATCTCGCCGGCCGCGCGTTCATCGTCGGCGATGGGTACACCATCGCCGACATGTCGGCGTGGGGATGGCTCGATCGGGCCTCGCGCGTGCGCAAGGGCGCCGAGGACCCGCTTGGCCCTTATCCCAACCTGAAGCGTCTCTTCGAGACGGTCGAAACGAGGCCCGCCGCGGCGCGGGCGCGCGGGGTCGGGAAGGACCATGAGTTCAAGAAGGTCAACGACGAAGAGACGAAACGGGCGCTCTTCCCCTCCAACTACCCCCCGGCTTCGTGAGCGGCGTCTCGCCCACGAGCCTCCCCACCGGCGGACCGCAATCCGGCGTTAACGCTGCGCTCCTCCCGATCAGCGCTCCTCGTTCGGAAACGCGATGTAGCGGATGATCTTCCAGCTTCCGTCGCTCTGGCGCCCGAACACGTCCAGGCCCGGCTCGTCATGCGTGACCGGCTTGCCGTTCTTCTTGCCCAGCGACGTGTCGGTCCACGTCAGGCGCACGACCGCAAGATCGCCTGAGACCAGGATCTCCTTGATGAGAAGCGTATATTGGATGGACATCGCGGGATTGGCGAGCGCCCCATGGAGGCGCCTGCAGAGCTGGTCGTAGTTCTGCTCCGGCAGGCCCTGTCTCGCCGGAAGGCGTCGCCTGGAATCACTTCGGGAACAGAAACACCAACTGCGCCCGTAATTGCCAGGTCGCCGCGCCATCGGGACGCACCACGTTGTAATACCCTCCGAGCTGAGCGTTCAGCGCTTGGCCGCCGACCTTGAAAATGCGGCCGAGGCCGCCGCCGACGGGCACGGTCCATCGTTGCGAGGCGGGCGCGGTCCAGTTGGCGGTGATGATCGGGCTTGTCGTGAGGTACCAGCCTTGCGGAAGATTGTAGTTCACGAACAGCTGGCTTGAAAACGTGTTCACGTTGGCGCGGCTGGACGGGCCCGCGAACGACCAAACGTTGCTCGCGAGCACGCCAAGAACCCACGGTCCGGGCGTCGTCAAGACGACGATGGAAGGTCCGGCGCTCCATTTGCCGGCGCCGAGATAGCGGTCGGTCGCCGTCGGCAACAGAAACGTCGGGCCTACGCCCCAGATGATCGAGCCCGGCTTGGACGGAGAGACGAAGAAGGTCGGATTAATGTCACCGATACCGAACTCCGGATCGATGGTCGGCGAGAGTCGGGGCTGGTTCAACACAGGCACGATCGTACGGCTGATGAGGTTCCAGTCGTTGTTCAGGGTGAACGGCACGACCGGCTGAATGTTGAGCAGGCTCTGCGTCTGGTTGTAGGGCCCGACGTTGAAATTGAGATTTTCCTGGAACGGCACGCTGATCATGTTGGCGACCGGGTTTTGCGCGGCTTTCGCCAGCGCTTCGGTCGAATCGTCTTGCGCGGCGGCGTTCGTCGCGACGCCGATGCAAAACAACAGCGCCGCGAGGATTGGCAATTTCGACACTGTGGTCTCCAAAATAACGGCGCCGTTCCGGGGGTTGCAAGTTCGTTGGGCCTGGCTTCCCTACCCCGCGCCAAACTCGCGAAAATGCTTCGACAGTTTTAGCCCTTGTCCCTGATAGTTCGACACTAGGCTCGCGCCATAAAGCTGGTCGGCGTGGCCTGACAGCTTCTCAAACACCAGCCGCCCCACCGGCTGGCCGTCCTCCAGCAGGAACGGCACGTCGCGGCTGCGCACTTCAAGCACGGCGTGGGCCCCGGGGGCGTGCCCGGGGCCGTCGCCGAAGCCGGGATCGAAGAAGCCGGCGTAGTGCACACGGAACTCGCCAATGGCCGGATCGATCGGCGCCATTTCAGCGGCGAGGTCGGCGGGGATGCGCATCTTTTGCCGGGAGGCGAGGATGTAAAATTCTTCGGGGTCCAGGATCAGCCGGCCGTCGCGGCGCGCGCGGATCGGCTCCCAGAACTCCTCGGCGGGATATTGGCCGGGGCGGTCGACGTCGATGACGTCGGAATTCTTGATGGCGCGATAGCCGATGATCTGCCCGGGCGAGCCGCCAAGCCCGGCGTGGACGATCAGGCCGTCGCGCAGCGACAGCGCGCCGTCGACGAGACGATCGGTCTCATGGCGGCGCCGGAGGTCGGGGTCGCCGAGCGTGAAATCGTTCTGGTCCTTGTGCTTGGAGTTGCGATTGCGAAAGCGGATCTGGTTGAGCCGCGAGCCCTCGCGCACGCGCACGGAAAAGCTGCGCGGCGAGATTTCGATGTAGAGCGGCCCTTCGTATTCGATCGGCGCCTCGTCGAACGCCTCAGAGCCGTCGGCGATGAGCCGGGTGAAAATGTCGAGCCGCCCCGTGGAACTCTTGGGGTTGGCGGCGCCGGAGAGGCTGGGCATCAGCGCCAGCCGCTCCTGCAGCGGCGCGATGTAGACGATGCCCTTTTCCAGCACGGCGCCGTCGCCGGTGAGGTCGATGCGCTCAGGGTTCAGGCTTTCGAGTTGGTCGGCGACCGTGCGCCCCTTGCCCGGCAGGAAGCTGGCGCGGACGCGGAACGCGTCCTTGCCCAACCGCAGATCGAGGCTGGCGGGCTGGAACTGGCCTTCCTCGATGGCGCGCACCGACTGGATCAGCCGCCGCGCATGCATCGCCTTGAGCTTCTGCCGGGAAAACACGCCGAAAGGCGCGAGAAAGCTGGCGTCGTCCATGACGTCCGCGTCGGCGAACAGGCTGGGAGCGTTGGGAGGATCGCGCGAAGTCATGGGGCGGGCCGGGAGGGGCGGAAGCTCGCGTTATAACCATAAGCCCCGCCCTCGCCTGAATTTTGTTGGCCCTTGTGGAAAAACAGGCTATGGGCTGCCCGTGGTCATTTGAGCCGATCGGCTTGCCGCCACGTTAAACAAGGGGCTAAAAGATCGGGGCTCGTCGCAAATACGGCTCCCGTCTCGCCCGCCCCGGCTGGTAGAGGACGTTTGATGAGCCCGCGCAAATCCCGAGATCCGAAGACGCTTCGCCCCGCCACGCAGCTCGTGCACGGCGGCTCGATGCGCTCGCAATTCGAGGAAACGTCCGAGGCGCTGTTCCTCACTCAGGGCTATCTCTACGACACGATGGAGCAGGCCGAGGCGCGCTTTAAAGGCGACGCGCCGGGCTTCATCTATTCGCGCTTCGCCAACCCGACGGTGGCGATGTTCGAAAAGCGCATGGCGCTGCTGGAGGGCGCGGAAGCCGCCCGCGCGACGGCCACCGGCATGGCGGCGGTGGCGGCTTCGCTAATGGGGCAATTGAAGGCGGGCGACCATATCGTCGCCGCCAAGGCTTTGTTCGGCTCATGCCTCTACATCATCGAAGAGCTGCTGCCGCGCTTTGGCGTGGCATCGACGCTTGTTGACGGCGCCGACCTCGGCGCGTGGAAGCGCGCGATGCGGCCGAACACGCGCACCTGCTTTCTCGAGAGCCCTACCAATCCGACGCTCGAAATCGTCGACATCGCCGCCGTGGCGAAGATCGCGCACGAGGCCGGGGCGACGCTGGTGGTCGACAATGTGTTCGCCACGCCCTTGCTGCAGCGCCCGCTGAAGCTTGGCGCCGACGTCGTGGTGTATTCCGCCACCAAGCACATCGACGGCCAGGGGCGCACGCTCGGCGGCGTCATCATCGCGTCGGAGAAATTCATTGCCGACCACATTCATAATTATTTGCGGCAGACCGGTCCGAGCCTGTCGCCGTTCAACGCCTGGGTGATGCTGAAATCGCTGGAGACGCTTTCGGTGCGCGTGGCGCAGCAGGACCGCTCGGCGGCAAAAATCGCCGATTTCCTCAGCACCGCGCCGGGCGTGTCGCGCGTGCTCTATCCCGGCCGCACCGATCATCCGCAATACGAAGTCGCCAAGCGGCAGATGAGCAGCGGCGGCACGCTGGTGGCGTTCGAGGTCGAAGGCGGCAAGCCGGGCGCCTTCGCTTTCGCCAACGCGCTGTCGATCATCGGCATCTCCAACAATCTCGGCGACGCCAAGAGCCTAATCACCCACCCCGAGACGACGACGCACCAGCGCTTGAAGCCGGAGCAGCGCGCGGAGATGGGCATTGGATCGGGGCTGCTGCGGCTGTCGGTGGGGCTCGAGGATGCGGACGATCTGATCGAAGATCTGGCCGCGGCGGCGACCAAGATTGCGCCGTTCAGGAAGGCGGCGGAGTAGGGACTGCGATGCCTCTCTAGCGAATGCTGGACCGAGGGAAACGCTTTGCGTTTCCCGGGGGGTGTCACGCCGCAGGCGTGACGGATGAGGTGTCGAAAGCAGGTCGCAGTTCTCGCCGACTTTGGCACAAGCGTTTGTGCAAAACTATCGACGACGCCGTCCTGCTTTCCACACCTCATCCGTCATGGCTTCGCCATGACACCTTCTCCATTTCATGGAGAAGGGGGCGCAGTTACCGGCTCGCCAGCGGCGCCTCGGCGCCGTCAAAACTCAGCTCGCGGTCGCCCGGCCACTTCAGCCGGTAAGCAAAGCGGACATCCTTCCCTTCCCCGGGCGCGAGGTCGACGTTCCAGCCGAACACGCCGGGCTTGCCGTTGACCTGCTTGTCGCTCGGCGGCGTCGTCTGCGCGCCGAGATCGACAGAGATGGCGGTGTTTTGCGAGATCGGCATCTGATCGACCAATTGCACCGACACCGGGAAGTCGTGCAGGTTTTTCACGCTGGTCTTGAACTCGAGCGTCGCCACGCGCGATTGATTGTACCAGACCGGATCGTTCTCCTTGCGGTTCACCGGCGCGCGCTGCACCTTGATGCGATCGTCGGCGCCAAAGCCGAGCGTGATCGTGTCGCCCGGCGCGACGAAATCCAACGTGCCCAAGCCAATGAACGCGCCATCGCGCAGGATCGACACCTGCCCCGGCAGAATCGGCGCATCGCCCGAATTGGCGAATTTCGCTTCGAGATAGACGGCGGGATCGAACGCCGGCGCGGCCCTCATGGTGAGGTTGGACTTGGTCTCAGCCGTCTGCAAGGCGATCGAACGTTGCGAGCCGTCCGCCAGCACCGTCACGCGGCCGGGGGCGAGGAAGCTGGCGGCATAGGCGTTCGAGCTGGTCTGCGCTACGACTTCGACCGAGCGCTGCCGTTCGACCTTCGCAGCCGTTCCGGTGGGGGGCGCGGGCGCCGCCGGCGCCTTGGGAGCCTCGGCGACGCTGGCCGGGCGCGCGGCGTCCTCGGCGACGCCGGCCCAGAAATCGACGTGAGACGTGTCGAGCGAGACGGCGTCGGTCGCCTGCGCGACACGCGACGTCGACACGGTCAGCGCGACGTCGCGCCAGTCCTCGCCCGACTGCTGCGAAACCAGCGCGCGCCGCGTCAGATGAATGTCGCCGCGATTGCCAGCTGAGGTGTCGAGCGCGGCGTCATAGGCCGGCGTCCAGCCGACGCCGGCGATGCGATAGGACAGCGTGAACGTGGCGTGACCGCCGCCGCGCGCCAGCAGCGACACGCTCGCTTGCCGTTTGGTGCCCTGAGCGGCGGCGTTCTGGTCGCCGTTGAGCGCCGCGATCTGCTTCTCGATTTCGGCGAGCCGCGCCTTGGCGGGCGTCAGATCGGCGTCAACCTTGGCGAGGCCGTCGTGAATGGCGCGCCATGCGCTCTCCCAATCGGCGATCGCCAAAGCTTTGCCGTCGCCGCCGAGCTTGTCCGGCCCGCTCTGCCCGAATTTCTCGATCATCGCGCGCTCGCCTTGCAGCGCGGCGATCGTCACGCCGAGTTTTTCGCGCTCGTCGGTCAATGCGGCGAGCTTGGCGCTGAAAGCGTCGGCCGCCTGCTTGGGATCGGCGGTCTGCACGCTAGAACTCGAGGCCAGCGATTTCCACGCGCGTGTCGCCCGCCGCTTCGATGCGCAGCGAGGCGGGATCGAGGTTCATCGGCAAGCCGGTGAACAGCACGGTGGAATCGCCGTCCGGCAAATCGAGCGCGCCGATCCGCGTCACGATGGCCGCGTCCGGATAGATCGTCACCGCGTCGATCTTGGTTTCCGCCGACAGCGCCGCGGCGAGCGCCGACGGCGCGGCGCCGCACAGCAAAAGCGGCCAAAGCAGAGCCGAAGCCAACATGCGCGTCATGACGTCCTCCCGTTCACGGCCGCGTGAGAAACACGGCCGCTCGCGGCGGAATTAGGACGCCTTTAAGGCCGAAAAGGCGCAGAAAAGGCAAAATCGCGGGGTCACCGCACCGTCACGCTCTTGGCCAGATTGCGCGGCTGGTCGGCGTCTTTGCCCATGCTGACGGCGGCGTGATCGGCGATCGTCTGGATCGGCGCGAATGTCGCCGCCGCGGCAGTCCATGACCCCGACACGTCGAGGGCTTCCGGAGCGACCTAAAAAAAACTCCTATCAATCGGGTGAAAGACGCAGCGCCTTTACCGTCGCAGTTCGCGTAACCGCGCGGGGCGGTTGGGAATACGCAACAGCGCTGGCATCATGATTAGGGAGATATCACCGCGCAGCCCCGATCACGTCGGACCGTAAGCAAAGAGTCGTCGGATACTCGACGTTTTAAACCTTCGGCTTGGCGGTGGATTATGGACGCCTTTTGGTTCGACGAACGTGCACTGTCCGGCAACAACGCGTCGTATCGCGCTATTTCGAACCGAATTGCCGCGGAGGCGGAGGCTGATCCCGCGAACGGCCCAATTTACGCGCTCAGTGGCGAGAGAAGCTCTTTGCGAGTGTCTGCCGGCATCCTCGCCGGATGGTTGCGTGACCGCCGCGGCGGCGCAGTCTTGCGGATCGTTGCACACGGTACGCGCGGACACATCCAATTGGCCGAGGGTCTCGACATGCGGAACGTAGAGTTGCTTCGCCCGCTGCACTCACTCGTTCGGAAAATTGAATTTCATTCCTGCGATGTCGCCTCCGCGATCCCTCAACGAGTTCGAACCGTCAACAGACTTAACGTCGGCGTACAGGAGCCAGATTGGAGGCAAGGCGCCGCAGCCCTCTTGTCGGGAGTCGGACGAAGCGACGAAGATGTCGTTCAGGAGTTGCGTTCAGGCGAGGTAACCTCCGCGACGGGCAGGGCAATTCGCGATTTGCCGGGCGTGAGGTTCATTATTCGGCTTTCTGCTGCTGTTGGATGTCGCGTTGTCGCCGCCATGGTCTTGCAAACTCTCAGCGCCAACAATTGGAACTTCGAGGGGTCAACTTTGACGGCGTGGGGCAGCGGACTGACACTCAATGTTCCGCCTAACGACCGACTGTTACGGGGTGCTCCGGCCGGAACCTATTCAATTCCGCAATAAAGACTTGCTCTTCGATCCCTTCGACTTTGCCTGCCTGAGCGACCCGATAACGCTCGAACTCGGGGAGGACTTTCGCCGATGAACGCGGCCAGGGCGCATCTCGCGTAAGCGCCTGCTGCGCCGCGCCGTCGGCGCCCCATTTACGGCGTGACCGATTGCGAGGGCGAGCGCTGGGGCGGCGCGATACGTTCAACGTCGCCCACAGGGATCAGGTCGTCTGGGCCGTCATGACGCTGCCCGCCAATAGACGAGCGGCGTCCCGAGAGCGGAGAAAAGGCAGAATCGCGGGGTCACTCCACCGTGACGCTCTTGGCCAGGTTGCGCGGCTGGTCGGCGTCTTTGCCCATGCTAACGGCGGCATGATAGGCGATCATCTGGATCGGCGCGGCGTAGACGATCGGCGCGAACGTCGGCGCCATCGCCGGCATAACGATCGCATGCTCGATGGCGACGCCCGCCTCCGCGGCGGCGCCCTCTTCGCCGATGAGCAGAATGCGGCCGCCGCGCGCGGCGACCTCCTGCAGGTTGCTTAGCGTCTTCTCAAACACGGCGTCCTTCGGCGCGAGCAGCACGACCGGCATGTCCTCGTCGATCAGCGCGATCGGCCCGTGCTTGAGCTCGCCTGCGGCGTAGCCCTCGGCGTGAATGTAGCTGAGCTCCTTGAGCTTCAGCGCGCCTTCGCAGGCGAGCGGAAACGAGGTGCCGCGGCCGAGATAGAGCACGTCGCGGGCGCGGCCCAGGCGCTGCGCGATATGCTCGACCTGCGGCTCCAGCTTCAGCGCCTCGGCGAGCAGCGCGGGGGTCGCCAACAACTCACCGAGCAATCTCGCCTCGTCCGCCTCGCTAAGCACGCCGCGCGCGCGGCCCAGCGATAGCGCAAGGCAGGCGAGCGCCGCCAATTGGCAAGTGAAAGCTTTGGTCGAGGCGACGCCGATCTCCGGACCCGCCAGCGTCGGCGCCAGCGCATCGGCCATCCGCGCGACGCTTGAAGACGCGACATTGACGATGGCGACGGTTTTCGCGCCGGCGTCCTTGGCGTAACGCTGCGAGGCCAGGGTGTCCGCCGTCTCGCCGGACTGCGAGACGACAAGCATCAGCTCGCCCTTCTCGATCGGCGGCTCGCGGTAGCGATACTCGCTGGCGACGTCGATCTCGACGGGCAGTTTTGCGAAGCGCTCGATCCAATATTTGCCGATATGCCCGGCCATGTAGGCGGTGCCGCAGGCGACGATGGTAAGGCGGCGCAGCGTCGTCGGATCGACCGGCCAGGCGAACGGCTCCAGCCGCGTCGCGCCCATGTCGATGTAATGCGCCAGCGTGTGGCCGACGACCTCCGGTTGCTCGTGAATTTCTTTGGCCATGAAGTGGCGGTAGTTGCCCTTTTCCGCGAGCAGCGAGCCCGCTGGCGCGCGCTGGATGCGCCGCTGCACCAGCTTACCGGCGTCGTTGCGGAACGACACGCCTTCGCGCGTCAATATCGCCCAGTCGCCCTCTTCGAGATAGGCGACCCGCTCGGTGAACGGCGCCAGCGCCAGGGCGTCGGAGCCCAGATACATCTCGCCCTCGCCGTAGCCCACCGCCAGCGGCGCGCCGCGCCGTGCGCCGATCAGCAGATTGTCCTCGCCTTCGAAGAGATAGACGAGCGCGAAGGCGCCCTTCATCTTGCCGAGCGCCGTTTCGACGGCTTCGGCCGGCGCCTTGCCGGACTTCAACTCGTCGTCGACCAGAATGGCGGCGACTTCCGAATCGGTCTGCGTGGCGAAGGCGTGGCCCTTCTCCGCAAGTTCGTCGCGCAATTGGCGGAAATTCTCGATGATGCCGTTATGCACGACGGCGACCCGTTCGCCGCGGTGTGGATGGGCGTTGGTCTCGTTCGGCTTGCCGTGGGTGGCCCAGCGCGTGTGGCCGATGCCGATCTTGCCGTTAAGATTTGCGGCGCCGAGCTTGGCTTCGAGATTTTTCAATTTGCCTTCGGCGCGCACACGCTCGAGCTTGCCGCCCTCGAGGGTGGCGACCCCGGCCGAATCATAGCCGCGATATTCGAGCCGCTTCAGCGCGCCCAAGATGTCGCCCGCGACCGGCGCGTTGCCGAGAATCCCGACGATACCACACATGGTTAATCCTCTCGAGGCCGCGGGAGTAGCGAGCGGCCGCGCCTCGGCCAAATCACTTTGCGTGAAAGAATCTTTCAGCAAAAGCGTAGGACGGCGTTAAGCTTAGCGGGCAGAAAGGCGCCGCCGCCGCCGCTACGGCGGCGGGCGGATCGTGTGTGCGTGCCGCATCGGCGCGGTCACCGCGAAGCGGCCGTAACGAAGTGGAGGAGCCGCGCAGCGTCTTGACGGCAACGAGGCGGCGTGGCTCGCCCAGCTCACTTGTTTTACTACTTCTTCTTTCCCGCCCTCTCCGCGCGATATCGCTTCGCCCACCCCTCCTTCACCACCTGCCGCCCGCGCCCAAGCGCCAGCGCGTCCGCGGGCACCGCCTCCGTGATCACGCTGCCCGAACCGATGAACGCGCGGTCGCCGACGCTCACCGGCGCCACCAGCGACGAGTTCGAGCCGATGAAGGCGTCGGCGCCGATTTCGGTGCGGTGCTTGGCGAAGCCGTCGTAGTTGCAGGTGATGGTGCCGGCGCCGATGTTGGTGTTGGCGCCGATATGCGCGTCGCCGAGATAGCTCAGATGGCCGGCCTTCACGCCGGGATCGAGCCGCGCCGCTTTGACCTCGACGAAATTGCCGACGTGCACGTTTTCGCCGAGATCGGCGCCCTTGCGCAGCCGCGCGAACGGTCCGAGCGAAACGCCGGCGCCGACTTTGGCGCCTTCAAGATGCGAAAACGCCTGGATCGCCACGCCGTCGGCCACCTCAACGCCGGGGCCGAACACGACATGAGGTTCGATCACCACATCGCGCCCAAGTTTTGTGTCGTAGGAGAGATACACAGTGTCCGGCGCGCGTAGCGTCGCGCCCTCGCGCATTGCCGTCGTCCGCAAGCGCTTCTGCAGCGCAGCTTCCGCTTGGGCAAGCTGGGCGCGGTCGTTGACCCCAAGCGCTTCGTCAGCTTCGGCCACCACAACGCGACCCTTGAGTCCTTCGGCGCGCGTCACTTCGACCATGTCGGTCAGATAATATTCCTTCTGCGCATTCTCGGTCTTGATCGATGAAAGGCGCCGCAAGGCCGCGTCGCCGGCGAACGCCATCGGGCCGGCGTTGCAGCGGCGGATCGCCAGTTCGGCGGGCGTTGCGTCCTTGGCTTCGCGGATGGCGATCAGTTCGCCGTCCCGCTCGAGCAGGCGGCCGTTGACGGGCTCCGGCGGCTCGTAGCCGAGGACGACCACGCCGGCGCCGGCGGCAAGCTCCGCCCGCATCCGCAGCAGCGTCGCGGCGCTGATGAGCGGCACGTCGGCGTAGGAGACCAGGACATCGTCAAAGCCGCGCGCGATGGCTTCGCGTGCCGCCAGCGTCGCATGAGCGGTGCCGCGCCGTTCGTGCTGAATGAAAATCTCGACATCGGGCGCCCAGCGCTTGGCCTCCGCGGCGACGGCGTCAAGGCCGGGGCCGATGACGAGCGCGACGTGTTCTGCGCCGGCGCCGCGTATGGCGCTGAGGGCATGGCCGAGCATCGAGCGGCCAGCGATCTCGTGCAGCACTTTTGGCCGCGCAGATTTCATCCGCGTGCCTTCGCCGGCGGCGAGCAGGATCGCCAGCGCGCGACGGGGGGGTGCGGGGGAGGGATTCGTTGCGGCCATCCGGTTTTCGCCTTTTAACTTCGACGGCGGCTCTAGGAGCCAAGTGCGCACGCGTCAATCGCGGTTCAACGTCGGCGTAAACTTGCCAAGGAGGGACGTGCGTGCAATTCCGCTTGCCGTCATTGCGAGGAGCGAAGCGACGAAGCAACCCAGGGGCCGCAAGCGGATATGTTTCCAGCCCCTGGGTTGCTTCGCTGCGCTCGCAATGACGGCTTATTCCGCAAGCACCGAAGCGCGCGCACACCCGCTTCGAAGCAAACCGCTCCGGAGACCCCATGGCCAAAGCAAAGCCGTTCGATTGGCGCGATCCGTTTGAACTGGACTCGCAGCTCACCGAGGACGAGCGGCTGGCGCAAGCTTCGGCGCGCGCCTATGCGCACGACCGCCTCGGCCCGCGCGTGCGAAAGATGTTTCGCGAGGAAAGCGCTGACCCCGACATTTTCCGCGAGATGGGCGAACTCGGTTTTCTCGGTCCGACGGTGGCGCCGGAGTTCGGCGGCGCCGGCATGGGCTATGTCGCCTATGGCGTGATCGCGCGCGAGATCGAGCGCGTCGATTCCGGCTTTCGCTCGATGATGAGCGTGCAATCTTCGCTAGTGATGTTGCCAATCGAGAAATTCGGCACGCTGGAGCAGAAGAAAGCCTATCTGCCGAAGCTCGCGACGGGTGAATGGATCGGCTGCTTCGGCTTGACCGAGCCCGACCATGGCTCGGACCCGGGCTCGATGGCGACGCGCGCCAAGACGGCGCCGGGCGGCTACATCCTGACGGGCTCAAAGACCTGGATTTCCAATTCGCCGATCGCCGATCTCTTCCTGGTGTGGGCGAAGACGGACGATGGCGTCATCCGGGGTTTCTTGTTGGAGAAGTGCGCGAAGGGCCTCAGCGCGCCGAAGATCGAGGGCAAGGTCGGGCTGCGCGCCTCGGTCACAGGCGAGATCGTGCTTGACGGGGTATTCGCGCCGGAGAGCGCGCTGTTGCCCGAGGTGAGCGGCTTGAAGGGGCCGTTCACCTGCCTCAACGCCGCGCGCTACGGCATCGCCTGGGGCGCGATCGGCGCGGCGGAGGATTGCTACGCCACCGCGCGCGACTACACGCTGCAGCGAAAGCAATTCGGCCGTCCGCTGGCGGCCAATCAGCTCATCCAGAAGAAACTCGCGGACATGGCGAGCGAGATTGCGCTCGGCCTGCAGGGCTGCCTGCGGCTCGGCCGGATGAAGGAGGAGGGCGAGCCGGCGGTCGAGCTGACCTCGATCATGAAGCGCAACAATTGCGGCAAGGCGCTCGACATCGCACGCGCCGCGCGCGACATGCTGGGCGGCAACGGCATTTCCGACGCTTTCCCGATCGCGCGGCATCTGGTGAACCTTGAGGTGGTCAACACCTACGAGGGCACGCACGACGTGCACGCGCTGATTCTGGGGCGCGCGATCACCGGCATCGCCGCCTTCGCCAACTGAGGTCATCGACGTTGTCCAAGATCGACGATTTCGCAGCCAAACAGCAGACCGATTGGAACGGCGCCGCTGGCGACGCTTGGGCGCGACGGCAGGAGACGCAAGATCTCGTTTTGGCTCCCGCCTCGGAGCTGTTGTTCGCGGCGGCGGGCCTGCGGCCGGGCGAGCGCGTGCTGGACGTCGGTTGCGGCTGCGGCGACACGACGCTTGAAGCGGCGCGTCAGGTCGGCGCCGCGGGCGAGGTTTTTGGCGTCGACATTTCCGTCCCCATGGTGGCGCGCGCCGTGGCCCGCGCGCAAACTGCCGGGCTCAACGCGCGCTTCGCCGTGGCGGACGCTGCGAGCCATCCCTTTTCGCCGGGCGGCTTTGACGTCTTAATCTCGCGCTTCGGCGTGATGTTTTTCCCCGAGCCGGAGAAGGCGTTCGTCAACCTACACAGGGCGCTGAAGCCGGGCGGCCGCCTCGTGTTCGTCTGTTGGCAACCGGTCCGCGAGAACGAATGGATGATCATGCCGCTGCGCGCCGCGCTCAAGCAGGTGCCGCGCCTGCCAGAAGCCGATCCTGACGAGCCGGGACCGTTCGCTTTCGCTGACGAGGGCAAGGTCAGGCGGATTCTGGAGGGCGCTGGTTTTCGCGGCTTCACGATGACGCGCAAAAGCGTCACGCTCGACATCGCCGCCGGTAAGGGCCTGGAAGCGGCGGTGGAGGGTGCAACGACAATTGGCCCGGCTTCGCGCGCGCTCCGGGCGGCGAACGAGACCGAGCGCACGGCGGGGATGGCGGAAATTCGCGCTGAGGTGACGGCGAGGCTGAATGGCGCCCGGGTGCCGTTGGGCGCCGCGCCGTGGTTGGTGGAGGCGAGGGCGTAGAAACGCGCGGGTTCAGCCCGTGGAAAATCGGTCGCGGAGCGCCATGACAAAGGCCTCGGCTTGTTCAACGACCCAGGTTGCGTCGTCGATGCCCGGCGGTTCGGCGTCGTAGTCCGCGAGGAGGCGTATGTCGCCAACGCGATTGAGCGTGCGTCCGAGCGACGCATCGAC
The DNA here is from genome assembly GCA_963730695.1 of uncultured Pseudomonadota bacterium. Lineage (GTDB taxonomy): Bacteria > Pseudomonadota > Alphaproteobacteria > Rhizobiales > Beijerinckiaceae > Roseiarcus. Next base: position 17,941 of record CAVSSV010000002.1, read on the forward strand.
GTGGCCGCCCAGCACCAACTTTTTTCCGAACGCTGCGATCAAACCTTGATGGGTCTTGACGAGAGTCTCCGGCGTTTCGTGGCCCGTCGCGAACAGTGCTGCGTGCGCCGCGTCGAACATCGCGTAATACGCGCGGCTGCACGCACCCTCCGTTCGTTTGTCGCGCAAGAGGTAACGAGCTTCGTCCAGCGCTCGCTCGGCCTTTTTTAGGTAGTTTGCGACCGTGGCGGCGGGGTCCGTCACAGCCGCACGCCCTCGCGCTTTATAATCGCGATCAAGGCGGCATTGTTGAAACGATCGGGTCGTTCGAATTCCGCGGCCCACAAAGGTATGGCCTGGACGCGAACGCCGGTTTCCAACATGACGTCGAATGCGATGCCGCTAAGGTCGCGCACGACTTTGTAGCGGTCGCCGCTTTGCCCTTCGAGAATCACGGCGATGTCGGCGTCGCTGTCTGCTCTATGCTCGCCTCGCGCTCGGCTGCCGTAGAGGAGCGCATCGACGACCGTATATTTGCCCTCAAGCCGCTTCAGAAACGCGCGGACGGCGCGTTCCGTGTCGGCGTCGATGGTCTTGAACGCTGACGAAGCCACTGCGTCCACCTTTGTGAAAGCTTTGCGCCCGAGCGATGGTTCGCGCCGGGCGCAAACGACGCCCTGTAGGATAACCGCAAGTCGCCAGTCTGCAAACGTCGCAAGCGACCGGGGCGGTGTCAGTAAACCTTTACCCCTGAAAAGGGCTCTATATCGATGACGACATCCTGTAGCCGCCGCTTCCTGCTGCCTGCGGCGCGACAGTTTCAGGGCTGAGCCTGCCGCTCCCCACGCGAACGCCAGGCCAACGCATCGGCCTCCACGCGACGGATCCACGCGCCCTTCTCGTCGCCATAGGCGTGCGAATTGTCGGGGTGCAGCGCGCGAGCCCGCCGCTTCTCCGCTTCGTAGGCTTGCGCTACGTCCGGGTGCGCCCGCAGATAGTCGCGAAAGGCGAGATGGCGCGCGATATGGCTGGAGTCGGCGGTGAAGGCGTGAAGCTGGGCGAGCCGCAGACCGGCCGCATCGGACAGAGTGCAATAGCGGCGGCCCGCGATGCCCAATTCACCGTGCCATTCCCACCCCAAGGCCTCGACGGCCGCGCGCTTTGCGTCGCAATCCTCGATGCTCGTGACGACGGCCATCAGGTCGACGATCGGCTTGGCGGCCACCCCCGGCACCGAGGTGGAGCCGATGTGATGGACGGCGACGAGCGTCGTCCCCAGCGTTTGCAAGCGCGCGGCATGGCGGCCCGCCATGCCCGGCCAGGCGGGATTGTAGGGCTCGAGCGCGACCGGGATCGGGGGCGGCATGGCGACTAACCCGCGATCCGCCGGAGCGCTTTGAACGCGGCCTTGAAGTGCTTTTCGGGACTTGCATCCGTTCCGGCCAGCCATGCGTCCAGAGCCAGCTTCATGATGCCGATCGCCGCCGCGGCCGTCACGCGGCAGGCGGTGTCGGTTTCCAGCCGGCCCTTGCGATCGGCCAGAGCCTTCGCCAGCGCCAGCTCGATTTGCCCGTACTTGGTCTGATCATGGGCCTTGAGCGCGGGCGTGTTGTGAATGAGGCGCGCCAGGTCGCGCGTCTGCGGCGACACGTAGCCTTTCCCCAGCGCGACGAGGCCGTTCTCGACCATATCCAGCAGCGGCTCGTCGGCGGGACGCCGGCCAATCGCCTCGGCGATGAGGAGCGAAAAGTCGGCGCGGGTCGAGAAGACGATTTCTTCCTTGGATTCGAAATAGTCGAACAGGCTGCGCCGGGCGACCTCGGCGGCCGCCGCGATGTCGTCCATCGTGGTGGCGTCAAAGCCGCGCGTGCCGAACAGCCGCATCGCCTCCGCTTGAATGCGCGCATGCGTCTTGGCGCGCTTGCGCTCGCGCAGGCCGGAGGCTTGGGGCAGGTCTTTTTTTTGCATTTCTTGCATTTTTGCACTTAGTGCGGTAATTGGCAAATCAAGAGCGCTTTTGAATTCGCTGAGGTAGCAAATATGGCGGCGTGGAACATCAGCAATATTCCCGACCAATCCGGCAAGCTGGCGGTGGTGACGGGAGCGACTGGAGGCCTTGGGCTGGAGACCGCGCTGGCGCTTGCGGGCGCCGGGGCGGACGTCATCCTGGCGGGCCGCAACGCCGAGAAGGGGCGCGCCGCCGAAGACGCGATCCGTAAGCGCCATCCCGGCGCCAAAGCGCGGTTCGAGACGCTGGACCTCGCCAGCCTCGCCTCGGTGGCGGACTTCGCCAACCGCACGCTGGCGGCCGGCCGGCCGATCGACATTCTCGTGAACAACGCCGGCGTGATGGCGGTGCAGAGCCGCCAGATCACGCCGGACGGTTTTGAGATGCAGCTCGGGACAAACTACCTCACCCACTTCGCATTGACCGCCAGATTGCTGCCGCTGTTGAAGGCCGCGAAGGCGCGCGTCGTGCAGCTCTCCAGCATCGCCCATCGCCGGGGAGACATCCGGCTCGACGACCTCAATTATGTCAGCGGTTACAGCCCGTTTCCGGTCTACGCGCAGACAAAACTCGCCATGCTGATGTTCGCCGTCGAGCTTGATCGTCGCTCCAAAGCGCACGGCTGGGGGCTGATCAGCGTCGCCGCGCATCCGGGGCTGGCGCGCACGGACCTTGTCGCCAACGGGCCGGCGGTCGGCGGCAATGTGTTCCTGCGAACCGGCATGCCGATCGTGCTGCAATTCCTCGGCCAGTCCGCCGCCGACGGCGCGCTGCCGACGCTGATGGCGGCCACGATGCCCGGCGTCGCGGGCGGCGCCTATTTCGGGCCGCAAGGCTTTAAGGAATTCAAAGGGCCGCCAGGACCAGCCAAGATCGAGCCGAAGGCTTCTGACGCGGGAGTCGCCGCCAAACTGTGGCAAGCGTCGGAAAAGTTGACCGGCGTCGCCTTCGCCTAGCGGCGAAGGTTTATCGCGCCGCGGCGGCCATGCTTGCGATCACGTCTCTGATGCAGTCTTCGACGCTGCGGGCGGCCGTGTCGACGATCAGGCGATCGCGGGTCCAAGGCTTGTAGTCGTGAGCGATCACCGCTTGCCAAGACGGCAGGGCTAGCCCGCGAACTTCGCTGGGGCGGGTTTCCACGCGCCGGCGATGTTCTGCCGGGTCGGAGCATAGGATTCCGACCTCGACGAAACGCGCCCCACATCGCGCTGCCGCGTCTCGCCAGGCATCGCGGGTTTCGGGCCAAGGGTTCACGGAGTCCGCGATCACGTCCTGGCCGAGGCGCAGGTTGTCTTCTGCCACGGCATAGGCCGCTCGATATCCGGCGTCGCGAACCCAACCTGTTGCGATGCCGGAGTCGAGGATCGCCTGTTCGATCGAATCGATGCGTAGCCAGACTGCGCGGGATTGCCGCGCCAATTCCCGGGCGATCGACGATTTTCCGTTGCCGGGAAGCCCCGCCAAGGCGATAAGAATCGTCACTCGCCGCCCTTGGCAAGCCGCAGCAACGGCGCCGGCGTTTCCTCCGGCCGGTCGAATTCCATGCGGTCGATTTTTTGCGCGCGGCGGACGATCTTTGTGGCGCTCGTCAGCACCTGCTGCACGTCCTCCTGCATCGCCGTGAAGCGCCCTTCCAACTTTTGCGCCCGCTCGATCAGCAGCGTGACGTCCTTCGACAGTTTGCCCATCTCGTCCTGAATGAGATGGGCCTGGTCGCGCATGCGCGCGTCGTTGGTGAGCGTCTGCGCGATCTGGATGGCGATCGTCAGCAGCGACGGCGAGACGATCACCACCTTGACGCGATTGGCCTTCTGAACGACGTCGTCAAAATGCTCGACGAGGTCGGCGTAGAGCGATTCCGACGGCACGAACATCAGCGCGAGGTCCTGCGTCTCGCCGGGCAGCAGGTAGCGCTCGGCGATATCTTTGACGTGCACGCCGACATCGGTACGCACGCGCTGCATCGCCGCCTTGCGCGCGTCGTCCGAGCGCGCGTCTTTGAACAGCGTGAACGCTTCGAGCGGAAATTTTGCGTCGATCGGCAGCGGCCGGTCGTCGCCTGGCAAGTGAATGACGCAGTCCGGCCGCTTGCCGTTGGCCAGTTGGAACTGGAAGTCGTAGGCGCTCGACGGCAAGCCGTCGCGCACGATCGCCTCCATGCGCCCCTGCCCGAAGGCGCCGCGGCTCTGCTTGTTGGCGAGAATGTCCTTGAGCGAGACGACTTCCTGCGTCATCGCCGCCATGCGCGCCTGCGCGGAATCCATCACCGCGAGGCGCTCCTTGAGCTGCGTCAGCGCTTCGCCTGTCTCGGCGGCGCTCGCTTGCAGGCGTTGCCCGACATGGGCGCTGACGTGATCGAGCCGCTCGGCCATCAGTTTTGAGATGTCGGTCTGCCGCGCATTGAGCTGGCCCGCCATGCCCTCAACGCGGCCGCTCAGCAGCTGGCTGGCGCGGGCGAGCTCCGCCAGTTGCGCGCCAAGCCGCTGTTCGCGCTCCGCCGCGGCCTCGGCGTCCGCGTGCCGCTCACGGCGGGAACGCGCCGCCGCGAGGGACGCCCAAAAGATGAGGCACAGCAGGGCAATCGCGGCGGCGACGGCGAGCTCTTGGCCGGTCACCGCCTGGCCGCCCAAGGTGAAGAGCACGATTTGCATGGGCGCGTCGATAGCCGATTCTCCCGGCATTGGCGAACGAAAAGAGAACGCGTTTGCTTATTCGATCGGCCTCGCCTATCTGAGGCGCGCAAAACTGACACGATAAGCAATGACCATTCTCCCCATCCTGACTCTGCCCGATTCGAAGCTGCGCCTGGTGAGCCGACCGATCGAACGCGTCGACGCCCAACTCAACAAGCTAATCGACGATATGATCGTCACCATGCACGACGCGCCCGGGGTCGGCCTGGCGGCCGTGCAGATCGGCGAGCCGCTGCGCCTGCTGGTGGCCGACGTCGCCAAGAAGGACGATCCGCCCGCGCCAGAAGCCTATATCAATCCTGAGATTCTCTGGTCTTCGGACGAACGCTCGGTCTACGAGGAAGGCTGCCTTTCCATTCCCGATTATTACGAGGAAGTCGAACGGCCCGCCTCGATCCGCATGCGCTACATCGACCGCGCCGGGCAGACGCAGGAAGTCGTCGCCGACGGCCTGCTGGCGACCGTGCTGCAGCACGAATTCGACCATTTAAACGGCGTGCTGTTCATCGATCACATTTCCAAGCTGAAGCGCGATCGGGTGGTGAAGAAGTTCGCGAAAATCGCTAAGCGGCAAGGGGATGGCCCGACGGGCCGCCCGGCGATGGGCGCGTAGCAAAGCGCGTCAATTCAAATATTTAACAGGGGTTGGGAGCAGGGCATGCGCAAGGCGTTGATCGTTTGGGGCGGCTGGGATGGGCATGAGCCGGAGAAGGGCGCCCATGTCGTCGCCGATATGCTCCAGCCCGAACGTTTCGAGGTCACGCTGGAGACAAAGACCAGCGCTTTCGCCGACCCCGAGCTTAGCCGCTTCGACCTGGTCGTGCCGATCTTCACCATGTCGAAGATCGAAAAAGCTGAAGCGCAAAACCTCGCTCGCGCGGTCGACGGCGGGGTCGGCATCGGCGGCTATCACGGCGGCATGGGCGACGCCTTCCGCGACAACGTCGACTACCAGTTCATCGTCGGCGGCCAGTGGGTGGCGCATCCCGGCAACATCATCGACTACACCGTCGACATTACGCGGCCCGACGATCCGGTGATGGCGGGGCTGCCTAAGAGCTTCCCCTATCATTCCGAGCAATATTACATGCACGTCGATCCGGCGAACGAAGTGCTGGCGACGACGACCTTTTCCGGCGCCTACGCGCCGTGGACGCGGGGCGTGGTGATGCCGGTGGTCTGGAAGCGCCGCTATGGCCAGGGCCGCGTGTTCTTTTCCTCGCTGGGGCACATCGCCAAGGAATTCGAAGTGCCGGAAATGCACACGATTCTGAAGCGTGGCTTGCTCTGGGCGGCGCGGAGCTGACCCGCCGACTTGAAACCTTCGTGATTATGGCGGTTTAATCGTCGGGACCGGCGGCCGGCACGGCCGTCCGTCCCGCCCTTTCGTGCGCCTTGGGAGCTTCGCCATGAGTTCGACCGCCGTCACGGCCCTTCTCTCCGCTCTCGCCGCCCACAAGGCCGACGTCCTGCAGCGCTCGGCCGCGGAGGAATTCGCCGCCGATCCGCAGCGTTTCGCCAAGATGAACGTCGTGTTCGACGATCTACTGTTCGATTTTTCAAAGCAGCGCGTGAACGCGTCGACGCTGGCGATGCTGAAATCGCTGGCGCAGACCGCCGGCGTCGAAGCCAAGCGCGACGCCATGTTCCGCGGCGAGAAAATCAACACGACGGAAGACCGCGCGGTGCTGCATACGGCGCTCCGCGACCTCTCCGGCTCGCCCGTGATGGTCGACGGCGTCGACGTCGCGCCCGAGGTTGCGGAAGTGCGCGAGAATATGCTCGGCTTCGCCGCCGACGTGCGCGAGGGCCGGGTGCGGGGCGCGCACGGTCAGCCGATGACCGATGTCGTCAACATCGGCATCGGCGGCTCGGACCTTGGCCCCGCCTTCGCCTCGCGTGCGCTGGCGCCGTTCGGCCAACCGGGTCTGCGCGCCCATTTCGTCTCCAACGTCGATGGCGCCGACATCGCCGACACGCTGCGCGGGCTCGATCCCTCGCGCACGATGTTCATCGTCTCGTCAAAAACTTTCACGACGCAGGAGACGATGACCAACGCCGCAAGCGCGCGCGCCTGGATCGTGCAGAAGCTCGGGGAGAAAGCGGTCTCCGACCATTTCGCCGCGGTCTCCACCAAGCTCGACAAAGTCGCCGCGTTCGGCATCGAGAGCAGCCGCGTGTTCGGCTTCTGGGATTGGGTCGGCGGGCGCTATTCCATTTGGTCGAGCATCGGCCTGCCGCTGGCGATCCTGATCGGCCCCGCGCATTTCCGCGAGTTCCTGCTCGGCGGCCACGAGATCGACACGCATTTCAAGACGGCGCCGATCGAAGCCAACATTCCGCTGCTGATGGGCCTGATCAGCGTCTGGAACCGCAACATTCTCGGCCATGCGGCGCAGGCGGTCATCCCCTACGATCAGCGCCTGGGCCGCTTTCCCGCCTATCTCCAGCAATTGCAGATGGAGAGCAACGGCAAGGGCGTCGACCTACAGGGCGAGCCGCTCAATGTTTCCAGCGGGCCGATCGTTTGGGGCGAGCCGGGCACCAATGGCCAGCACGCGTTCTTCCAGCTTCTGCATCAGGGCACCGAAGTTTGCCCGATCGATTTCCTCGTCGCCGCCGAGCCGACCGAGGCGGACAAACATCATCACGACCTGCTGATGGCCAATTGCTTCGCGCAAGGCGAAGCCTTGATGCGCGGCCGCTCGACGGCGGAGGCCGAGGCGGCCACGATCAAGCAAGGCGCGTCGCCGGAAGAAGCCAAGCGCATCGCGCCGCACAAGACCTTCTCAGGCTCGCGTCCGACCTCGACGCTGCTCTACAAGCGCCTCACGCCGCGCACGCTCGGAAGGCTGATTGCGATCTACGAGCACAAAGTGTTCACCGAAGGCGTGGTCTGGGACATCAATTCGTTTGATCAGTGGGGCGTGGAGCTTGGCAAGGAGCTCGCCTCGCGTCTCGCGCCGCTGGTGGCGGACACGGGCGCGTCGCTCAGCGCGTTGGATGCCTCGACGGCCGGGTTGATCGGGCATATGCGAAAGCTGAGGGGCTAGAACCCCTTCGCCACGAAGTGGAGAAGGTGGCGCGCCGGAGGGGTGACGGATGAGGTGTGGAAAGGCGGTAAGCTGGTGCGGAGATATTGCACAGGCGCCTTGCCCAACGTCGGGATCAAATAAGTCCTGCTTTCCACACCTCATCCGTCATCGCTACGCGATGCCACCTTCTCCAACTTCGTTGGAGAAGGGGTTCGCCGCGCTTACCGCGCCAGCACCTCGCGCACCTGCGCAACAAGCAATTCCTCTGGCACCGTCATCTGCGCGCGTGCGCGCAGGTCGAGATAGTCGGCGCGGTCTTTGTTCATCTTGGCGATTTCGGCGCCGAGGCGCAGGTCGCGGACCACGACGTGGCGGCCGCCGGGGGCGTCGCGCTCGTTGGAGCCTTGAATAATCGCGCAACGGCTGTTGCGTTTGTCCGCATACTTGAGCTGCGCGTTGAGGCCGCTCTCGCCGAGATAGAATTCGGCGGGAATGCCGGCGTGGCGCAGCGTCGTCGCCAGCCGCTGGTAGTCGGCCAGACAATCGCGATCGAGCACGGCGACGACGACGGGGCCTTCGCTCGTCGCGGCCTTCAGCAACGGCGAGTCGATGGCGCGCAGCGCCGCGAGCAGCCTGGAAACGCCGATGGAAAAGCCCGTCGCCGGCGTCGCCTCGCCGCGAAAACGCGCAACCAGGCCGTCATAGCGCCCACCGCCGCCCACCGAGCCAAAGCGCACGGGACGTCCGGATTCGTCCTTCACCTCGAAGGTGAGCTCGGCCTCGAACACCGGGCCGGTGTAATACTCTAGGCCGCGCACCACGGCGGGATCGACGATGATCCGATCGCTCGCGCCAGCGTCCGCGATCAGCGCCGCGATCGCCGCGAGTTCGTCGACGCCTTGCAGCCCGACGTCCGATCCGGAGACCGCGTGGCGGAGCGCGGCCACCGTCTCGTCGTTGTTCGCGCCGCGCGCACGGGTGTAAGCGAGCACGCGCTCGATCGCCTCGTCGGCGAGGCCGGCGCCTTTGGTGAAATCGCCGCTCTCGTCCTTGCGGCCGGGGCCGAGCAGCAGGCTCACGCCCTTCTCGCCGAGACGATCGAGCTTATCGACGGCGCGCAGCACGGTGAGGCGGCGGCCGGTGTTCTCGGCGCCGCCGAGGCCGGTCGCTTCCAGCACGCCGTCAAGCACTTTGCGGTTGTTGAGCTTGATCAGATAATCGCCGCGCTTGACGCCAAGCGCCTCAAGACTTTCCGCCGCCATCAGGCAGATTTCCGCGTCGGACGCGGGGCTGGCGCTGCCGACAGTGTCGGCGTCGAGCTGCATGAATTGGCGGAAGCGGCCGGGGCCCGGCTTTTCGTTGCGGAACACCCAGCCGGAACGCATCGAACGATAGGGCTTTGGCAGTTTCTCGAAATTCTCGGCGACATAGCGCGCCAGGGGCGCGGTGAGATCGTAGCGCAGCGACAGCCACTGATCGTCGTCGTCCTGGAACGAGAACACGCCTTCGTTGGGACGTTCGAGGTCGGGCAGAAACTTGCCCAGCGCGTCGGTGTATTCGACGAACGGCGTCTCGAGCGCCTCGAAGCCGTAAAGCGCGTAAACGCCGCGGACTTTTGCGATCATCGCTTCGGCCGCGGCGACGTCGGCGGCGGTGCGGTCGATGAAGCCGCGCGGCAATCTCGCCGGCGCGCGTTTGGAAGGGGGAGCGTCAGTCATGGCCGCACGCCTTGCCCGAGCGCTGGGGGCGGGTCAAGAAAGCCGTGCGACGGGACGGATGAGGGGTTGTTTGGCGGCCGCCGAGGCTCCCCCTTCTCCAACGAAGTTGGAGAAGGGGGAGCGCCGAAGGCGTGACGGATGAGGTGTGGAAATCAGGGCTGCGCGGCGGTAGGAATTGCACGCTGCGGCTGATCCAACGCTAACCGCGCCTCAGTCCTGCTTTCCACACCTCATCCGTCATTGCTTCGCAATGACACCTTCTCCAGCAAAGCTGGAGAAGGGGAACGCGGCTTTTCCCCACCGCCCGCCTTCCCATCGGTTGACCGCGGCGGCGCTTCGTCCCACATCTCGATCTCGTGAAGCGCCTTTGATTGGCCCCCATGGAAGCGCCGCAAAACTTTGAGCAGTTGCGCTCCCGGCTTGCCGCTGCGAGCCCGCAATTGCCGCGCCGGCTGCGGCAGGCGGCAGATTATGTCGTGCAGCATCCCGACGAAGTGGCGCTCGGCACGGCGGCGAGCGTCTCCAAACACGCCGAGGTGCAGGCTTCGACGCTGGTGCGCTTCGCCCAGGCCATGGGCTTCGCCGGCTTCACTGAGTTGCAGGGCGTGTTCCGCTTACATTTGCGCAATCGTCTGCCCGACTATCCCGAGCGCCTGCGCGCGCTGCGGGCCGAGACGGAGACGAGCGACGGATCGCGCAAATTGCTCGGCGGCTTCTGCGACGCTGCGATCGATTCGCTGCGATCCTTGCGCGACTGCGCGCCGCAAGCGGACCTCGATCGCGCCATCGACAAACTGGCCAAGGCGCAGACCGTTTATCTCGTGGGTCAACGCCGCTCGTTCGGCGTGGTGCACCACCTCGCTTACGTCCTGGCGAAGATGCAGGTGCGCGTGGCGCTGATCGACAATATCGGCGGCCTCGGGCCGGAGCAAGGCGTCGCCATCGGCGCCAAGGACGCGCTGATGGCTGTCAGCTTTTCCCCCTATGCCGCCTTGAGCGTCGAAACCACGGCGGCGGCGCGGGCGGCGGGCGCGGCCACCATCGTCATCACCGATAGCCCGCTGTCGCCGCTGGCGGCGGCGGCCGACGTGCGCTTCGACGTGGCGGAAAAGGATTTTGCCGCGTTTCGCTCGCAGGCGGCGACGATGTGCCTGGCGATGACGCTTGCGGTAGGCCTGGCCGAACGGCGCGCGGCGATGGACGCGCACGCCAAGCGCCGGCCCTGACGGACTGCAACCGTGACGATCCCCAAGCCGCCGCACGTTTTCTCAATCCCCGCGTACGCGCCTTTCCTGCCGACGCTGGCGGCGGCGCTGCTGTCGGGGCGCCTTGTGCCCGGGTTCCCTGATCCCGCCGATCCGCTCGCGCTGTCTCGCGCGACCGTCTACCTGCCGACGCGGCGCGCGGCGTCGGGGTTTCGCACCGCGTTGCTGCAGGCCGAAGGCGGCGCGATTCTCGCGCTGCCGCGCATCGCCGCGCTCGGCGATTTTGAGAGCGCCGAAGGCGCGGTACTGCCCGAAGATGGCGGAGACTCCGGCCCACCCGAGGCAGTGGGAGAATTGCGCCGACGGATGGCGCTGGCGACTCTGATCCGTGGCTGGGCGGCCGCCTTGAAGGAGGTGGCGGCGGATGGTGGCTCCGCTCTGATTGGCTCGAGTTCCTGCGCAAGTGTTCGCCCTCGCTGGCGACCTTGGCGAACTGATCGACGAAATGACCATCGAGGGCGTCGATTGGAGCGCGCTCGACAAGCTCGTGCCCGAGGAATTCGACCGCTACTGGGAGCTGACGCTCCGCTTCCTGAAAATCGCAGGCGAACACTGGCCGCAATGGCTCGCCGAGCACGGCTTGATCGATCGCGTCGCGCGCGGCGCAAGGTTGATCGAGGCGGAGATCACTCGACTTGAAGCGCCCGGCGCCGGTCCGGTCATCATCGCCGGTTCGACGGGGACGAATCGGGCGACGGCGCGGCTGATGAAAGCGGTCGCCTGGGCGCCGCACGGGGCCGTCGTGTTGCCGGATTTCACGCCCGATCTTGACGAGGTGAGCATCGCGCAAATTGTGGCTGGGGACAAAGCTGCGGCTTCGGCGGCGGGGCATCCGCAGGCCGCTCTGCTTCGCCTCCTCCCGGCGCTGTCGGTGCGGCGCGATCGGGTCAAGGCGCTCGAAGCCGGACTGGTGGCCGCGCCGCCGGCGCGAGGGAAACTTCTCAGCGAGGCAATGCGGCCGTCGGAAACCACCGATTTCTGGAGGACGAGACGCGAGTCGCTTAGCGATGAAGCGACGGAAGACGCGCTCGCCGACGTCGCCATGATCGTCGCGCAAAACGAAGTCGAAGAATCCCTCGCCATTGCCGTCGCCCTGCGTGAGACGCTGGAAACGCCGGGCAAAACAGCGGCGCTGGTAACGCCCGACGCCGGCCTGTCGCGTCGCGTGGCGGCGGACCTCCGGCGCTTCGGCATCGTCGTCGACAACGCCGCCGGCGCCTCGCTCGCCCATGCGCCGATCGCCGTGTTCGCGCGGCTCGCGCTCGCCGCCGCAATCAGCCGCGCGCCTGGCGATTGCGCCGCGCTGCTAGCACATGCGCTGTTTCATGCTCCGCAGGCGGCTTCGTTCGAGGCCGCACGGCGCGTGCTCGATCTCGCTGTGCTGCGCCGTCCGGAGGCTGCGATCAAGGACGCGTTCGACGAAGGGGAATTGGAGCGCGCGCACGCCGCGGCGCGGGCGGACAAGCGGCGCCCATGGTTGCTGCGGCTGAGCGAAGCGGATTGGGGCGCGGCGAAGGCTTTGGCGGCGTATTTGCGCCAAGCGTTCGACGGCTTCGCCAGCTTCGTGCGCCTTGCGCCGCTCAAGGAGATGCTCGCCGCACACCGCGCGCTCGTCTGGACTCTGGCCGGTCTCGGCGAGGGTAGCGCCGCCGACGGGCAGGAAGCGCTGGACGGGCTGTTCGCCTCGTGGGGCGAGGCGATCGAAGCAGGGTTCGATTGTTCGCCTGGCGATTACGTCACGTTGTTCGACGAAGCGCTGGCGAAGCTGCGCTGGAGCCCGCAAGCGGAGGCGCACCCTCGGCTCGCCATTCTCGGCCTGCTGGAAGCGCGCCTGCTCAGCTTCGACCGCGTGGTGCTCGGCGGGCTCGACGAGATGACCTGGCCGCCCGCGCCGCGCACGGACGCCTTTCTCAATCGCGCGATGCGCGCCGAACTGGCCTTGTCCTCGCCGGAGCGCCGCATCGGGCAAACCGCGCACGATTTCGTCGCCGCGCTCGGCGCCAAGGAGGCCGTGCTCACACGAGCGCTCAAGCGCGATCGCAAGCCGACGTTGACGTCGCGCTTCCTGCTCCGGTTGCAGGCGGTGGCGGGACCGGAGATGAGCCGCGCCAGAGCGCGCGGCGACCGTTATCTCGCCCTCACACGCGCGCTCGACCGGCCGGAGACGTTCGCTTTCATCGCCGCGCCCGAACCCCGGCCGCCTGTCGTGCTGCGCCCGGCGCGGCTCAGCGTGACGGCGGTGGAGACGCTCAGGCGCGACCCCTACGCGATCTTCGCGGCGCACGTCCTGAAGCTGGCGCCGCTCGATCCGATCGGGACGATACCAGGGCCGCGCGAGATCGGCACGGCCTGGCACGCCGCGCTGCATACGTACGGCGAGGGCCCCGTTCGTGACGCGAAAACATTGCTTGAACTGTTGCGTGAGGCGTTCGCGCCCTATTCGCCCGAACACGCCTTCGCCGTGCTCAAGCTGCCGGAGCTCGAGCGGGCGGCGGCTTATTTTCTTGAGCTGGATGGGGGCTGGCGCGACGACGCCAGCGAGGTCCTGCAGGAGCGCAACGGCGCGTTGACGTTCGCGACGGCGGCTGGCCGCGAGTTTACGGTGTCGGCGCGCGCCGATCGGATCGATCGCCTCGCGGAAGGCGGGCTGCGGCTGATCGACTATAAGACCGGGGCCATCCCGGTGGGCGCCGATGTCATCGCGGGCCTGTCGCCGCAACTCACGTTGGAGGCGGCGATCGCGCTTGAGGGCGGCTTTGCCGGCGTGAACGAGATCAAAGCCGTGCAAGCGCTGTATTTGAAAGTCGGCGGACGGGGCGGCGGAGCGGTGCGCGGGGCGGTTCCCAGGACGGTAGACATCACGGAGATCGCGCGCGAGCATCTTGCCGCGCTCAAGGGCCTGATCGATCGCTACGCCGATGAAAGCGTCCCCTATCTCTCGCGGCTGCATCCGGTTTCCGGCCGCATCGGCGACTACGACCGGCTGGCGCGGGTCAGCGAATGGTCGGCGACCGGCGGCGAAACGGAAGACGCCGCAGAGGGCGAAGCATGAGCGCTCCGCTCCACAACGACAGCGTCCGGCGCAGCAATGCGCGGCAGCAGCAGGCATCCGATCCCAGCCGTTCGTCGTGGGTCTCCGCCCACGCGGGCTCGGGCAAGACGACGGTGCTGACGCGCCGCGTCATCCGCCTGCTCACGCGCGGCGTGTCGCCCGCCCGCATTCTTTGCCTGACGTTCACGCGCGCCGCCGCCGCGGAAATGGCGCAGCGGGTGTTTCGAGAATTGGCGGCATGGACCGAGCTAAAAGACGAAGAACTGGCGGCGCGGCTCGTCGACATCGGAGAAGCCGCTGAGGAAGGCCCGAACGAGGCACAGCTACGCGCCGCGCGCCGCCTGTTCGCGGCGGCGATCGACACCCCTGGGCGGCCTAAAAATCCAGACACTGCACGCGTTCTGCGAGCGACTGCTGCACGCCTTCCCGTTCGAGGCGGAGGTGGCCGCCAACTTTCGCGTGCTCGAGGATGTCGACAGCGCCCGGGTGAGCAATACGTAGTCGTCAGCAGATGCACAACCGTATCGCTC
>CAVSSV010000003.1:0-15650 GCA_963730695.1 uncultured Pseudomonadota bacterium
GAGACGATTTCGGATTGACGTTTGAGAGGCGCCCACGGGGCCTACGCCATCTTTGTCCGCTGCGCGCCGGTTTCCCCGTACCGTCGCTCGCGCTCGCTATAGGCCTCAAGAGCTGCGGCGAAATGCAATTCGTCGAAGTCCGGCCAATGGATCAAGAAAACGAACTCCGCGTAGGCCGCCTGCCAAAGCAGAAAGTTGGACAGCCTCTGCTCGCCGGAAGTCCGGATGATCAGGTCGGGATCCGGAATGTCCGAGGTCGCCAGCCGCGAATTGAGAGCGACGCATCGTCGATGTCGTCGGGCGAAAGCAGCCCGGCGGCGGCCTCGCGCGCCAGCCGCCGCGCCGCGGCGGCGATTTCCGCCCGTCCGCCATAGTTGAATGCGACCACCAGGGTCAGTCCGCGATTGTGCTGCGTCAGCTTCCTCGGCCTCGCCGAGCAGCGCGGCGATATCCTGAGCGAGGCCCTCGCGGACGCCGATCACCCGCACCCGCACATCGTTGGCGTGCAAGTCGGCGAGATCGTTGCGGATGTAGCGTTTCAGCAGCCCCATCAGCAGCGCGACTTCATCGGCCGGGCGCGACCAGTTTTCGGTCGAGAAACTGTAGATGGTCAGATAGTCGACGCCGCATTCCTTGGCAGCGCGCACGGTACGCCGGACCGCCTCGACGCCGCGACGGTGGCCTTCAAAGCGGGGAATGCCCCGCGCCTGCGCCCAGCGTCCGTTGCCATCCATGATGATGCCGACATGCCTCGGCGCGAGGCTGCGGGGTTCGGCGTAGGCTTCCGTAGGTGGCGGACATCGCTCGCACTCCGCGCCTGGACCCTAAACCTGCATGATTTCCTTTTCCTTAGCCGTCAGCAAGCCATCGATCTCCTTGATCGCCTCGTCGGTCGGCTTTTGCACGTCCGCTTCTGGCGCTTTTCGTCGTCCTCGCAAATCGCATGATCCTTCAGCAGCTTCTTCAGCACATCGAAGCCGTCGCGGCGGACGTGGCGCACGGCGACGCGCGCGTCCTCGGTGTATTTATGGGCGACCTTGACCATTTCCTTGCGCCGCTGCTCGTTCAGCTCGGGAATGCGGATGCGCAACGTCGTTGCCCTCGATGGTCGGGCTCAGCCCGAGATTGGCGTCGCGGATCGCCTTGTCGACCGCGGTGACCATCGCCTTGTCCCAGACATTGACCGCCAGCGCGCGCGGCTCCGGCACGCTGATCGTCGCCACTTGATTGATCGGAGAGCGCTGACCGTACGCTTCGACCATGCACGGGATCGAGCAGGCCGCGCTGGCGCGTCCGGTACGCAGTCCGCCGAGTTCGTGTTTCTGGGTGGCTTGCGCGCCCTGCCATGCGGCGCTTAAGGTCGGCAAGATCGAAAGTCGGGGCAGGCATTGGTTCCGTCTCATGAATTCCAAAAGGCGGGACCGGCGTCGTCCACAAACGCAACGCGCCAATTCGTGGCCCCGCTCACGGGTTCCTTAGCACGACCTCAGCGAGAAATGCGAGAAACGCTCTGGCGGTCGGCGGCGAACCGCGCGGCGGCCTCCGCCGAGACCTCCGGCAAAATCATGCCCGCAGACATGATCAGCTTCACAGCTTCCTCGGGCGTATAGGGCAGTTCGACGATTTCGTCGGTGGGCACGAAAAAGTAGAACCCCGTCGTCGGATTGGGCGAGCACGGAAGAAACACCGACGTCATCGGTTTGCCCGGCAGCAGCGCGGCCAGCTCGTCAGGCGGTTCGGAGGAAATGAACACCAGAGAATAGGTGCCTTTGACCGGGAATTCGACAAGGCCAACCTTGCGGAACTGATCGCCGGACTGGCTGAAGATCGTCTCGAAAATCTGCTTGAGGCTCTTATAAAGCGAGCGGACGATCGGCGTGCGGTCCAGCATGGATTCGCCGAGAGCCACCAGGGTGCGGCCGGCGAAATTGGCGGCAAGGAAGCCCAAGATGGTCAGGCCGACCGCCGCAATCACGACGCCGAAGCCGGGGACGTGGAACGGCAGATAAGTGTCGGGCCAGAGCTGCGCCGGCGCGAACGGCCTCACCCAGCCGTCGACGGTGTCGATCGCCCACCAGGCGACGTAGAGCGTCAGGGCCACGGGGCCAAAAATGACCAGGCCCGTGAAAAACCAGGAGCGCAATCGCGCCGCGAGGCTGCGATTGATCGACTGCTGCGGACGCGGCTCCACCGACATGCGTCCTCTCTAGCGCCTTTGCCCGCCGCGCGACAATCGGCTTGATATTCCCAAAGAAATCCTTGATCGCGGCGGGCGTTGACAGGACCGGCCTCGACCACTAGCTGAGGCCCCCGATTTTCCCCTTATCAAGGATACATTCGACGTGGCGAAACCCGAACTGGGATTGAAGCGCCAGTGCGCGAACTGCAGCACCAAATTTTTTGACCTGAATCGGAACCCGATTGTGTGCCCGAAATGCGGCACGGTGTTCGTCACCTCGGCCGTGCACGCCGCGCCCGACGAGGCGGAAGAGGATGCCGCCGAGGCGGCGCCCGCCAACGTCGAGTTGGTGTCGCTGGAAGACGCCGAGGCCTCGGAAGGCAAAGCGGCGGAGCCGGCGGCTGACGACATCGAAGTCGAGGACGACGGCGCGGCTGACGAGCCCTTCCTTGAGGAAGAGGAAGAGGACGCCGACGACGTCAGCAACCTGATCGACGGCGAGATTTCGCCTGATGAAGAGCCGTAAGAAAAAGGGGCTTGTTCCGCTCTTGCGCGCGTCCGCGCAATGCGTCTATAGAGCCGCGCGCGCCGGTTAGGCGCGCATTTGACTCGCCGGTCTTGCCGGCGTCCCGTGGGGCCATAGCTCAGTTGGGAGAGCGCTTCAATGGCATTGAAGAGGTCGTCGGTTCAATTCCGTCTGGCTCCACCAAACTCCCAATAAGCGGTTTTGAACGCTACAGCGGAGCTTACAAGCGTCTAAAGACGCTTCGGTGACGGCGAAAGCCGCTTAACGGACGCCTGACGGGCGGCTTGCGCCTGAACGCACGACATCAAACGCAGCGAGGGCGCGGGAGGCCTCCGACAATTGCGGCTCAGCGACGCTTAATAGGCGACCAAAAGCGCTTTTTGACCCCTTATTAAGCGCCAATGACGCTTAATAAGGCGCAGCGATCGAGCGATTTCAAAGGCTTGACACTTAATCCGCACCATTTTTTTTCGCCCGGATTTTATTGCCTGCGGCGGAGGTGCGAACTGGCCCCTCCCGACCTATGTATCATTACTTCTGAAAAATGCAAGTCATATAACGCCAATTTATTTTTCCGCAAATCGTCGCCTTCGCCGAGCGGCCCGCCCCTGCCCCAATTGACGCGGAGGAAGCCGGCAGGTTTGTCTGCGTCCCAGTGGCCTCCCAAAAAGCTGTTCTCCAAGGAGCCCTCATGAAAATCGGCATCGTCGGAACGGGACATGTGGGTGCGACGGCGGCTTACTCCATGATGATGCGCCGGGTCGGTTCGGAGCTGGTGCTGGTCGACCGCAACGCGGATCTCGCGGCGGCGCAGGCGCGCGATATTTCTGAGGCGGGCCCGTTCGCCGATCCGGTGCGGGTGCGCGCCGGCGAATTCGCCGATCTTGAGGGCGCGCGGGTCGTCGTGCTCGCCGCCGGCGCCAACCAAAAGCCCGGCGAAAGCCGGCTCGACCTAATTTCGCGCAACGCCGCCATTTTCAGCGAAATCGTGCCGGCTGTGCTGGCAGCGACGCCAAACCCGATCTTCCTAGTGGCTTCGAACCCGGTCGACGTAATCACGCAGATCGTCACCACGATCGCCGGCCGAAGCGGCATCGCTCCGGAACAGGTGATCGGCTCGGGCACCATCCTCAACTCCGCGCGCTTCCGCACCCTGCTCGCCATGCATCTGAGCCTCAGCCCGGCGTATATCGACGCGCGCGTTCTCGGCGAACATGGCGACAGTTCTGTGCTGCACTGGTCGGGCGCGACCTCGGGCAATCTTGGGCTACAAGAACTCGCGCGGCAGATGGCCCGCAGCCTGAACGCGGACGACCGCGCCCGCATCGACGCCGGCGTGCGCGGCGCCGCACACGCCATCATCAAGGGCAAAGGCGCGACCTGGTTCGGCGTCGGCGCAGGGCTGGCGCGGATGGCGCAGGCGATTGAAGTCGACGAGCGCGCCCTCATCACGTGCTCGATCTTGACGCGGGACGTTGAAGGCGTGCGCGATGTCGCGCTTTCGCTGCCGCGCGTGCTCGGCGCCGCCGGCGTGGTGCAAACGCTTCTGCCCGATCTCGACGCTGAAGAGCGCGCTGCGCTGAAACGCAGCGCCGAGATTTTGAAGGCGGCGGCGGACGGCGTGCGCGTGTGAGATTTAGGAGCGCCCTCGCCTAGGTTGCTTCACTTCGTTCGCAATGACGGAGATGAATGCGGCGAGCGCTCAGTTCGCCGTTGACCGCTCCCCCTGATCTCCATACATTCCAAATTAAACGTGGGGCATCCCACAATCAACAAGGCGCGCCAGCGTCGGACTGGAGGAAATGCGGGGGTTATCCGGCCGGAGCGCGCTCTGGCGATGGATGGGAGCCCCAAGAATTAGCTGAAGCCAAGCGGTCGCATTTTCGCACGCCGCTCGCGATCGCCGTCTCAGCCTTCAATGCCGTCCGCCGATCCTGACGGAACACGACGAAAACAACAAACGAGGCCGCGGACGAGCGCAGCCTCTTTCAACGGGAGAGAAACATGAATCGTCGCGAACTCTTGATAGGCACGTCGGCGCTTACCGCCGCGTCGGTTTCCTTCGGCCCAAGCGCCCAGGCGGCGGATCGGCAGATCGCCGGCATCGTCTTCCAACAGGACCAGTTCTTCAACGGCATCGAGTCCCGGCATGAAGTCGGCGGCCGGCAAAGCCGGCGTCGACCTTCTGCTCGCCAATTCGGATTCTAAGCCCGAGAAAGAGCAGCAGCTCGTCGACACCTATGTGACGCGCGGCGTCAAAGCGATCGTGATCTCGCCGCTCAGCCCGAAAGGTTCGGAGCAGGCGCTGCGCCGCGCCGCCGAGGCCGGCGTCAAGGTCATCACCTACAACACCTTCAACCAAAACTGGGATTTCGTGGCGGCGAACCTGTCGTCGAACCAGGCCGATCTCGGACGAACGAGCGGCGAGAACGCCGCGAAATTCATCAAGGAGAAACTCGGCGGCAAGGCGACGATCGCGACGCTCGGCTTCCGCGCGCTCGGCGCCGAGGTCTCGGATCTGCGCACCAATTCGTTCCTTGATGCGGCCAAGGCGGGAGGCAACCAGATCACCGTCGTCGCGCAGCAGGACGCGTGGCTGGCGGAGAAAGCGGTCGCGGTCGCCGGCGACATCATCACCGCCAATCCGGAAATCAACATCCTTTACGGCGCCAATGAGGGCGGCACGGTCGGCTCGGTGCAGGCGGTGCGCAACGCCGGCAAGCAGGGTTCGATCTTCGTGTTCGGCATCGACGGCTCCGAGCAGCTCGCCAACTTCCTGCTCGACAGCGACAATGTGCTGCAGGCGACGACGGCGCAGCAGCCCTTCAAGATGGGCTCGCAGGCCGTGGACGCCGCCGTCGCGATCCTCGACGGCAAACCGACCGACAAGTCCGCTAACGTCGCGGTGCTCGGCCTGACGCGCACCGATCCGGACGCGGTCGCGGCCTTCAAGAAGGAATGGAAGAGCCTTATGTAGCCAGGCCCTTCGCGCGCGGCCGGCCTCGCGCCGGCCGCGGCAGGCCCCGCGTTTGCGGCACGCGATTCGCGCCTTCATCGGCGGCGCGGTGCCGATCTCAGGACCTGGGAGGGATTTGGCGCGGGGCGCGCCAAGCATCGTTGAGTTTCGACGCGCTGTGGCGGCCTCATGGACATGCGGGCCAAAAGCGTCCGTTCGAGGAGCAAGGAACGGGGTATGGCCCGAGGGGCGATTGAATTTCGCGACGTGACGAAGATCTACGGGCCGACGGTTGCGGTCGATCGTTTCTCGCACAGCTTCGAGCCCGGACGCGTTCATGCGCTCGTCGGCAAGAACGGTTCCGGCAAATCCACGCTCGTGAAGATCCTCGCCGGGGCGATCCAGCCAACGCAGGGCGAGCTCTGGGTCAATGGCGAGCGCGCTCATTTCCAGGCGCCGCGCGACGCCTTCGCCGCCGGCATCATCACCGTTCATCAGGAGCTGTCTCTGGTGCGCTCGCTCTCGGTCGCCGAGAACATCTATCTCGGCCGGCTGCCGCACCGGAGCGTGGCGGGCGGCTCTGTGGTCGATTGGCCCGGGCTCATCGCCGACGTCGCGCGCGCTGATGCACGATATGGGCCTGGACCTCGACCCGCAGGCGCTCGTCAGCACGCTGAGCGTCGGCCAGCAGCAGATGGTCGAGATCGTCAAGGCGATGTCGTTCGCGCCCGTCCATCCTGCTGCTGGACGAGCCGACCTCGGCGCTGGCGGCGCGCGGAGGTCGAGCCAGCTGTTCGAACTCGTCCGCGCCGGCTGCAAGACCAAGGGCGTGACGATGATCTACATCACGCACCGAATGAACGAGCTGTTCGAGATCGCCGACACCTGCGCGGTGATGCGCGACGGCAAGTTCGTCGGCGCCACCGAGATGAGCGCGGCGACGGCGGAATGGATCGTCGAGATGATGTTCGGCGGCGTCGCCCGCGCCAAGCGGCCGTCGCGCCGCACGGTCGATCGCGTCGACCCGGTCCTTAGCGTGCAAAAACCTGACGTGCGCCGGCACGTTCGACGACGTCTCGTTCGACCTCTATCGCGGCGAGGTGCTGGGTTTCGCTGGACTGCTTGGGCGCAGGGCGCACGGAGGTGCTGCGCGCGATCTTCGGCGCCGACGCATTCGACGCGGGCGAAATCGTCTTCAACGGCGAGCGCATCGCGCGGCCGTCGCCACGCGCGGATGAAGCGGCGCGGCCTCGGCTATACGCCCGAAAACCGCAAGGAAGTCGGGCTGGTCCAGGTGCTGTCGATCCACGACAACCTCTGCCTCGCCTAGCCTCGAGCGGATCGCGCGCCACGGCTTCATCGACCGTCGCCGAGAAAAGCCGTTCGTCGACCGCCAGATCGCGCGCAATTGCAGATCTCGGTGCCGGACGTTCTGGCTGCCCGTGTCGTCGCTCTCGGGCGGCAACCAGCAGAAGATCGTCATCGGCAACTGGCTGAACACCGAGCCGAAGGTGATGTTCTTCGACGAGCCGAGCCGCGGCATCGACGTGCAGGCCAAGCAGCAGATCTTCGAGATCATGTGGCGCCAGGCCGAGAGCGGGCTGTCGTCGATCTTCGTCTCCAGCGAGCTCGAGGAAGTGCTCGAAGTCGCCGACCGCATTCTGGTGCTCTATCACGGCCGCGTCGTCGCCACGGTGCTGCCGGAAGAAACGTACGCTCACCGAACTCTATAGAATCTGCATGGAGGGCTCGCTTTAATGTGCGACCGCAACCTTGTCGCGGATCGGCGCGACGATGCCTACAGCAAAATCTACACGATGGAGGTGATCCTCGCTCATTCATCGTGGTCGTTCCTGGTCGATCTTCGCCCCCGGTTTCGCCACCGTCGGCAATTTCTTCAACGTGCTGCGAACCGTCTCGATGCTCGGCATCATCGCCTTCGGCATGACGGCGGTGATCATCTCGGGCGAAATCGATCTTTCGGTCGGCGCCGGCGTGGCGCTCGCAGGCTGCGTCGTGGCGTGGTTCTGCGGTGCGCTACATCGACACGGTCGGCGCGGTTCCGGCCGTGCTGATCGGCGATGCTGGTCGCGCTGGCGCATCGGCGTTCTGCACCGGCGTCTTCACCGGCAAGATCCGGCAATGGTTCAACGTGCCGACGTTCATCACGACGCTGGCGCTGTTCACGGCGTTGCGCGGCGTCGCGAACCTGATCACCGGCGGCTTTCCGATTCCGAGCTTTCCCGTCTGGTTCGATTTCTTCGGCGCGCGGCGATCTGCTTCGCGTGCCGTTCCCGGTCTACGTCTTCGCCGCCATTTTCTTCATCATGCACTTCATGATGAAGTACACGAGCTTCGGCCGCGCCGATCTACGCCGTCGGCGGCAACGCCGAGGCGGCGCGGCTCTCGGGCATCGACGTCTATTTCGTCAAGACCATGACGCTGGCGATCACCGGCGTGCTCACCGCGGTCACCGGCATCCTGATCGCCTCGCAAGATCGGCTCCGGCATCGGCACCACCGCAACGGGCATGGAGCTCGACGTGATCGCCGCGACGATCATCGGCGGCACCAGCCTGTTCGGCGGCAAGGGGCGGATCTGGGGCACGCTGCTCGGCGTGCTGTTCCTCGGCTGCATCGCCAACGGCATGACGCTGCTGAACGTCTCGCGAATATTGGCAATACGTCGTGCGCGGCGCGATTATTTTGGGCGCGGTGCTGCTGAACCAGAATTCTTGAACGGGTGAGCTGAAGGGGGGCGCTTGTCCCCTCTCCCTGCGCGAAGCGCGGGGAGAGGGTTAGGGTGAGGGGCCGGGTGAGTTCGCACAACCGTTCAACGTGAACTCACCCAGCCCCTCACCTACCGGGAAACGCGTCCCGCGTTTCCCTAGAGCCCTCTCCCCGTTTTCAACGGGGAGAGGGGGAAGTCTCAACTCTTGCCAGCGCTGCGCGCCTTTGCGAAAGTTGCGTGACACGCGACGGCGGCCGAAAAGCTGCTTCTACGTCGACGTGTTGGGGGAAAAGCCATGGCGAAGAAAGCGAACGCGAAGGCGGCGAAATCCGCCGAGGCCCCTGCCCTCGAGCCGCTGAAGCGCAAGGCGTATGAGCACGAGCTTGCAAAACTGCATGCCGAACTCGTCGCGCTGCAGCTCTGGGTCGTGGAGAAGCAAAAGAAGGTCTGCATCGTGTTCGAGGGGCGCGATGGCGCCGGCAAGGGCGGCGTCATCAAGGCGATCACCGAGCGCGTCAGCCCGCGCGTCTTCCGCGTCGTCGCGTTGCCGGCCCCGAGCGATCGCGAGAAGACGCAGATCTACACCCAGCGCTACATCAGGCACTTTCCCGCGGGCGGCGAAATCGCGATGTTCGACCGCAGCTGGTATAACCGAGCGGGCGTCAAGCGCGTGATGGGCTTTTGCAGCGAGGATGAGACGCGGCGCTTCCTGAAAATGGCTCCGGAGTTCGAGAAGGCCATGATCAATTCCGGCGTGACGCTGCTCAAATATTGGCTTGAAGTCGGCGAGGACGAGCAGCAGCGCCGGCTCGAAGCGCGCAGCGAAGACCCGCGCAAGGTGTGGAAGCTGTCGCCGATGGACCTGCGCTCATTCAGCCGCTGGGACGATTACTCGCGCGCGCGCGACGACATGTTCGCCGCCACCAATTCCGATTGGGCGCCGTGGCATGTCGTGCGTTCCAACGACAAACGCCGCGCGCGCCTCGACCTGATTTCGCACCTGCTGTCGCAACTGCCCTACGAGACGCCGAAGCGCGCGAAGATCAAGCTGCCGAAGCGCGATCATTCGAAGCGCTATGACGAGCCGGACTATGCGTACAAATTTGTGCCGCAGCGGCAGTGGGGAGAGGGTTAGAGCGCGGTTGAAAGGTAAGGGAACGCGCTAACCGTCATTGCGAGCGAAGCGAAGCAACCCAGGGGCCGCGAGCAACTCTGTTTGCGGCCCCTGGGATTGCTTCGTCGCTACGCTCCTCGCAATGACGGCTCCGTCTCGTCGAGCGACATTGCAAGCCGCTCACTCGTCAGCCGGCGTCCAGGTCGAATCCGGATTGAACTGCCACATACTGGCGCCGAGCCCAGCCGTGTTGGCTCCGAGATCCTTCTGATAGACGACGCCGTTTTCCCCGCACATGAACGTCTTGACGCCGGTCGTGCCGTAGGTGGCGGGCCAGGCGACCAGGGCGTGTCCGGCGATCATCAGGCCGTTGATGAGATAGGAATGCGCGCCGCCGGGCGCCGCCTCCCCCTGCGCCGTCAGGATGCGAAAATAGTAGCCGTTGTAGGGCGAGTGCTGGTCTTTGACGTTCGCGGCGGCCTCAGGGTCGGAGACGAAGGCGTCGAGCGGGGAAAGATCGCTCTGATCCTCCGGCGGCCAGTACAATCCGTCGTGCTTGCCGGGCGTCGAGACAATGAACTGCGCGTATTCGCGAACGTCGTTGCCGTCGCGGTCGAGCTGGAAAAATTCGTCCTGCGCCGCCTTATAGGCGTGGCAGGCTTCGATCGCGCTGAGTTCGTTGAAGCCGACAGCGCGGTCGGTTGCGATTTCTTTGCCCTTAGCCGGATCGAAATGCCAGCCGGCGTCGGTCTTCACGAGGGGCAACGGCAAGGTCCAACCGTTCTGGCCGACGCGCAGCATCTTCTGGCCGTCCGGCCCGTCGTCGATCGCCATCAACGCCGCCGCGGCGTCGTTAAACTCTTTGACGCTCGCGGCGTCTTCGTCCTTGTCGCCGGAGGAAAGGATCGCCGTGCCGTCCTTGCCAAAAATGCGCACGGCGAAGCCGGGCGTTCCCGCCTTGGCGGAGTCGACAAGGTCCTTCGCTGCGTCTTCCGGCGTCGGATAGTTTTGCTGGGCGAACGCGGGCGCAGCCGTGAAGAGAAACGCCGCGCCCGCGAGGAGGAGAGAGAGTTCTCATAGGCACGATCCCTTTGGCGCGCAGTCCGGCGCGAGCGGAGGAACGCTTGGCAACCGCGCCCCGTTCACCACCCACTGGTCGTAGGTTTCGAACGGCACGCCGATCTTCTCGTAGAACACGCGGAGATAGCCGTCGCTACCCGTCATGACGGCCGAGGGCCTCACGTGCTCCACTTCCTGCGCCATCACGCCGACATAAGGCGTGTGGCCGCCGTTGTAGGTAAAGCGATAGAAGCCGAGCCCGTCATCCATGCGCCCGAGCAGGACGATGTCATGCTTGAGCCGGATGTCGGAGCGGCGTCCGCCGCCGCCTCCGCGCCCGCCACCGCCGCCACGACCCCCGCCGCCGAAGCCGCCGCCACGGCCACCGCCGCCGCTGAAGCCGCCACGGCCGCCGCCGCTAAAGCCGCCGCGCCCGCCGCCGTAGCTCGGGCGCGCCATCGAACCGCGGCTGGCCGCGCCGCGATTGCCATAGCTGTTATTGGCCGCGCCCATGCGCACGCCGCTCATCGCCGAGCCGTTCGGACGACCAGGCGTGGAGCGCCCTGCCGCGGGGCGCGTAGCGGCTTTGGGCCGCGCGCCGCCGTTTCCTGCGCCAGGGCGCGTGCCTGCGCCAGGACGGTTGCCGCCAGCGCCTGCACCAGGACGACCACCACCGCCAGCGCCCGCACCTGGACGATTGCCGCCGCCGCCGGCTCCGGCCCCCGGACGATTGCCCGCGCCGGGAAGCGCGTTGTTAGGCCGATTGCCGCCAGCTCCGGCGCCCGGTCGATTGCCCGCTCCCGGACGGTTGTTGCCGATGCCCGGCTTGCTGCCAGCGCCAGGGCGATAGTCGCCGCCCGGCCGCCACGGCTTGATGCCGTTGCCGGGTCCGCCGCCAATGCCCCCGGGTCCGCCGATGCCACCAGGACCTCCGGGCCCGCCAGGGCGTCCCGGTCCGCCGGGGCCTCCGGGACGTCCGGGTCCACCCGGACCGCCGATGCCGCCGGGTCCGCCTGGGCGCCAAGACGGATTGCCAGGCCGCCAGCCGGGATAGGGCGGGCGGAATCCGGGATAGCCCGGCCAGATCGGCGGATAGAACCCGCCGGAGTTCCAGTTCCACCAATTGTTGTTCCAGATCGCGCCGACCGTGACGCCGAGGCCGAAGCCGATCAGCGGACAGTTAAGCGCTCCGGGCAAGCACACCCCGGAGTTGTAGACCGTGTCTTGGTAGACCGGCACGTAGATGGTGTTTGGATCGGTCGGCTCAATCGAGATGATGCTGCGATTGTCCTGCGTGGTCGTCTTGACCGTCTGCTGCGCCGACGTTTTCAGGCTGCCCGCCCCTTGCGCCTTGGCGCGCAGCAACTGGATCGTGTCGGCGACGTCCTTGGGCTGATTGACGACGGCGTCGCCGAGGTCGGTGGTCCAGTCGAGGTCGTCATTCAACTTCTTGACGACGGCCGGGAAGCGCGCGAGCGCCTTCACCGCAGGGTCCCAATTCTGATTGTCGATGCCGGAGAAATCGTCCTTGGCGACGGCGTCGGCGTTCTTGCCGAGCCAACGCTGGAGCTGCACGAGCTGGATCGGATAGGCGCTGGCGGGCAGCGTCTGCGCGAGCAGCGCATCGTCATACAATGCGATCGGGGCTAGCAGCTGTTGCAGCTCCGCGCTCGAGAAACTCGCTGACGAGGCGGCCGGCGTGGCGGCGTCAGCCGGGGTGGCAACGGCGGCGGGCGTTGCTGCAGCAGCGGGTGTCGCCGCAGCGGCTGGTGTTGCGTCGGCGGCAGGCGTCGCCGCCGCTGGGCTAGGCGCTGGAACGCTCGCCGGCGTCGCGTCATGCGCGAACGACGGCGAAATCGTGAGCGTCATCGCAAATATAAGGGCGCCGAAAACGTTTCTGCCGTGCGTCGTTCCCAAAATCCGCATGGGCTTCCCCCGGCGTTGCCGCATCAGGTGCGCGAGCAATTCGCATTTTATCTTTCCGCACGGTTCAAGATGCGCTCCCCAAACAGCAAAAGCAATCTCGCCTTTCGCAACGCCGAAGACCGTAGATTTTCGTCAGCGCAGCGACGCATGCAACCGAGGTGCGAAGGAATGCCCTTGCAATTACGCAGCTGACAAAGTGCGTATGCATTGTTGACCTAACGCAATGTGTCACATGAACGGACGATCTTAATACTGCGATATTGGAGCTTGCTTTGTGAACACTAGAGCGGCACACTCTCGCAGCAATCGCCGTTGGGGGGAACGATGACGCGCGCAACTGTCGTTAGAAGCGTGACTGTGGCGGCGGTGGCGCTGGCGGCGTTTACCTTGGCGCCGCGCATGACGCCTTCCGCAAATGGCGTTAGCCTCTCCCTCTTCGCCGCCGCCGAGGCGCAGTTCCTCGACAACATGCTCGCCAAGTTACGCGGCGAACGGTTCCCTCCGGGGATCGTCAGTTCCAACGGCCGCATCGAAGCGACGCAGGTAAACGTCTCCTCGAAATACCCGGGCCGGCTCGCGACCGTGACGGTCGCCGAAGGCGACGCCGTTACGCAAGGCCAAGTCGTGGCCACCGTCACCTCGCCGGAACTCGATGCTCAGCTCAAGGCCGCCCAGGCCGACGAGCAGCGCGCCAAGGGCGCCGAAGTCGCCGCAGAGGCGAGCATTTCCACACGGCAAAGCGCGGCCGACTTCGCCAAGGCCGAATACGAGCGCGGCGCGGCGCTGTTTAAAACTGGCACCATCACCAAGCAGAGCTACGAGCAGCGCAAGCGCAACATGGAGGCTTCGCAATCCGAGCTGGTCGCGGCGACCTCCGCGCGCGACCAGGCGCGTTCGGCGATCAAGAACGCGGAGGCGCAAGTCGAGCGCATCAACGCTATCCTCGCCGACCTCAACCTCGTCTCCCCGCGCAACGGCCGCGTTCAATATGAACTGAAGCGCGCCGGCGAAGTCGTGAGCGGCGGCACGCCGGTGCTGACGATCCTCGACCTCACCGACGTCTACATGACCATCTTCGTGCCGGCGAACGACGCCGGCAAGCTGGCGATCGGCGGCGAAGCGCGCCTGGTGCTTGATCCCGTGCCGCAATACGTCATCCCGGCGACGGTGAGCTTCGTCGCCTCGGACGCGCAGTTCACCCCCAAGACCGTCGAGACCAAGGACGAGCGGCAAAAGCTGATGTTCCGGGTCAAGCTAAAGATCGACCCGACGGTGCTGCAGACCTTCTACACCCGCGTGAAAACCGGCGTGCGCGGGCTCGGCTACGTCCGAACCGACCCTTCTGTCGCTTGGCCCGCTGACTTGCAGACGAAGCTGCCCGCGCAATGACGGGCGTCGTCGCCAAGGTCACCGGCGTCTCGCATAAATACGGTTCGACGATCTCCCTCAACGACGTCAGCATCGATATCCCGGCGCGGGTCATGGTGGGGGTGATCGGGCCCGACGGCGTCGGCAAATCGACGCTGCTGGCGCTGATCGCCGGCGTCCGAAAGATCCAGACCGGCAACGTCTTGGTGTTCGACGGCGACATCGCCGACCGCAAGCACTTGAAGGCGATGCGCGGCCGCATCGCCTACATGCCGCAGGGCCTGGGCCGAAACCTATATCCCACGCTCAGCGTTTTCGAGAACATCGACTTCTTCGGCCGCCTGTTCGGCCAAGGGCCGGAGGAGCGCCGGCAGCGCATCACCGAACTTCTCACTGCGACAGCGATGGAGAAGTTCGAGCAGCGGCCCGCGGGAAAACTCTCCGGCGGCATGAAGCAGAAGCTCAGCCTGTGCTGTGCGCTTATCAACGATCCCGACCTGCTCATTCTCGACGAGCCGACCACGGGCGTCGATCCGCTGTCGCGCGGCCAGTTCTGGGACCTCATCAACACCATCCGCGCGCGCCGCCCGCAGATGAGCGTCATCGTCGCCACCGCCTATATGGACGAAGCGCAGCGCTTCGACTGGCTGATGGCGATGGACGAAGGCAAAATCCTCGCCAAGGGCACGCTGAAGGAGCTGCTGGAGCGGACGGGCGAAAGCAACCTCGACGACGCCTTCATCGCGATGATGCCGGAGGCCAAGCGCGCCTTGCACACCAAGGTCGTGGTGCCGCCGCGCACCATCTCCGCCGACGCGACGCCGGCCATCGAGGCGGTCAACCTGACGCGCCGGTTCGGCGATTTCGTCGCCGTGGATTCGGTGAGTTTCAACATCCCGCGCGGCGAGATTTTCGGCTTCCTCGGCTCGAACGGCTGCGGCAAGTCGACGACGATGAAAATGCTCACCGGCTTCCTGCCGGCGACCAGCGGCACCGCCAAGCTGTTCGGCAAGCCGATGGGCACCGACGACATGGATGCCCGACGCAACGTCGGCTACATGACGCAGGCCTTTTCGCTCTATAACGAACTGACGATCCGCCAAAATCTCGAGTTGCACGCGCAGCTTTATCATTTGCCGAGCGAAAAGGCGGGCCTGCGCATCGAGGAATTGCTCGACCGCTACGACCTGCGCACCCATACCAATGCGCGGCCGGACAGTCTGCCCCTCGGCATCAAGCAGCGGCTGCAGCTCGCCGTCGCGGTTCTGCACGAGCCTTCGATTCTCATCCTGGACGAGCCGACCTCCGGCGTCGATCCGATCGCGCGCGACGCGTTCTGGCATACGCTGATCGATCTCTCGCGCAACGACGGCGTCACGATTTTCGTCACCACCCATTTCATGAACGAGGCGGAGCGCTGCGACCGCATCTCGCTGATGCACGCCGGCCGCGTTCTCGCCGTCGGCGCGCCGGCCGATCTGGTGCGCGAGCGCGGCAGCGCCTCGATCGAGGATTGCTTCGTCGGCTATCTCGCGGAAGCCTCCGGCATCAAGCTCGCCGGCAAGGAAGCGGCCGATGCGGCCGCCGCTGCGGCTGCGAGCGCCGTCGCGGTGGAAGCTGCGCCCTTGCCGCCGCCGCGCGCCTTCAACCCGGTTCGCCTGTGGGCCTATGCGCGACGCGAGGCGGTGGAGTTGCGGCGCGATCCTATCCGCCTCAGCTTCGCCCTGTTCGGGCCGATCATCCTGATGCTCGCCTTCGGCTATGGCATCTCGTTCGACATCGAGAATCTGGC
>CAVSSV010000004.1:0-6543 GCA_963730695.1 uncultured Pseudomonadota bacterium
GCGTTGATCGCGCTGGCGCTTCTCGTGACGTATGTCGGCGGACCGCTGTTTATTCTGTTCTGGCTCGTCGCCTTCGGCGCCATCGCGTGGGAGTGGCAGCGCATCGTCGATGACGACGCAAACCATTCCGCCTGGCGGACGCGGATCTGCTGGGTGGCGCTTGTCGTGGTCGGGGCCCTGGCGTTGCTCGGTCAAGAGCGATGGTCGCTGGCAGTCTTGACGGCGGCCACGATCGCCTGCGCTTGTGTCGGGTCGGGGGTCGCTGCGCGGCTGCTCGGCGCCGGCGGGGCGGTCTATAGCGGCCTGCCGTTGTTCGCGGTGATCGCCTTGCGCGGCGAGTCGGCGGATGGCCGCATCGCGATGTTTTGGCTCTACGCCGTCGTCTGGACGACCGATATCGCGGGATACTTTTTCGGGCGGCTGTTCGGCGGTCCAAAATTATGGCCGAGCGTCTCGCCTGGAAAAACCTGGTCGGGCGCCTTCGGCGGCACGATCTGCGCCGCCGCAGCAGGCCTTCTGTTTTCCGGCGCGAGCGATGACTTTTTCGTTTTTGGCTCGCTGGGACTTGGCGTCTCGATCGCGGCGCAGGCGGGCGACTTGTTCGAATCGGCTTTGAAGCGACGGTTCGGAGTTAAGGATTCCAGCGCGTTGATCCCCGGCCATGGCGGCGTGATGGACCGTCTCGACGGTTTCGTCGCAGCCGCGGTGCTGGCCTGCATTGTCGCGTGGGTCAATGCAGAGGGCGGGGCGTTCGGTTCGGGGCTGTTTGATTGGTGACGGCGTCGCCGTCTCGCTTGCGCCCAAAATATTAATCATAAGCGCAATCGGATCGGCGAACCCCCTTGGCCCGGTGCCCACCGTCGGTCATTGTGTAAAGGAATTAGTAACCATGATCGTCAGCTGGCGACCAAACCGCCCGCGGTCCGAAAAGGCCTCGCTTCGATGAATATAGTCGGCTCTCTTTTGTCCGCGGCCACCTGGCTCGGATGGTATGTCGTCCCGCTCGTCGTGCTGATTAGCGCGATCGTTTTCATTCATGAACTCGGGCACTACACGGCAGGTCGCTTTTTCAACCTGAGGATTGACGCTTTCTCCCTTGGTTTCGGCCCGGAAATCATCGCGCGTGTCGACAAGCGGGGGACGCGCTGGCGTTTGGCCGCCCTTCCGCTTGGCGGATATGTAAATTTTCACGCGGAAGGGGCCGTCGGAAACGCGGGAGGTGACGCTTCGTTTCAGGCCATGACCGCCGAAGAGCGAGCGCATACGTTGAACGGCGCCAAGCTCTATCAGCGCGCCATCGTCGTTCTGGCGGGCCCCGTCGCCAATTTCATCTTGGCGCTTGTGATCTACTCCTGCATGGCGATGGCTCAAGGCCGCGACGTGCACTTGCCGAGAATAAGCCAAGTCGTGACGGGCTCAGCAGCCGACAAGGCAGGGTTCAAGGCAGGCGACCTTGTTACCGCGGTCAATGGCTCGCCCATCGCCGATTTTAAGTCTTTGCGACAGATTGCAAGCGAAAGCGCAGGTTTGCCCCTCGCCATTGTCGTCGATCGAGCCGGGCAATCCGTCGCCATGACCGCGACGCCGACCTTGACGCTCGTCGACATGGGGCCGCTGGGCAAACGCCGTACTGCCCAACTGGGGCTGATGGCCTCCCACGATCGTGCGGATTTGCGCCATCTGACCTGTCGGCCGGTGGAATGTGTCGGTTGGGGCGGTCAACAGGTTGTCGACGTGGTTCGCCAGACGGGCCTCTATATCGTGGCGCTCTTCGCCGGCCGCGAATCGGTTGACCAGCTTTCAGGCCCAATTGGACTTTCGCAGGTCGCCGGTGAAATCGCGAAGGCCAGCCCGATCGATCTCTTCACGCTGGCAGCGATGTTTTCCGTTTCGGTGGGCTTTCTGAATTTGCTGCCAATCCCGCTGTTAGATGGTGGACACCTTCTGTTTTACGCAATCGAAGCGGTAGCGCGTCGCCCGTTGAATAAGCGAGCTCAGGAGTTTGCCTTGCGGGTCGGCATCGCCGTCGTGGCCTTTTTGGTCCTTTTCACGACGTCACATGACCTATGGCGCATTTTTTCTCTGGGAAATTAACCGATCGCTCACCATGGCTGAGGCTTTGGGGCCACATCCATTGGTTTCGTTCACAGGCGCGGTTAATATCGATTTGCACAATCATCTGGATTCGGTAAAAGCCGGTTAAGGATTGAGGCCATGCCCACCCCCGAAAGGGGGACGGCGAGCCTTGGTGCGCTGTGGGGTCGCGGTTGGCGACTGGTTACGGGGTGTTGCGGGCGTGACGGCGACGACACAGGGCAGGGTCTTAATGAAAAGTGTACGTGGGCTCTTCGGCGCGCTGGTGCTGATGCTGTCGCTCCTGATCGTAGCCCAACCGGTTTTCGCCGCGCCCGTGGCGGTTCAAGGCAACAGCCGCGTTTCGACTGCGGTAATCCAAAGCTATTTCAAGGGGACCGACGAGGCCTCGATCGATCAGGGCGTCGCCGATTTGTTGGCGACCGGCTTGTTCACGAGCGTCAAGGCGGAAAACGTCGGCGGCCAGGTGGTCATCGCCGTGGCTGAAGGCAAGGTGATTATCAATCGCGTGGCGTTTGAGGGCACCAGCCAACTTAAAGGCGATCAGCTATCCGTCGAGGTTCAATCCCACGACCACGAACCTTTCGACGAGGCGGTCGCGCAGGCCGATATCGGCCAAATCAAGGAAGCTTATAAGAAGGTCGGTCGTTCTGCGGTGACGGTTACGTACCGCACCGTGCCGCTACCCAATGGGCGCGTCGATTTGGTGTTCCACGTCGATGAAGGCACGAAGACTGGCGTGAGGCAGATCAACTTTGTGGGCAACCAGGCGGTTTCAAGCGGTCGCTTGAAGGGCTTGATGCAGCTCACCGAAATGAATTTCCTGTCCTTCATCAAGACGACGGACGTTTACGATCCCGATCGGTTGGCGTCCGATGAAGACGCGATACGCAAATACTACCAGCGCTACGGCTACGCGGATTTCCGCATCACCAATACGGACGTCAAATACGTCGATCAGCCGGACCCCGGCTATATCATCACGATTTCGGTCGACGAGGGCCCGCAGTATCATTTGTCGAGCGTCAACGTCGTCTCGCACGTCGGCAAGATCGATGGGGCGACGCTGCTGCCGTTCGTCACGCTGCATACCGGGGATGTCGAGAACGCGGCCGCGATCGATACGAGCGTGGTGGCGATCACGCGCTATCTCGCCAGTCAGGGTTACGCCTTCTCGGACGTGCGTCCGCATGGCGACCGCGACGTCAACGCCCACACCATCGCGCTCACTTTCACCGTCGACGACGGTCCGAAAGTGTACGTCGAGCGGATCGACATCGTCGGGAACACCCGAACCCGCGATTTCGTCATCCGTCGTGAATTCGATATCGGCGAAGGCGACCCCTACAATCACGCAATGATTGAGAACGCCGAACGCCGTCTGAACAATCTCGGCTTCTTCAAGCACGTTCACATCTCAACGCGGCCTGGCACGTCCCCTGACCGGGTCATCGTGACCGTCGAAGTCGAGGACCAGCCGACGGGTTCGGTCAGCTTGAGCGGCGGTTATTCCACGACTTTGGGCTGGATCGCGCAAGTCGCGTTCACCGAGACGAACTTCCTCGGACGCGGACAGTATCTGAAGGTGTCGGCGTCCTACGGACAATCGAGCCAGGGTTGGTCGGCGGCGTTCACGGAGCCCTACTTCCTCGGCCAGCACATCGCCGCGGGCTTTGACGTCTATCACAACGAGCAGAATCAGAACGCCTACCAGACGTATCAATACTGGGTGTCGGGCGTGAATTTGCGCCTGGGCTTCCCGATCACCGACCAGTTCACGATCGGGACGAACTACTCGCTCTACCAGTCGAAGGTCATTATCCCGAACTCGTCGAGCGATCCGTTTAACGACTGTTCGGTTCCGATTCCGGGAACGACGCCAACGGCAGCGTCGGTCCCTCCGCTCGGATTCAACAACAGCTGCTTATCGAACGGCGAAGCTTCGATAGCGTCGAAAGAAGTCGCGTCTCTCGGCGGTCGGTTGACGTCGCTCGCTGGCTATACCCTGACCTACGACACCCTCGATGCGCACAAGTCCCCCTCGAGCGGCATGCTGCTGTCCTTTAACCAGGGCGTCGCCGGGCTCGGCGGCGAAACGAAATACATCAAGGAGACGTTCGACGGCCGGTTTTACTATCCGATCACCGACGACTTCACGGGGTTGATCCACCTTCAGGGCGGCCAGATCAACGCGTTTGGCGGTTACCAACTCCTGATCACGGACAATTATAACCTTGGCCCGACCCTAGTGCGCGGCTTTGCTCCGGGCGGCCTCGGGCCTCGTGACTTGTCGGATCCGTCTAACACAACCGCGAATGCGCTCGGCGGCACGACCTACTATGGTGCCTCCGCCGAAGTGCAGTTCCCGATTTTTGGTCTTCCGCGAGAAGTCGGATTGCGTGGCGCGGTATTCGCCGACACGGGCTCGTTGTTCGGGTTCGCCGGAGCAACGCAATACAACAATCTGTTCCCGGGCTTGCCTGCGAACAGCCCGTGTATCAAGGGGAACGTTTCACCGACCTGGACCCAAAGCAATTGCTTGACGGTGCAGGACAGCCATCTGCTGCGTATATCGACCGGCCTCAGCTTGCTGTGGGATTCTCCGCTTGGCCCGATCCGGCTCGATTACGCCTTCGTCTTGCGCAAGGCTCCTGGCGACCAGACCCAGGCGTTCAACTTCTCTGGCGGCGCGAGCTTCTAAACCCGCGCTGCAATCCAATCGGCTAGAGATCGGTCGCCGCGCAGCGGCGGCCGTGCCTTTATGGGAGGAACCTTGGTTTCGCGCCCAATCGCGGTCGCTGGAACCAGCGTGAACAATGCCGAAAATTAATTTCTTTCCGGCGGTGCTACAACCGTCGCTTGGCGACCTTGCGGCCCTATCGGGGTCGACATTGTCCGACGAGACACAGCGCGAGCGGCGCGTGCTCGGCGTCGCGCCGCTGGATCAAGCTGGTCCCGACCATCTCACCTTCTTCGAGAATCGCCGCTATCTCGCCCGGCTCGCAGAAACGCGCGCGGGCGCGATTCTGATTGAACCCGCGCAGGCGCGCGCGGCGCCGGCTTCCGCCGTGCTCCTCCTTAATGCGCATCCCTATCACGCGCTCGCGGCGATCATGGCGAAGCTGTATCCGAGCGCGCTGCGCCCCGCGACGATTTTGGGACAAAGCGGAATTTCGAAGCTGGCTACGGTGCATCCGGCGGCGCGGCTTGAGCCGGGCGTAGTCGTTGAGCCTTATGCCGTGATCGGACCCAAGGCGGAGATCGGCACGGGCACCACGATTGGTCCCAACGTGACAATCGGCCCGGAGGTTCGCATTGGGCGCGACTGTTCGATCGGCGCCGGCGCGAGCCTGATCGCAACGCTCGTCGGCGATAGGGTCATTATCCATCCCGGCGCGCGCATCGGTCAGGACGGCTTCGGCTTCGCCATGGGCCCGCGCGGCCATCGCAAAGCGCCGCAGATCGGTCGTGTCATCATTCAGAACGATGTCGAGATCGGCGCAAACACGACGATCGACCGCGGGGCGAACCGCGACACCATTATCGGCGAGGGCACGAAGATCGATAATCTTGTGCAGATCGGCCACAATGTCGTCATCGGCCGTCATTGCGTGATCGTCGCGCAGGCCGGCATCGCCGGCTCGACCTTTCTTGAGGACTTCGTGGCCCTAGGCGGCCAATCCGGCGTTGCGGGCCATCTTCGCCTCGGTTCCGGCGCGCAACTCGCGGCGGCGTCGGCGACGATGCATGACATCCCTGCGGGGGAGCAATGGTTGGGGGCCCCCGCCGTCCCTGCGCGCGAAGCGTTTCGCATGCATGCGAGCCTGAAAGACCTGGCGACGCGGAAGGCCGCCAAGCGCTGAAGCGCGATCTCGCGAATCGACGGAAAAAGCGCTTTTCCCGCAAGGGGAAGGCGGTTTCCCGATGGGGCGCTTGACCTTTGAACCTTGAGCAGGCATCGCCCATCCCACAACCAGATCGAGCTTCACCTCAAGAGGCGCGCGGCGAGCGGCGCAGGGGCCGGAGGAAGGGCATGAACGACGCTGCGGCGACGACCTACGACTCGGCAGACATCATGAAAGTCATGGCGTTGCTGCCGCACCGCTATCCCTTCTTGATGATCGACCGCATCATCGACGCGCGGGCCGACGAATACGGCGTCGGGCTCAAGAACGTTACGATCAACGAGCCGCATTTTCAGGGCCACTTTCCCATCAAGCCCGTCATGCCCGGCGTGCTGCTGATCGAGGGCATGGCGCAGACCGCCGGAGCGTTATGCGTGCTGGCGCAGGGCGAGGAGGCGCCGCGCGTCGATCGTCTATTTCATGACGATCGACAAAGCGAAATTCCGCAAGCCTGTCGTTCCCGGCGATCAAGTGAAGTTCTACATGACCCGCACCGCGCGCAAGCGGAACATGTGGTGGTTCCGCGGCGAGGCCAAGGTCGAGG
>CAVSSV010000005.1:0-80416 GCA_963730695.1 uncultured Pseudomonadota bacterium
GCGCGCCCCGCCGAAGTCCCCTACCCCCCTGACGATCCGTACTCGCCAGCCAAAGCCGCTTTAGGCAAAGAGCTGTTCTTCGATCCTATATTTTCGGCCTCCAAAACCCTGTCGTGCAGCTCGTGTCACGATCCGGTCCGCTCATGGGGCGACGGCAAAGCGCGGGCTCATGGCGAAGGCGCGGGGCCCATGGCGTTCCGATCGCCGACGTTGCTCGACGTCCCTGGATCGATAGGCTCGGATGGGACGGCAAATTCCATAGCCTCAAATCCGTCGCCTTCGCCCCAATCACCTCCGCGGCGAACATGAACTTGCCCTGAAGCGGCTTTGATCGAGCGCCTCAAGGCGACGCCGAACTATCCGGCGGAGTTTGCCGCCGCCTTGGAGCAACGGACAGATCAATCGCAAAAACATCGAACGCGCCTTGGCCACTTTCGAACGGTCGATCGTCGCCTCAAAATCGCCGTTCGACCGATGGGTCGAGGGGGACGAGCAGGCCATCAGCGCCTCCGCCCAACGGGCTTCGCCTGTTCGACGGCAAGGCCAATTGCTCGCAATGCCATTCCGGATGAATTCCACGGATGGCTCCTTCCACGATATTGGCTCGGCGTCCGGGAACGACGTCGGCCGCGGACGGCTTTTCCCGACCTCATTGAAGTTGAAATACGCCTTCAAGACGCCAACGCTGCGTGATGTCGCGCGGCGCGGACCGTATATGCACGACGGATCGGTGGCGACGCTCGAAGACGTCATCGATCTCTACGACAAGGGCGGCATCGCCCGCCCAAGTCTTTCCGAACAGATAAAGCCGCTTGGACTGTCAGCGTCTGAAAAACAGGACTTACAGGCGTTTCTCAGAGCCTGACAGGGGACTCCGGAAAGGTCGTCGGCGGTCTCGAACCCAATAAAATCAGTCAATATTCGCGAATCGAAACTTTCGCCAAGTTTTTATTCGTGCGCACCCAGCGTAGATTTGGGTAAATCCTATAAATAGTGTCGATCTCCCGCGCGATGCGGTATTCTACGCAACAAGAGATATCTGCGCGCCCATGAATATAAAAGAGCCTATCAATAAAATTCCCGCGAACCGCTGGCTTTCTAGGACAATCCGGACGGAACGCTGGAATGAGGGCGGCCGATGCTCCAATGGCAAAAGTACAAGCCCCAATAGCGATGAACATTGCCAACCCTCTTTGTCATAGAATGACATAGCGCTTGGCCCTTACCACCCCCGTGAAATCTCACAAATTTTACTGAATAAGCGCGACTATCGATTGCGCCGTCAGCAAGGGTTTATGAATACGTATTAACCATGTCACCGTTAACACGGTAACAAGAAGGTTAAGATGCCGTAACGTAAATTCGTTAAGCGTCGCAGTAAGGCATGAATGCGTCGGGTTTACTATACGTTGCTCGCGTAGCGTCGTTAACGATTGTCGCCGTCTGGCGCTCTCCGGCTCTGCCAACGCTCATGTCAAATGGTTCTGCGCTTTCGACGTCGCGGGCCAGCCGGTGGGCCTTGAGAACGTGCTTTGTCCTAACTCGAACTGTTGATGGCCATCGCCGTCGCCGGTCTATCGCTCGGCGCGCTGGTCGAATTCTCCGGCACAGGTCCGTTCTTCTCCCGCGCGCTCGATCGGATCACCGAATGGCCGCGCGCACAGTCCGAGCAGATCTTGGCGTTCGTTGCGCATCGTTCTTCATCCGCTGCTGTCACGGGCGGCTCCTACTCACCCCGGAACTCAAGACGACCTCCCCTTGATCCCCTGGCTTCAGGTCGCCATCGCCGCTGGCTTCGCCTGGCCGCAGGGGCGTCCTTACGCGGCGGCGGGCATTGTCGCCCTG
Organism: uncultured Pseudomonadota bacterium; assembly: GCA_963730695.1. Classification (GTDB taxonomy): domain Bacteria; phylum Pseudomonadota; class Alphaproteobacteria; order Rhizobiales; family Beijerinckiaceae; genus Roseiarcus. The sequence goes on from CAVSSV010000005.1 coordinate 1,846, forward strand.
TTCGCGATTTCCGTCGGACAGTATGGCGTTTTCACCTGATGGACTACCCGATCTTCCTCGGCATCGCGGCCTACTTCATCCTGTCCGCCCTGCAGATAAGGCCGCTCGGCCTCTCGCCGCTGGACGTGGTGCGCTGGAGCGCAGCGATCACCCTCATGTGGGCCTCGATCGAAAAGTGGGCCTACCCGCAGTGGACCTTTCCGCTGTTCGTCATCCATCCCGGCATGGCGATGGGATTCGATCCCGACTTCTACATGCGGGCGGCGGGGATGGTTGAGTTCGCGCTCGCCTTTGCGCTGCTGCGGACCCCGCTCACGCGCCGGGTCGCAAGCCTGGTGTTGATCGGCATGTTTCTCGCGGCGATCCCCGTCTTTGGGAAGATCGACGCGATCGGTCATTCCGCGATCATTGCGGTGCTGTTGGCGATCGCCGTCGAAAGCGCTCCCGAGCGGGCGACGGTCAGGACCATCGCGTGGACGCCTGTCGCGCTGTGCGGGTTCCTCGCGGTCTTCCTGTTCAGCTACTACGAATTGCACGCGCTGCTGTTCAAGACATCGATCATCTAGCGCCGCCGCCAGCTTCCTTTGAATTGCCGGAGGCAGGAGAGTCCTCGTCCTTTGGCGGGCTTTGGGGAGACCAGCACCCCTTTTCAGCCACGCGTCCTCGGGTAAATTACACGCGTATCTCGGAAAGCCGGAGATCACCTAGGAAAAATCTAGGAAAGCGTGCGAAAGCCAGAGAAAGTCCCAGCGCCGATTTTCGAGGCCGAGAGATAATGATTTCAATGGCTTTTATCGTCCCTCGGTCTTGCCCGGGGGTTTTTCCCGGTCATTCCCGCAGCTCGGCTTCGTAGGTTAGGCCGAACAACCCCAAGCCTGGCTACGACGGACTCGCACGACGACGCTCTACCCTCTTCGCGGGTCGGCTATTCCCATTATTCAATTGTCAAACAGCGAAAAGGAGAACATAAGGCGAACATTCGCGGCTGTCAAGTTTTCTCTGGTGGCATGTCGGAAGCGCACGATCTGCCCGTCAGTTGACGTGAACGACCAGTTTCATGCGCGGATGAATTCCGCAGAGCACGTCAAAAGTGCCGCCGATTGTAAACATCACAAGCGTATGGCTGCCCGGCTGCTGGTCGCCCGAGTCGAAATTGAACGTGTCGGATTCTACATATGCGTGGTGCAGGATGTCTTCGTCGTCGTTCACGATCTCGATCGAGTTGCCTTTTGACGATCGCAATTTCTCCTGGCCGAAATTCCTGGTTTTTCTGCGAAATTTTGACTGGCGCGGAGCTGAGCGCCGCTGTGGTCCCGCACAGCACCGCCACGCCGAAATCGAGAGACGAGCCGCCCCGTAGGCCACTCCAATCGAATGCCCATGTCCGCCATCGCTCCCCTGGCTGCGCCCGCTCAGGACGCAACTTAACAAATCATTTGCCAAAGACTGTTTAATATCTGCGTCGGCGAAAGTCTCCCCTCGCTTCGCAAATGATGAAGCAGGCCTTAACCACTCTATTGCACGACAATGTCTCGATTTTCATTGCAACTCGTTACACTTCTCAAAGCTTCTCTGCTTTTTGCACTTTCCACAATCGAAACAAATCAACAAATTTCTCGGCGCTAACTCACCGGCAACAGGGATTGCAACGCCCATCCCGCTCCCGCGAGCCTAAGCCTTAGGTAATGTCTCACCGGTATCACCAAACCTCGGGGATGACGGCAAGCCTTACGCGATGATGAGTTCCTTTCAAACGCATAGCGCTTCACCGGCGAGGCCGTACGAGCCTTTCGTTGACGGCGATCCTCGCGAATTTCGCCACCTTGAAATGGCGCATCTGGCTCGCCTTCGTAACCGTGTCTTTGATCACCTTCTGGCTCGGCACCTTCGCGGTGATCGAGATCGGAAGCGCCGGAAAGCTGGTCGAGAAGACGTACGATCAGTCGCTGATGTCGATCAGCTACGCCCGCGCCGCCTCCGCCGACTTCTCCGCAATGCAGGCGAACTTCGCCAGACGATCTGTCGCCGCCGATCCCGTCAATGTCGAAAAGCTCAAGGAAGAATTCGACGATCTCTCTGCTACGTTTGACCCAAGACCTCTCGATCTCGGCGGAGCGTTCACAGTCGCCGCGCGCCACGGATGCAGCTCAGGCGGCGTCGAACGCCGACAGCTCCGGCGCGCAAGAGTGGAGCTATTTCGCGACGGGGTCGCCGACGACGCATTGTGGCGCGATCTCGACGCCAACGCCGCGCTCGTAAGCGAACAGATCGAACGGCTCGTCAACTACACCGCTGGCGACGGCTTCATTTATCGCCAACGCTCGAAGGGCCTGATCGGCTCCGAAGCTGGCTCGACGCCGTCGGCACCGGCGTCGCGATCTTGTTCTCCGCGCTGATCACAGCCTTCTCGCGCGCCGTATCGTCGGGTCGGTGGCAGCGGCTTCGGCCTTCGCGGAAAAATCGCGGCAGGCGACTTCGACGGCGAACTGCCGCCGCGCAGTCCGGACGAGTCGGCGCCCTGGTGACGTCGATGGGCGTGATGCGCGACAAGCTGCGCGTGCTCGTCGAGCGAGAGATTGCCGAGCGGCGTTCCGCGCAAGTGCTGCTCGCCAACGCGCTGGAGACGTCGCCCGCGGGCATCGTCATGGTGGAGCCAGCGGCGAGATTTCAATCGCGAATTCGCAAGCCGTCAGCTTCTTCGGCGATGGCCAGGACGTGCGCCGGCCCGGCGTGGCGCTCGCCAACCTGACCGGCCCCCTCGCCAATGCGATCGCAGACGCGAGAGAAACGTCCGTCGAAACGGCCCTGTCGGACGGCCGTTGGATCCGCGTCAGCCGAAGCGTCGGACATGACGGCGGCTACGTCGCCGTGGTCTCCGACATCTCCGAATTGAAGCGGCAACAAAACCGGCTGGAGGAGACCAACAAGAACCTCGACATCGCATTGACCAACATGTCGCAGGGGCTTTGCATGTTCGATTCCGCGAACAAGATCAGGGTCGTCAACCGAAGAGTTTGCGAGATATTCAAAATCAAATACGACGTCGTCTGTTTCGGCCTGCCCTACAGCGCCCTGATCGAATTGGCCGTCGCCGCGGGCTCGCTCGGCCACAAAGGCGCTAGCGACCTTCTCGGATATTCCACCAAAAACCGGATCCTCCGCGAGCGCCGATCCTGCGGCCTATCCCGTCGAAGTGGTCGAGCTCAACGACCGGCGCCTGGTCGCGTTGGTGCAGCGCCGTCTGCCGGACGGCGGCCGCGTCATGACGTTCGAAGACGTGACGCAAAGCCGACGCGCCCAGGACCGCGTGATGTTCCTGGCGCGTCATGACGCGATGACAGGCCTGCCCAACCGGGTGCAATTGGCGGAATTGGCGCTGGCGCGCCTCGAGCTGGCGAGAGGTTTGCGCTGCTGTGCCTCGACCTCGACCGGTTCAAGGAGGTGAACGACACGTTCGGGCATCATTGCGGCGACGAATTGTTGCGCCAGGTCGGCAACCGCTTGCGCAGCTGCGCCCGGCAGGTCGACGCCGTCTCCCGTCTTGGCGGCGACGAGTTCGCCTTCATTTTGGGCGGCGCGCGCGACCGCGCCGAGGCCGCCCGCGCCGCCAAGCGCATCGTCGACTATCTCGGCGAGCCCTACGAGCTGGAAGGGCGCCATGTGTCGGTCGGCGTCAGCATCGGCATCGCGCTGGCGCCCGAGCATGGCGTCGAATTCGAGACGTTGCTTCGCCGCGCGGACGCCGCCCTTTACGCGACGAAGAAATCAGGCCGCGGCGCTGGCGCGTGTTCGACGACCAGATCGATCGGGAGATGCAGAATCGGCGCGTCATGGAAATCGAGCTCAGGGCGGCGCTCGGCAACGGCGAACTTGAGGTGGTGTATCAACCGATCTGCGATCTGCAGACAGGAAAAGTGAGCGCGTTCGAAGCGCTGCTGCGATGGAACCATCCCGCGCGCGGGCTCATCGCGCCAGGCGACTTCATCGCGCTTGCGAGGAAGCGGGCCTGATCGGCCAAATCGGCGAATGGGTGTTGAAGACGCCAGCCTGCAGGCGACGCAATGGCCGGATGACGTGCAAGTCGCGGTCAATGTTTCGCCCGTGCAATTCATGGATCCAACCTTCGTTCAGGCCGTGCAGTCGGCGCTGGCCGCGACGGGCCTGGCGCCCGGCGCGGTTGGAGCTGGAAATCACCGAGTCCGTGCTGATGAGCAACAGCGTCAAGGCGCTGCAGAACATCGACACCATCCGCGGCTTCGGCGTGCGGATCTGCCTCGACGATTTCGGCACCGGCTACTCCTCGCTGAACTATCTGCATAAGTTCGAGTTCGACAAGATCAAGATCGACCAGAGCTTCATCCGCGACCTCAATCGGCCGCAAGGGTCGAACGTGATCGTCAAGACGATCATCGACCTGATCCAAGGCATCGGCGCGCGCATGACCGCCGAGGGCGTGGAGACGATCGAGCAGATCAGCTGGCTTGCGGCCGCCGGCTGTCACGAAGCCCAGGGCTATCTGATCTCGCGGCCAATTCCCGCCTGGGAGACCAACTCTCCCGCCATCCTCAACGGCGCGCCCGGCGCCTGGATGCTTCGCTCGTTTTTGGGGCGCATGAACCAGAACGACAAGGACGGCGGCCTGCCGTTCGACGCGGTCGCCTGAAACGGCCGCGTCGGCTTTACGCGTGCGTGGACGTTCGCCATAGGCCGCTCAGGCCGTCGTAGGCCGAGCGGGCGCCGAAGGCGATAAACACCAGGCCGACGACCCGCGTGATCGCCACGCCGTGGCCAAGGAAAAAACGCCTTACCGGCGCGAGGCCGGCGGCGAACACCAGCGTGACGTCGGCGGCCAGAAACCCAGTGAAGGCGGCCACCATCAAGATCGGCGCGTCGGCGAGCGCCAATCCATCGGCGTAGGGCTGGACGATGGCGGAGAACATCGCCAGCGCCACAGGATAGGCCTTGGGGTTCGTGAGGCCGAAAATAAGGCCGGTCGTTAGCGGCTTGCCGGCGCCGATGGGTTCGGGCCTCGCTTCTTTTTTTGTGCGCAATGCCCGCCACCCCAGCAGCATCAAATAAGCGCCGCAGCCAAGCCCAAGCAGTTGAAACAACGCCGGCCCGAGCCGGTTCGCGCCGACGATCGCGCCGACCGCCAGCGCGCCCCACAGCGTGTCGCCCGCCAAATGCCCGCCGACAAAACGGCGCCCGCCGGCCGGCCGCGCGCCGCCGTCAAGGTGAACATCGCCAGGAAGGCCGGTCCGGGCGCGATCACATAGAGATAGGCGGCGCCTGTCGTGGCGGCCAGCAGGCCGGGCGAGGTCATCGATGCTTCTCCTTGGCCAGACGTTTCAGCTCGTACAGCGCCTCGAGCGCTTCCCGCGGCGCCATCGTATCCGGATCGAGCGCGTCAAGGCCCTCGCGTACGAGATCGGGCATGGCCGCTTCCGCGGCCGCTGCGAAAAGCGGCAACGCCTCCAAGCTTGTGGAGGCGGGCTTGCCAGCCTCCAATTGCGTCAGCAGCGTCCTTGCGCGCTTGACGACGGAGGCGGGCAGTCCCGCGAGTTTTGCCACCTGCACGCCATAGGAGCGGTCCGCGGCGCCGTGCGCGACCTCATGCAAAAACACCAGATCGCCCTTCCATTCGCGCACCCGCATCGTCAGGTTGAAGACTCGCGGCAGCGTTTCGGCCAGCGGCGTGAGTTCATGAAAATGCGTCGCGAAAAACGCCCGGGAACGGTTCACCGCATTCAGATGCTCGACGCTGGCGTGCGCGATCGACAGGCCGTCGAATGTCGCCGTGCCGCGGCCGATTTCGTCGAGGATGACCAGCGAGCGCTCTGTGGCCTGGTTGAGGATCGCCGCCGTCTCCACCATCTCGACCATAAAGGTCGAGCGCCCGCGCGCGAGGTCGTCCGCCGCGCCGACGCGCGAGAACAGGCGGTCGAGAACGCCAATCTCGGCCGCGTCCGCCGGCACGTAAGAGCCCATCTGCGCCATCAGCGCGATCAGCGCGTTTTGCCGGAGATAGGTCGACTTGCCCGCCATGTTCGGGCCGGTGACGAGCGCCAGCCGGCCGCCCTCGGCGGAGCCCGAGAGATCGCAATCGTTGGCGACAAAGGGCCGCCCTTCGCCTGAAGCGCCGCCTCGACCACGGGATGGCGCCCGCCTTGATGGCGAAAGCGAGCGAGCCATCGACCTTCGGCCGCGCCCAGTCGCGCGCCTGCGCGAACTCGCCGACGCGCTCGCCGAGCTCGACGTGATCGCGGCGCTTGCCGAACTCGCGCAGGCGCGCGACTGGGCGCGGCCGAAGGTCGACGGCTCGCTCGCTTTCGCCATTCAAGGCGGCCGCCATCCCGTGGTCGAGGCGGCGCTGCAGGCGAATGGGCGGCCCTTTGTCGCCAACGATTGCGATCTCTCGGGCTCCGCCGAGGGCGGGCGGCTGGCGCTCGTCACCGGCCCGAATATGGCGGGCAAGTCGACCTATCTCCGGCAAAACGCCCTCATCGCGCTGATGGCGCAAATGGGCAGCTACGTGCCGGCGGAGGCGGCGGAGATCGGCGCCCTCGACCGCTTGTTCTCGCGCGTCGGCGCGGCGGACGACCTTGCGCGCGGGCGCTCGACCTTCATGGTCGAGATGGTCGAGACGGCGGCGATCCTCAACCAGGCGACCGAACGTTCGCTCGTGATCCTCGACGAAATCGGCCGCGGCACGGCGACCTTCGACGGCCTGTCGATCGCCACGCCAGCGTCGAGCATCTGAACGCGACGAACCGCTCGCGTGCTTGTTCGCGACGCATTTCCACGAACTGACGCCGCTCGCCGAGACGCTGCCGCGCGTCTTCAACTTGACGATGCGGGTGCGCGAGTGGAAGGGCGATCTGGTGTTCTTGCATGAGGTCGCGCACGGCGCCGCGGATCGCTCTTATGGGGTCCAGGTGGCGAAACTCGCGGGTTTGCCGGCCACCGTCGTCAAACGCGCGCGGACGCTGTTGACGCAATTGGAAGCGGGCAAGCCGGGGTCCACGAGCCTGGAGGCGTTGCCGCTGTTTGCCGCCGTCACCGCGGAAGCGACCAAACTCGACCCCTTGCGCGAGGGCCTGGAAGCGCTCGATCCTGACGCGATGGCGCCGCGGGAAGCGCTCGAGGCGATTTACGAATTGAAACGCCTGGCCAAGGAGAGCCGCCAATGACTTCGCCTGGTTTGCTGGCCGCCACGACGGGCGCCGCCTATCTCTATGTGATCGCGCCGGGCCCGGCGTTCCTGGCGATGTTCACCCTGACGGCGGCGCGCGGCCGGATGGCCGGCGCACGTTTTGTCTGCGGACATCTGGCGGGCGACACGCTTTGGGGCGCGTTGGCGGTTGGCGCGATCGTCGGGGCCAATCGTCTCGGGCCGACGCTGTTCCAACTGCTTGGCCTTGGCTGCGGCGCCTATCTCATGCTGCTGGGCTGGCGTGCGTTGCGCACCAACAAGGAGGCCAAGCCCGAACCCATCGGCGCCGGACGGCCGCTGACGACAGGGCTGATTTTCGGCCTCACCAACCCCAAGGCCTATCCTGTCGCCCTGGCGATGTTCTCCGCCATCGTCCAGCCCTACGCCGACGGTTTGGCGCTCGCGGACGCGCCGATCCTGTTCCTGGCCGCCTTCGCTGGGTTTTTGGCGGCTGACGCCACGCTGGTGTTCGCCGCCGGGCTCGCGCCAGTCCGGCGCTTTTTCCTTGGACACGGCGTGGCGATCACGCGCGTCGTCGGCCTGGTGTTCATCGCCTTCGGCGCCCGCTCGGCCTATGACGGCCTCAGCGGCCTATGGCGAACGGCCACGCACGCGCAAAGCTGACGCGGCCGTTTCAGGCGACCGCGTCGAACGGGAGGCCGTTGTCCTTGTCGTTCTGGTTCATGCGCCCCATGAACGAGCGCAGCATCCAGGCGGCGGGCGCGCCGTTGAGGATGGCGGGAGAGTTGGTCTCCCAAGCCGGAATTGGCCGCGAGATCAGATAGCCCTGCGCTTCGTGACAGCCGGCCGCCGCAAGCCAGCTGATCTGCTCTATCGTCTCCACGCCCTCGGCGGTCATGCGCGCGCCGATGCCCTGGATCAGGTCGATGATCGTCTTGACGATGACGTTCGACCCTTGCGGGCGATTGAGGTCGCGGATGAAGCTCTGGTCGATCTTGATCTTGTCGAACTTGAACTTATGCAGATAGTTCAGCGAGGAGTAGCCGGTGCCGAAATCGTCGAGGCAGATCCGCACGCCGAGGCTGCGGATCACGTCGATGTTCTGCAGCGCCTTGACGCTGTTGCTCATCAGCACGGACTCGGTGATTTCGAGCTCGAGCCGCGCCGGGGCCAAGCCCGTCGCCGCCAGCGCCGATTGCACGGTCTGAACGAAGCCTGGATCCATGAATTGCACCGGCGAGACATTGACCGCGACCTGAACGTCGTCAGGCCATTGCGTCGCCTGCAGGCTGGCGGTTTTCAGCACCCACTCGCCGATCTGGCCGATCAGACCGGCTTCTTCGCACAGCGCGATGAAATCGCCAGGCGCGATGCGCCCACGCGCCGGATGGTTCCAACGCAGCAGGGCCTCGAACGCGCTCACCTTGCCCGTCTGTAGGTCGCAAATGGGCTGATAGACCACTTCGAGTTCGCCGTTGCCGAGCGCCGCTCTAAGTTCGATCTCCATGACGCGGCGGCTCTGCAGGTCGCGCTCGATTTGGTCGTCGAACACGCGCCAGGAGCCGCGCTCCGATTTCTTCGACGCGTAGAGGGCGGCGTCGGCGCGGCGGAGCAGGGCCTCGAATTCGACGCCGTGCTCGGGCGCCAAGGCGATGCCGATGCTGACGCCGATCGAGACATGGCGCCCTTCGAGCTCGTAGGTTTCGCCGAGATAGTCGACGATGCGTTTGGCCGCGCGCGCCGCCTCGCCGCGGTCGCGCACGCCGCCCAGAATGAAGGCGAATTCGTCGCCGCCAAGTCGCGAGACGGCGTCGACCTGGCGGGCGCAGCTGCGCAGGCGGTTGCCGACCTGACGCAGCAGCTCATCGCCGCAATGATGCCCGAACGTGTCGTTCACCTCTTTGAAGCGGTCGAGATCCAGGCACAGCAGCGCAAAACTCTCGTTCGAACTCGCGACGCGCAAGCGCCGATTCGGCCAGTTGCACGCGATTGGGCAGGCCGGTCATCGCGTCGTGACGCGCCAGGAACACCACGCGGTCCTGGGCGCGGCGGCTTTGCGTGACGTCTTCGAACGTCATGACGCGGCCGCCGTCCGGAAGGCGGCGCTGCACCAGCGCGACGAGACGGCGATCGTTGAGCTCGACCACCTCGACGGGATAGGCCGCAGGATCGGCGGTGGCGGAGGACTCCGACTTTTGGTGGAAGATCCGGAGAAGGTCGCCGGCGCCTTTGCGGCCGAGCGAGCCCGCGGCGACCGCGAGCTCGATCAGTGCGCTGTAGGGCAGGCCGAAGCAGACGGCGTCGTAGTTGATTTTGAAGATCTCGCAGACCCTGCGGTTGATGACCCTGATCTTGTTCGCGGAGTCGAACATGCACAGCCCTTGCGACATGTTGGTCAGGGCGATGTCGAGGTTCTTGTTGGTGTCCTCCAGCCGGCTTTGCTGCCGCTTCAACTCGGAGATGTCGGAAACGACCGCGACGTAGCCGCCGTCATGCCCGACGCTCCGGTTGACGCGGATCCAACGCCCGTCGGCCAGGGCGGTCACGACCGACATCTCGGCGGCGCCGGCGATCGCGCTGGCCAGAGGTCCGGTCAGGTCCGCGAGCGCGACGCCCGGCCGGCGCACGTCCTGGTCATCGCCGAAGAAGTTGACGGCTTGCGAGTTTGCGATCGAAATCTCGCCGCTGGCGCCGACCATGACGATGCCCGCGGGCGAGGTTTCGAGCGCATCGGCGAGCAACACCTGGGCCGAGCGCCGCTCGGCGATCTCGCGTTCGACAAGCGCGCGCAGCTTGTCGCGCATGACGCCCATCGACGTCACCAGCGCGCCCAACTCGTCCGGGCTGCGCCGCGGCAATTCGCCGTTGAAATCGCCCGCCGCGATCTTCTCGGCCAAGGCGGAGGCGGCTGCGACGGAGCCCACGATGCGGCGCGCAAGGAACGCTGCGATCAGCCCCGAGAACAGAATCGCGACGCCCGTGCCGACCGCGTCGAGCCACGCTTCGGAGCCGATGAGGCCCTTGGCGCGCTGCCGGTAGATGAAGCCGTCGCCAGCGGTGTAATTGACGAGACGCTCAATGTGTTCGCTTACGCGCGCGGCGTCGGCGTCGAGATCGCGCCACAATGCGGCGTCGGCGACTCCGTCGCGAAATAGCAGCACTCTTGAACGCCAGGCGCTGGCGGCGTTCTGCGCCGCTTGCGCTGCGTCCGTGGCGCGCGGCGACTGCGAACGCTCCGCCGCGATCGAGAGGTCTTGGCTCAAGCGTAGCGAGAGATCGTCGAATTCTTCCTTGAGCTTCTCGACGCTGACCTGATCGGAGGCGAAAGAACGTCTCGCGAAGTTCGCCTGCATTGCGGAGAAGTCGGCGGACGCGGCGCGGGCGTAGCTGATCGACATCAGCGACTGATCGTACGTCTTCTCGACCAGCTTTCCGGCGCTTCCAATCTCGATCACCGCGAAGGTGCCGAGCCAGAAGGTGATCAAAGACACGGTTACGAAGGCGAGCCAGATGCGCCATTTCAAGGTGGCGAAATTCGCGAGGATCGCCGTCAACGAAAGGCTCGTACGGCCTCGCCGGTGAAGCGCTATGCGTTTGAAAGGACTCATCATCGCGTAAGGCTTGCCGTCATCCCCGAGGTTTGGTGATACCGGTGAGACATTACCTAAGGCTTAGGGGCGCCGGAGCGGGATGGGCGTTGCAATCCCTGTTGCCGGTGAGTTAGCGCCGAGAAATTTGTTGATTTGTTTCGATTGTGGAAAGTGCAAAAAGCAGAGAAGCTTTGAGAAGTGTAACGAGTTGCAATGAAAATCGAGACATTGTCGTGCAATAGAGTGGTTAAGGCCTGCTTCATCATTTGCGAAGCGAGGGGAGACTTTCGCCGACGCAGATATTAAACAGTCTTTGGCAAATGATTTGTTAAGTTGCGTCCTGAGCGGGCGCAGCCAGGGGAGCGATGGCGGACATGGGCACTCTCAGGAATTGGAGGTCGCTTGCGGGGCGGCTCGTCTCTCGATCTTCAGCGTTGGCGGTGCTGTGCGCGACCACAGCGGCGCTCAGCTCCGCGCCAGTCAAAATTTCGCAGAAAAACCAGGAATTTCGGCCAGGAGAAATTGCGATCGTCAAAGGCGACTCGATCGAGATCGTGAACGACGACGGAGACATCCTGCACCACGCATATGTAGAATCCGACACGTTCAATTTCGACTCGGGCGACCAGCAGCCGGGCAGCCATACGCTTGTGATGTTTCCAATCGGCGGCACTTTTGACGTGCTCTGCGGAATTCATCCGCGCATGAAACTGGTCGTTCACGTCAACTGACGGGCAGATCGTGCGCTTCCGACATGCCACCAGAGAAAACTTGACAGCCGCGAATGTTCGCCTTATGTTCTCCTTTTCGCTGTTTGACAATTGAATAATGGGAATAGCCGACCCGCGAAGAGGGTAGAGCGTCGTCGTGCGAGTTCGTCGTAGCCAGGCTTGGGGTTGTTCGGCCTAACCTACGAAGCCGAGCTGCGGGAATGACCGGGAAAAACCCCCGGGCAAGACCGAGGGACGATAAAAGCCATTGAAATCATTATCTCTCGGCCTCGAAAATCGGCGCTGGGACTTTCTCTGGCTTTCGCACGCTTTCCTAGATTTTTCCTAGGTGATCTCCGGCTTTCCGAGATACGCGTGTAATTTACCCGAGGACGCGTGGCTGAAAAGGGGTGCTGGTCTCCCCAAAGCCCGCCAAAGGACGAGGACTCTCCTGCCTCCGGCGATTTAAAGGAAGCTGGCGGCGGCGCTAGATGATCGATGTCTTGAACAGCAGCGCGTGCAATTCGTAGTAGCTGAACAGGAAGACCGCGAGGAACCCGCACAGCGCGACAGGCGTCCACGCGATGGTCCTGACCGTCGCCCGCTCGGGAGCGCTTTCGACGGCGATCGCCAACAGCACCGCAATGATCGCGGAATGACCGATCGCGTCGATCTTCCCAAAGACGGGGATCGCCGCGAGAAACATGCCGATCAACACCAGGCTTGCGACCCGGCGCGTGAGCGGGGTCCGCAGCAGCGCAAAGGCGAGCGCGAACTCAACCATCCCCGCCGCCCGCATGTAGAAGTCGGGATCGAATCCCATCGCCATGCCGGGATGGATGACGAACAGCGGAAAGGTCCACTGCGGGTAGGCCCACTTTTCGATCGAGGCCCACATGAGGGTGATCGCTGCGCTCCAGCGCACCACGTCCAGCGGCGAGAGGCCGAGCGGCCTTATCTGCAGGGCGGACAGGATGAAGTAGGCCGCGATGCCGAGGAAAATCGGGTAGTCCATCAGGTGAAAGACGCCATACTGTCCGACGGAAATCGCGAACAGGGCGACAATGCCCGCCGCCGCGTAAGGACGCCCCTGCGGCCAGGCGAAGCCAGCGGCGATGGCGACCTGAAGCCAGGGGATCAAAGGGGAGGTCGTCTTGAGTTCCGGGGTGAGTAGGAAGCCGCCCGTGACGGCAGCGGCAATGAAGAACGATGCGCAGACGAACGCCAAGATCTGCTCGGACTGTGCGCGCGGCCATTCGGTGATGCGATCGAGCGCGCGGGAGAAGAACGGACCTATTCCGGAAAATTCGACCAGCGCGCCAAACGACAAGCCGGCGATGGCGATGGTCATCAACAGTTCGAAGTCTGGGCAGAGCACGTTCTCAAGGCCGACCGGCTGGCCCGCGACGTCGAAAGCGCAGAACCATTTGACGTGAGCGTAAGCAGAGCTGGGGAGCGCCAGACTGACCGCAAACGTTAACGATGCGACGCGCGCAACGTTATAGAAAACCCCACGCATTCAATGCCTTACTTCGACGCTTAACGATTTTACGTTACGTTATTTTAACCTTTTTGTCACCGTGTTAACGGTGACATGGTTAATTCGTATTCATAAAGCGTCCGCCAGACTGCGCAATCGAAAGACGCGCTTATTCAGTAAAATTTGTGAGATTTCACCGGCGGGTCGGTAACGGCCAAGCGCTATGTCATTCGATGACAAAGAGGGTTGGCAATGTTCATCGCTATTGGGGCTTGTATTTTTGCCATTGGAGCATCGGCCGCCCTCATTCCAAGCGTCCGTCCGGATTTGTCCTACAAAGCGGAGCGGTTCGCGGGAATTTTATTGATAGGCTCTTTTATATTCATGGGCGCGCAGATATCTCTTGTTGCGTAGAACACCGCATCGCGCGGGAGATCGACACTATTTATAGGATTCACCCAAATCTACGCTGGGTGCGCACGAATAAAAACTTGGCGAAAGTTTCGATGCGCGAATATTGACTGATTTTATTGTGGTTCGAGACCGCCGACGACCTTTCCGGAGTTCCCTGTCAGGCTCTTGAGAAACGCCTGTAAGTCCTGTTTTTCAGACGCTGACAGTCCAAGCGGCTTAATCTGTTCGGAAAGACTTGGGCGGGCGATGCCGCCCTTGTCGTAGAGATCGATGACGTCTTCGAGCGTCGCCACCGATCCGTCGTGCATATACGGTCCGCGCCGCGCGACATCACGCAGCGTTGGCGTCTTGAAGGCGTATTTCAACTTCAATGAGGTCGGGAAAAGCCGTCCGCGGCCAACGTCGTTGCCGGACGCCGTGCCAATGTCGTGGAAGGAGCCATCCGTGAAGTTCCAACCGGAATGGCATTGCGAGCAATTGGCCCTGCCGTCGAACAGCGCGAAGCCACGCTGGGCGGAGGCGCTGATGGCCTGCTCGTCCCCCTCGACCCATCGGTCGAACGGCGCTTTCGGGGCGACGATCGACCGCTCGAAAGTGGCCAAGGCGCGCTCGATGTTTTTTCGATTGATCTGGCCGTCGTCGAAGGCGCCCGCAAACTCCGCCGGATAGTTCGGCGTCGCCTTGAGACGCTCGTTCAAAGTCGCCTCAGGCAGGTTCATGTTCGCCGCAGAGGTGATCGGGGCGAAGGCGACGGATTCAAGGCTGTGGAATTTGCCGTCCCAGCCGAGCCTATCGATCCAGGCGACATCAAGCAGCGTCGGGGATCGGAACGCCATGGGCCCCGCGCCTTCGCCGTGGGCGCGCGCCTTGCCGTCGCCCCATGAGCGGGCCGGGTCGTGGCACGAGCTGCACGACAGGGTTTTGGAGGCCGAAAAAACAGGATCGAAGAACAGCTCTTTGCCCAAAGCGGCTTTGGCTGGCGAGTACGGATCGTCAGGGGGGTAGGGGACTTCGGCGGGGCGCGCGAAACGCTGGCGCTCCGCGAGGTCGTTGTGCGCAGCGATTTGCGCCTCGCCCAGCGCGGCCACTGAGGTGAGGAGCAGGACGCAGCCGGCAGTGGCGACTTTCCAGCCCATAGGGTCTCCAACTCAAGGGGATAAGTTCAAGATTTGAACTTTCGGTAAAGCTGCCCCTACTTTCGGATAAGATCGCGTTGGGTTTGCTGTAATTCACCTTTCTCGTCGGCGTTTCATTTTACTAAAAGGCGACGGCGCTACGGTGTTCACTGTTGGATTGTGGGCAGCTCCCTTACGGCGGAGCGGCCGCGTTGGGATGAATGCGGCCCGTGGGACTTACGTCCCACGGGCGTTGAGCGGAGAAGCGGCGGACAGGCTCCTCCCATCCGATCCGCCGCTCCCACCGGCGCCTTAAAAGCGGAGCGGGATTCCTTGCTCTCTAGGCGCCGACCTCGACCTCACGCCTTCGGGAAAGCGAACGCCACGAAGCGTTCGCCCTGCGCGGTGTGGATCTGCATCAGCACGGCCTTCTTGCCGTCCTGCTTGGCGCTGGCGATCGCCGACTTCACCTGGTCGGGCGTCGACACCGCTTTGCCGGAGACCTGAAGAATGACATCGCCTTCGCTGATGCCCTGGGTCGCTGCGGCGCCGTTGGGGTCGACCTTGACGATCGCGACGCCCTTGTCGCCGGCGCCCTTGGCCTCCGAGGCCGGAGCGAGCTGGACGCCAAGCAGCGCCGGTGTCTCGGGCTGCGCAGAGTCCGCCATCGCGGTCTTTTCGGGCTTGAGTTCGCCGAGCGTGACCGAGGCGGTCATCTCCGAACCGTCACGGATATAGCCGAGCTCGACCTTTTCGCCGGGCTTCAGCGCGCCGACGCGGCGCGTCAGGTCCGAAGCGTCCTTGACCGGTTCGCCGTTCAGAGCGGTGATGACGTCGCCAGCCTTGAGGCCCGCCGCCGCCGCCGGCGTACCCGCCGTCGTGTTGTCGATGAGCGCGCCCTGCGGCTTCTTCATGCCGAGGCCTTCGGCCAAGCTGTCGTCCACCGACTGGATGGAGACGCCGAGGAAACCTCGCGACACCGAGCCGCCGTGCTCGAGCGCATTGACGACGCTGTCGACGGTGGTGGCGGGGATGTCGAAGCCGATGCCGACGCTGCCGCCCGAGGGGGAGAAGATCGCCGTGTTGACGCCGACCACCTGGCCCTGAAGGTTGAACGTCGGGCCGCCCGAGTTGCCCTTGTTGATGGGCGCGTCGATCTGCAGGAACTGATCATAAGGCCCGTTGCCGATGTCGCGGCCTTCCGCCGAAACAATGCCGGCGGTGACCGTGCCGCCCAGGCCGAACGGGTTGCCGATCGCCACGACCCAGTCGCCGATGCGCGGCTGCGCCTTGGCGAACGAGACGAAGGGATAGT
Source organism: uncultured Pseudomonadota bacterium (assembly GCA_963730695.1). Lineage (GTDB taxonomy): Bacteria > Pseudomonadota > Alphaproteobacteria > Rhizobiales > Beijerinckiaceae > Roseiarcus. Next base: position 17,644 of record CAVSSV010000005.1, read on the forward strand.
TGCCCGGCGCGTTCACTTTGATCAGCGCGAGGTCGGTCTTCGGGTCGGTGCCGATCACCTTGGCGTCGAGCTCCTTGCCGTCGTCCGTGGTGATGGAGACGGTCTTGGCGTGCTCAACGACGTGGTTGTTGGTGACGATGTAGCCGTCGGCCGAAATGAAGAAGCCGGAGCCGAGAGCCATCGCCTTGTGCTTGGGGGCCTCAGGCGCCTGGCCGTTCTGGTCGCCGAATTGATGGAAGAACTTGCGCATCTGCGGGGGGACGTTGTCCGAACCGCCCTGATCGTCGTCCGTCTCCATGTCGGCGTTCTCGATCGAGACCTTCACCGAAACGACCGCCGGCTTCACCTTATCGATCAGCGGAGCGAACGATGCGCCAGGGGCCACCTGCTCGCCGGCGACGACGGCCGCGGGCTGGGCCGACGGAGCCGAAGAGAGCGAGGTCTCGGCGAAGGCGGCGCTGGCGATCAGAGCCACGGTCGCCACGGACGCGAGCAACGGACCGCCGCGCAAACGCGCATTGAAGGGAAGGTTTGACATGGTTCATCCTCGTTATTCAGCGACCGCATTGCGCGATCCGGAAGAAAAGAATGAACCAGGCAGGGTGACAGGAAATTGGACGGCGGATTAAGCTTTCTCAACGTTGGCGAGGGTCGCGCACGCGTCTCTCAATGCGAGCGCTGGAACCCCAGTGTGCACCGGACGCGCTCGCAAAGGGCGGTCAAATCCAGCCAAGACACGTTGTCGGCGCGCATCAGCGCCTGCGTGATCGGCTCGTTGAGAATCTCGGCGAGCGAGATCTCGCCTTTGCCGAATTGCTTGGCCGGCGCCGGGCGCTCGGTGGCGAGCCACCACGGCGGCAGCAAATAACCCGAGATGGTGGCGGGGCCGGTTTGCGGGGCGGGCATGGGACCTCCTCGGCCGTTCGTCTGCGCTCACCTCCTAAAGCGCGAATGCGACAGGGCTCTGACCAAACGATGAAGTTTTCAGCGCGCGGCGGTTGTGGATGCTGCGGCGGCACAACGTCGCTCCGGCTTTGGGCGCTTGGGCTTGGGCGGCGGGAAGTGCTAAGCGCGCAACGTAAAGCTGAATAAGCCCCCTCTGACGCGACCCCCTACAGCGGCGCGGGATTTAGCGTGACGGAAGAGACACTCTCAATTGAGCTGGTAAGGCCCGCCGAGCCGTCGCTGACGGTCGACGAAGGCGACTTTGCGGCCCAGCCGGAAGAGCGATTGAACGCCCCGCTGACGGAGCGCGAGCGGCGCGCTCGGAAAGCCGCGACTGTCGTGGCCGTGATTGGCGCAATTTTGATTCACGCGACGGTCGTCGTCGGTTTGTTGACCCAGCTCGCCTTCAAGCCCGAGGACCCGCCGCCGGAGGCGATCCCGATCGAAATCATTCCGGAACCGGAGCCGTCGCCGCCGCCCGCGCCGCCCGATCCGCCGCCGCCGCCGCAAACGCTCGACGATACGCCCGCGACGGACGCGCCGCAGGCGCATCAGAAAGACGAAACCTCGCACGAGACGCAGCAACAGGCCGCGAGCGTCCCGACGCCGGCTGAAGCCAAGGATCCGACCCCGCCTCCGCCGCCGCAAGCCGCAGCGCCTCCGCAGACCGAGGAAAAAGACGCCGACATTGCCGCGGCGCCGACGCCGGCCGCTACACCGGACGGGTCCGCAGCGACGCCGGCGCCGCAGACCGAAGCCAATGCCGCTCCGGCGCTGCCGCGGATGTTCGCGATGCCGGATTTTAACACGGGCCCCGCGTTCAACATGCCGGCGTCCTCGCCGTTCGAATCCGTTTTCCTAGGGAAGGCGAAGTCGACGTATTTGTCGGGCGTGTTTGGGCAGATTGCGGCGCACATGCCCAAGCCGCCCTCAGAAGGCTCGCATGGCACGATGAATGGGCAAATCAACTTTGCGGTCGATGGCCATGGACGGCTGGTCCGTCGAACGCTCATCCGCAGCAGCGGCGACAGTTCGTACGATCAGGCCGTGCTCCAAGCGATCGGCGCGGCGTCTCCGTACGACGTTCCGCCGGACCACAATCAGCTCTCGATGGAATTCCATTTCTCGGCGAACTGAGCGATGGTTCACCATGGCGACGGGAGCGAAGTCTTCAAGGACCGTAACGTCGCGCACGAGGCTGCCATGGCTTTTCGTCGTCTTGCCGCCCTGACATTCGCCCTCGTGACGTGCCTCGTCACGGGTGCGCGCGCGAGCCCGACGATGGTGCACTTTGCCGGCGCGGATGGCCAGGCGTTGCAGGGCTATGTGTACGCGCCTACGGCCCCCGGCAAGCACCCTGCCATCGTTGCGCTGCATGGCTGCTCAGGCCTGCTCGACGGCGCCGGGGCCTTAAGCGAGCGGCACGTGGATTGGGGCGAGCGCTGGCTCAAGGCCGGCTATGTCGTGGTCTTTCCCGACAGCTACGGATCGCGCGGACTGCCGCCGCAATGCAAAGTGACGGACCGCGACGTCAAGCCGGCCAAGGAGCGGGTCGCGGACGCGAATGCGGCGCTGACCTATCTCAGCCAGAGGCCCGACGTCGACGCCAAGGCGATTACGCTGATCGGCTGGTCGAACGGCGGATCGTCGACGCTTTACGCGGTCGAACCGAAGAATAGGCCCGACGCCCTCGATTTCATCCGCGCCATCGCCTTTTATCCTGGCTGTCGTGTGCCGTTGGAAACCGGCCGCTGGTCGTCGCGGCTGCCCCTTACGATTTTGATCGGGGCGAGCGACGACTGGACGCCTGCGGGGCCTTGCGTCGACTTAGGCACGGACGCGAAGGGCGGGGCAGAGCCGGTGGACGTCGTCACCTATCCCGGCGCGTATCATGATTTCGACCACCCGAACCTGCCGGTGCATCTGGTCGAGGGCCTGGCGTTCACCGCCGAAGGCGGAGGCGCGGCCCATACCGGGACCGACCCGGCCGCGCGGGCGGATGCGATCAAACGGGTGATGGACCTGCTTAAGCGCAAGCCAAGCTGAGAGCTGGACCCGCGTCGCCGACCGGAGCTGTACCGGCCGGCGCGCGAAATCGCGACTTACGACAACGAGATCGACATGCCGCTCAGATCGAGCGAGAACATCAGGCCGACCTGCTTGCCGCGAAGGTGCAGAATGACGCCATTGGCGTTGGCGAGCTGCGCAACGCGGGGGCCGCCAGCGACCGCCAACCCGGCGCCCACCGCCGAGTAGACGCCAGCGATGTCGCTGGCGCGACGCAGGCGAGACGCGGTGCCGACGAGTTCGGAGCCCGATGCGCCGATGACTGCGCCGGCGCTAATGCCGCCGATGGAAAACGGAACGACTTGGCCGCCGAAGCGCAGCGTGCCGTTGCCGCCCGTGACGCCGAAAATGAAGCCGGCGCTGACGATCCTCATGTAGACCGTCCCCGTGGCGGCTTCCGCCGTCTCAGCGAGACCGGCGACGGCGGTGAGCGCGGCCGCGCCCGTAATGATCGCCTGGCGGCGTGAGAAAGTATTCATGGGGTCCCCTTATGTTGGTTTGAAAGCGAGCGCGCGTGGTCATTACACCGAACCCCTCGCCCAACGCTGGCCTTCTCGAAAATTTGCCTTGCTCTGTCAAACGCAATTACGTGAACCTACCCTGGAGCGGCGAGCCATTGTGCTAGGGCGCACTCCAACTTGGAGCGGTGCTCGTTTGGCTTGGCAGCTCGACTCAGCAACGCTGTAGGAAGACTTCCTCGGTCAGGATTTAGGAAAACAGAACAGCGCTTGGGGACTTTCATGGTCCTTAGTTAAGGTCCCCTGCACCTTAACTAAGGTTCAAAGGACCTTAATTAAGGGTCAAAAGGACCTTAATTACCGCCATAGATTCAATTTTTTCAGCCGCTTAACCGCTAAATTCGCTTTTCTTCTTTTTGCGACCGTTTCGGTGCCGCGATGGGAACGCTTAACCCCGTCAAGGACGAACCGTAGCGCGATTTCTGAAAAATGTAAAGATAGAAAATTGCATTCATGAATTGGCGGGGCGAGACGCTTGAGGCTCTCCGAACCAGGGCGGCTTCCGTCACCCCTCAAGCACCTTGTCTCAATCGAAGACTGAAAGTGCGTGCGGGGGCTTTAACTGACGAATTTGCATTGCGATCGGCAAAACGAAGCATTGCTCACGCGCTGTCGACTCACGGGCACGCGAGTCCGCCCGTGAGCGTGTTGCCTCAACAATCCGCAACGGAGAGATCATCTCAGCTCTTTTTGCCTGGCGAAAGCGGCGCTTGCTGCGGACCTTTACCCTGAGAGAGCTTGTAAGCAGAAACCGTCGCCTTTGGCTTGTCAGCCTTCGGCTTTTTGGTTTCCTTGCTGCTCTTCATTTGACCTTTTGCCATGGCGTCCTCCGAGTGCGAAGCGACCTTCGCCGCAATCGCCATAATCCGTTACGAGGGGCGCCCGATGTCAAGGGATTGTTTGAGGTTATCGCCAGGCATATCGCGAGAACAAGCGCGTTGCGCCGGGCGGCGGAAGCGCATCGTCGACATCCGCGGCATGACGACTTCGTGCGGAAGTTCGACCGACCCCACCGCCACGCGTCCTGATTTTTCGTAGGTTCAACCACGCAAGCCGCGTTCGAACGTGCGATCGCTCGAGAGCGGACACGCGCGGACCTCCGATCGGCAATGCGTTCGGAAGCTTTTCGTTTGTACCTGTTCAACGCCGACGCCAAGACGATGACTTGGCGCCGAGGTCTAGCGGAGCTGCGTTGAGCGGATGAAAGGTGGGCGCCTATGCAATTGTGCGGACGACACCGCCATCGACACGCAAGGACGTGCCTGTTGTCGCGGATGCCTGCTCCGAGCAGACATAGACGACCAGGTTTGCAACTTCTTCGGTTGTCGCAAAGCGATTGAGGAGCGATGTCGGGCGCAACGTTCGTAGGAACTGCTGCTCCGCTTCCTGTTGCGTAATGGTAGTGTCTCAGCTTGAAATCTGGCTATCTTGACGGCTGTCGCTCGGCTGTCGATTGCTTAGCGGGAAGCATAATTATCTTGACTTTTGTTCTCATTATGTTCTCTTGTGGACGGCTCCGCTTGCCAAGCTTACCGCTAAGCATTAGGCCTTGAGCGGGTACAGGTGAGTCGGCGCGTGGTGCATGAAAGATCTGCTGAATCCAAAAAGAGCGTTGATATTTAGAATCGTGCATCAGGGAAACGTCCCGGCGATACTGTCGGACGGCTGCCACTGCCGCAGCACGCAGGATAAGGCGAAGTATGTTGAGATAGGCAATCCAGAGTTAATCCAGAAAAGAACAACCCGGGAAATTCCTTGCGCCCCAGGCGGTACACTGAGCGATTACGTGCCGTTCTATTTCACTCCGTTTTCGCCCATGCTCTATAATATCAAGACAGGATTCGGGGGAATCCAAAAAAGGCCGATGAATGAAATCGCTATCTTCGTTTCATCGCTGCGCCTACTCCGCGATCGTGACGTAGAGTTCGTCTTTTCAGATCGTCACGCGTACCTAAAGACGGCGCTATTTTCGTCTTCGCTGGATGACCTAAGCAGGATTATTTGGCCAACCCTGCAGGCACGAAATTTCCGAAAAGACGATCTGGAACGGTTCGAGAAATATCAAGCAGAAGCTCTTGTTCATAAGCACGTTCCCCTAGAAGCATTTCTCGGAGTCGCTTGCTACGATACGAAGACGGCAGCGGCCATGAAGGTGGGAGTGGAAAAAAGTGGCGCGTCCCTCAAGGTGGTCGCTAGGCCAGAATGGTACCTATGATGATTAAATATACGAAAGGCAATCTTCTGAAGGCTGACGCGGAAGCTCTCGTCAATACGGTGAATACCGTGGGTATCATGGGTAAGGGCGTCGCCCTGATGTTCAAGGAAGATTATCCGGATAATTTCAAGAAATATGAGCAGGCGTGCAAAAACAAGGAAGTACGTCTGGGCAAAATGTTCGTCACGGAAATAACGAGCCTAATCGGCCCCCGTTGGATCATAAATTTCCCTACGAAGGATCATTGGAGATACCCGTCAAAAATCGAGTGGATTTCGGAAGGACTCGATGACCTCAAGCGGGTCATCGAGCAAAATCGCATTAAATCAATAGCGATTCCGCCGCTCGGTAGTGGCAACGGCGGACTGGAGTGGAGTGAGGTTCGTCCTTTGATCGAGGAGAAGCTCGGGGATGTCGCGCAGACCACGATATACGTTTATGAACCCATAGCTCAGTATCAGAATGTCGCGAAAAGGACCGGTGTCGAAACCCTCACGCCAGCCCGCGCTCTCATTGCTGAGTTGGTGAGGAGATACTCAGTCATCGGGATTCAATGCACCCTGTTAGAGGTGCAAAAGCTTGGATACTTTCTGGAACGTCATGTCGAGGCCTTGGGATTGAATAATTGTTTCGCTTTCGAGTTTTCTCCGAATAAGTTCGGGCCGTTTTCAGGCAAGCTCGGTCACCTTCTGAATGGCCTTGATGGCAGCTATCTCCATTGCGATAAACGTCTCGGTGACGCAGGACCTTTCGACGTCATCAGATTCGATGACGCTAAACGAGATAAGGTCAGTGCGTATCTGACTTCTCCCGATGCCAAAGTTTATCGGCCTGCTTTAGATGCGACGGCAGACCTCATTGATGGCTTGGAATCGCCATTCGGCATGGAGCTTTTGGCGACCGTCGATTGGTTGGTGCATCATGAGCGCATCGAACCGATGGTTAGATCGGTCAGAGAAAGCTTGCCCAAATGGCCGGGTGGCAGTCAAAAGGACAGGACGCGAAAGGTGACGATGTTCGATGAGCGCGTCTTAGAAATTGCGCTGCACACCCTCGAAAATTCCCCAATAGCGAAAGGGCGCAGCGATGCCGCTCGGTCCTAAAGGCGAGAAGCGTCCCGCCGATGTGATTGGCAACGCCGTGAAGGTCATGCGGATTGCCACCGGCGAAGAAAGCGACGCTACGCCCGACGACGGGAAAGACCCCGCTGCGAAAGCGCTTGGCGCTAAGGGCGGCGCGGCCCGTGCGAAGGCCATGACGCCGGAAAGGCGTGCCGAAATCGCTAAGAAGGCGGCGGCAAAGCGATGGGATCGCTAGGCGCCAGTAGCTCTAGCTCAAGCTGACCGCCAAAGCGTGCCGTTATGCGGTTCTCATATTCGGCCCGCGTTTTGGAGTCTTCGGCCATCTCCAAGACTCGTCCAAGATGCATTCTGAGTGCTTTTGCTCCAATATCATTTAAGAATTGAAACATTTTCTTTCGTCTGTCACCGTGACTTGCTTTCAGAATTTTGAGTAATTCGTATATTTTTCCGCGACTTTTTGCTAACGGATAGTATATGTGGCGAACCGTGAGAAATTTAAAGTGCCACGGCTTCCCTCTTTCTGGTACTGGAATTTCATACAATCTATGCCAGTGCATATATAGTTCGTTCGGAAATTCTGGCTCGTATTTCCTAGCTTCTTCTTGCACGTATAATTTAAACGATTCGATTACTTCGGCTATTGTCGGATTATAACCGGCTAAAGCATACACTAACTGCTTAATGCCACTTCTTGCGGAAGCGGCCATAACTATGCTCGCTTGTATTGCGACTTGCTGTTGATTTCTCGCAAGCCGCTTTTTGCTGTTCGCTTCGGCGATTGCCTGACAGACTTCGATCAAAACACTAACGTCGTAGCCATTGATGGAAGCGGGCGGTTGCCCCGCGCCGCCGGAACCCCATTGAAACTTAATGGGTTTCCCTACTTTTTCGCTAAGTTCCGCGCCGACCGTTTCTGACATGCCTTTGCTGGCAAGAAACCGTGGGAAGGCGTTTCCGCGCGGCGAAAGGCCCAAAACCCTCGCCATTCCGCTTTGACTAATCACGGCGGTCTTGTGAGCATCGTCGAGAACGTAGCAATCTACATCTATCCCGAACTCCTCGCGAAAATTTCCGGTATGGGTCGCTTTGATACCCCATCTGGCGACCGCCGCACGCATTCCTATTTCGCGACGTCTAGACGGAGCGAGGGATGCCGCCCTTGCCTTTCCTGCCGCTACTTTTTTCGGGTCCTTTGTATCCGACATGCAAGCACACTCCTGTTTTTTGTGCTTGCAGACTAAATGAAAATTCATAATGGTGCAAGCACGCAAATTTTAGTACGGTGCTTGCAAAATGACCTTGACGCTAAGCAAGAAAGTTCATATCATGCCCGGCATGAACAAGCTTTCTGTTGCCCAACGCGCCCAAATCCTTTCGATGCTGACGGAAGGCGCCTCGATGCGTTCCGTCTCGCGCCTGGCGGACGTTTCGATCAATACGGTTTCGAAGCTGCTCATTGACGCCGGCCGCTTTTGCGCCGGGTTCCATGACGCCAAGGTCCGGCACGTTAAAGCCAAGCGAGTTCAGGTTGACGAGATTTGGAGTTTCACCGCCGCCAAAAACAAGAACGTCGCCTTGATGAAAAACCCGGTTGAGGGCGCTGGCGACACTTGGACCTGGACCGCAATCGAAGCGGACACGAAGTTGATAATCTCGCACTTCGTCGGTGGTCGCGATGGCGAGTGCGCGCGCTGGTTCATGGACGATGTTGCGGCCCGCGTTGCCAATCGCATCCAGCTCACGTCAGATGGTCACAAGGCTTACTTGGAAGCCGTCGAGGGAGCTTTCGGCGCTGACGTTGACTACGCGATGCTCAACAAGATTTACGGGGCGTCGTCAGAGGCCGCCAAGGGCCGCTACAGCCCCGCCGAATGCATTGGCGCTAAGAAGGAGCGGATCGAAGGCGAGCCCGACATGAAGCACGTCAGCACGTCCTATGCTGAGCGCGCCAATCTCACGATGAGGATGCACAATCGCCGCTTCACTCGCCTCACTAACGCTTTCTCCAAGAAGTTCGAAAACCACGCGCATATGGTCGCGATTTACGCGGTCTGGTACAACTTCCTGCGCATTCACAAGACGCTTCGCGTGACGCCCGCCATGGCCGCGAATTTGTCTGAGACCGTCATGGATTGGTCGGCCATTGTAGAGGCGATGGACGCCGACGCCCCGGCCAAAAAGCGCGGGCCTTACAAAAAGGCGACCGCCGAGATTTCAAACTGAGACACTACCTGCGTAATGCCTTGCTGTTCTGCGGCCGCTCGTATGCGTAGGCTCCCGCCGCTATTTCGAGCGCCACGGGATTCCAAAGAACCCAGCGGAGCTCATTGAGCACAATTGCCTCATGTATGGCGGTCTAACGGAGGCGGCGAATTGGCCGTTCGTGGGGCCAGACGGTCGATTCAGCGTGCCGGTTCGTGGCAATCTCTGGTCTAACAGTGTCGAAACAATCCGGGCCGCAATCCCTGCTGGTGTTGGCATTGGCCTGTTTGCAAGGATTTCCCTTGCTAACGAACTCCGCCACCCCGACGTCATCACGATCCTCGATGGCTATATGAGCGATGTCAGAGATATAAGCGTCGTTTGGCCAAAACGTCGTTTCGTTCCGGCCCGCGTCCGCCAAGTTACCGATTTCTTCGCGGATTCCATTCCACGGCAAATAGCGTAAATCGCTTGGCGCGGCGGAGAGACTTTGGTCGCCCCGTTTCGCAGTCCCTATAGCCCAGAAATAGATGGTAATGCGCTGACAAAGGCATGGAACCCCAGTGGCCGGCGCAAAGCATTTGGCCTTCGCGGCGCAAAAATCCTGGGTCACCCCCTTGGCAATCCCGTACGCCCACTATAAGGAGCGCGCCCTTGGGACCGGCCGCATACGTCGGACCCATGGTCAAACATGGCTTCCGCACCTCGAAAGGTCGCCCCGACAGGGTCAACCTTTGGAAGAGGCGGTGGAAATGGCCCGAGAATGCTTTGGATCGCACCAAAGTTTCCCTCCGGGCCATGTCCTGTCCGAGACTGCAGGTGCGCGCGAGCCCGAAAGGCTTTGCCGCTTAATTCCTTTCCGCGAAAGCGGGATCTGGGGCCAGCATAGACGGGTGAAGACCTTTTTCGCCTCCTCCTAACCGAGGGGGCAGGGTGGTTGGAACCTTCTCATCCGGCGTGCTGGGCTTTTCGCCCGCTCCCGGCGACAGGCGTAACCGTCGTCTTTTGAGCCACAAGGCTCGGAATGGCGACATTTCGCAAGGAGCGAGGCTCTCTTTCGAGGGCATCGCCAACCGGAGAGAAGTGCTTTGGATCGAGCGGAAAAGAAAGCGGCCGTCGCATCGCTGCACGACGTCTTTAAGACGACGTCGGTGGTGGTGGCGGCGCATTATTCCGGTCTCACCGTCGCCCAGATGCAGCGTCTGCGCAAGCAGATGAGGTCATCCGGAGCGACCGTGCAGGTCGCGAAGAACCGCCTCGCCCAGATCGCGCTCAAAGGCACGTCCGTCGCCTCTGTTGGAGCCCTTCTGAAGGGCCCGACCCTGCTCGCGCACTCGCGCGACCCGGTGGCGGCGGCCAAAGCGGCCGTGGCGTTCGCAAAAGATCACGAGAAGTTCGTGATTTTGGGCGGCGCCATGGGAACGACGACGCTCAATCCAGCGAGTGTCCAGGCTCTTGCGAGCCTGCCTTCGTTGGACGAGCTGCGCGGAAAACTGGTCGGCCTGCTTGTCGCGCCCGCGACGAAACTGGCCCAGCTTTCCAATGCAGCGCCCGCCAAACTCGCGCGGGTCGTCGGCGCTTACGCTGCCAAAGACGCGGCCTGACGGCCAGGCTCTTGAACAAACCCAACCCCTTACCGATATAGGACAAGATCAATGGCAAATCTCGAAAAGATCGTCGACGAACTCTCGACCCTCACGGTTCTTGAGGCGGCTGAACTCGCTAAGTTGCTCGAAGCCAAGTGGGGCGTGTCGGCCGCTGCGGCGGTCGCGGTCGCTGCGGCGCCGGGCGCTGGTGGCGGCGCTGCCGCCCCGGTCGAAGAGCAGACCGAGTTTACGGTCATTCTGGCCGCCGCCGGCGACAAGAAGATCGAAGTGATCAAAGAAGTCCGCGCGATCACCGCCCTCGGCCTGAAGGAAGCCAAGGACCTGGTGGAAGGCGCCCCGAAGCCCGTCAAGGAAGGCGTGTCGAAGGACGAAGCCGCCAAGATCAAGGCCGCCCTTGAGAAGGCCGGCGCGAAAGTCGAGCTCAAGTAAGAAGTTTTCCCCAGGAGCGGGGCGTTTTCCTCGCTCCTGGGATGGTTATCGTGTAAAGAGTGTCTGCGGCCACAGTTTCGCCGCAGGTTGCGCCTAGCAGACCGATTCATGCATTCGTCCCCGCGCTCGAGCGTAACGTGCCGGACGGGAGACGGTTTTCGCGTGCAGATTTAGAAATTTCCGAGCGGGCGGCGTAAGTCGTCCGGTTTTTTGCGTCTCAAGGCGCGCCAGACGCTGGCGCCGCCGAACAGCGATCGAGGACACCCATGGCTGAGACATTTACGGGCCGTAAGCGCTTCCGAAAAGTCTTTGGGCACGTGAAGGAAGTGGGCGTGATGCCCGACCTGATCGAGGTGCAAAAGGCCTCCTACGAGCAATTCCTCATGATGTTCATCCCCGCCGCCAAGCGCGGCGACGAGGGGTTGCAGTCCGTTTTCAAGTCGGTTTTCCCGATCAAGGATTTCGCCGACACCGCGCACCTCGACTTCGTCAAGTTCGAATACGAGCAGCCGAAGTATGACGTCGATGAGTGCCGCCAGCGCGGCATGACGTTTTCGGCGCCGCTCAAGGTGACGCTCCGCCTGATCGTGTTCGATGTCGATCCTGAGACCCAGGCCCGCTCGATCAAGGACATCAAAGAGCAAGACGTCTATATGGGCGACATGCCGCTGATGACGGAGAACGGCACGTTCATCGTCAACGGCACCGAGCGCGTCATCGTCTCGCAGATGCACCGTTCGCCCGGCGTGTTCTTCGACCACGACAAGGGCAAGAGCCACTCCTCGGGCAAGTTGCTGTTCGCCGCCCGTATCATCCCCTATCGCGGCTCCTGGCTCGACATCGAGTTCGACGCCAAGGACATCGTGCACGCGCGCATTGACCGCCGCCGCAAGATTCCGGTGACCAGCCTGCTGTTCGCCCTCGGCTTCGATGGCGAAGAGATCCTTTCGACGTTCTACAAGAAGGTCGTCTACAAGCGCGAAAAGGACGCGTGGCGCGTCGCTTACGATCACGAGCGCTTCAAAGGCGTGAAGGCGACGGTCGACCTGATCGACGCCGACACCGGCGAAGTTGCGATCGAGGCCGGCCGCAAGCTGACCGCGCGTTCGGCCAAGCAGATCGCCGACAAGGGCGTGAAGGCGCTTCGCGCGCTCGACGCCGATCTCGTCGGGCAATATCTGGCGGAAGACCTCTTCAGCGCGCAGACCGGCGAAATCTTCGCCGAAGCGGGCGACGAGATCACCGCCAAGTCGCTTGAGGCGCTCATCGAACACGGTTTTGATGAGATCCCGGTGCTCGACATCGACCATATCAACATCGGCCCGTACATCCGCAACACGCTCAACGTCGACAAGAACTCCTCGCGCGAGGAAGCCCTGTTCGACATCTACCGCGTCATGCGCCCGGGCGAGCCGCCGACGATCGATAGCGCCGAGGCGATGTTCCAGTCGCTGTTCTTCGACGACGAGCGCTACGACCTTTCCGCGGTCGGCCGCGTGAAGATGAACATGCGTCTTGACCTCGACGCTCCGGACACCATGCGCGTGCTGCGCCGCGAGGACATCGTGGCGGTGGTGCGCGCGCTGGTCGACCTGCGCGACGGGCGGGGCGACATCGACGACATCGACCATCTCGGCAACCGGCGCGTGCGATCGGTCGGCGAATTGATGGAGAACCAGTACCGCATCGGCCTGCTCCGCATGGAGCGCGCGATCAAGGAGCGCATGTCGTCGGTGGAGATCGACAACGTGATGCCGCAGGACCTCATCAACGCCAAGCCGGCGGCGGCGGCGGTGCGCGAGTTCTTCGGTTCCTCGCAGCTCTCGCAGTTCATGGACCAGACCAACCCGCTGTCCGAAATCACCCACAAGCGCCGCCTGTCGGCGCTTGGGCCGGGCGGCCTGACGCGCGAGCGCGCAGGCTTTGAAGTGCGCGACGTGCACCCCACGCACTACGGCCGCATCTGCCCGATCGAGACGCCGGAAGGGCCGAACATCGGCCTGATCAACTCGCTGGCGACCTTCGCGCGCGTCAACAAATACGGCTTCATCGAATCGCCGTATCGCCGCGTCAAAGACGCCAAGGTGACCGACGACGTCGTCTACATGTCGGCGATGGAGGAGCAGAAGCACTCCGTCGCGCAGGCGGACACCGAAATGGACGCGGAAGGCCGCCTGACCGGCGACCTGATCATCTGCCGGCGCGCCGGCGACGTGCTGCCGCTTCCGGCGGCGCAAGTCGACTACATGGACGTGTCGCCCAAGCAGCTCGTCTCCGTCGCCGCGGCGCTGATCCCGTTCCTTGAGAACGACGACGCCAACCGCGCGCTGATGGGCTCGAACATGCAGCGCCAGGCGGTGCCGCTGGTTCGCGCCGACGCGCCGCTGGTGGGCACGGGCATGGAGGCGGTCGTCGCCCGAGACTCGGGCGCGGCGATCGCCGCGCGGCGGGCTGGCGTGATCGACCAGGTCGACGCGACCCGCATCGTCGTGCGCGCGACGGGAGAGGTCGACGCCGCCAAGCCGGCGGTCGACATCTATCGCCTGCAGAAGTTCCAGCGTTCGAACCAGTCGACCTGCGTGAACCAGAAGCCTCTGGTGAGCGTCGGCGCGCGCGTGAACAAGGGCGACATTCTCGCGGACGGTCCCTCGACCGATCTCGGCGATCTCGCGCTCGGGCGCAACTGCCTCGTCGCGTTCATGCCGTGGAACGGCTACAACTTCGAAGACTTCGATCCTGCTCTCCGAGCGCATCGTCAAAGAGGACATCTTCACCTCGATCCATATCGAGGAATTCGAAGCGATGGCCCGCGACACCAAGCTCGGGCCTGAGGAAATCACCCGCGACATTCCCAATGTCGCGGAAGAGGCGCTCAAGAACCTCGACGAAGCCGGCATCGTCTACATCGGCGCCGAAGTGGTCGCGGGCGACATCCTCGTCGGCAAGATCACGCCGAAGGGCGAAAGCCCGATGACGCCGGAAGAAAAGCTGCTGCGCGCCATCTTCGGCGAAAAGGCCTCCGACGTCCGCGACACCTCGCTGCGCGTGCCCCCGGGCGTGCAAGGCACGATCGTGGAAGTGCGCGTGTTCAACCGCCACGGCGTCGACAAGGACGAACGCGCCCAGGCGATCGAGCGCGAGGAAATCCAGCGTCTGGCCAAGGACCGCGACGACGAGCAGGCGATTCTCGACCGCAACGTCTATGCGCGCCTCGCCGAGATCCTGATCGGCAAGAAGGCGCTCTCGGGGCCGAAGGGCTTCAAGAAGGGCGAGACCCTGACGCGTCCGATCCTGGACGAGCATCCGCGCTCGCAATGGTGGAGCTTCGCCCTTGAGGCGGACGCCACCATGACCGAGATCGAGGCGATGCGGAAGCAATACGACGAGTCGAAGAAGTCGCTCGAAGCGCGCTTCGTCGACAAGGTCGAGAAGCTGCAGCGCGGCGACGAACTTCCGCCCGGCGTGATGAAGATGGTCAAAGTCTTCGTCGCGGTGAAGCGCAAGATTCAGCCCGGCGACAAGATGGCCGGACGCCATGGCAACAAGGGCGTCGTCTCGCGCATCGTGCCGCAAGAGGACATGCCGTTCCTTGAGGACGGCACGCCGGTCGACGTCGTGCTCAACCCGCTGGGCGTGCCCAGCCGCATGAACGTCGGGCAGATTCTTGAGACGCATTTGGGCTGGGCTTGCGCCGGGCTCGGCAAGCAGGTGGGCGACGCGGTCGACGCTTACTACCGCCTGCAGGACGTCAAGCCGCTGCGCCAGAAGCTCACGGAAGTTTACGGCTCGGACGAGAACTTCAAGAACCTCGACGACAAGCAGGTGGCGGCGATGGCGGAGGATCTGCGCCGCGGCGTGCCGATCGCGACGCCAGTGTTCGACGGCGCCCGCGAGAAGGACATCGTGGAGATGCTCAAGCAGGCCGGGCACGATTCGTCGGGCCAGGTCACGCTGTTCGACGGCCGCTCCGGCGATCCGTTCGATCGTAAGGTCACCGTCGGCTACATCTACATCTTGAAGCTCCACCATCTCGTGGACGACAAGATCCACGCGCGTTCGATCGGTCCTTACAGCCTCGTCACCCAGCAGCCGTTGGGCGGCAAGGCGCAGTTCGGCGGCCAGCGCTTCGGCGAAATGGAAGTCTGGGCGCTCGAAGCTTACGGCGCGGCGTACACGCTGCAGGAGATGCTGACCGTGAAGTCGGACGACGTCGCGGGCCGCACCAAGGTCTACGAGGCGATCGTGCGCGGCGACGACGCGTTCGAAACCGGCATCCCCGAAAGCTTCAACGTGCTTGTGAAAGAAATGCGTTCGCTCGGCCTCAACGTCGAGCTCGCCTCGTCCAAGGCGCCGCCGCCCGCGATCGAAGCGGCGCCGGCCCCGGCGCAGGCCGCGGAATAAAGCGTTTGCCGCTCCCGCTCCGCATCGGCGGAACGGGAGCGGCAGACGAATTCGACACCTTTTAAGGGCCCCGACGCGTCCCTGAACGCGGCCGAAGACTCTGGAGACGAAAAATGAACCAGGAAGTCGTCAATCCCTTTGCCCCTCCGGCGGCGCCGCTGGCGTTCGACCAGATTCAGATCGCGGTCGCGAGCCCGGAAAAGATTCTTTCGTGGTCGTTCGGCGAGATTAAGAAGCCGGAGACGATCAACTACCGCACATTCAAGCCGGAGCGCGACGGCCTGTTTTGCGCCCGCATCTTCGGGCCGATCAAGGACTACGAGTGCTTGTGCGGCAAGTACAAGCGCATGAAGTACAAGGGCGTCATCTGCGAAAAGTGCGGCGTCGAAGTGACGCTAAGTCGCGTGCGCCGCGAGCGCATGGGCCACATCTCGCTCGCCGCCCCGGTGGCGCACATCTGGTTCTTGAAGTCGCTGCCCTCGCGCATCGGCTTGCTGCTCGACATGACGCTCAAGGACCTTGAGCGCATCCTGTATTTCGACAGCTACATCGTGCTCGACGCCGGCCTCACCTCGATGAAGGTGCGCCAGCTCCTGAACGAGGACGAGTATCTCAAGGCGCAGGACGAATTCGGCCAGGACAGCTTCACCGCCATGATCGGCGCCGAGGCGATCCGCGAAATGCTGCGCGGCATGAACCTTGAGAAGATCGCCGAGGAATTGAAGATCGGCATCGCCGAGTCCAAGACCGAGCTGAAGCCGAAGCGCCTCGCCAAGCGCTTGAAGATCATCGAGGCGTTCATGCACTCCGGCAACAAGCCGGAATGGATGATCCTGACCGAGATTCCGGTCATCCCGCCGGACTTGCGCCCGCTGGTGCCGCTCGATGGCGGCCGCTTCGCCACGTCCGACCTGAACGATCTCTATCGCCGCGTCATCAACCGCAACAACCGGTTGAAGCGGCTGGTGGAGCTGCGCGCGCCCGACATCATCATCCGCAACGAAAAGCGCATGCTGCAAGAGGCGGTCGATGCGCTGTTCGACAACGGCCGGCGCGGCCGCGTCATCACCGGCGCCAACAAGCGGCCGCTAAAGTCGCTCGCCGACATGCTCAAGGGCAAGCAGGGCCGCTTCCGCCAGAACTTGCTCGGCAAGCGCGTCGACTATTCCGGCCGTTCGGTCATCGTCGTCGGCCCCGAGCTGAAGCTGCACCAGTGCGGCCTGCCCAAGAAGATGGCGCTCGAGCTGTTCAAGCCGTTCATCTACTCGCGTCTCGACGCCAAGGGCCTGTCGGCCACCGTCAAGCAAGCCAAGAAGCTCGTTGAGAAAGAGCGTCCCGAGGTTTGGGACATCCTCGATGAGGTCATTCGCGAACACCCGGTGCTGCTGAACCGCGCCCCGACGCTGCATCGCCTCGGCATTCAGGCGTTCGAGCCGGTGCTCATCGAAGGCAAGGCGATCCAGCTGCATCCGCTCGTCTGCGCGGCGTTCAACGCCGACTTCGACGGCGACCAGATGGCCGTGCACATCCCGCTGTCGCTCGAGGCGCAGCTTGAGGCGCGCGTGCTGATGATGTCGACCAACAACATCCTGCACCCCGCCAACGGCCAGCCGATCATCGTGCCGAGCCAGGACATCGTGCTCGGCCTCTACTACCTCACGCTGATGCGCGACGGCGAACCCGGCCAGGGCTCGCTGTTCGCCAACATCGGCGAGATCGAGCACGCGCTCGCCGCCAAGTCGATCACGCTGCACGCCAAGATCAAGGGGCGCGGCTGGACGTATGACGCCAAGGGACAGCGCGTGGCGAAGATTTTCGACACGACTCCTGGGCGCATGCTGCTCGCCGAGCTGCTGCCGCGGCACGAGAAGATCGGCTTCGACGTCATCAACAAGCTGATGACGAAGAAAGAGATCTCCAACATGATCGACACGGTCTACCGTCACTGCGGGCAGAAAGAGACCGTGATCTTCTGCGACCGCATCATGGCGATCGGCTTCCGCGAGGCGTTCAAGGCCGGCATTTCGTTCGGCAAGGACGACATGGTGGTGCCGGACAGCAAGCCTGGCCGCATCGCCGAGACCTCGGCGCTCGCCAAGGAATACGAGCAGCAGTACCTCGACGGCCTGATCACCCAGGGCGAAAAGTACAACAAGGTGGTCGACGCTTGGGCCAAGTGCTCAGATAAGCTCGCCGAAGAGATGATGGCCGGCATCTCCGCGGTGAAGAAGGACGAACACGGACGCGACCGGCCGATCAACTCGATCTACATGATGTCGCACTCGGGAGCGCGCGGCTCGCCGACGCAGATGCGCCAGCTCGCCGCCATGCGCGGCCTGATGGCCAAGCCGTCGGGCGAAATCATCGAGACGCCGATCATCTCGAACT
Organism: uncultured Pseudomonadota bacterium; assembly: GCA_963730695.1. Classification (GTDB taxonomy): domain Bacteria; phylum Pseudomonadota; class Alphaproteobacteria; order Rhizobiales; family Beijerinckiaceae; genus Roseiarcus. Next base: position 35,498 of record CAVSSV010000005.1, read on the forward strand.
TCAAAGAGGGCCTGTCGGTTCTCGAATACTTCAACTCGACCCACGGCGCTCGTAAGGGCCTCGCGGACACCGCGTTGAAGACCGCGAACTCCGGCTACCTGACGCGCCGTCTCGTCGACGTCGCCCAGGACTCGATCATCACCTCCGCCGACTGCGGCTCGACGGGCGGCATCAAGATGCGCGCCATCGTCGACGCGGGCACGATCGTGGCCTCGCTGACCTCGCGAATCCTGGGCCGCACCATTGCGGAGCCGATCAAGGACGCCGAGGGCAAGGTGATCGTGCCGGCCGGGCGCATGGTCGTGGAGGAGGACATCCCCGCGATCAACGCCGCGAACGTGCAGGAAGTGAAGATCCGCTCGGTGTTGACCTGCGAATCGCAGAACGGCGTCTGCGGCGCTTGCTACGGACGCGATCTCGCGCGCGGCACGCCCGTCAACATGGGCGAAGCGGTGGGCGTCATCGCGGCGCAGTCGATCGGCGAGCCGGGCACCCAGCTCACGATGCGCACCTTCCACATCGGCGGCGCGGCGCAGCTTGCGGACCAGTCGTTCGTCGAGTCCAACTTTGAAGGCAAGGTGTCGATCCGCAATCGCAACATCGCCCGCAACGCCAACGGCGACCTCGTCGCCATGGCGCGCAACGTGGCGATCGTGATCTCGGACAACACCGGCGCCGAGCGGGCGGTTCACCGCCTGCAATATGGCGCGCGCCTGAAGGTCGATGAGAACGACTCGGTCAAGCGCGGCCAGCGCCTGGCGGAGTGGGATCCGTTCACGCGGCCCATCCTCACCGAGATCGACGGCGTTGTGGCGTTCGAGGACCTCATCGAAGGCGCCTCGATGTCCGAGCAGATCGACGAGGCGACCGGCATCGCCAAGCGTCTGGTCATCGACTTCCGTTCGACGCCGCGCACCGCCTCGCTCAAGCCCGCGATCGTGATCAAGGGCAAGGACGGCAAGGTGATCAAACTGCCGCGCGGCGCCGATGCGCGCTATCTGCTCCCGGTCGACTCGATCATCTCGTTCGAGCCAGGCTCGAAAGTGCGCGCCGGCGACGCCGTCGCCCGCATCTCGGTGTCGAGCGCCAAGACCCGCGACATCACGGGCGGTCTGCCGCGCGTGGCGGAGCTGTTCGAAGCGCGGCGGCCGAAGGACCATGCGATCATCGCCGAGATCTCGGGGACGATCCAGTTCGGGCGCGACTTCAAGAACAAGCAGCGCGTCACGATCCAGCCCAACGAAGAGGGCGTGGAGCCGGTCGAGTACCTGATCCCCAAAGCGAAGCACATTCAGCTTCAGGACGGGGACGTGATCGAGAAGGGCGAATACATCGTCGACGGCAATCCCGCGCCGCACGACATTCTCGCCGTCAAGGGCGTCGAGGAACTCGCCGCCTATCTCGTGAACGAAATCCAGGAAGTCTACCGTCTGCAAGGCGTGCACATCAACGACAAGCACATCGAAGTGATTGTCCGTCAGATGCTGCAGAAGGTCGACATCATCGACGCCGGCGACACGGAGTTCTTCACGGGCGACCAGGTCGATGCGATCGAAATGGAGTCCGCCAACGAGCAGATGCGCGCGGAGAAAAAGAAGGAGGCCGTGGGCGCGCCCGTGTTGCTGGGCATCACCAAGGCGAGCTTGCAGACGCGCTCGTTCATCTCGGCTGCGTCCTTCCAGGAGACGACGCGCGTCCTCACGGAAGCGTGGGGTCGGCGAGGGCTCGGTCAACGGCAAGGTCGACACGCTCGAAGGCCTGAAGGAAAACGTCATCGTCGGCCGCTTGATCCCCGCGGGCACCGGCGCCGCGATGACACGCATCCGCTCGATCGCGACGCTGCGCGACAAGCTGATCGTGCAGGAGAAGGAAGCGCAGAGCCAGACGACGCCGGCTCTGGAGCTTCCCGCTCCCGAGGCGGCGCCCCGCCGGCGAGCCCGCTCGCCGGTCGCCGCAGCGGAGTAAGGCCTTCGCTCTTTCCTTCTCTCAAAAGGCGAGGGACAAAGCTTCAAGAGCCGCCTTCGGGCGGCTCTTTTTGTTTTCCAGCGCGCGGACCAGTCATGTCCGGAGCTTGACGGCGAGATGCCGACGCCCGTCCGCATCTTGCTATCGGCTCCGCGCTTGCCGGGCGGCGCGCCCTTCACCTGATACCAAGACGAGACGACCTCAGGTCGCGAAAACGTCGCCCCAGCGCGTCTTCTTGGCGCGCTTGTGCGCCTCCTTGTCGCGCTTCGCGACAACGCGCTGCTGGAGGCCGGTCGGCGCGCACAGTTTCAGCGTCACGGCCGCCTTGCTTTCTTCCGGCGGGGCGAGCACCCGGGCCGATGGCGAGCGAGCGAGCGGCGAGCCATGAGGGGCGACGACGAGATAAGAGAACTTCTCGTCTTCGAACGGCACGTCTGCGCCCTTCGCCTGCATGTGCCAGCGAAGGCGCGGCAGGCGGACAGAGAAGTGGCACCAATCGCCAGGGGGCAAGGGGCAAGGGTCAGCGTGAGGGCAGGGGGCGAGCAGGACGGCGCTCGCGGCCAGCCGCCGGCGCACCCGCATCAACCGTTCATACTCGCGCGGCCGGCCCGGCTCGATCAACACAAGCACGCCCCGCGTGGCCTGCAACAGCCGCTCGGCGGCGGGCTCGGGCTTATCGACCTCCGTGAGGGCATAAGAAGCGACGACGATGTCAGCCTGCGCGTCAGCGGGCAGGCGCGCGAGGTCACCGTGCCGGAAGGTCGCGCTTCGCATTGCCGGCAACTCCGCCCCGGCGGCGAATCGTCGGGCCATGCCGAGCAGCGCTGGGTTAGGCTCGACCAGCGTCGCCTCTTCGAGCGTCGTGAAAATTGAAGCCGCCGCCCAAGCCGCGGTCCCTGGCCCGGCGCCGATGTCGAGGAGGCTGGTCGGAGCGAAACCTGGCTGCTCCTCGGCGAGGCGAGCGAAAACCGCCGTGGCGGCGGCGTAGGTTGCGGGCAGACGCGTCAGGGCATAGGCAAGCGCGTCGGTGTCGTCACGGATGACGAGGCTAGACGGCTGATTGCGGCGATAGCCCTCGGAGAGGCGCGCTGCGCGCTCATTGAGGTCGCGGCGGGGCAGCAATTCGAGCGCTTGTTCGACGGCGAGCGCCAATGCGGGGGGCAAGCGAGGATCCAAGCGTCACGAACTTTCTGTTTTGACCTGACGACAGCGTCTGGGTTAACCCGTGAAGCAGCGGGAAACCGCTGGCGCGCGGCGGAGACCGCAGCCCAGGAGGGGAAAATGGCTACAACGCCTGCGGCGACCATCAAACCAAAGTTACATCACGCCACGTTCAAAACGACACGCCTCCAGGAAATGGTCGACTGGTATCGTAAGGTCGTCGGCATCGACGTCAATTTTCAGTTTCCTGGCGGAGCGTGGACGTCGAACGACGCCGCCAATCATCGGCTCTCCTTCCTGGCTGTGCCGGGCGTGCGGGAGGACAAAAAGCGGATATTCCATTCCGGGCTGCATCATACCGCCTTCGAGTACGACAGTCTTCGCCGATCTGGTGGCGTCCTACCTCAGGATAAAGGAGCTCGGCATCGAGCCGGACGTTTGTTTGAACCACGGCATGACCTTGTCGCTCTACTATGCCGATCCCGACGGGAACATGGTCGAGTTGCAGGTCGACAATTACGGCGACTGGAGCAAATCGACGCAGTGGATGCGCACGGCTCCGGAATTCGCCGCCAACCCGATCGGCGTCTTCTTCGATCCCGACCGCATGGCGGCGGCGCATCAGGAGGGAATCGCGTTTCGAGCAAATCCTTAAGGACAGCTACGCCGGGCAAATATCCGCCAGTCGAAGGCGCCGAACTTCCATCTGCCGCCGCGGGGTGATAAGCAGTCCGCTCGTTTTATAAGTCGGATCGAGGGGCGCAGGCCAATTCTATCCGCGGCGCTCAACATCCTCGAGGCATCGGAGCTACGCGCTTGGCACATGCCGCCGCGCCGTTTCCCCACGAATCCCGGCCGATCCACGCGTTCGCTCGCTTCCGCAACGCGCAAGGGCCTCGAAAATGAAGAATCTCTTCACGAACCTCTTGACTGTTAATGTCCGCGGCAATAGACGTCCGCCCGCATTCGACAGGCCGTAGAGCTTCGTTGTTTTAGGCGACACGCCCGAAACCCAGCAGCTCTATACGCTGACGATCCTAGCGACGCGACATCCCGCCGGCCAAGGCCGACGGACCGAGAGACAAGATCGCTGAGAGGCGGTCCTCTGTTCGTAAACGCCCAAGACCCCTCACCGGGTCTCCTGGGCGTTTGGTTTCGCGCCTTCGTTTGGGCGGGTCGAGGCACGTAATTTTCGTGGGTGCGGCGCGAGCCGAGCCTGCTTTTAGAAGGCGATGGAATGCCGACGATCAGTCAGTTGATCCGGAAACCCCGGCAACCGAAGACCTACCGCGACAAGGCGCGCCACCTGGAGGCCTCGCCGCAGAAGCGTGGCGTGTGCACGCGCGTCTATACGACGACCCCGAAGAAGCCGAACTCGGCTTTGCGTAAGGTCGCCAAGGTGCGTCTGACGAACGGGTTCGAGGTCATCGGCTACATCCCCGGCGAAGGCCACAATCTGCAAGAGCATTCGGTCGTCATGATCCGCGGCGGTCGCGTCAAGGATTTGCCCGGCGTCCGCTACCACATCCTGCGCGGCGTGCTCGACACGCAAGGCGTCAAGGACCGCAAGCAGCGCCGTTCGAAGTACGGCGCCAAGCGGCCGAAGTGATCTTCGCATAGCGAAGGTCATCCCCGCAGACAAGCGAAAGCGAAATCCGGGGATCCAAGAGACAAGAACTAGATGGCCGGCTCACCCCGACCATGACGATCTGAAGAGAGATTAAAAGATGTCCCGCCGCCACCGAGCCGAGAAACGCGAGATCATCCCGGACGCCAAGTTCGGCGACATCGTGATCGCGAAGTTCATGAACACGCTGATGTACGAAGGCAAGAAGTCCGTCGCCGAAGGCATCGTCTATGGCGCGCTCGACGGCGTCGAGAAGAAGGCCAAGACCGACCCGGTCGCGTTGTTCCGCCTTGCGCTTGAGAACGTCGCGCCGAGCGTCGAAGTCCGCTCGCGCCGCGTCGGCGGCGCCACCTACCAAGTTCCCGTCGAAGTACGCACCGAGCGCCGCCAGGCGCTGGCGATCCGCTGGATCATCACCGCCGCGCGCGACCGCAACGACAAGACCATGGTTGACCGCCTCTCGGCGGAGCTGATGGACGCCGCCAACAATCGTGGCGCCGCCGTCAAGAAGCGCGAAGACACGCACCGGATGGCGGAAGCCAACCGCGCGTTCGCGCATTATCGTTGGTGATGCGGCAGGCCTGAGGACACACGATCATGGCTCGCACACACGCGATCGAAGACTATCGAAACTTTGGCATTATGGCGCACATCGACGCCGGCAAGACCACGACCACCGAACGCATCCTGTATTACTCCGGCAAGTCGCATAAGATCGGCGAAGTGCACGACGGCGCCGCGACCATGGATTGGATGGAGCAGGAGCAAGAGCGCGGCATCACCATCACGTCCGCCGCGACGACGACGCATTGGCTCGGCAAGCGCCTCAACATCATCGACACTCCCGGCCACGTCGACTTCACCATCGAAGTCGAGCGTTCGCTGCGCGTGCTCGACGGCGCCGTATGCGTGCTCGACGGCAACCAGGGCGTCGAGCCTCAGACCGAGACCGTTTGGCGTCAGGCCGACAAGTATCATGTGCCGCGCGTGGTGTTCGTCAACAAGATGGACAAGACCGGCGCTGACTTTTTCCGCTGCGTCGACGAAATCAAGACCAAGGTCGGCGGCCGTCCGGTTTGCATTCAGCTGCCGATCGGTTCGGAGTCGAACTTCAAAGGCGTCATCGACCTGCTCCGCATGAAGGCGGTCGTCTGGGAAGACGAAGGCCTCGGCGCGAAATATCACGACAAGGAAATTCCGGCCGACTTGCTTGAGAAGTCCAAGGAATACCGCAACCTCATGATCGAAGCCTCGGTCGAACTCGACGACGAAGTGCTGGCGGATTTCCTCGACGGCAAAGAGCCGACGATCGAAACGTTGCAGCGCCTCATCCGCAAGGCCGTGCGCGACATTTCGTTCGTGCCGGTGCTGTGCGGTTCTGCCTTCAAGAACAAGGGCGTGCAGCCGCTGCTCGACGCCGTCGTCGCCTATCTGCCGTCGCCCGTCGACCGCGGCGCGATCAAGGGCACGAACATGGACACCGGCGAAGAGATGGATCGCAAGCCCAGCGACTCCGAGCCGTTCTCGATGCTCGGCTTCAAGATCATGGACGACCCGTTCGTCGGCACGATCACGTTCTGCCGCGTCTATTCCGGCTTCATCGAATCCGGCACGACCGTGCTGAACTCGACCAAGGACAAGAAAGAGCGCGTCGGTCGCATGTTGCTGATGCACGCGAACGATCGCGTCGACATCAAAGAAGCTTACGCAGGCGACATCGTCGCGCTGGCGGGCCTCAAGGACACGCGCACCGGCGACACGCTTTGCGACTTGCAAAAGCCAGTCGTGCTCGAAAAGATGGAGTTTCCCGAGCCGGTCATCGAGATCGCTATCGAGCCGAAGTCGAAAGCCGATCAGGAAAAGCTTGGCGTCGCGCTGGCTAAGCTCGCCGCCGAAGACCCGTCTTTCCGGGTCTCCACGGATCACGAATCCGGGCAGACGATTCTCAAAGGCATGGGCGAGCTTCACCTCGACATTAAGGTCGACATCCTGCGGCGCACCTACAAGGTCGACGCCAACATCGGCGCACCGCAAGTGGCGTACCGCGAGAAGCTGTCGAAGCCGGTCGAGATCAACTACACCCACAAGAAGCAGTCGGGCGGCTCGGGCCAATTCGCCAAAGTCGTTATGCGCTTCGAGCCGGGCGAGCCCGGTTCGGGATCGAGCTTCGAATCGAAGGTCGTCGGCGGCTCGGTGCCGAAGGAATACATCCCCGGCGTCGAAAAGGGCTTCAACAGCGTGCTGAACGCTGGCGCGCTCGCCGGCTATCCCGTGGTCGACGTCAAGGCGACGTTGATCGACGGCCAGTATCACGACGTCGACTCGTCGGCGCTCGCATTCGAAATCGCCGCCCGCGCGGCGTTTCGTGAAGGCCTTCGCGAAGGCAAGTCGGTTCTGCTCGAGCCGATCATGAAGGTCGAAGTGGTGACTCCTGAGGAACACACCGGTTTCGTGATGGGCGACTTGCTCTCCCGCCGCGGCCAGGTGCAGGGGCAGGACATGCGCGCCAACGCCAACGTGATCAACGCGATGGTGCCGCTGGCGAACATGTTCGGCTACGTGAATCAGCTTCGCTCCGGCACGCAAGGCCGCGCGAGCTTCACCATGCAATTCGACCATTACGAACAGGTCCCGCCGAGCATCGCGACGACCATCATCGAGAAGAACCGCTAACAGGCTAGAACGCCCGGCGGTCCGCCGCCGACAGAACGAGAATAAGGAGCTTAGCAATGGCAAAAGCGAAATTCGCGCGCAACAAGCCGCATTGCAACATCGGCACGATCGGCCACGTCGACCATGGCAAGACGTCGCTGACGGCGGCGATCACCAAGGTGCTCGCCGAGACCGGCGGCGCGACCTTCACCGCCTACGACCAGATCGACAAGGCGCCGGAAGAAAAGGCGCGTGGCATCACGATCTCGACGGCGCACGTCGAATACGAGACCAAGAACCGCCACTACGCCCACGTCGACTGCCCCGGCCACGCCGACTATGTGAAGAACATGATCACCGGCGCCGCGCAGATGGACGGCGCGATCCTCGTCGTCTCCGCCGCCGACGGCCCGATGCCGCAGACCCGCGAGCACATCCTGCTCGCCCGCCAGGTCGGCGTGCCGGCGCTCGTCGTGTTCCTCAACAAGTGCGACATGGTCGACGATCCGGAATTGCTCGAGCTCGTCGAGCTCGAAGTGCGCGAGCTGCTCTCCCGCTACGAATTCCCCGGCGACAAGATCCCGATCATTCACGGCTCGGCGCTGATGGCGCTCGAAGACAAGAACCCGGCGCTCGGCCATGACGCGATCCTGAAGCTGATGGAAGCGGTCGACGCTTACATCCCGCAGCCGGAGCGTCCGAAGGATCAGCCCTTCTTGATGCCGGTCGAAGACGTGTTCTCGATCTCGGGCCGCGGCACGGTCGTCACCGGCCGTATCGAGCGCGGCATCGTCAAGGTCGGCGAAGAAGTCGAGATCGTCGGCCTCAAGGCCACGGCCAAGACCATCGTCACCGGCGTCGAAATGTTCCGCAAGCTGCTCGATCAGGGCGAGGCGGGCGACAACGTCGGCTGCCTGCTGCGCGGCACCAAGCGCGAAGAAGTCGAGCGTGGCCAAGTGCTCTGCAAGCCGGGCACGGTCAAGCCGCACACGAAGTTCAAGGCCGAGGCCTACATCCTCAACAAGGAAGAGGGCGGTCGCCACACCCCGTTCTTCACGAACTACCGTCCGCAGTTCTACTTCCGCACTACGGACGTGACAGGCATCGTGACGCTTCCGGAAGGCACCGAGATGGTGATGCCGGGCGACAACGTGACCATGGACGTCGCGCTCATCGTGCCGATCGCGATGGAAGAGAAGCTCCGCTTCGCCATCCGCGAAGGCGGCCGCACCGTCGGCTCGGGCGTCGTCGTCTCGATCCAGGAATAAGGCTTCGCTTGAAATAGTGATGGGCGGGGCGGAAACGCTCCGCCCGACAAGCCAAGTCTTCAAGGAATTATTCGATGAATACGCAGAACATCAGAATCCGGCTCAAAGCCTATGACCACCGCGTCCTCGACGCTTCGACCAAGGAGATCGTCTCCACGGCCAAGCGCACGGGCGCGCAGGTTCGCGGGCCGATTCCGCTGCCTACCCGCATCGAAAAGTTCACCGTGAACCGCTCGCCCCACGTCGATAAGAAGTCGCGCGAGCAGTTCGAAATCCGGACCCACAAGCGCGTGCTCGACATCGTCGATCCGACGCCGCAGACGGTCGACGCTTTGATGAAGCTCGATCTCGCGGCCGGCGTCGACGTCGAAATCAAGCTGTAAAGAAGGCAACCGGGCCTCTCCGCCGCGTAGGCGCGACGCCCGAAGGAACTGAAATCATGCGTTCAGGCATACTCGCCCAAAAGCTGGGAATGACCCGGGTCTTCAACGACGCCGGCGACCATATTCCCGTCACCGTGCTTAAAGTCGCCGGCTGCGAAGTCGTTGCGCATCGCACGCAGGAAAAGAACGGCTACACCGCGCTGCAAGTCGGCGCGGGCCTCGCCAAGACCAAGAACGTCTCGAAGGCCGAGCGCGGCCGCTTCGCCATCGCGCAGGTCGAGCCGAAGCTTCGGCTCGCGGAATTCCGCGTCTCGCCGGATCACATGATCCCGGTCGGCGCCGAGATCACCGCCGACCACTTCCTGGTCGGCCAGTTCGTCGACGTCACCGGCATCACGATCGGCAAGGGCTTCGCCGGCCCGATGAAGAAGTGGAACTTCGGCGGCTTGCGCGCGACCCACGGCGTCTCGGTCTCGCACCGCTCGCACGGTTCGACCGGCGGCCGTCAGGACCCGGGCAAGACCTGGAAGAACAAGAAGATGGCCGGGCACATGGGCGCCGAGCAGGTGACGACGCAGAACCTGCGCGTCGTCGTGACCGACGTTGAGCGCGGCCTGGTGTTGGTTGAGGGTTCGGTTCCTGGCTTCGCCGGCAACTGGATCTCGATCCGGGACGCCGTGAAGAAGCCGCTGCCCAAGGACGCTCCGACGCCGGGCAAGTTTAAGTTGCGCGAACGCGCGGCCCCTGCGGCCGCCGAAGCGAAGGGGGCGTAAGCGCCATGAAAATCGGCATGACCTCCTTCGACGGCAAATCGGCCGGCGACATCGAGCTTTCGGACGACGTGTTCGCCCTGGAGCCGCGCACGGACATCATCGCGCGCATGGTGCATTGGCAGCTCGCCAAGCGCCGCGCCGGTTCGGCGAAGGCTCTCGGCCGCGCGGACATCCACCGCACCGGCAAGAAGATGTACAAGCAGAAGGGCACCGGCGGCGCCCGCCACGGTTCGGCGCGCGTGCCGCAGTTCCGCGGCGGCGGACGCGCCATGGGCCCGGTGACGCGCTCGTTCGAGCATTCGCTGCCCAAGAAGGTGCGCGCTTTGGCGTTGCGCCATGCGCTGTCGGCCAAAGTGAAGGCTGGCGAGCTCATCATTTGGGACGGTCTGGCGGCCGAGGAAGGCAAGACGAAGGCTCTCAAGGAGAACTTCGCCAAGCACAGCCTCGTCAACGCTCTCATCATCGACGGCGCGACGCTGAACGAGCGTTTCGCTAAGGCGGCGCGCAACCTGCCGCTGATCGACGTCCTGCCGGTGCAGGGCGCGAACGTTTACGACATCATGCGCCGCACGAAGCTGGTGCTCACCAAAGCCGCTGTTGAAGCGCTGGAGGCGCGATTCAAATGAGCGTGGATCCGCGTCACTACGACACGATCGTCGCGCCGGTCATCACCGAAAAGGCGATGACGGCTTCTGAGCGCAATCAGGTCGTGTTCAAGGTCCGCCGCGAGGCGACCAAGCCGCAAATCAAGGAAGCCGTCGAAAAGCTGTTCGACGTCAAGGTGACAGCTGTGCAACACCATCCTCCGCAAGGGCAAGACAAAGGTGTTCCGCGGCATGCGTGGGCGCCAGCAGGACGTCAAAAAGGCGATCGTGACGCTGGCCGACGGCCATCGCATCGACGTGACGACCGGCGTCTAAGGGGAGCGGATCATGCCGTTGAAAACCTACAATCCGACGACCCCGGGCCTGCGTCAGCTCGCGCTCGTCGACCGCAGCGCCCTTCACAAGGGCAAGCCGCTCAAGATTTTGACCGAAGGCAAGTCGGAGAAGGGCGGGCGCAACAATCGCGGCCGCATCACCGTGCGCTTTCGCGGCGGCGGCCATAAGCAGTCGTACCGCATCGTCGATTTCAAGCGCACCAAGCAGGACGTGCCGGCCAAGGTCGAGCGTCTGGAATATGACCCCAACCGCAGCGCCTTCATCGCGCTGATCAAGTACACCGACGGCGTCCAGGCCTACATCATTGCGCCGCAGCGGCTTTCGCCCGGCGACGAAGTGGTCGCGGGCGCGCATGTCGACGTCAAGCCGGGCAACGCGATGCCGTTGGCGGCGATGCCGGTCGGCACGATCGTGCACAATGTCGAGATGAAGATCGGCAAGGGTGGCGCGATCGCCCGCTCGGCCGGCGCCTACGCGCAGATCGTCGGCCGCGACCAGGGCTTTGTTACCCTCCGTCTGAACTCGGGCGAGCAGCGCCAGGTGCACGGCCAGTGCATGGCGACGGTGGGCGCGGTGTCGAACCCGGACCACATGAACGCCTCGCTCGGCAAGGCCGGCCGCAATCGCTGGCTCGGCCGCAAGCCGCATAACCGCGGCGTCACCATGAACCCGGTCGACCATCCGCACGGCGGCGGCGAAGGCCGAACCTCCGGCGGCCGCCATCCGGTCTCGCCGTGGGGCAAGCCGACCAAGGGCAAGAAGACCCGCAATAACAAGGCGACCGACAAGTTCATCATCGCATCGCGGCACGCCCGCAAGAAACAGGGCTAAGCCTATGACCCGCTCAATCTGGAAGGGGCCGTTCGTCGACGGCTATTTGTTGAAGAAGGCCGACGTCTCGAAGTCCTCGGGGCGCTCGGAAGTCCTCAAGATATGGAGCCGTCGTTCGACGATCCTGCCGCAATTCGTCGGCCTCACTTTCGGCGTCCACAACGGCCATAAGCATGTGCCGGTGTCGGTCAGCGAAGAGATGATCGGCCACAAGTTCGGCGAATTCGCGCCGACGCGCACGTTCCACGGCCACACGGCCGATAAGAAAGCGAAGAAGGCTTAATCGGCCATGTCCAAACAAGCCACGCCCCGCGCGCTCGCAGAGCACGAAGCCAAGGCGACCGTGCGCATGCTCCGCGTGAGCCCGCGCAAGCTCAACCTTGTCGCGCAGCTCATCCGCGGCAAGAAGATCACGGCGGCGCTCGCCGACCTCGAGTTCTCGCACAAGCGCATCTCGACCGAGGTTCGCAAGGCGCTGGAGTCCGCGATCGCCAACGCCGAGAACAACCATGAGCTCGACGTCGACGATCTGGTCGTCGGCGAGGCTTATGTCGGCAAGGACTTCGTCATGAAGCGCTTCAGCCCCCGCGCCCGCGGCCGGGCCGGACGCATCGAGAAGGCGTTCTCCAACATCACCATCGTCGTGCGCGAGAAGCGCGAAGAGGCGGCTCCGGCCGCTTCGGCCGCGGCCTAAGGGAGGGATCGATGGGACAGAAAATCAATCCGATCGGCCTTCGTCTCGGCGTCAACCGGACTTGGGATTCGCGCTGGTTCTCCAACAAGGCTGAATACGCCAAGTTGTTGCACGAAGACGTCAAGATCCGCGAGACCCTGACTAAGGCGCTCAAGCAGGCGGCGATCTCGAAGATCGTGATCGAACGCCCGCACAAGAAGGCCCGCGTCAACATCCACTCGGCCCGCCCCGGCGTCGTCATCGGCAAGAAGGGCGCGGACATCGAGAAGCTGCGCAAGCAGATCGCGAAGATGACCAAGTCGGAAGTCGCGATCAACATCGTCGAAGTGCGCAAGCCTGAAGTCGACGCGACGCTGGTCGCCGACTCGATCGCGCAGCAGCTCGAGCGCCGCGTCGCGTTCCGCCGCGCCATGAAGCGGGCGATGCAGTCGGCGATGCGTTTGGGCGCCGGCGGCATCAAGATCATCTGCGCCGGCCGTCTTGGCGGCGCGGAGATCGCGCGCTCTGAGGCGTATCGCGAAGGCCGCGTGCCGTTGCACACGTTGCGCGCCGACATCGACTATGGCGTCGCCACCGCGCACACCGCTTACGGCACGTGCGGCATCAAGGTTTGGATCTTCAAGGGCGAAATTCTGGAGCACGATCCGATGGCGCAGGACAAGCGCCTGGCCGAAGCCGATCATTCGACGAGCCATCGTCCCCGCCGCGAACCGCGCGAGCCCCGCGAGGGGCGTGACCGCGGCGATCGCGACGCGGCGTAAAGTCCAAGGATTTCCTGCCATGATGCAGCCTAAGAAAACGAGATTCCGCAAAGCCTTCAAGGGCCGCATCCACGGCAATACGAAGGGCGGCTTTGCGCTGAATTTCGGCGAGTTTGGCCTGAAGGCCATGGAGCCGGAGCGCGTCACCGCGCGCCAGATCGAGGCGGCCCGCCGCGCCCTCACGCGTCACATGAAGCGCGCCGGGCCGCGTCTGGATCCGCGTGTTCCCGGACGTGCCGGTCTCGAAGAAGCCCATCGAAGTGCGCATGGGCAAGGGCAAGGGCGCGCCGGAATTGTGGATCGCGCGCGTCGCGCCCGGCCGCATCATGTTCGAAGTCGACGGCGTGCCGGAGACGGTCGCGCGTGAGGCGTTCGCACTTGCCGCCGCCAAGCTGCCGATCCGCACGCGCTTCATCCAGCGCATCGTCGAGTAAGGAGCGCACAGGCCATGAAAATCAAGAATCGCGTCTCCGACCTTAAGGCGATGACCGTCGACCAACTCGGCGACGAGACGCTGAAGCTGAAGAAGGAGCAGTTCAACTTGCGCTTCCAGCGCGCGAGCGGGCAGCTCCAGGACACCAACCGGGTGCGCATCGTGCGTCGCGACATCGCGCGGACGAAGACGTTCGAAGCGCAGAAGCGCGCCACGGAAAAGGCGAAGGGCTAATCCATGCCGAAGCGAATCCTCCAGGGCGTCGTCGTTTCCGACAAGCAGGAAAAGACGTTGGTCGTGCGCGTCGAGCGCCGCTACACCCATCCGTTGCTGAAGAAGACCGTGCGCCGGTCCAAGAAGTACCACGCGCATGTCGAGCACAAGAACCACAAGATCGGCGACCAGGTCTCGATTCGAAGAGTCCGCGCCGATTTCGAAATTGAAGCGTTGGGTCGTCATCGACCAAGCGCCGAAGGCTTAAAGCGCCGAGCGCCGATCTGGGCTCACGCTTTTAAAAGGTAGTCGTTGTCATGATTCAGATGCAAACCAACCTTGACGTCGCCGACAATTCCGGCGCTCGGCGCGTGATGTGCGTCAAGGTGCTCGGCGGCTCCAAGCGCCGCTACGCCTCGATCGGCGACATCATCGTCGTCTCGATCAAGGAAGCCATTCCGCGCGGCAAGGTGAAGAAGGGCGATGTCATGAAGGCGGTCGTCGTGCGCACCGCCAAGGACATTCGCCGCAAGGACGGATCGGTGATCCGCTTCGACTCGAACGCCGCTGTGTTGATCAACAACCAGGCCGAGCCGGTCGGCACCCGCATCTTTGGGCCCGTGCCGCGCGAGTTGCGCGCCAAGAACCACGTCAAGATCATCTCGCTCGCGCCGGAGGTGCTGTAATGGCCGCCAAGATCCGTAAAGGCGACCGCGTCGTCGTCTTGACCGGCCGCGACAAGGGCCGTTCCGGGACCGTGACGCAGGTGTTGCCGTCCGCCGGCCGCGCCGTCGTCGAAGGCGTAAACATTGTGCGCCGTCACACCAGCCCCTCGGCGAAAAACGCCGAAGGCGGCATCATCGCCAAGCCGGCGCCGATCAACCTGTCCAATTTGGCGGTTGCCGACCCGAAAGATGGCAAGCCGACCCGCGTCGGTTTCAAAGTTCTCGATGACGGCCGCAAGGTTCGCGTCGCCAAGCGTTCCGGAGATTTGATCGATGGCTGATCCGAAGGCTGAAAAGCCCGCCAAGACCCCGAAAGCCGCTCCGGCGGACAAAGCTGACGCTCCCGCCGCCAAGGCGAAGGGCAAAGCGAAGGCCGCCGCCAGCGAAACGGCCGCCGCCGGCCGCCCGAAGGCGCCGACGAAGGGCTATGTCGCGCGGCTGCGCAAGGTTTACGACGAGAAGGTCGTGGCCGAGCTCACCAAGGAATTCGGCTATAAGAACCGGCTTGAGGTCCCCAAGGTCGACAAGATCGTCCTGAACATGGGCGTTGGCGAGTCGGTCAACGATTCCAAGAAGGCTTCTGTGGCGGCTGGCGAACTTTCGCTGATCGCGGGCCAGAAGGCGATTGTCACGCGCGCTCGCAAGGCGATCTCGACCTTTAAGGTGCGCGAGAACATGCCGATCGGCGCCAAGGTGACTTTGCGCAAGGCTCGGATGTACGAATTCCTCGACCGTCTGGTGACGATCGCCCTACCGCGCGTGCGCGACTTCCGCGGTCTGGATCCGAAGTCGTTCGACGGGCGCGGCAATTACGCGCTCGGCATCAAAGAACATATCATTTTCCCCGAGATCGACTACGACAAGTCCGAGATCTCGCTTGGTATGGACGTGGTCGTCTGCACGACCGCCAAGACCGACGCAGAAGCCCGCGCCTTGCTAAAGGCGCTGAATTTTCCCTTCCGGCAGTGAGCCAAAAGCTCAAACGCGGAAATTGGAGGCCTTGAATGGCGAAGAAGAGTGCGATCGAGAATAACCTGCGGCGTCAGCGCCTGGCGAAGAAATTCGCCGCGCGTCGGAAGAAGCTGATGGATATCGCCAACGACGACAATCTGGCGATGGAGCAGCGTTTTGAGGCGCGGCTTCGGTTGGCGGCGTTGCCGCGCAACGGCTCCAAGATCCGCTTCCGCAACCGCTGCGAAGTGTCGGGGCGCCCGCGCGGCGTCTATGCGAAGTTCAGGATGTCCCGCATCGCGCTGCGCGACTTTGGCAACAAGGGCCTGATTCCGGGCCTTGTGAAGTCGAGCTGGTGAGGGGAGAAGCGTCATGGCTATGAACGATCCCTTGGGCGACATGCTCACCCGCATCCGCAACGCGCAAATGCGCAGGCGCGGCAAAGTTTCGACCCCGGGTTCGGCCTTGCGCCAGCACGTCCTCGACGTGCTCGCGGCGGAAGGCTACATCCGCGGCTATTCGACCACGGACTTCGGCGACGGCCGCAAGGAGTTCGAGATCGAACTGAAGTATTTTGACGACCAGCCGGTCATCAAGAAGATCGAGCGCGTCTCCAAACCCGGCCGCCGCGTTTACGCTGGCGTCGACGCCATGCCGCGCGTCGCCAACGGGCTCGGCGTCGCGATCCTGTCGACGCCGAAAGGCGTCATGGCCGACCATTCTGCCCGCGAGAACAACGTGGGCGGCGAAGTGCTCTGCACGGTGTTCTAAGCCGTAAGGGCGAAGGAAGTTTCGACATGTCTCGTATCGGAAAAAAGTCCGTGCCCGTTCCGGCTGGCGTCACCGCCAAGGTCGAAGGGCAGAAGATCTCGATGAAGGGCGCGAAGGGTGAACTTAAGTTCACGGCGCCGAGACTCCGTCGGCGTGAAACTTGAGGACGGCGCCATCCACGTGACGCCGCACGACGAGGAAAAGAGCACCCGCGCGATGTGGGGAACGACGCGTGCGTCGGTCGCCAATCTGGTGGCTGGCGTGACCAAGGGCTTCGAAAAGAAGCTTGAGATCAACGGCGTCGGTTACAAGGCGGCGATGGCGGGCAAGAGCTTGCAGCTCTCGCTTGGCTTCAGCCACGACGTGAACTTCGAGGTGCCCGCGGGCATCACGATCACCACGCCGAAGCCGACCGAGATCACCATCGTCGGCATCGACAAGCGGCAGGTCGGGCAGGTCGCCGCCGAGATCCGCTCGCTGCGTCCGCCGGAGCCCTATAAGGGCAAGGGCGTGAAGTACGTCGGCGAATTCATCTTCCGCAAGGAAGGCAAGAAGAAGTAACCGCCATGGCCAAGAAAGAACTCGACCTCAAGCGCACTGCGCGCGTCCGCAAAGCGATCCGCGCCAGCGCCAACGGGCGTCCGCGCCTTTCGGTGTTCCGCTCGTCCAAGCAGATTTACGCGCAAGTGATCGACGACGAGAAGGGGGTCACCTTGGCCGCCGCCTCGACGATGGAAAAGAGCCTGCGCGAAGGCCTCAAGACCGGCGCCGACATCGGCGCCGCGCGCAAGATCGGCAAGGAACTCGCCGAGCGAGCGAAGAAGGCGGGCGTGAAGGCCGTCGTCTTCGACCGCGCCGGCTATCTCTATCATGGGCGCGTGAAAGCGCTTGCGGAGGGCGCCCGAGAAGGCGGCCTCGAGTTTTAACCGGACGGAATTGAATCATGGCCCGTGAAGGTGAAGGCGGCGGCCGCGGCCGCGACAACAGAGGCGAGAAGGCCGACAGCGAATTCGTCGACCGTCTGGTGCATATCAACCGCGTCGCCAAAGTGGTGAAGGGCGGCCGTCGTTTCGGCTTCGCTGCGCTCGTCGTCGTCGGCGACCAGAAGGGTCGCGTCGGTTTCGGCCACGGCAAGGCGCGCGAAGTGCCAGAGGCGATCCGCAAAGCGACCGAAGCCGCCAAGCGCGGCGTCGTGCGCGTGGCGCTCCGCGAAGGCCGCACGTTGCATCACGACGCGCAGGGCCGCCATGGCGCGGGCCGCGTGACGGTTCGCGCCGCGCCGGCCGGCACCGGCATCATCGCCGGCGGCCCGATGCGCGCTGTGTTCGAGTCCCTCGGCGTCCATGACATCGTCGCCAAGAGCCAAGGCTCTTCGAACGCTTACAACATGATCCGCGCGACGTTCGACGCCCTCAAGGGCCAGGACAGCCCGCGCTCGGTCGCGGCGCGCCGCAACCTCAAAGTATCGACGCTGCAATCGCGCCGGGTCGGGGTTGAAGCCGACGCGGCCGATTCTTGATCTTGAATTGAAGGACCGCTTCGCCATGAGCAAAGCCAAGCAAATTGTCGTCGAGCAGGTTGGTTCGGCGATCGGCCGTCAGTCCGATCAGCGCGCGACGCTGAAGGGCCTCGGCCTGAGCCGCATCGGCCGTAAGGCGACGCTGCAGGACACGCCCGCGGTCCGCGGCATGATCGCCAAAGTCGCGCATCTCGTGCGCGTCGAAGGCTAAGGATAGTTCGCTATGAAACTTAACGTCATCAAAGACAACGACGGCGCGACGCAGTATCGCACGCGCGTCGGTCGCGGCATTGGCTCGGGTAAGGGCAAGCAGGCCGGCCGGGGCGGCAAGGGCCAGACGGCGCGTTCGGGCGTGCGCATCAAGGGCTTCGAAGGCGGCCAAATGCCGCTGCATCGCCGCCTGCCCAAGCGCGGCTTCAACGCGTTGTCGCCGCTGAAGCTGAACACCATCAACCTCGACCGTCTGCAGGAAGCGTTCGACTCCGGCCTGTTGCAGGCCGGCGGGACCGTCACCGAGGAGACGCTAGTCAAGGCGGGCGTGATCGCCAAGGTTCACGACGGCGTGAAAATCCTCGGGCGCGGCGAGTTCAAGGCCAAGGCGGCCTTCGAAGTCCACGCGGCCTCCAAGAGCGCGATCGCGGCGATTGAAAAAGCTGGCGGTTCTGTCAAAGTGACGAAACCGGAGCCGGTCGCCAAAGTGGCGAAGGCCAAAGCTTAAATTCCTCGGGAGGGGAGGGTGCGCGCGGGATGGCGCGCCCCTATATGGCTGAAGGGCGGCGCGCCTTAGGCGCCCCAAGCCGGAGGCGTCCACATAAGGCGCGCCCCAGGCGCCCTTTTAGGAGATGAGGAACGCATGGCCTCCGCCGCCGAGCAGCTCGCCGCGAACATCAAGCTTTCCTCGTTCACCCGTTCGCCGGAGCTGATGCAACGCATCTGGTTCACGCTCGGCGCGCTGATCGTCTATCGCCTCGGCACCTATATTCCGCTCCCCGGCATCGACCCGGCGGCTTTTGAGGCCTCGTTCACCGGTCAGCGGCAGGGCGTCCTCGACCTCTTCAACATGTTCTCCGGCGGCGCCGTGCAGCGCATGGCGGTGTTCGCGCTGAACATCATGCCTTACATTTCGGCGTCGATCATCATCCAGCTTCTGAGCTCGGTGCTGCCGCAACTCGCCGCGATCAAGAAAGACGGCGAAGCCGGGCGAAAGGTCCTCAACCAATATACCCGCTACCTCACTGTGATCCTGGCGGTGTTCCAGGCTTACGGCATCGCGTTCGGACTCGAGGGCCGCCCCGGCATCGTCAGCGAGCCTGGCTTGATGTTCCGGGTCTCGACCGTGATCACGCTCACCGGTGGGACGATGTTCCTGGTCTGGCTCGGAGAGCAGATCACCTCGCGCGGCGTCGGCAACGGTTCCTCGTTGATCATTTTCTCTGGCATCGTGGCCCGCCTTCCGCAGGCTTTGGCGCAGTTGTTCGATCTGGCCGCCCACGGCACGATGTCGACGGCGTTGTTGCTCGCCATTTTCATCATGGCGCTCGTCGTGATCGCCTTCATCGTGTTCATGGAGCGCGCGCAGCGGCGCATCCCGATCACATATCCGCGGCGGCAAGTCGGCAATAAGATGTACGAAGGACAAAGCTCCTTCCTACCGCTGAAGCTGAACACCGCCGGCGTGATTCCGCCGATCTTCGCTTCGTCCCTGCTGCTGCTGCCGACCACCGTGGCGAACTTTCTGCAAGGCAGCGCTGCGAGCAACGGCATTCTTTCGACGATCACGGCGCTGCTCGGCCGCGGCGGGCTGCTCTACATCCTGCTCTACGTCGCGTTGATCGTGTTCTTCGCGTTCTTCTACACCGCGACGGTTTTCAATCCTGCGGACACCGCCGACAATCTGCGCAAGCATGGGGGTTTCGTTCCCGGCGTGCGCCCCGGCGAGAAGACCGCGCAATACATCGACTACGTGCTCACCCGCATCACCCTCATCGGCGCCGGCTATCTCGCGCTGATCTGCGTGCTGCCGGAACTGCTGACGTCTTATTCGGCGACGCAGCTTTATTTTGGCGGCACCACGCTTTTGATCGTCGTCAATGTCACCATGGACACGGTGGCGCAGATCTACGGACATCTACAGGCCCAGCAATACGAAGGCTTGATCCGCAAGGCTAAACCTAGGGGCAGGAAGAAGTGAGACTGGTTCTTTTGGGGCCGCCTGGAGCGGGCAAGGGTACGCAAGCGGCACGACTGGTCAAGAATTTCGCTCTCGCGCATCTCTCGACGGGAGACATGCTACGCGCCGCTGTGGCTGCGGGCACGCCGATCGGCCTGAAGGCGAAGGCGATCATGGAGTCCGGAGCGCTCGTCTCCGACGATGTCGTCATCGGCATCATCTCCGACCGGCTCGGGCAGGCTGACACCGCCAAAGGTTACATACTCGACGGTTTTCCGCGCACCGCGGCGCAGGCTCAGGCGCTCGACGCCATGCTCGCTGCCAAGGGCACGCCGCTCGACGCCGCCATCGAACTCAAGGTCGATGAAACCCGCCTCGTCCAGCGTATCCAGGGACGCGCGGACCAGGCGCGCGCGGCCGGTCAGCCGGTGCGCAAGGACGACGATCCCGAAGTGTTCAAGAACCGTCTCGCCGTCTATTTCCGCGACACCGCGGCCGTTACGCCGCACTACCGTTCCACCGGGATCCTGCGGGAAGTCGACGGTATGCAAAGCGTCGACACCGTCGCCGCGGCGATCGACGACGTGATCGCAGCGCGCCAGGGCGCGTGAGCGAAGGCGGGTCGCCTACCGACGAGGTCCTCGTCGAGACGCGTGGCGCGGCGGGCTCTATCGTCCTCAATCGTCCGAAAGCGCTCAACGCGCTTAACTTGGGCATGGTGCGGCAGATCGGCGCCGCGCTCGACGCCTTCGCCGCCGACTCCAAAGTCCGCCACGTCGTCATAAAATCCTCCGGCGGTCGCGCCTTCTGCGCGGGTGGCGACATCCGCGCGCTCTACGAATGGGGCCGCGGCGGACGCCACGCCGACATGCTGCGCTTCTGGCGCGAGGAGTATGAACTCGATTGGCGGATCGCTCGCTACAGCAAGCCTGTGATTGCGCTCGCCGACGGCCTGGTCATGGGCGGGGGCGTCGGGCTGTTCCTCCACGCCTCCCACCGTGTGACCACCGAGGCCGGATCGCTCACTATGCCGGAAGTCGGCATCGGGTTTTTTCCCGACGTCGGCGCGACTTTTGAACTGTCGCGGCTGCCCAACCGCGTTGGGGCCCTGCTTGCGGTCACCGGCTTGAGCGCGGACGCTGGCGATATGCGGGCGTTGCGCCTGGCGACACACGGCGTGCCGCGGGCGCGGCTCGCGGAGCTGGAGACGGCTCTGTGTGAGCGGACGGCGGACGACGCCCTGGTGAGCGCGACGGAGGCGTTCGGGCCCTCAGCTCTCGTCAACGCCAGCCGTTGGATCGCCTCCGCGTTCGCCGCGCCGACGCGGCAAGCGCTGCTATCGGCGCTGGAGAGCCGCGCCGAGCCGCTTGCCGTGGAGGCGGCGCGGGCGCTGCGGCAAAAGTCGCCGTGCTCGCAGGCGATCGCTCTTCGTCAGATCTTAAGCGCCGCCGGAATGACGCTGCGTGAAACCCTACAGCAGGACTTCCGCATCGTATCGCGGATTGGCCTCGACTCGGAGTTCCTGGAAGGCGTGCGGGCGGCGGTGATCGACAAAGATCAGGCTCCGCGTTGGTCGCAGGCCGACCCTGACCGCGTCGAAGAAGCGTTCGCGCCGCTTGGCGAAACCGAATTGATGCTGCAAGATCTGACGCCATGAGACACGTGATGCGGCAGAACCGGGACGGCGAGATCGCCGTCATCGATCTCAAGCCGGGCGAGCCGCTCGACCGCGCGGCGATCCTGAAGTCGTGGCGATGGACCACCGCCCTGCTGTGGTTCATGCGCACGCTCGCCGTCGTTTGGCTGGCTAAGGGGCTGTTGAACTGGGCGGTGCTGCTGGGCGCCGCGCCGCGCTTGGGCGTGCTGCAATCCTTGCCCGCGCCAATACAGGCGACCACGATCTTTCTCGCCGCCGCGGAGCTAGTCGCCGCGGTTGGGCTATGGCTGGCCTCGCCGTGGGGCGGGGTGATCTGGCTGGCGACCTGCGTGTTCGAGACGGCGGCGCTGGCGCTTGGCGTCTCCATCAACCCGAATCGGGTGTTGACCGGCGGCATCGATCTCGCTTTGGCCTGCGGCTATTTCGTGCTGCTGTGGAAAGCCAGCCGCGAGCGTCCTTAAGAGTTCTTAAGGTTAAAAATTCCAACAATTTAGCGGAAGTTCACCAAAACAAATATACCCCACGTTCATCTTGACTTTTAAACTCGTCTTCACTGCCGAAGGTTACAAAACGCCTATACGGACCGAATAAAAATCTGGGCCGAGGCAGCAGAACAGGCGGAATTTCAATGAGCAATCTTGCTAAAGTTGAAGATGTGGGGGCCCGTTCCGATCGTTTTGCGACGGTTCGTCCCGTTTATTTGGAAACACTGACCATGGTCGAGCGGCTTCATCGCCGCCTCCTCGACGTCATTAAGGACGAATTCGACCGTCGCGGTCGTTCCGACATCAATGCCGTGCAGGCTTTGTTGCTGTACAACATCGGCGACAAAGAATTGACCGCCGGCGAGTTGCGCACCCGCGGCTATTATCTGGGTTCGAACGTCTCGTACAACGTGAAGAAACTCGTCGAAATGAACTATTTGCACCACGCCCGTTCGCGTGTTGACCGCCGCTCGGTGCGCATCAGCCTGACCGAGTCGGGCAGCGAAGTGCACGCGATCGTGACGGCGCTTTATGAAAAGCATGCCAAGACGGTCGAGCAGATCGGCGGCGTCCTCGTCGACGACTTCGCCAAGATGAATCAGTCGCTGGCGCGTCTGGAGCGCTTCTGGGCCGACCAGATCAAGTATCGGCTGTAAACAGAGCCTTTTGGCGCTAAAATAGGCAAACGGGCGGCCCTCGGGTCGCCCGTTTTCATTTGACGGCATCGTGACCGGAGGGGAGCCACAAATTCGCCGGAGTGGCGGCTTTATTAACGCTGACGGGCTATTAATAAGGCCGTGAACGGCAGGGGCGGGATTCGAGTCTCTGCGTCTGCTCAGAGGTGTTGTCGTCGATATGGCTGCTTTCGTTTCCTCCATGCAATCCCGGCGTGCGGTCTTGCGCATCGCCGCCGCGCTGCCGCTTCTGGCGATCGCCGGCACGGCCTTCGCTCAAGAGAAGAGCGGCGACTCGCAGGCCGATTGGCCGCAAAGCTATGAAGCCGGCAACCGGACGACGCTGTCGCGCGAGACGACGCCGATTCTCTCCCCTGCGACGGTCAGCGCCACCGAGCAGGCGATCGCGACCTACCAGAGCCTCGTCTCCAACGGCGGTTTCACGCCGGTCCCGGGCGGCGAGCTGCGAGTTGGATCGCGCTCGAAAGCCGTGCAGGCTTTGCGTCAGCGGCTCATTCAGTCCGGCGATTTGGACAACGTCGCCGGGCAAGGCGCGGCGTACGACTCGTTCGTCGAAGCGGGCGTTCAGCGCTTCCAGGTACGCCACGGCATCTCCCCGAGCGGCGTCGTCGACGAGGCGACGCTCACCGCCTTGAACGTTTCGGCCGAGGCGCGGCTGCAGCAGTTGCAGGTCAATATCGTGCGGCTGCGCTCTTATGCCGGCGACCTTGGCGAGCGCTTCGTCCTGCTCAACATTCCCTCGGCCGAGGTCGAGACGGTTGAAGACGGCGTCGTCTACTCGCACCACGACGCGGGCGTCGGCAAGATCGACCGCCAGTCGCCGATCATGCAGACCAAGGCGCTCGACATCAATTTCAACCCGTATCTGGCACGTGCCGCCGTCCCTCATCAAGAAGGACCTGATCCCCAAGATGAAGGCGGATCCGAACTATCTGACGGCGGAGAAGATCCACATCATCGACAAGAACGGCAACGAGGTTCAGCCCTCGTCCGTCAACTGGAACACGCGACGACGCCACGCATTACAGCTATCGGCAGGATCCGGCGCCGACCTCGACTCGCTGGGCGCGGTGCGCATCAACATCAACAATCCTTACGGCGTCTACATGCACGACACGCCCGGAGCGCGGCGTGTTCGGCGACGATTTCCGCTTCGTGTCGTCGGGCTGCGTGCGCGTGCAAGACGTGCGCGACTACGTCGTCTGGCTGCTCAAGGACAACTCGGGTTGGACCCGCGAACAGGTCGACGCCGTCATCAATTCGGGCCAGCGCAACGACGTGAAGTTGGCCAAGCCCGTGCCGGTGTATTGGGTTTACATAACCGCCTGGGCGACGCCCGATGGCGTCGTGCAGTTCCGGCCGGACGTCTACAGGAAAGACGGCGCGGGGCCGGGACCAATGGCCTCCGCCGCTCCTGCGACGCCGCTGGCGATCCCGCAGGACTAGCCTCTCAAACTTCTTCCGAACGCCGTCGAAGGCTCGCGCGCAATTGCCCGCGAGCCTTTCGCGTTTTAAGGGCTTGCCCTGCGAATAGGCGGCCAGGGGGCGAAACATGTCCGTGAATGCAGTTGTCACCATCGGCTCCGGCGCGGGCGCCGTGCGTTTTGGCCAATCGCTTCCGCTCGCGCTGATCGCCGGCCCCTGCCAGATCGAGAGCCGCGACCACGCTTTCGAGGTCGCCTCGGCGCTGAAGGAGATTTGCACGCGGCGCGGCATTGGCGTCGTGTTCAAGAGTTCGTTCGACAAGGCCAACCGCACCTCGGGCGCGACCGGCCGCGGCGTCGGCCTGGAGGCGGCGCTGCCGATCTTCGCCGAAATACGCGACAAGCTCGGCCTGCCGACGCTGACCGACGTGCACGAGAGCTGGCAATGCGCGCCGATCGGCGAGGTCGTCGACGTGCTGCAGATCCCGGCGTTTCTTTGCCGGCAGACCGATCTGCTGCTCGCGGCGGCGCAAGACCGGGCGCGCCGTCAACGTGAAGAAGGGCCAGTTCCTGGCGCCCTGGGATATGAAGCATGTCGTCGCCAAGCTCGAGGGCGGCGGCGCGCACAACGTGCTGGTGACCGAACGCGGCGCCAGTTTCGGCTACAACACGCTCGTCTCCGACATGCGCTCGCTGCCGATCATGGCCCGCGAGACCGGCGCCCCGGTGATCTTCGACGCCACCCATTCCGTGCAGCAGCCGGGCGGGCAGGGCGCGTCTTCCGGCGGCCAGCGCGAGTTCGTCGCCGTGCTCGCGCGCGCCGCCGTCGCGGTCGGCGTCGCCGGCGTCTTCATCGAGACCCATCCCGACCCCGACCACGCCCCGTCGGACGGACCCACCATGGTGGCGCTGAAGAATTTTGAGGCGCTGATCGCGCGGCTGCAGGCGTTCGACGCGCTGGCGAAGGCGTAGACTGCGCGTCCAACGCGGCCGATAGGACGCGTTCGGGAAGCCGACACATAGCCCATGTCCATCTTCGCCCTCTACGTCCGCGTTCTCAGCCTGCTGCACCCGGTCTGGCGCGGCGCGCTCGCGCTCGTTCTCGCCAATTGCGTGCTGGCGACCACGCAATTCGTGGAGCCGCTGCTGCTGGGCAAAGTCGTCGACCGTCTCGCCGCCGGGCAGGGCGGGGGCGCGCCGGCGCGCTGGAGCGACGTTGGCCCGTGGGTGGCGCTGTGGGCGGCCCTTGGCTTGTTCTCGATCATTGCCGGGGTGCTGCTGAACCTGTTCTCGGACCGGCTGTCGCACCAGCGCCGGTTCGCCGCGATGGCGGACTTCTTCGAGCATTTGATGCACCTGCCGACGGCGTTCCATGTCCAGGCGCACACCGGCCAATTGCTCAAGATCATGATCGACGGCGCCAACGGCATGTTCTCGCTGTGGCTGCTGTTCTTCCGCGAGCACTGCGCGGTGTTTCTGTCGTTGTTCGTGCTGCTGCCGGCGACGCTGCTGGTGAACTGGCGGCTGGGTTCGCTGTTGTTCGTGCTGATCGCGTTGTCCGCCGTGTCCATCAACTTCGTCGTGCGCCGGACGCAGGCCAAGAACGGCGAGGCCAACGACGTCTATTCCGACATCGGCAAACAAGTGTCGGACGTGCTGGGCAATCTGCCCGCCGTGCAGAGTTTCACGCGCATCGAAGCCGAGACGGACAGTCTTCGCGCGATGACGCAGCGCTTTCTCGCTGCGCAGTTTCCGGTGCTCAAGTGGTGGGCTTTTGCCGGCATCGCGACGCGCGCCGGCGCGACGCTGACGCTTGCCGGCATCTTCGTTTCTGGCGTCGCGCTGAACATGCGCGGGCAGGCGACGTTGGGCCAGATCGTCGCCTTCATGAGTCTCGCCGCCGGCATGATCGCGCGCATCGAACAGAGCAATAACTTCGTCTACTTCATGTTTGGGCAATCGGCGCAGGTGCGCGCGTTCTTCGGCATTCTCGAGCGCAAGAGCGATGTCGTCGAGCGTGTGGGGGCGACGTCGGCCGGGCGCCTCAGCGGCGACGTTCGCTTCGAACATGTCAGCTTTTCCTACGGCGGCGGCCCCGCGCTGAACGACATTTCCTTTCAGGCGCGCCCAGGCGAGACCATCGCTCTGGTGGGCGGCACCGGCTCGGGCAAGACCACGACGCTGGCGCTGCTGCACCGCGTGTTCGACCCAAGCGCGGGACGCGTGAGCGTCGACGGGCGCGACATCAGGGACTTCACGCTCAACTCGCTGCGCGCGAACGTCGGCGTGGTGTTTCAAGAGCCCTATCTCTTTGCGCGCACGATCGAAGAGAACCTGCGCATGGGCAAGTCGGACGCTTCGGACGCCGAGATCTGGCGGGCGCTGGAACGCGCCCAAGCCGCCGATTTCGTGCGCGCTCAGGCGCACGGATTGGCGACCATGGTTGGCGAGCGTGGCCGCACGCTGTCGGGCGGCGAGCGCCAGCGCCTCGCCATCGCCCGGGCGCTGCTGAAAGACCCGCCGATCATGGTGCTCGACGAAGCCACCAGCGCGCTCGACGCCGGCACCGAGACGCGCCTGCAGCAAGCGCTCGATGAAGCAATGCGCGGACGCACCACCTTCGTCATCGCCCACCGCTTGGCCACGGTGCGCAACGCCGACCGCATTCTAGTGCTCGACCGCGGGCGCGTCATCGAGGAGGGGACGTTCGAGACGCTGGTCGCCAAGGGCGGCGCGTTCGCGGCGCTGGCAAAAGCGCAGTTCATGGCCGAGCCGCAGGGAACGGGTTGACCCCGGGTTGCGACCAAATATTCTCCCCAATTTTGCGCAAATTCCAAGCGTTTGGCGACCTAACCCTTTGAAATCGCATGATTGATCCAAAAATGGGGTCATTGAGCGATTTCAAAGCCTTACGACGAGGCCAAATTTGCGTGAGCCTGCCTCATTGAAGGCTTTCAATGGCTTGCGAGGGGGAAATTTGGTTTTTGGAAAAAAGCCTCACGAAATTTGGATCTGAACGTGTGCGCGGCCAACCGGGCCTTGGAAGAGGAGACCGGTAGTGCGTTGCTCAGGGCAGATAGCGTCTATTCTGGAAAATGTAAAGAATATTCTAACGCGTATTGTTTTTGTGAAATAACCGAGACGGCTTAGCCCGCGGCAATCATCCGACGCCAAGCGCCTTATTCATCCGCGGCTGACAGCGCGAGCTGTCTGCGCGTAACGCGCCGCGCAGGTCGGGAGTTTCGGCGAAACCTCCAGAAAAGTGTCGCCGTCATTCCCGTATTTCC
Source organism: uncultured Pseudomonadota bacterium (assembly GCA_963730695.1). Lineage (GTDB taxonomy): Bacteria > Pseudomonadota > Alphaproteobacteria > Rhizobiales > Beijerinckiaceae > Roseiarcus. The sequence goes on from CAVSSV010000005.1 coordinate 62,884, forward strand.
GGCGGCTCAACGGATCTGTCCCCGCACTGATCCACTCTCCTTGCCACGTCGTAGAGCGTGCAAGAGACTCGTGGGAGTTAGTCGATGCCGATCCTTGCCGGCTATTTTGGCGCGCTGGTCGCGTTCGTCGCCTTCGACATGGTCTGGCTGGCTGTCATGGTCGAGCGAATTTATCGCCCCGCGATAGGGCCGTTGCTCGCCGAGACCGTGAACCTTCCCGCGGCAGTGATTTTTTATGTCCTGGCGCCATTGGGCTTGACCTATTTCGCGGTTCTTCCTGCGGTGAAAGCGCAGTCGCTGAGCGTGGCGCTGCTGTCGGGCGCGCTCTACGGCTTTTTCACCTACATGACCTACGACCTGACAAATCAGGCGACGCTGAAGTCGTGGTCTACTAGCCTCTCGATCGCCGACATGGCCTGGGGCGCGGTGTTGGGAGCGATCGCAGCCTCATCGGGGTATTTCCTCGCGAGCCGATTTCTAGCTCAGTAGCCGGGGAAAGAATTCCGGCGTCTTGGCTTTGTAGCGCTCAAACGCGTCGCCGCGCGTTGCGGCCATTCGTTCCTCGACCGGTGGAACGCCCGAGGCATAGCGCAAAGTCCAATACATGAGCGCGGGCGCCGCGAGGGCGGCAAGCCAATAAAACTCGCTGGCAAAAGGGTCGATTGCGGCGAGAGCGGCCGCGACCCAGGTCAGCCACTCAAAGAAATAGTTGGGGTGCCGAGAACGGCTCCAAAGCCCGACGTCGCAAATGCCGCCGCGATTGTTGGGATTGGCCTTAAAGCGGTCGAGCGTGGCGTCAGCGACCGCCTCACCGACGAGAGCAACCGCGAACAGGCCGCCCGCCAAAGCATCGCGCGGCGCCCATGGCTGCGAGAGCGCGGCAAACGCAATGCAAAGCGCGAGCCATGCGCCGACAAACGCTTGGGCTTGCAGGAACAGGAACAATCTTAGCCCCGCTCGCTTGCCCCAACTCTCCTCCAGCTTTCGGTAGCGCGGGTCATCGCCCGAACGCCAGGCGCGCGAGGCGATGTGCCCTCCCAGGCGCAGCGCCCATGCGAGCGCGCAGATTGCGACGATAATGCCGCGCAGATTTGCGCCCGACGCCTCCAGTGCGGCCGCGGCGCCCACGGCTCCAACGGCGAATGTCCAGGTCGCGTCGATCCAGCCGGAGTTTCCCGTTGCGCGCCGCAGAGCGAAAGCGGCTGCCATCGCCAGCGCCATGCCAACTAGGCAGAGGGCGAGAACAGCGGCGGCAGAAAATCCGTTCAAAGCCGAAACAAGAGGTTGGCGATCGGCGCGAGCGGCCCGCGCCATTTCATTTCCCCTTGCATCGCGATCAGGCAGACGCAGTCCTCGCCAGCCTCGATCTTGATCTGGTGTTGGTCGTCCTGGTCGGCGGCGACGAAGTCGCCTTTTTGGTGAAGCTCGCCGCCTTCGGCGAAGGCCCCGCTCAGCACGAGGGTCCATTCCAGCGCCGAATGGCCGTGCGGCAACAAGGAAATGCCGGCAGCCGCTTTGAGCAGGAAGGCGCGCGTCGGCGGGTTCGGCCCGAGGTCGATCTTGCGCCGTCTCACTCCAGGCGCCAACCATCGCCAATCGCCGAGCTTATGCGCGCTGACGACGCGAGGAAGCCCTGGCTCTGTCGGAAACGCGCTTAACGCGGCCCTTCCCTTTGTCGGTTCGGAATCCAGCTGCAAGAGAGCGCGCTGCAGAGCGCCCGGCGCCAGCGGCGCTTCGCCTTCGTCCTGGAGCAACGTCCCGCCGAGGCACTCGAACGCACGCGCGGCCTTCGGGCAATCCGGGCAGTAGGCGCAATGCGCTGCGATCAACAGCCGTTGCGCGGGATCGAGCGATCCACCGGCATAGGCGAACAAAAGCGCGGGCTCGGGATGATGCACGGTCATGACTCGTCCAACAGGCTTTTCAAGCGCACGAACGCCAGCCGCAGCCTCGACTTCACGGTGCCCAAGGGGATACCGAGGCTTTTGGCGATTTGAGCGTGCGGCGCGTCGTCAAAAAACGAAAGGCGCACAACTTTTCTCTGCTCCTCCGGCAGACGTTCCAGCGCGGCGCGAACGTTGCTCTCGCGCTCGGCGACCATCATCGTTTCGTCGCCCAACGGCGCCGTATCGATTTCGTAGTCGCGTTCGATCGCGTCGAGCTCCTCGGCGACGCTGCGCCCCTCTCGCCGGCGCGCGTCGATGTGCAGATTGCGCGCGATCGCGAAAATCCAGGTCGAGGCGCGCGCTTTGCCCGGTTCGTAGGTTGCGGCTTTGCGCCAAACCGAGAGCAGGGCCTCCTGAGCGACTTCCTCGGCGCGAGCGTCGGCCAGGCCGCGCCGAAGCAGAAAGGATTTCACCCGCGGAGCGAAATGGTTGAACAGCGCGGCGAAGGCCGTCCTGTCCTGCGTTGCGGCGATACGGCCTATTGCCTCCGCCCAGACGTCCCTCTCCTGTGCCGCCGGCTCAGCCATCGGCCAGGCCCAGAGGCGCTCGCCCAAAGCGCGATAGGGCCGCCAAGGCCCTGACGACGGCCGAGCGAAAGACAGGTTCATGGCCAGCTCATACGGCGCCTGCGAGCGATTGGATCTGCCCGCGGTGATCCAGCGGACCTAACGCGGCGTACCGACAAAAGGGACCGCGCACCGCAGGAAAAAGGCCCGAAAACCCCATGCTGTCGTCCAAACGCCTCAAAATCGCAGTCGTCGGCTCGGGCGTTTCCGGGCTATCGGCGGCTTGGCTGCTGCATCGACGCCACGATATCGTCGTTTACGAAAAAGCCAACCGCATCGGCGGCCATGCGAACACGGTGATGGTCGAAACGGCCAGAGGCAAAATTCCTGTCGACACCGGTTTCATCGTTTTCAATCCGCGGACCTATCCGAATTTTGTCGCGATGCTCGATGCGATCGGCGTTCCCAGCGACCCCTCGAACATGTCGTTTGCGGCTTCCGTATGCGGGGGCGCCCACGAATATTCCGGTGGCGACATCGGGGCATTGTTCGGACAGAAGGAAAACATTTTTCGTCTGCGCTTTTGGGCGATGCTGATTGACCTGGCGCGCTTCTATCGCCAAGCGCCGGCCGCGCTGAAATCCGGCCGCCTGGACCGTATGACGCTGGGCGAGTACTTGACGCGCGGAGGGTTTGGAAAGGCCTTCGAGGAAGACCACATCCTGCCGATGGCCGGCGCGATCTGGTCCGCGCCGCCGGCGCAGATCTTGGCGTTCCCGGCCCGCGCCTTCATTCAGTTCTATGAAAATCACGGCTTGTTCAAATTCGTCGGGCGGCCGATCTGGCGCTCGGTGCGCGGCGGGTCGGCGGCTTATGTCAGCGCCTTGACGAGGGAATTCGCGCGCGCACATCCGCTTGGACGCGCAAGGTCCAACGCGTCCGGCGGAAGGGCGGCGGCGTTTCGATTCTTGCCGCCGATGGGTCCGAGGAGGCATTCGACCATGTCGTTATCGCTTCCCATGCCGACGAAGCGTTGGCGATGATCGAGGCGCCGAGCGAAAATGAGCAGCCGCTGACTCAGCGCCTTCCGCTACTCCCGCAATCTCGCGCTGCTGCACCGCGATGAAAGCTTCATGCCGCGTCGGCGGCGGAATTGGTCAAGTTGGAATACGTTCGCCGACGGCGACGACGCGAAAATCTGCGCGACCTATTGGATGAACTCGCTGCAAAAGTTGGACACCGAGGAGAACCTGTTCGTCTCGCTCAACCCCAATCGCGAGCCCGCGCCCGGCGCCGTCATCCGCCGCGAGATCTATGACCATCCGATCTTCGACGCAGCGGCGCTCGAAGCGCAAAAGTCGCTGTGGGCGCTGCAGGGCAGACACAACACCTGGTTTTGCGGCGCGCATTTCGGCGCCGGCTTTCACGAGGATGGCGTGCAGTCGGGCCTTGCGGTCGCCGAGGCGCTGGGCGGCGTACGACGGCCCTGGGCCGTCGCCGACGAATCCGGCCGCCTGCCCGCGGCGCTCGCTCTGCCAGAGCCCGTGCCGGCTTTCGCATGAGCCTCCATTCGGCGCTTTACGTCGGTTCGGTATTCCATCGCCGACTTAAGCCCAAGCCGCACCGCTTTCGCTACGCGCTGTTTTGGCTGCTGCTCGATCTTGAGGAGATCGACGCCGTGACGACGCCGTTGCGATGGCTCAAGCACAACCGGCCGCCTTGTTTTCCTTCAATGACGCCGACCATGGCGACGGTTCGCGAAATCAGTTAAGGCGCAAGCCGAAGCGTTGTTGCGCGGGAAGGCGTAAGTCACGGGCGGACGCATCGCGCTGCTGTGCATGCCGCGCACGCTTGGCGTGGCGTTTAATCCGCTCAGCATCTATTTCTGCTTTGACGCGTCGGGCGCGCTCGCTGCGCTGATACATCAAGTGCACAACACTTTTGGCGGGCGCCACGCCTATGTGCTGAAGGCGAAAGGGATGAAATCGGTTCGGCAGGGCTGCGAAAGGCCTTCTTCGTTTCGCCTTTCATGCCCATGGACCTGAACTATCATTTCGACGTCAGGTTCCGGCTGAACGGATCACCGTCGCGATCCGCGTCAATGACCGCGAAGGGCCGCTGCTGCGCGCGGCCTTAATTGCGGAAAGACGCGAACTGACGGACGGCAATTTGTTTCGGGCCGGACTTCGTGTGCCTGCGATCGGCCTCAAGACCCTCGCCGCAATTCATTTTGAGGCTGTGCGGCTATGGCTGAAAGGCGTGCGGTTCCTGGGCGGGCCTGGCCGCCATCACAGCGCAGGCTCAAGCGTGTATAGTCCGACGTCGATCGAGCCCTCGGCGAAGCCCGCCTCGCAATAGGCGAGGTAATAGTCCCAAAGACGCTTGAATTTGGCGTCAAAGCCGAGCGGCGCGATCTCGCCCCAGTGCGCGTCGAAGCGCTCCCGCCAGACCGCCAGCGTTTTTGCGTAGGACGCGCCGAAACATTCCATGCTCGTCAGGCGCAATCCGGCATCGCGCGCATATGTCTGCAAGGCCGTCTTTGAGGGCACGAAACCGCCGGGGAATATGTGCTTTTGGATGAAGTCGGGGTGGTTCCGATAGCCTTCGACGCGTTCCTCAGCGATCGTAATGGCCTGGATCACCGCGCGGCCCAACGGCTTCAGGCGGCGCCGGATCGTCGCGAAATAGCTCGGCAGGAACGCTTCGCCGACCGCTTCGAGCATCTCGATCGAGACGATGCGGTCGAACACCCCTTCGACATCGCGGTAGTCCTGGAGGCGGAAATCGATCGCGGCTTCCTGCCCCTCCGCCTTGGCGCTCTCCTTGGCGAATTGCAGCTGCGAGGGCGACAGCGAGATCGCCGCGATGCGCGCATTGGCCTCGCGCGCTAGCTTTTTCGCCAAGCCTCCCCAACCGCATCCGATTTCAAGGATTTTTTCGCCGCCGCCTAGCGCGAGTTTTTCGATAATTCTCGTAAGTTTTATCGCCTGCGCGCTTTCCAAGCTGTTGGCCTCCGGCGTCCAGATCGCCGAGGAATAGATGAGATCGGGATCGAGCCATTTGGCGTAGAACGCATTGCCGAGATCATAGTGGAAGAGGATGTTGCGCCGGCTGCCGCGTTTGGTGTTGGCGCGCAGCCAATGGCGGAAGCGATTGGCGGCCCGCGAGAATCTCGATCCGGATAGGGCGAGATCGGCTTCCCGATTGCGGGCAAAAAGACGGAGGAGGGAAACCAGGTCTGGGCTCGACCAATCGCCGTCGACATAGGCCTCGGCGGCGCCGATGTCGCCGGTCCACAAAATGCGCCGCAACGCACGCCAACGATGAATGATCACCTCGGCGAAAGCGCCCGGTTCCTTGCCGGGAAACGTCAGCACAAGGCCCGTCGGCAGCGTCACCCGCAGCGTCCCGGCCGCCACCTTGAGGCCGACGCGGTCCACCAAATTTTGCCAGATGCGCGGCCCTCGCTTGTCGGGTCCGGACAAGGTCAACGCTCCAGAAAGGTCGGGATACCTCATTCCGCGACTGCGCATTGAGCCGCCGCGACTCCGCGGCCGCAGTCGTGGCCGGGTTCCTTGCACACGAAGGCGTTTTGACGCCGAAGCCAGCGACCAAGCCGCCAACGTCTCGACATACCAGAGCCGACGACGGCGTTTCTGAAGTGTTTGCGCGGCGGCATCTCGGTCCTCTGCCCTTCCTGGCGTTAGGCGATTGCTTCTACCAATACGCCGACGTCGGCCGGATGGATCACCGCGCGCCGAACCGTCGGCCGCGGGCCGCGTACGAGCGGTATGAAATAGGCGGGGGACACGTATGCTGTCCCAGGAGCTCCCGGCAATTTCGAGCGCTTATCCGCCGCGTCAGAAAGCGAAAGCGCTTGGGGACATAGAGAGCGATTGCCAGCCTTGGCCCGTTATGCCGGTCTGTACGTCAGCTTGATCACGTCCTCGCCCACGCGATCGTTGGCCGCAAGGCGGAGCGGCGGCCGGGGACCGGCAAAGAAGGGTTTGCCTCGACCAAGCACGATAGGGTGAAGGTAGAGCCTGTACTCATCGATGAGACCAAGATCGGTGAGGCTGCGCGCCAGGTCTGGGCCGGCGACTTCAATCTCCCCGGCAAGCTCGGCCTTCAGCCTGCGCGTCACCGCCTCGATGTCATCCGCGACAAGGGTGGCGTTGGGGCCGACCGATGTTAGCGAGCGCGACACGACCCACTTTGGATGGCTTCGCCACGCCGCCGAGAAAGCGCGGAAGTCTGCGTCCCATTCGGGACGATCATCGTCCCAAACGCGCATCACCTCATACATGCGGCGACCGTAAACGCTGCCGGCCAAGCCGCGCACTTGCTCAATGAAGTGACGAAAAAGCGCCGGGCCCGGCGCAAACGCCGTGTGGTCGACGTAACCATCCAGGGACTGGTTCATTCCGAAGACGAGCTTCGCCATGCCACAAATCTCCATCTCAACGTCTTCAGAATAGCCTGAGCGGAAGTTGAGTGGAATTGGGGTTCTACATTATCTGCTCGGAGCCTTGTCGGGATGCTCGAGAGCGGAGTTTCGCTTTCACCCGATCCCGCGTTGCAGACGGGCCACCGCAATTCGAGATACCCATGAAACCCGGCAGCGAAACAAGTTCTATCCGCCCCGCAGACATCGCCGATGCGCGGTCAATCCTCGACGTCCACCGTTCCGCCGTGCTGATCACCGCGGCATTTTGCTATGACTCCGACATCCTCGAGGCATGGGCCCTCTCGCTTGACGCCGCCGCCGTCGAGCGTATGGCGGCGATCATTGCCGGCGGCGCCGAACTGATCCTCGTGGTTGTGAGCGGTTCGCGCGTTGTCGGTTTTGGATCGATTGTGCCCCAACAAAACGAACTCCGCGCGTTGTATGTGCACCCCAACTTTGGCCGCGCCGGCATTGGCGGCCGCCTCTTGTCCGCACTGCAAGACCTCGCCCGCCAACGCCAAATGAGCGAACTGACGATGGACGCCTCGCTGAACGCCGATGCCTTTTACGCAAGGCATGGCTTTGTCGCGGTTGGACGCGGCGAGCATGTCTTGCGAGGAGGCGAGCGCATGCGCTGCGTCAGAATGCGAAAGGCATTGGATGTCCGGCTGGGCGCCATTCCCTCCCCCCTTGCGGGGGAGGGTTAGGGAGGGGGGTCTCGCTGCGCTCTCCGAACTTGAGTGCGTATCGCGCGCAGGCGGAAAGGTGCGACCCCCCACCCCGGCCCTCCCCCACAAGAGCCTGCGCCCGAGGGCGCGCAAGCGCGGCCCGGGCGGGGGAGGGGGCGCGTCGCCGCCGTTCAGTGTCGCGCAAAAATTAAAACGCTCCCACCAGAAAGACCCCAATCAACGTTAGAAAGCCCAGCCCGAACATCGCAGAGCGCGCGGGCGTTGTCTCCGGTGAGCCTTCCCTGGCTCTCGCGCGGCGCCTCATTGTCGCGGCCTTTGACGAACTGCAGCGCGACGCTGGGAAGCAAAGCCGCGGCGAATACGCTTCAAAAAGCGATCGTCATCGCGGCTTTCCTCGCCTAAGCCCAACGTTTTTCCTCGCCGGGCGCACCGCAAATCTTGCCATTGCCGTCCAGCGGGGGCAAATGCGCGGAAATCCGCTGAGTCCTCGCCCCATGTCCGCCAACAAGCCGCCGCCGTCCTGGTACGCCTCGCTCATTGTCGCGGCGATCGGCGCCGCGTTGCCGCTGGCCATCCTCGGCGGCGCGGCGCAGGCCAAGGGCGTGCTGGGGGTGCTGCTTTATCCGCTGTTCGTGGAGATCCTTGCGGGCTGCGCGGTTTTCGGCGGCGTGGTGGCGTTCGTCGTGGCCCGGGTTTTCAAGACAAGCCTGCGGCTGGTGGCGACCGGGGTGATTGCGTTTGTGGGCACTTTGGCGCTGATCGTCGGGATCGCGCTGTATTTCTTTCGCGGCATGTTGATGCATTTTATCTGAAGCGCGCCGCAATTCCCCCTCTCCCCGCGCAGGGAGAGGGGACAACATAGCGGACCAACTCACCCCGCCACCTGCTTCACCCCATCCACAACAAACTGCACCGCCATCGCCCCAAGCACCACGCCGAGCATGCGCGTCAGCACGACGTTGCCGGTCTGCCCGAGCATCTTCGACAATCGCTCCGCGCCGAAGAACACCAGCGTGCACAGCGCCACGACAAAGGCGGCGATGGCGAGGAGGCCGCCGAGCATCACCCAATCCGAGCCCGCACGCGCCGCCAGCAGCATCGCGGCGGTGATCGAGCCGGGACCCGCCATCAAAGGGATTGCGAGCGGGAACGCCGCGACGTTGCGGATGTGGTCGATGCTCACCGCGCCGCTGGCGATATCCTGCTTCTTCTCGGCGCGCAGCGCGAACACCATATCGAAGGCGATGAAGAACAGCAGCAGCCCGCCAGAGATTCGGAAGGCGGGAATTGTGACGCCGAGCGCATCGAGCGCAGGACGCCCGAGCAGCGCGAACAGCGCCAGGATGGCGAAGGCGATCAGACTGCCGCGAATGGCGACCTGCCGTTTGGCCTCATGGTTGAAGCCCAGCGTCAACGCCAAGAAGATCGGCGCGAGGCCCGGCGGGTCGAGCGTCACCAGCAGCGTGACAAAGGCCGTCCTGAAAAAATCCAAAGGCATGGCTATCTCCTCCCGGCGCCGCCCGACCTTAGCGCTCCCTTTCGTTGCGCGCTCCTGGTTTTGCGCGCATAGACCGTAAAACGCCAAGTCAAGCGCTGTATTCGGGGGACCGCGGGCTATGGACGAAGATAGTTTTTGGGTGCTGCTTGCGCTCGTCGCTATCGCTGCGCTTCTTCTCGGTCCGATTGGCTTCTTCCTGACGCTGGGCGCGCGCTCGCGTCTGTCGCGGCTTGAGCGGGAGCTCGCGGCGTACAAGGCGCTTGGGCCCGTTGCCCCGACTGTGACGCGCACAGCGGCGGCGCCGGAAGTCGTGTCTCAAACACCCGCGCCTACGCCGGAGGCGGAGCCCGCACCGCTTGTCGTGGAGCATCCTCCGTCGTTGGCGACGCCAGAACCTGTGTCAGCGGCCGCGCCGGAAGAGGTGCGCATTGAGCCGGAGGCTGTCGCTGCGGCCGTTGCGCCGGAAGCGGAAAAGCTCGCCGAACCCGCGGCGCCCGCCGCACGCGCCGCGCCGCCGGCGCCCAAGCGCACGCTTGAAGAACTGCTCGGCGCGCGCTGGGCGGTGATCGTCGGCGGCATCGCGCTCGCGCTCGGCGCGCTGTTGCTGGTCAAATACTCCATCGATCAAGGCTACTTCGGTCCCGCCACGCGCGTCGTCGCCGGGTTGGCGTTGGGCCTCGCGCTGATCGCCGGCGGCGAAACCATGCGTCACAAAAACTCCTCCGCAGTGTCGCCGAAAGGCGCGGCGCCAATTCCGGCCGTGCTCACCGCCGCCGGCACGGTCGCGGCGTTCGGCTCCATCTACGCCGCCGATGCGCTCTATGGTTTCATCGGTCCGACGCTGGCGTTCGTTCTGCTCGGCGTGCTCGCCATCGCCGCGATGTTCGCCGCGGTGCTGCACGGGCCGGCGCTTGCCGGGCTCGGGCTCGTCGGCGCGCTCGCCGTGCCGATGCTGGTGGATTCGCACGATCCCAGTCCGTGGCCCGTGGTGCCCTATGTCGCGATCGTTTGCGCGGCCGCCTACGGTCTTGCGCGGATGCGCAAGTGGCTGTGGCTGGCGTGCGCCGCGGGCGCGGGCGCGGCGCTGTGGCAAGTGCTGCTGCTGATCGCCATCGGAAGCGACAGCGCGGCGCTGTTCGTGGGGCCGTCGCTCGTCAACGCCATCATCGAGATCGCGCTGGCGCTCGTCGTCTTCGCGGTTGGCCCGCACTATCCGACGCCGGAAGCTGAGCAACAGCGCGATCCCGTGGGCTGGATTGCGGTCGCCGCGGCTTCGTTGCTGGCTTGCCTGGTGCTGCTCGTGACGGCGCATTTGGCGAACGCCAGCGCGCTGTGGATTTTCACCACGACGGCGTTGACGGTCATGCTGGCGCTGGTCGGCTTCCGTCTGCCGGCGGTGGCGCTCGCCGCCGCAGGCGCGGCGCTGGTGTTGTTGACGGCGCTGGCGACCTGGGGGACGGGGCCGGCGATATTTGCCGATCTCGGCGCAACGATCACGCGAGGGGACCCGCCCGTCGGCGAACAATTCTTCCTCCTGTTTGGCGTTGGCGCGCCGCTGGCGCTGGGCGGGTTGTTCATCTTCCGCCTGATCGATCGGGCGAACCTGTCGTTGCTGAATTCGGCGATCTACGCCGGCGCCGGCGTGCTGACGCCGCTGGCGGCGCTGTCGATCCTCTATCTCCGGCTCGCGCATTTTGAGACCAGTCAGACCTTCGCAGGTCTCGCCGTCGCGCTGGCGGTGGTGATGAGCGGCGCGGCGACACAGTTTCAAAAGCTGCGTGCCGAGGATTCCTCGCCGACAATTTTGCTGGGTCTCGGCGCGCTCGCCTCGGGCGTGTTCGCCGCAGTGTCGCTGGCGTTGGTGTTCGCGCTCTCCGAGGGCACGCTGACCGTCGCGCTAGCGCTCGCCGCTTTGGGCGCGGCGTTCGTCTCCGATCGCTTGCGCGTGCCCGCCTTGCGCTGGTGCGTGCTGGCGCTCGGCGTCGCTGTCGCTGGGCGTATGGCCTACGATCCGCGCATGGTCGGCGACGCGCTCGGCAAGACCGTCATCTTCAACTGGCTGCTGTTCGGCTACGGCGTGCCGGCGCTGGCCTTCGGCTTCGCCGCGCGGCTGCTGCGCCGCCAAGGGGACGATGCGCCTCTGCGGGTGACGCAGGCGCTGACGATCCTGTTCAGCGCGTTGCTGTTCTTCTTTGAGATCCGCCACGCGATGAACGGTGGCGATCCGTTCTCGGCCTCGAGCGGCCTCGTCGAGCAGGGCCTGTTCGCGCTTGTCGCCATCGGCTTCTCCATCGTGCTGATGGAGCTGAACGCGCGGCGCGAGGATCGCGTCTACAAGTATGCGTCTTTCGGCTTCGGCGCGCTCGCACTGCTGCATGCGCTGATCGGCTTGCTGCTGGTGGAAAATCCGTTGCTCACGGGAACGCCGGTGGAGGGCGGTGCGTGGTTGAACGGCTTGCTGCTCGGCTACGGACTGCCGGCGCTGGCGGCGCTCGTGCTGGCGCGCCGCGCCATCGGACGGCCGCCGCAGCAGCGGCGCATGCTCGCAATCGTGGCGGCGATCGCGCTCGGCTTCACCTATCTCAATCTCGAGTTGCGGCGGCTGTTCCATCCTGATGGGGCGATCGGCTTTTGGGAGGGAACGAGCGACGGCGAGTTCTACGCCTATTCCGCGGTGTGGCTCGGGCTTGGCGCGTTGCTGTTGGCCTATGGCGTGGTGACGCGCTCAAAGGTGGCTCGGCTCGCGTCCGCCGTGCTCGTGTCATTGACGGTGCTGAAGGTGTTCATCTTCGATCTTGCGGGGTTGGAGGGCGTGCTCAGAGCATTCTCGTTCCTCGGGCTCGGCGCGGCGCTCATCGTCATCGGCCTTGTCTACCAACGGCTGATTTTCGCGCCGCCGCGCGCGGTCGTACCGGCAGCGGGAGCGGGCGACGCGTCGGCAAATCCCCCGGCCGCCTCAACTTAATTTGACCGGCGTCTTCCATCTCGCCGTGATACCCCCAAAGGGATCACGTCCAAGAGAGGCTGGCCATGCGCCGTTCATTGTTCGCTTTTCTCACGCTCGCGCTGGCGGCGCTCGCCACGAGCGTCCCCGCCCTCGCCCAGCAAGGCTCGGTCGTGCGCGGCGTCATTCAGGCGATCTCCGACGACGGAGCGACGCTGACGGTCAAGGCGCGCTCGGGAGACACCGTCATGGTGCACTTGAAACCCGATGCGTCGGTCGCACTCATCATTCCCGCTTCGCTCGCCGACGTGAAGCCTGACGCGTGGATCGGCGTCACCGCGGTGCCTGGCCCCGATGGCGAATTGCAGGCGATGGAGGTGCATGTGTTCCCGCCGGCGGCGCGGGGCGCAGGGGAGGGATCGCGGCCGTTCGATTTGGCGCCCGGAAGTTCGATGACCAACGGCAATCTTGGCACACGGGTCGATGAAGTGAAGGGACCGCTGCTGACCGTCACCTACAACGGCGGACAGAAGACCATCCGCCTGCTGCCGACCACGCCGATCGTGACGTTCGAGACGGGCGCCCGCTCCGATCTGAAGGTCGGCGCGGCGATGATCGCGCGCGGGCCCAAGGGGCCGGATGGCGTCATCGAGGCGGCGCGCGTGCAGGTGGGCAAAGACGGGCTTGTCCCGCCGATGTGAGAATCAGATCGCGGGTGCTCTAGGGGGGACGTTTCGTCAATCTTGTCCGGAGTTCCCGTGAAGCATCTTGTAGCCTTGCTCGATCGTTTTCGCCCCCTCGCACTCGCGTTGCTCCGCGTCGTCGCCGGGTGCTCCTGTTCCTGGAGCACGGATTGTCGAAGGTGTTCGGCTTCCCCACGCAAGGGCCGCCGTCGCTGAGCGGGCTCCTTATATTGGCCGCGGTGTTGGAGACGATCGGGGCGCTCGCCGTGACGATCGGCCTCTTCACCCGCCTCGCCGCGTTCTTGCTTTCAGGCGAGATGGCGTTCGCCTATTTCATGGCGCATGCGCCGAAGTCGTTCTTCCCGCTGATCAATGGCGGCGAGGGGGCGGTGCTGTTCTGCTTCGTGTTTTTCTACCTCGTCTTCGCCGGCGGCGGCCCGCTGTCCGTCGACCGCATCGTGCTCAAGCAGGACTGATAAGGGCGGTTTTCGCCCCAATCCTGGCATTTGAAAAGGCGAATTGGCGCGGCGGCCGAGGGGCCGGAAACCGCGCTGATTCTGCGCGATCAGTGCATTTGCGGACGCCGACGACGGCGCCATCGCAGGGCTATCAAGTCAAGTCATTGAAAGACAATAATAAAACGCACTCCCTTCGCCGCCGATTTCCTTAGCGATGAGGCGCAGAATCAGCTACAGAACAGGCTGCGAAGCCACTGAAATCTGGGCCTGTTTTTGACCGACGATAAAACTCCACGCGACGACGCCCCGCCCCCGCAGGGGATCCGGCCGGTCTCCATCCTCGATGAGATGAAGCGCTCTTATCTCGATTACGCCATGAGCGTGATCGTGAGCCGCGCGCTGCCTGACGTGCGCGACGGGCTGAAGCCGGTGCATCGGCGCATTCTCTACGCGATGAACGAACTCGGCTTCACGCCTGACAAAGCCTACAACAAATCGTCGCGCACCGTCGGCGACACCATGGGTAAATACCATCCGCACGGCGACCTCGCGATCTACGACACGCTCGTACGCCTCGCGCAGGATTTCTCGATGCGCGAGCCGCTGGTCGATGGCCAGGGCAACTTTGGCTCGGTCGACGGCGATCCGCCCGCGGCCTCCCGCTACACCGAAGCACGCCTGGAAAAGATCGCGCTGTCGCTGCTGCAGGACATCGACAGCGACACCGTCGACTTCAAGCCGAACTATGACGAGAAGGAGATGGAGCCGGTCGTGCTGCCGGCGCGCTTCCCCAACCTGCTCGTCAACGGCGCCGGCGGCATCGCCGTCGGCATGGCCACCAACATCCCGCCGCACAATCTTGGCGAAATCATCGACGCCGCGCTGGCGGTGATGGAAGACCCGGAGATTGGCCTCGAAGCGCTGATGAAGATCATCCCCGGTCCGGACTTTCCCACCGCCGGGCAAATTCTCGGCCGTAGCGGCATTCGCGACGCCTATGCCACGGGGCGCGGCTCGATCGTGATGCGCGCCAAGGCGCATGTCGAAGAGGTGCGCAAGGAGCGCGAGGCGATCATCGTCTCGGAGATCCCGTACCAGGTCAACAAGACGACGCTGATCGAGAAGATCGCCGAGCTGGTGCGCGAGAAGCGCATCGAAGGCATCTCCGACCTGCGCGACGAGTCCGACCGTGACGGCATGCGCATCGTCATCGAGATCAAGCGCGACGCCGTCGCCGACGTCGTGCTCAATCAGCTTTGGCGCTTCACGCCGATGCAATCGAGCTTCGGCGCGAACATGATCGCGCTGAACGGCGGGCGGCCCGAGCTGCTGACGCTGAAGGACATGCTCACCGCCTTCGTCGATTTCCGCGAGGAGGTCGTCACCCGGCGCACCAAATTTCTGCTTGCCAAGGCGCGCGATGGCGCGCACCTGCAGGTGGGCCTCGCCATCGCCGTCGCCAACATCGACGAAGTGATCCGCCTGATCCGCACCTCCAAGGACGGCGCCGAAGCGCGCGAGGCCTTGATGGCGCGCGATTGGCCGGCGCGCGACATGGCGCCGTTGGTGGCGCTGATCGCCGACCCCAGGCACATGCTGACGAGCGAAGGCACGATGCGGCTCTCCGAAGCCCAGGCGCGCGCCATCCTCGAATTGCGCCTCGCCCGCCTGACGGGCCTTGGCCGCGACGAGATTGCCGATGCGCTCAACGCGCTCGCCAAGGAGATCGCCGACTATCTCGACATCTTGGGTTCGCGCGAACGCGTGATGGGCATCATCCGCGACGAGCTGAATGCGGTGAAGACGCAGTTCGCCAATCCGCGCCGCACGGAGATCGTGGAAAGCGACTCCGACCTCGATGACGAGGATCTGATTCAGCGCGAGGACATGGTCGTGCTGGTCAGCCACGCCGGCTACATCAAACGCGTGCCGCTTTCGACCTATCGCGCGCAGCGCCGCGGCGGCAAGGGCCGCTCAGGCATGGCGACGAAGGACGAGGATTTCGTCGCGCGGTTGTTCGTCGCCACGACCCATCAGCCGGTGTTGTATTTTTCTTCGCACGGCCAAGTCTATCGCGAAAAAGTCTGGCGGCTGCCGCTCTCGGCGCCGCAGGCGCGGGGCAAGGCGCTCGTCAATCTGTTGCCGCTCGAACAGAGCGAGCGCATCACCACGATTATGCCGCTGCCGGAGGACGAATCGTCGTGGGAGAACTTTGACGTGATGTTCGCCACGACCCGCGGCACGGTCCGGCGCAACAAGCTGTCCGACTTCGCGCAGGTGAATCGCGCGGGCAAGATCGCGATGAAGCTGGAGGAAGGCGAAGGCATCGTCGACGTGCAGATCTGTTCGGAGCGCGACGACGTGCTGCTGACGACCAAGCGCGGGCAGTGCATTCGGTTCAGCGTCGGCGACGTGCGCGTGTTCAAGGGCCGCGACTCCATGGGCGTGCGCGGCGTGAGCCTCGCCGAGGGCGACGTCGTCATCTCGCTCGCCATCCTCGGCGGCTTTGAGGCCACGCCGCAGGAGCGGTTGGCCTATCTCAAGCAGAAGCGCGCTGCGCGCGGCGAGGCCGCCGACGAGGCGGCTCCGATTGCGGAAATCGAAGAGAGCGCCGAGCCTGCGGCAGCTGAATCGTTGCCGCAAGAGCGCTACGACGCGATGGAGAAAGCCGAGCAGTTCATCCTCACCGTCTCCGAAAACGGCTACGGCAAGCGGACGTCCTCGTTCGAATATCGCCTCACCAACCGCGGCGGCAAAGGCATCGTCGCCATGGCCACCAACGCCCGCAACGGCGACCTCGTGGCGTCCTTCCCGGCAGCCGACCGTGACGAGCTCATGCTGGTCACGGATGGCGGCCAATTGATCCGCTGCCCGGTCGCCGGCATCCGCATCGTCGGACGTGGGACGCAGGGCGTCATCGTGTTCGACACCGCCGAGGGTGAGCGCGTCGTGTCGGTCGAGCACATTCTGGAAGGCGAAGCTGAGGACGGCGACGCCACAGAGGCGGCTCCCGCGCCGGCGCCCTGAGAGCCCGCCCTTCGTCGAAGTGACGAGGGACGGAGCCCGCGATAGGATCGTGCGATGCGCTCCAACGTGCATTCCGCGCGCCCACAATGCTGACCGGCTCAAGCGCCCTGCTAGCCGCGCTCGGCTACGCCTGCGTGCTGTTCCTGCTCGCCTGGTGGGGCGACGGGCGCGGCCGCGCCGCCGTCGAAGGCCGCTGGCGGCGGGCGATTTATGTGCTCAGCCTGGCGGTCTATTGCACGTCTTGGACCTATTACGGCTCGGTCGGACTGGCCTCACGGCACGGCTTTGACTTCCTGCCGATCTACATCGGGCCGATCCTGGTGTTCGCCTTCGGCGCGCCTTTGCTGCGCCGGGTGGCGGCCATTGCCCATGCTCAGAACCTGACGACCGTCGCCGATTTCGTCGCGGCGCGTTACGGCAAGTCTCAGGCCGTGGCGGCGCTCACCGCGCTGATCGCGCTCGTGGGGTCCGCGCCCTACATCGCGCTGCAATTGAAGGCCATCGTGCAGACGATGCGGCTCGTCGCCAACTCGTTCGACGGCGCGCCTTTCGACGTCAGCGCGCCCTGGCAGGAATATTCGCTGCTCGCAGCGCTGGTGCTCGCCATCTTCGCCATCGCCTTCGGAACGCGGCGGATCGATGCGACCGAACATCAGGGCGGCCTGATGCTGGCCATCGCCGCCGAGGCGCTCGGCAAGCTGCTGGCGTTTCTGGCGGTCGGCCTGTTCGTGGTGTTCGCGCTATGGGACGGGTTCGGCGGCTTGGGGCAGGGTCCCGCGTTGGACATCAGTCGCCGCGCCGCGACCTTCTCGGCGCCCGACCCCGGCTATTGGATCGTCGCCACTGCGCTTTCGGCCTTCGCGGTGGTCGCGCTGCCCCGGCAGTTCCATGTCAGCATCGTCGAGAATCGCGACCCCCGCGACATCAGCGCCGCGGCGTGGGGTTTTCCGATCTATCTCGTGCTGATCAACCTGTTCGTGTTGCCGATCGCGATGGTGGGGGTGTCGACGTTCGCCGACGGCGCCATTGACCGCGATCTCACCGTTCTCGCGCTGCCGCTGCACGCCGGCGCCAAGGCGCTGGCGCTGGTGACGATGCTTGGCGGCCTCTCGGCGGCGACCGGGATGGTGGTGGTTGAAAGCGTGGCGCTGGCGGTGACGATCAGCAACGATCTCGTGCTGCCAGCGGCGCTGCGCCGCCGGAGCGGCGCCGGCGTTTCCGGCGCGTTCGTGCTTGGCGTGCGGCGCGTCGCCATCCTTGGCGTGATGGCGCTCGGCTACCTCTATGCGCGCGGCTCGAGCGACTTGGCGCTGTCCTCGTTCGGCCTGCTGTCGT
>CAVSSV010000006.1:0-16852 GCA_963730695.1 uncultured Pseudomonadota bacterium
GCGTTCGCCGAATGGCCGTCTCTGTCGCCGCCTCTTCGTTCAGGTTCGGTCTTGCTTCCTCTGCGAGCGCACGGTCAACCCAGTCTTGACGCTCGCATCCGCTCGCCATCCGCACTATTGCTCGCCAATGCCGGACAAGAAACCTGACTATGTTTCCGCGCGGCGTTTCGCGGTTGGAGACGATGACGCTTGGGTCAACGACCGCGCGGCGCGCATATATCGCATGCGCGACCCGGTCCCGCACGAATTCGGCAAGCCGTCCGAACCCCCGAAGAACATGCGCCGGCACGTCGTCGTGATCCGGTCGTCCGATGGCGAACATGTGCGGACGCCGATCCTTCGCCATTGGCTTTCGACGGTCGTCGCCGACGACGATGCGGCGATTGCGGCGGCGCTGCATGAAGCGAGCAAGGTCTAACGCAAAACGATCTTGACGACCGCCTGTTGGCCGCCACAAATTGGCGGGCGGGAGGTTCTGTTTTCGGCCGGGGACCCCATCCGCCGACAGCGCTTCCTAACGCCCCTCGCGTCAGACCGGGCGGCGTTTTTGCATCTAGTGAAATTTGCCATCGAGCGACGGAACAAAATTGCCGACCACGAATTAATTCGCAGGCGGAAGGTAGCCCCCAACCGCCTTAATGACGCCGTCACGTTCCCCCCAAAACGTGGCGGCGTCTGCTCGTCCGAAGTCTATCAACGCCACTCTAGGAACCGTCGCCACTACAGCGCATTATGCGCGGCGCGGCGACGTCGTTCATAGTCGTCCACACCTCGCGAGGTTGTTTTACCCTGCCACCGCCGGCCCGGCACTGGTGCGCGCCGTCGTCTCCAACCCCGTCGAACGCGTTATCGCGTGAGCATCGCGCGCACCCGCGCGGTTAGTTCGTCAAGCAGGAACGGCTTTCGCAAGATTTCCATGCCCGAGGGCAACGCCGAGTCGTCGAGCGCCTTGCCGGCATAGCCGGTGATCAACAGTACCGGCAGATGGGGCCGGATGGCGCGAGCGGCGTCGGCAAGCTGCCGTCCATTCAGGCCGGGCAAGCCGATGTCGGTGATAATCAGATCGAAGGATGTTTCCGAACCGATGGCGAGCAGTCCCTCGGAGCCATCCTTGGCCTGTTGCACGATGCAACCAGCTTCGGCCAAGGACTCGACGATTTGCAAACGAAGATTTTCCTGATCCTCGACCACCAGGACCCGGACGCCGTTCGTGCGTACCT
Source organism: uncultured Pseudomonadota bacterium (assembly GCA_963730695.1). Classification (GTDB taxonomy): domain Bacteria; phylum Pseudomonadota; class Alphaproteobacteria; order Rhizobiales; family Beijerinckiaceae; genus Roseiarcus. The sequence goes on from CAVSSV010000006.1 coordinate 1,221, forward strand.
CGGCGCTTTCGGACGGCTCAATCGCTGCGTCCGGCGGATTGATCTCCTCGGTCGGGCCCTCGGCAGGCAGGAATAGGCGCACCGTCGTGCCGGCGCCCGGCGCGCTGTCAATGCGGACGAAACCGCCAGATTGCCGGACAAAGCCGTAGACTTGCGAGAGCCCGAGACCGGTCCCTTGTCCCGTGGGCTTCGTCGTAAAGAAGGGCTCAAAGACGCGGGCCAGAATTTCCGGCGCTATGCCGGAGCCGGTGTCCGCCACCTGGAATTCGACGTATTTGCCCGGTTTGCCGTCGTCCTGATCGATCAGATCGGCTTCGCCGATTGACCGGTCCTTGGTGGTGATCGTCAGCGATCCGCCGTCCGCCATGGCGTCGCGCGCGTTGATCGCCAAATTGAGCAGGACGCTTTCAAGCTGGTTGGGGTCGCAGTAGACGTTCCAGCGTCCGTCCTGCAGCCGAAGTTCGAGCGTGATAAACGCCCCCAATGTGCGCCGGATCAACTCCGCCATGCCGGAGAGCAGATGGTCGGGATTCACCACGCGCGGCTGCAACGTCTGTCGGCGAGAAAAGGCCAACAGGCGGCTGGTCAGGCTGGCGGCGCTTTCCGCGGCGTGTCGCATCGGTTGGATATAGCGCGCGATTTCGCCCGGCCGCCCCTCGTTAATCCGTCGTTCCATCAGAGCCAGGCCGCCGATAATGACCTGAACAATGTTGTTAAAATCGTGAGCGATGCCGCCGGTGAGTTGACCGACAATCTCCATCTTCTGGGATTGCATCAGGCGTTCTTCGCTAGCGCGCAGCGCTGCGTTGGCCTCACGATACTGCGCTGGCGAGGGGAGAGTGAGCGCCAAGGGCAAGAGGCGCCACAGAGCGATGGCGGTGAGGATCGAGGTCGCCGCCGTCGCCGCCTTCACGATGGCCTCCAGGCCATAGGCCGGGATCCACAAAGTGAGCAGGTCGAGCCAGTGCGTCGTACCGCAGAGCAGGATGAAAGTAGCGAACAGCCACAGGAGTGGGCGGAAGACTAGGTCGCGGCGCTGGCGCGCGATCACGATAAGCGCGACCGGAATTGAGAAATACGCCAGCGCAATTCCCGCATCGGAAATCGCGTAGGTCCAGATCAGCGCGGGGTCCCAGAGCAGGCAGAAGCCGTGAGCGGTCAGGCTGCTCGAGTTGAAGAGCCACTGGTTGATGGCGTCAAACATTGCGCGTGATCTCGAGTTGAAACGGGATGGCCTTGCCTGTTGATTGTGATCGCGAGGCCGAGGCAACGATCGCGGCGTTTCCGGCCACGCCGACGACTGCAAGATTGGCGCAAAATAACTGAAATGGCCAAGCCAAACTGGCCGTGGCGCTACTGGCCCCGCCACCCAAAATCGCGTTCATGCCCCCGCCTCTGTCAAATTCCCCCCGGCAACGTATAAGGCACAAGCGGCAAGTTTGTTCCGGGACCGCTCTTTCTCGCTCACGGACCGTATGTCCCCCGCGCCGATGGGCACATTGTGCCAATGGCGAGCCGCGGCTAATCGCGCGGCGACGCAGACGGCGGCGAGGAGGTTGGTCGCGTTTCGGTCGTAGTGGGTAGCGGCGCGCCGAAAGTCCTTGAGGCGGCAGAACATGCGTTCGATCGCGTTGCGGCTGCGGTAAAGGAACGGCGAGAAGTCGTTTTTCCAAGTGCGGTTGGCCTTGGGTGGAATGTTGGCCCAGCGCCGCGGTCGCGGACTTGGCTACGCAGCGCGTCGGCGTCGTGGGCCTTGTCGGCATGGACGACATAGCGGTCGGGCACCTTTTCGAGAAGCCCCGGCGCGGCGCAGCAATCGGCGACCTGACCGCCCGTGAGCATGAAGGCGGGAGGCCGGCAGAGCGTTCCGTCAGCGCATGGATCTTGGTCGTGAGGCCGCCGCGCGAACGTCCGACGGCCTGATTTTGCTCCCCCCTTTTTCCGCCCGCGGCGGAGCGATGGGCTTTGACGGCGGAGGAGTCGGTCATCACTTGCGTGGGCGGGCGGCCGGCTTGTGCCAGGGCCTCGAACAGGCGGACCCAAACGCCCTTTTCAGCCCATCGCACATAGCGATTGTAGAGCGTCTTCCTCGGTCCATACTCCCCGGGGGCGTGCAACTGCGAACCGTGAGGAAGCGCCCGCGCGTTCGGAATTGAACCGTCGGATAGTGAGGGATTGGCTTGTTGAGCGACGATTTTTGGCCGAATAAAGGCCGGGTGTTGATTTCCGCTGAGAACTGACCCGGGCGGCGACCAATCCCTCCCCCCTTATTGTCTGGGAATTTGCTTCGATCCCGGTCTCGCTAAAAAAGAACATATGACGAACAAAAGTTCTTGATATTCTGTAAATCGTAATGTATGGCACCGGCGCTTTCCACCCAACAGGATATCCGATGTCCGAATTTGTCCCCGAAAACGCAGCCGACCGTCCCGCCCCACCAGCACCCAAACCCAAGTCCCCACGCCCGCCCAGCAGCGCGCCCGCGCGGGCGATGCGGCTCCAGCGCATCTATGCGCGGCTGCAGGAGGGCTTCAGCGTCGGCGAAATCGCCAAGGCCGAACGCCTTAGCTACGAGCGCGTGCGGCAAATTCTCGTCGCCGCCCGCGCCAGCCATCGCAGCGAAGATAAACCTGACCATGCGCGCATGCAGATCGCCCGTCTCGCTCCCGTGTTGCGTCAAACAGTTCGCGCGGCGACGCTTGGCGACAAGGGCGCGACGAGGGATTTAATTGCTGTGATCGACCGTCTCGACCGCTATTGCGGCACAGCCGCCAGCTACCGAGCGATCGCGTTCGATGAACTGGGTGAAGGCGACGCCCGCACCAATGCCGTGACCGATCGGGATCGCATCCTGTCGCGGCGCGGCGCCGCACTCGATGACTTGATGGCGGCCGCGCGCGCGCAAATAAGAGCCAAGGCGGCGGAGCGCGGAATCGAGGACGACGGCGCTGAGGACAGCCTCGACGACGATGATGATGACAATGATGATGACGACATCGATCTCGACGACTCCGATGAGCCTGACACCGAAGGCGATGACGACAACGACGAGGACGAACAGAACGAAGAGGAGGACTAATCCCGCGAAGACGATCGCCCAGGAAAGTTCCAACTCTGACCCACGCCCGGGGCTGGGCGCCGCCTAACAACTTGATCTCGCTAGCAAATGAGGGGCCGCGGTTCGCCGCGACCCCTTGCAAAACCTTGGTCCAGCTTGGATTTTATGGGCTCCGGCTTGGTTTTCCGGGCCTCCAGTTAGGTTTCGCCGCGCAATAATTTGGCGCAGCTTGCAAAAATTTGGCGCCCGACGCGAACCGCTTGTGGCGCCTAACCGCCCCTGCTACGCACGCGCCGAATTCATCTCATCCCATCACCACAAGGGCTTTCCCCAATGGCCGCGCGCCAATTCATTTATCACATGCAAGGTCTGACCAAGACCTTTCCGGGCGGCAAGAAGGTGTTGGAGAACATCCATCTCTCCTTCTACCCCGACGCGAAGATCGGCGTGCTCGGCATCAACGGCTCGGGCAAGTCGACGCTGCTGAAAATCATGGCCGGCGTCGACACCGAATATGTCGGCGAGGGCTTCCTCGCCGAGGGCGCGCGCGTCGGTTATCTCAGCCAAGAGCCGCACCTCGACCCCGAACTCAACGTTCGGCAGAACGTCATGCTCGGCGTCGCGGACAGGCAGGCGATTCTCGATCGCTACAACGAACTGGCGATGAACTATTCCGACGACACCGCCGACGAGATGACGCGCCTCCAAGACGAGATCGAAGCCAAAGGTCTTTGGGATCTCGACAGTCAGGTCGACCAGGCGATGGAGGCGCTCGCCTGCCCGCCCGACGACGCCGACGTGACGACGCTTTCAGGCGGCGAGCGCCGCCGCGTCGCGCTCTGCAAATTGCTGTTGGAGAAGCCGGAGCTGCTGCTGCTCGACGAACCGACCAACCATCTCGACGCGGAAACGGTGAACTGGCTCGAAGGCCATCTGCGCACCTATCCCGGCGCCATCCTGATCGTCACCCACGATCGCTACTTCCTCGACAATGTCACCAGCTGGATTCTCGAGCTCGATCGCGGCAAGGGCATCCCCTACCAGGGCAACTATTCCGCCTGGCTGGTGCAGAAGAAGAAGCGCCTGGAGCAAGAGGGACGCGAAGACAAAGCGCGCGAGCGTTCGATCGACGCCGAGAGCGAGTGGATCGCCTCCTCGCCGCGCGCCCGGCAGACCAAATCGAAGGCGCGCATCGCCAAATACGACGAGTTGGTCGCCAAGCAGAGCGAGCGCGTCATCACCGCCGCGCAGATCGTCATTCCCGTCGCCGAGAAACTCGGCAACAAGGTGATCGAATTCGATGCGCTGTCGAAGGGCTTTGGCGACCGGCTGCTGATCGACAATCTGTCGTTCCGGTTGCCGCCGGGCGGCATCGTCGGCGTCATTGGCCCCAACGGCGCCGGCAAGACCACGCTGTTCCGCATGATCACCGGCCAGGAAAAGCCAGACGCCGGGTCGATCGTGGTCGGCGACACCGTGAAGCTTGGCTATGTCGACCAATCGCGCGATGCGCTCGATCCCAAAAAGACGGTCTGGGAAGAAGTCTCCGATGGCAACGAACTCATCCTGCTCGGCAAGAAGGAAGTGAATTCGCGCGCTTATTGCGGCGCCTTCAATTTCAAGGGCTCCGACCAGCAGAAAAAGGTCGGCATGCTGTCAGGCGGCGAGCGCAACCGCGTGCATTTGGCGAAGATGCTGAAGAGCGGCGCCAACCTGCTGCTGCTCGACGAGCCGACCAACGATCTCGACGTCGATACGTTGCGCGCGCTCGAAGAAGCGCTTGACCGACTTCGCCGGCTGCGCCGTCATCATCAGCCACGATCGCTTCTTCCTGGATCGCATCGCCACCCACATGCTCGCCTTCGAAGACGAGGCGCATGTCGAATGGTTCGAAGGCAATTTTGGCGACTACGAAGAGGACAAGAAGCGGCGCCTAGGCATCGACAGCATCATCCCGCATCGGCTGAAGTATAAGAAGTTTTCGAGGTGAGGGGGCGCGATTGAGCGCTGCGCCGGAGCGATACGAAGACCCCTACGCCGCGCGCTTTCGCGTGGAGACGGCCGCGGACGGGGTCCGACAGATCGTCGTGCCGGCGCAGCGGAACGCTTTTGTCATGGCGTTTCTGACGTTGTGGCTCTGCGGTTGGTCCGTGGGCGGGTTCGCCGTCCTCAGCAAGTTTCTTCAACACTTGATGCTTTCACCGCATTCTGGCTGTGCGGCTGGGCAGTGGGATGGGTCGTCGCTGCGTCGTCTCTGGTATGGATGGCGGCGGGACGCGAAACCATCCGAGTTATCCGCTCGGACCTTCAAATCAGCGCCCAGGCGCTCTTCGTCAAACGCTCAAAATTCTATCGCGGCGCGCAGATCCGCGGCCTCGCCGCATCGGGTACGCCGCACTACGGCTACGGCGGCCGGCAAACGATGGCTTTGCCGCTGCTGGCGCAGCCAACGAGCGGTGCGATCAAGTTTTCATATGGTTCGCGCACAGTCTATGCCGGGTCTGGCCTCGACGAAACCGAAGGCCGCGCCATCATCGCCCTCCTCGCGCCGCAACTGCCGAGATCGGCGGTGGGGACGGAGCTGCTGGTTGGGACGGGCGCGTAGGACGCGGATGCTTGGCTGGATGGACATAATAGCCGCTGGTCGGCATAGCGGAACGTCCAACGGCGCCGGTCCAAATCTACCCTTCGACGCCAACCACTGTGACATCGGTAAAATACGTTCGATACCGCGCGACGTCGCGCGTCAAAATCGGCCAACCTTCGACCTCCGCTTGCGCGCCGATGAAGAAATCGGCGAGCACGTTGGTGCGCGTTCCGCCTTTCGCGCGATAGGCGCGAAACGTTTGTCCCGCACGATACAACGCCTCGTGCGACAGGCGTTCGATCGACAGACCGATAGCATCCACCTCGCGATCGAGCGCAGCGCGGCTGGAGAATCCGGCGGCAAGTTCCGCGTAGATGACATCGTTGATTGCAATTGGGCCCATCGCCTCGCGGCGCGCCAGCGCTGCAATGGAACGCGGCCACCAATTGGCGTCATGCTCAAAAATATCGATAAGGACGTTGCTGTCGACGAGCGTCAATCTTCGCCTCGCAGCAAGCGCATGATTTCGTCGGTCGACATTTCACCGAACGGCCCGTCTTTCATCGGCCGCCGCGCAGAGATCTCTTCGAGGCGAGCTGCGAAGGTGTCTGCCCGAGCAGACGGCATCTCCCGCTCGACAATGACGCCGCCTTCCGGCCGCGCGCGCACGACGACGCGATCGCCGGGCCGAATCCCCGCGCTCTCCCGAACCGCTTTCGGCAGCGTCACTTGACCCTTAACCGTGACTGTCGTCGCCATCGCACCCTAGCCGGTAATACCTGCCTTGATACGGTAATACCCGCGATCGTGACCGTCAATCCAATACGTGCGTTCCCGGCAGGGTCGCCTAACCCTCCTTCTTCCTTTACCAGCCTCCCCGTGTCCGACTCGCCGCCCGTCCTTTCCGTAACGCACCTCACCAAGTCGTTCCGCGACCTCACCGCGGTTCATGACGTGAGCTTTTCCGTCGCGCCCGGCGAGATCGTCGGGCTCGTTGGCCCCAATGGCGCGGGCAAGACGACCACCATCAACATGGTGCTGGGCGTGCTGTCGCCGACCTCGGGCGCTGTCGCCATCGACGGCGTCGACATCGCCGTCAACCGCAGTGCCGCACTCCAGCGCACCAACTTCGCCGCGGTTTACGCCCCCCTGCCCGGCAACCTGACCATCGAGCAGAACCTGCGCGTCTTCGGCATGATCTACACCGTGCCGAACCTCGCGCAGCGCATCGAGGAGCTGCTCGTCACCTACGATCTCAAGCGCTATCGCTCCACCAAAGCCGGCGTGCTGTCTTCCGGCGAGCAGACCCGGCTCGGCCTCGCCAAGGCGATGCTCAACAAGCCAAGGCTGCTGCTGCTGGACGAACCCACGGCCTCGATCGACCCCTCCAGCGCGCGCGACATCCGCGCCGGCATCTCCGCCTTCGTCGCCGGCGGCCACGGCGGCGTGCTGTGGACCAGCCACAACATGTACGAGGTGCAGGAGATGTGCCACCGCGTGCTGTTTCTTTCCAAGGGCAAAGTGGTGCTCGAAGGCGATCCCAAAACGCTGCCTGAGGCGCATGGCGCGGCGAGCCTCGATGATCTCTTTGTCGCGGTGGCGCACGAGAACCTCCACGAAGGGGCCGCGTCGTGAACTTCGCCCGCGTCAGCGCGATCGTTTTGCGCCAGTATTATCTCATGCGCGGCAGTCCGGCGCGCGTGCTCCCGCTGTTCGCCTGGATCGCGCTCGACATCGTGCTCTGGGGTTTCATCACACGCTACCTCAACAACATCGCGCATGCCGGGATGAACTTTGTGCCGGCCCTGCTGGGCGCAGTGCTGCTGTGGGACTTTCTCACTCGCGTCATGCAGGGGGTCACGCTCGCGTTCTTCGAAGATGTGTGGTCGCGCAATTTCCTGAACTTCTTCGCAACGCCGCTGCGCATCTCAGAATATCTGGCGGGCCTGGTCGCCACCGGCATTGTCACCAGCGTCATGGGGCTGCTGGCGATGCTCGTGCTCGCCTGGGCGGCGTTCGGCCTTTCCTTCGTCGCCTATGGCGCAGCGATCGCGCCGTTCCTGTCGGTGCTGTTCCTGAGCGGCATTGCGCTCGGCATCTTCGGCGCGTCGCTCGTGCTGCGGCTCGGCCCTGCGTCGGAATGGCTGATCTGGCCGATCCCCACGTTGGTCTCGCCGTTCGCCGGGGTGTTCTACCCCATCGACGTGCTGCCGGTCTGGATGCAAATCGTCTCGAAAGCGCTGCCGCCCTCCTATGTGTTTGAGGGGATGCGCGCCGTGGCGGCGGGTCAGGCGACGCCGTGGGGCGCGCTCGCCATCGGCGCGGTCCTCTCCGTCGTCTATCTCCTCCTTGCCTGCTGGACCTTCGCCTCGGTCTACCGGCAAGCCATCCGCACCGGGCTCATCGCGCGCTACAGCGCCGAGAGCGTGGCCTAAGGCGCCGCTATTGGCCGTTGCCCGTCCGCAACGGCGCGATCCAGGTGATGAGATCCCACGCGTTGCGCAGACCGACCATCAGTTGCGCCAACACCAAAGCGGCCAGACCGTCGACCGCGCCAACGACGCCGGCCGCCGCGGCCAGCGCGGCCAGAATCATACCGACGTAGACCGCCATCGGCGCCACGCCATACCACCAGTAATCCGACCAATGCGGAGGTTCCGGCACTTCGGGCCGGGGCTGCGCATGATCGATCGTCGCCTTGACGCCGTTGATCAATCCGCCCGCCGACAAAGCCGCAATGAGCACCCCGGACTCCCAGCGCAGCAGACCGGGCGCGACGGCGACCGCGCTGATGCACAGCACGAGCGCGAAAGCCAACGCGATCGGCGTCATGTACAGGCGCTGCCCGCGCTCCGCTCGCGCGCGATCGCCCCCGGGCGTGAGGGTCACGACGACGAACAACAGCCCGACCAGCCCGGCGCCCGCCGAGCCGATCATGAAAAAGAAATTGTCCCAGCCCTCGAACAAGGTTTTCGCCTCAAGCGTTCGGAAGGTGCCGCGCCAGCGCCTCAAGCACGGCCATGCGCACCGCGACGCCCATCTCGACCTGCTGCTGGATCAAGCGATTGCGCGCCGTCGGCGACCAGCGAATCGATCTCGACGCCGCGGTTCATCGGGCCGGGATGCATCACCAGCGCGTCCGGCTTGGCGTAGGCGCAGCTTTTGCGCATCGAGCCCGTAGTAGCGGAAATATTCGCGGCTCGAAGGGACGAAGCGCGCCGTTCATGCGTTCGCGCTGCAGGCGCAGCATCATGACGATGTCGGCATCCTTCAGGCCTTCGCGCATGTCGCGGAACGACCTCGACGCCCATCTGCTCGATGCCCTCGGGCATCAGCGTCGACGGGCCGACGACGCGCACCCGCGCGCCGAGCGCCGTCAGCAGGAGGATGTTGGAGCGCGCGACGCGCGAATGCAGGATGTCGCCGCAGATCGCGACGGTGAGCCCCTCGATGCGGCCGTTGTTGCGCCGGATCGTCAGCGCGTCGAGCAGCGCCTGCGTCGGATGCTCGTGCGCGCCGTCGCCGGCGTTGACCACGGAGCAGTCGACCTTGCGCGCCAGCAGGTGCACGGCGCCGGACATGGCGTGCCGCACGACGATGATGTCCGGGCGCATCGCGTTCAGGGTCGTGGCCGTGTCGATCAGCGTCTCGCCCTTTTTCACGCTGGAGGTGGCCGACCGACATGTTCATGACGTCGGCGCCAAGCCGCTTGCCGGCGAGTTCGAACGAGGACTGCGTGCGCGTCGAGGCTTCGAAGAAAAGGTTGATCTGCGTGCGCCCGCGCAGGGTCGCGCGCTTCTTCTCGACCTGCCGCGAGATCGCGACCGCTTCGTCGGCCATGTCGAGCAGGCCGGTGATCTCGTCGCGCGAAAGCCCCTCGATCCCGAGCAGATGGCGGCGCGCGAAGGCGGGCGGTGAGGCGTAGGGAGGCATCGAAGTTCGAGCCTATAGAGCCCAGTCCTTGCGCCGAGGCAAGGCGAGGGCGCCCATTTGACATCCGGCGCCTCAATCACCATTTTCCGCGCCCTGCCGCAGGGCCGGCGCTGGCCGGCCCAAACGCGCCAATTCAGCCGCAAACGCTGGAAGGAACAGCCGTCAGATGAAGGTCGTCATCGTCGAATCGCCGACGAAGGAGAAAACCATCGACAAATATCTGGGCAAGGATTACGAGGTCTACGCCTCCTACGGCCACGTGCGCGATCTGCACGGCCAAGGACGGCTCGGTCGACGCCGACCACGACTTTGCGATGCAGTGGGAGGTCGACGCCAAGGCCGCCAAGCGCCTGGCCGACGATCGCCGACGCCGTCAAGACGCAGCGACAAGCTCATCCTCGCCACCGACCCCGACCGCGAAGGCGAAGCGATCTCCTGGCACGTGCTGCGAAATTCTCGAAGGCAAGAAGGTCCTGAAGGGCAAGCCGATCGAGCGCGTCGTCTTCAACGCCGTCACCAAGGAGGCGATCCTTGAGGCGATGCGCAATCCCGCGCGAGATCGACGACGGCGCTGGTCGACGCCTACCGCGCCCGCCGCGCGCTCGACTATCTCGTCGGCTTCAACCTCTCGCCCGTGCTGTGGCGCAAGCTGCCCGGCGCGCAAGTCCGCGGGGCGCGTGCAGTCGGTCGCGCTGAGGATCGTCTGCGACCGCGAGCTGGAGATCGAGAAGTTCGTCGCCCGCGAATATTGGTCGATCCTCGCGCATCTGAAGACCGCGGCCGACGCGCCGTTCACCGCCCGTCTGGTCGGCGCGGACGGCACGAAGATCCAGCGTCTCGACGTCGGCACGGCCGACGAGGCCAAGGCGTTCCAAGACGGCGCTCGACGCGGCGAAATTCCGTGTCGTCGAGATCGAGTCCAAGCCCGTCAAGCGGCACCCCTCCCCGCCGTTCACCACCTCGACGCTGCAGCAGGAAGCCTCGCGCAAGCTCGGCCTCGCGCCGGCCCGCACGATGCAGCTCGCCCAGCGGCTCTATGAGGGCGTCGACCTCGGCGACGGGCAGACCGGCCTCATTACTTATATGCGTACCGACGGCGTCGATCTCGCGCCCGAGGCGGTCAGCGGCGCCCGCCGCACCATCGCAAAGCTGTTCGGCGACAAATATGTGCCGACCGCGCCGCGCCGCTATACCGTGAAGACGAAGAATGCGCAGGAGGCTCACGAGGCGATCCGCCCGACGGAGCTGGCGCGCCATCCGCGCGACGTCGCCGCGCCATCTCGATGGCGAGTTGGCCAAGCTCTACGAACTGATCTGGACCCGCACCATCGCCTCGCAGATGGAGAGCGCCGAGCTTGAGCGCACGACGGTCGACATCCTGGGCGAGGCGGGCAAGCGCAGGCTCGATTTGCGCGCCAGCGGCCAGGTCGTGCGCTTCGACGGCTTCCTCAAGCTTTATCAAGAGGGACGCGACGACGACGCGGACGACGAAGACTCCAACCGCCTGCCGCCGATGAAGACCGGCGAGGCGCTGGCAAAAGACAAGATCGAGACCACGCAACATTTCACCGAGCCGCCGCCGCGCTACACCGAGGCCACGCTCGTGAAACGCATGGAAGAGCTCGGCATCGGCCGTCCGTCGACCTATGCTTCGACGCTCGCGGTGCTCCGCGAGCGCGATTATGTGCGCATCGAAAAGAAGCGCCTTGTTCCCGAGGACAAGGGCCGTCTAGTGACGGCGTTCCTGGAATCCTTCTTCGCCAAATATGTCTCCTACGATTTCACTGCCGATCTCGAGGAGCGGCTCGACAAGGTCGCCGACGCCGAGCTTGAGTGGACCGACCTGCTGAAGCAGTTCTGGAAGGATTTTTCCGGCGCGCTCGGCGAGACCGCGGACCTGCGCACCACCCAGGTGCTCGACAGTCTCAACGATCTGCTGGGACCGCACATCTTCCCGGCCAAGGCCGACGGCTCCGATCCGCGCGGCTGCCCATCTTGCGGCAAGGGTCAATTGTCTCTGAAGCTCGGCAAATTCGGCGCCTTCATCGGATGCTCGAATTATCCGGAATGCCGCTACACCCGCGTGCTGGCGCCGAACGCGGAGGCCAATGGCGAAGCGCGCCCGGGCGTGCGCGTGCTCGGTCAGGACCCGGACAATGGCGATGAAATCACGCTGCGCACCGGCCGCTTCGGCGACTATGTGCAGCGCGGCGAAGGCGAGAAGCCAAAGCGCTGCTCGCTGCCCAAGGGCCTTGCCCCCGCCGACGTCACGCTGGAAAAGGCGATCGCGCTGCTTGCGTTGCCGCGCGAAGTGGCGAAGCACCCGACGAGCGGCGAGCCGATCGTCGCCGGCATCGGCCGCTTCGGCTCTTATGTGCAGCACGGCAAGACCTACGCCAATCTCGGGCGCGAGGATGACGTGCTTGAGGTGGGTGGCAACCGCGCCATCGATCTGATCGTCGCCAAAGAGAGCGGCGCTGGGCAGCCCCGCTTCGGCCAGAACGCCGGACGCGGCGCTGGGCGATCATCCGACCGAGGGTGGCGCGATCACGCGTGCGCCGCGGCCGTTTCGGCTCCTATGTCAATCACGGCAAGATCAATGCGACGCTGCCGCGCGACATGCCGCCGGAGTCCGTCACGCTCGAAGACGCCGTGGCGATGCTCGCGGCGAAGGCGGCTGGCGGCGGCGGCTCGTCGGGCGGGCGCGCTGGTCGGCGATCATCCCGATGGCGGCTCTATCACCGTGCGCCCCGGACGCTTCGGCGCCTACGTCAACTGGGGTAAGGTCAACGCCACTATCCCCAAGAGCATCGCGCCGGAAAGCGTGACTCTCGCCGACGCGCTCGAATTGATCGAGGAGCGCCAGGCGCGGCCCGAACTCGGGCGAGACGAAGAAACGCGCGGCCAAGCCATCGACGAAGGCGAAGGCCAAGGCTCCGGCGGCCGCGAAGACCAAGGAAAAGCCGTCGCCCGCGCCGGCCGCCAAGGCAAAGCCCAAAGCCAAGCCGAAGGCGGGGGCCGTAAAGCCGGCGCCGGCGGCGATCAAGAAGAAAGCAAAGGGCTGAGACAGATTTGGCGATCCCTCGGCTCTGACATAAAATAGCGCTCGATTCTGGATCGTGGCGCGGAGGAAATTACCGATGGTGCGTCCGCCTGCCCTTGATGCCGCCTCATTGAACGAGGCCGCCTATAGCCGTTGGGCGCCGATCTATGACTTCCTGTTCGACATGCCGTTCCATCCGGGGCGCCGCGCCGCCGCGCTGGCGGCGAACGAAGCGGCGGGTCTGCAAGGCAGCATCCTTGTCGTGGGCGTCGGCACCGGCCTTGAGTTGCCGCTGCTGTCAAGAGACACGCGCGTCACCGGCGTCGACCTCAGCCCGGCGATGCTCGCCATCGCCCGCAGGCGCGTCATCAAAGAGGCGCTCGGCCACGTCCGCGCGCTGCAGGCGATGGACGCCGGCGCGCTCGAATATGCAGACAATTCCTTCGACGTGACGCTGGCGCCCTACGTCGTCTCCGTCGTGCCGCAGCCGCTCAAGGCCTTGAGCGAAATGTGGCGCGTCACCCGTCCGGGCGGACAGATGATCGTGATGAATCACTTCGCCGACGAAATGAAGAGCCCGCGCGCGGCCCTCGAAGGACTGATGGAGCGCTTTTCCGGCTGGCTTGGCTGGCATCCGCGCTTTCGCCTGGGCCCGATCGCCGATTGGATCGCCGCGCAGCCCGACGCCAAGCTCGTCGAGACGCGCGACATCGCGCCGTTCGATCTGTTCATGCTGCTGCGTGTGGAGAAGTCGGCGCAGTTCGCACTCCCGCCGCGTTGAAACGGACACCGAAGCCGGCGAAAACCGCGACGCTGCCCTCGCGTGAAGCGCTGCTGGCTTTTCTCTCCAGCGACGCTGCCCCGGCGCGGGCGAACAAGAAAGATGTCGCCAAAGCCTTCGGCCTCACAGGCGAAGCCAAGCGCGCACTGAAGCAGATGATCCGCGCGCTACGCGAGGATGGCGCGCTGCAGGGCGGCAGCCGGGCGCTCGCGCCCGCGGGCCAGATGCCGCGCCTGATCGCGGCCAGGCTCACAGAACGCGCGCGAGAGGGCGCGCTGATCGCCGTCACCGAGGATCTCGACGGCGTGCCCCCGACGCGCGTGCTCGTCATCGAAAAGCGCGACAAGCGCAAAGCCGTGCCCGTGCCGCGCATTGGCGCGCGCGTGCTGCTGCGCACCGACCGCAATGACGCGGCCTCGCGCGGCGCGCCGGCCTATGTCGGACGCATCGTAAAACTGCTCGAGCGCGCCGCTCCGCGCATGCTCGCGGTCTATCGCAGTCTTTCCAAGGGCGGCGGCCGGGCGACGCCGGTCGACAAGAAGCTGCGCATGCGCGAAATCGACGTGCCCAAGGGCTTGAGTGAAGACGCCGAGGATGGCGATCTCGTGCGCATCGAGGTGCTCCGTCACGGCCGCTCGGTCGCATCCGCGGCGCGCGTCGTCGAGCGCCTCGGCTCGGTCAATTCGCCCAAAACCGTCAGCCTGATCGCCATCGCGGAACACGGCATTCCCGACGAGTTCCCCGAGAGCGTTGTCGCCGAGGCCGCCGAGGTCAGCCCGCCGGGCCTCGACGGGCCGCGAGGATTGGCGCGACCTGCCGCTGGTCACGATCGATCCCGCCGACGCGCAGGACCACGACGACGCCGTGCATGCCGCGCCGACGACGATCCCGCCAATCCGGGCGGCCATCGTCCTCACCGTCGCCATCGCCGACGTCGCCGCCTACGTGCTGCCCGGATCGGCGCTGGACCGGGAAGCGCTGCGAGCGCGGCAATTCGGTCTATTTTCCCGACCGCGTCGTGCCGATGCTGCCCGAGCGGCATCTCCAACGATCTCGTGCTCGCTGCGCCCGCACGAGGATCGCGCCGGCGCTCGCCATGCGCATGGTCATCGACGCCGACGGGCGCAAGCGGCGCCACAGCTTTCATCGCGTGATGATGCGTTCGGCCGCGAAGCTCAGCTATCGCGCAGGCGCAGGCGCGCCATCGACGGCAAGCCGGACGAGACGACCGGCGCCGCTGCTCGAGCGGTCCTGCGGCCGCTCTGGGCGGCCTACGAGGCGCTGACGATCGCGCGCGACGAGCGCGAGCCGCTCGACCTCGACCTGACAGAGCGCAAGCTCGTGCTCGAAGCCCGACGGCACGGTCGACCGCGTCGATCGTGCCGGAGCGGCTCGACGCGCACCGGCTGATCGAAGAATTCATGATCCTGGCCAATGTCGCGGCGGCCGAGGCGCTGGAGGCGCGCGGCCGCCGCTGCTCTATCGCGTCGCACGACGAGCCCAGCGACGAGAAGATCGAACGTGTCCGCGAGTTCCTGCGCACGCTCGGCATCAGGCCTGTCGCGCGGGGCAGACGCTGCGGCCGGCGCAGTTCAACCGCGCATGCTGAAGCAGGCGCGTCGGGCGCGACCGACGAGCAGCTGCTCAACGAGACGATGCTGCGGGCGCAGGCGCAGGCGGAATATGCGGCCGAGAACTACGGCCATTTCGGCCTCAACCTGCGCCGCTACGCGCATTTCACCTCGCCCATCCGCCGCTACGCCGACCTCGTCGTGCATCGCGCGCTGATCCGCGCCTTCAGGCTCGGCGCCGGTGGCCTGCCCGACATCGACGAGCGCGCGCTCGAGGAGATCGCGCAGGACCTGTCGCGCGCCGAGCGCCGCGCCATGGCGGCCGAACGCGACACCGCGGACAGGATCGTCGCCAACGCCATGAGCGCCCATATCGGCGCGATCTTCCCCGCGCGCATTTCGGGCGTCGTCGGCGCCGGACTGTTCGTGCGCCTCAAGGAAAATGGCGCGGACGGCTTCGTGCCGGCCGCGAGCCTGGGCCGCGCCCATCGCGACTTCGACGCCTCCCGCCATACGTTAACTTCCGGCAATGCGACGTTTCGTCTAGGCGACAATGTTCGGGTGAAGCTGCTAGAAGCCGCCCCACTGGCCGGTGCGTTGCGCTTCGAAATCGTCGAAGGCGAGCAACGCGCTCCTCAAGGTTCCCGGCGAGTGACGGC
>CAVSSV010000007.1:0-45084 GCA_963730695.1 uncultured Pseudomonadota bacterium
CCGGGCTTCACGCTGCCACCGTTGATGTTCACGGCCGAGGAGCTCGACGCCTTGTCGCTCGGAGCGCTTTGGGTCGCCCGCAACGGCGATCCCGCGCTGGCCAGCGCGGCTAACAATGCGATGGCGAAAATATCCGCCGTCGCTCCCGAAGGCGCGTCTGAATTCTTCGAGAACTCCCACCATGCTGCCGGGCTTCGCAAGAGCGCCCGCCCCCGGCGACGCGCACCTGCCGCCCTTGCGCGCCGCGATGCGCGAGGAAAAGCGCGTCGTTCTCGGCTATGTCGACGCCAAGGGCGCGGCGACGCGACGCGTCATCTGGCCGGTGGCGCTCGGCTTCTTCGAAGGCGCCCGCGTGGTCGCGGCGTGGTGCGAAAGCCGCGAGGCCTTTCGCCACTTTCGCATCGACCGGATGCGCGCGGTCGAGGTGAGCCCCGACCGCTATCCGCGCCGGCGCCGCATCCTGCTCGCGGAGTGGCGAAAGGCGGAAGGCGTCGAAATCGAGGTGAGAAAGGATGCTGACAGAAGCTGACAGCGGCCAGGACTAAGGCTCCTGCACCGCGCTGCTGGCGCGCTTCAGGCAGGAGCCGAAAATGAGCGATCTGAGCTTTGTCATTCTATATGCCGCCGACGTGGGCCGGTCCGAAGCTTTCTATGCCGACATCTTCGAACGGAAGGCGCTGGAATCCTCGCCCGGATTTGCGATGTTCAAGGCGGCGCCGAACGTGATGTTCGGCCTGTGGTGCGCCGACGCCGTCGAGCCAAAAGCCAACCCGCCGGGCGGCGCGGAAGTCTGCCTCACGGAGGCCAGCGAAGCGGCCGTTGACGCGCGTCACGCGGCCTGGGCCGCCAAAGGCGTCAAGATCGCCCAGACGCCGACGCGCATGGATTTTGGCTACACATTTGTTGGCCTCGACCCCGACGGCCATCGCCTGAGGGTGTTCGCTCCCGGCCAATGATGGGACGGGCCTTGCGCCGCGGTTTTCCGGTCAGTGACCTCGCGGGAACTCGATTGGTGGCCTCGCAGCGCAAGGCCCAATCTTCACAAGAAGTTTACAAGTCGACGTTTCTGCGCCTAGATCGCTGCCAAGCCGCTCCGATCAGATGCGGCGAGCGCGTCTTGTAGGAGGCATCATGAAACGTTTCGTATCGCTCGCCGCTATGGCGGTTGCGCTCGGCTTGCTGACGACGGCCAGCGCCGGGGCGAAGGACTGGAAGACCGTCGTCATCGGCATGGAAGGCGCCTACGAGCCCTATAACCTGACCGATCCCAGCGGAAAGATCGTCGGCTTCGAGCCCGACCTGGTGATGGACCTCTGCGCGCGCATGAAGGTCGAGTGCAAGATCATCGCCCAGGATTGGGACGGCATGATCCCCGGCCTGAAGGCCGGCAAGTTCGACGTCATCATGGACGGCATGTCGATCACCGACGAGCGCAAGAAGGAGATCGACTTCACCGATCCCCTATTCGGCGACGCCGGCGGCCTTCGCGGCCGCCAAGTCCAGCCCGCTCGCCAAGCTTCCCGACAACGGCAAGGTCATCAACCTCGACCAAGGACAAGGCGGCGGCGACGCTGCGCTCGAAGATGCTGCGGGACGGCGCTGAAGGGCAAGACGATCGGCGTGCAGGTCTCGACCACGCACGCCAGCTTCGTCGACAAGCACTTCAAGGACGTCGCCACGATCAAGGAATACAAGACGACCGACGAGCGCGACCTCGATCTGAAGGCCGGCCGCATCGACGTCGTGCTCGACGACCAGCCCGCCCTCATCGCGATGCTCGAAAAGGACGACGCGAAAGACTTCACGCTCTTCGGCCCGCAGTTCACCGGCGGCGATTTCGGCGTCGGCTCGGCATGGGCATCCGCAAGGAGCGACACGGACCTGACGGCGATGTTCGACAAGGCGCTCGAAGGCGGCGTTCGCCGACGGCTCGGTCAAGAAATACACCCTGAAGTGGTTCAAGATCGACACGACGCCCTAATCGTGAGGTCCGACGGCGGCCTGACGGCCGGGCCGCGCGCTCTGCGGGGAGGGCGGAACGTATGCTGGTACGATCTGCTGGGCTTTGGCGCAGAGGCTGGGGATCTCGCGCTGCTGGAGGCGCGTGATGACGCTTCTGGTGTCGATCGCGGGGCTGGCGATCGGCGCGGTCGATCGGCGCGCTGGTCGCCTGGGCGAAGATCTCCGGGCGCTCGCGTCGCCGGCGCCGTCGGCGAGGCCTATTCCGCGTTGTTTCGCGGCGTTCCCGAATTGCTGATCGTCTATTTCGTCTATTTCGGTTCGTCCGCGCTGTTGACCTCGCTCGGCCACGCCCTCGGCTTCGAGGGGTTCGTCGGCGTTCCCGCCTTCGCGGCGGGCGCGCTCGCCGTCGGCGTCATCTCCGGCGCCTATCAGGCGGAGGTCTATCGCGGCGCCTATCTCGCCATCGCGCAGCGGCGAGATCGAAGCGGCGCGCGCGCGTGGGCATGTCCCGCTCGCTGATGTTCCGCCGCATCATCGCGCCGCTGGTGTTGCGTTTCGCGCTGCCCGGGCCTCGGCAATCTCTGGCAGCTCGCGCTGAAGGATTCCTCGCTGATATCGGTGACGGGGCTCGTCGGAGCTGATGCGCGTCAGCGCAGGTCGGCGCCGGATCGACGCGCCAGTACATCGTCTTCTATCTCGCGGGCGGCGCGCTCTACCTCGTGCTCACCGCCGATCTCCGACCGCGTTTTCGCGGCGGCGGAGCGCGGGCGACGCGCGGCCTCAAGCGGGCGGTCGCCTGATGGACGCGAGCCTTCTTCCTCGACACGTTCGCCCAGATCCTCGCGGCGCTGCCGACGACGCTCGAAGTCTGGGCGCTCGTCGGTCGTCTCGGCGCGGCCTTGCCGCGCTGGCGTGACGGCGCTCCGCCTCAGCGGCTCCGCGCCGCTGGCGTGGTTCGCCAAGGTTTACGTGTTCGTATTCCGGGGCTTGCCCGCTGATCGTGCAGCTGTTCGCCATCTACTACGGCCTGTCGTCGATCGCGGCCGTGCGCGCCAGCATTTTCTGGCCGCTGCTGCGCGACGCCGTCTCTTGCGCGGTGTTTTCGCTGGCGCTGTGCACGGCCGCCTATCAAAGCGAGATTTTCCGCGGCGCTCTGCTCGCCGTGCCAGCCGGCCAAATCGAGGCGGCGAAGGCGTGCGGCATGTCGGCGTTCCAGCGATTCCGCCGCATCGTCTTTCCGATCGCCTTGCGCAGCGCGCTTCCCGCCTATTCGACCGAAGTCATCTCGATGACCAAGGTCACGGCGGTGGTGTCGCTGGTGACGATCAAGGAAATGATGTTCGTCGCGCTAAAGATCCGCAACGACACACTGGTCACCTACACGCCGCTGCTGGCCGCCGGCGCCATTTATTTCCTCTTGAATTTCCTGATCGCCCGCGGCTTTCTGACCCTGGAATGGCGGCTGACGCCGCATCTGCGGGCGCGCGCGCAAGCCCGCTACGGAGCCTCCGCATGCCTGACGCTGCGCTGCCCGCCCTCGACGTCGTCGGCCTGAAGAAGCGGTTCGGCGCGCTCGAGGTTCTCAGGGGCATTTCGCTAAAGGCGAACACCGGCGACGTGATCTCGATCCTCGGTTCGTCCGGATCGGGCAAGAGCACGTTCCTGCGCTGCATCAACCTGCTGGAAACGCCGGACTCCGGCACGGTCGCCGTCGCCGGGGAGATCATTGCGATGCGCCCTCGCCGGGATGGGACCGCCGAACCCGCCAACCGCGGGCAGGTCGACCGCATCCGCAGCGAGCTTGGAATGGTGTTCCAGAGTTTCAATCTCTGGTCGCATATGACGGTGCTGCAGAACCTGATCGAGGCGCCGCTGCATGTGCAAAAGCGCCCGCGCGCCGAGTGCGTCGAGGAGGCGCATGCGCTGCTCGCCAAGGTCGGCATGGCCGACAAAGCGGACTTCTATCCCTCACAGCTCTCCGGCGGCCAGCAGCAACGGGCGGCGATCGCGCGCGCGCTGGCGATGAAGCCGAAGGTGATGCTGTTCGACGAGCCGACCTCTGCGCTCGACCCTGAACTCGTCGGCGAAGTCTTGAAGGTGATGCGCACCCTCGCCGAGGAGGGACGCACGATGCTGGTCGTCACGCACGAGATGAGCTTCGCGCGGGATGTCTCAAGCCGCGTGATGTTCTTGCACATGGGCCTTGTCGAGGCCGAGGGGCCGCCCAAGGAGATGTTCTCCGGTTCGACCTCGGAACGTTTCCGCCAATTCGTTTCCGGGGCAGGCCGCGCATGAGGCGGCGTTTTTTCTCCTGACGTAAACCGCTCGGCATCGCGCCGGTCCTTGTTCAGCGCTATGGTGCGGCCTATGGCCAGCGCCGACGATCTGCGACGCATCGCTTTGGCGTTTCCAGGCGCGAGCGAACATGCGCATTTTGACCGCCGCGCGTTCAAAGGCCGCGTGACCTTTGTCACGCTCGCCGCGGACGGCTTGACGGCGAACTTCAAGTTTTCGCACGAGGAACAGCAACTCAAAGCCGCTGTCGCGCCGGACGCCTTCTCGCCCCTGCAGAACGGCTGGGGCCGGCGTGGCTGGACTGAAGGACGGCTGTCGGCAATGAACGAAGCCGAGTTGCGCGCGGCGCTCGATACGGCTTGGCAGGGCGCCGAAGAAAAGCCGCCGCGGAGATCTCGGCCCCGATGATGTTGCAGGTGCAGAGTGGGAACGCGCCGGAAGCGCGCTCGGACAAAATGCCGATTGCGCTCATCGGGGCGCCGCTCGAGCTTGGCGCCGGACGGCGTGGCTGCGCGATGGGGCCTGCGGCGCTGCGCACGACGGGGCTCGCTGAGGCGCTGGCCGACCTTGGCTATGACGTGAAGGACCGCGGCGATCTCGGACCGAGCGCATGGCCGATCGACCGCACCAACGCTGGGCGGAGCGGCGCGCCACTGGCGCGAGGTCGCGGGCTGGGCGCGTGAAATCAGCGAAAGCGTGCGACAGCGCCTTGGTTGATGGGTTTTTTCCCGATCGTGCTCGGCGGCGACCATGCGCTGGCGATGGGGTCGGTCAACGGCGTCGCGCGCCACTGCAAAGCGGCGGCTCGTCCGCTGTTCGTGCTCTGGCTCGACGCGCACGCCGACTTCAACACGCCGGAGACCAGCCCGAGCGGCAACATGCACGGCATGCCGCTGGCGATGCTGTGCGGCGAGCGCGGGCTTGGCCGGCTTGATCGACGAGACGCAGCGCGTCAGCGTCAATCCCGCCAACGTCCATCTCTTCGGCATCCGCTCGGTCGATCGCGGCGAGCGCGCGCTGCTCGCGGAGCGCGGCGTGCAGGTCGCCGACATGCGGCTGATCGACGAGTTCGGCGTGGTCGCGCCGCTGAAGGCGATCGTCGAGAAGGTGCAGGCGGCGAACGGGCATCTGCACGTCAGCCTCGACGTCGACTTCCTCGACCCCGCGATCGCGCCGGGCGTCGGCACGACGGTGCCGGGCGGAGCGACCTATCGCGAGGCGCACCTGATCATGGAGATGCTGCACGATTCCGGCTTGGTCGGATCGCTCGATCTTGTCGAACTCAATCCGATGCTCGATGAGCATGGCCGCAGCGCCGCGATCCTCGTCGACCTGACGTGCAGCCTGTTTGGGCGCAGCATCCTCACGCGCACGCTGGACAAGCGATGAGCGGCCCGGGCGCAGTGCAATACGCCGGGGTGGAGACCATGCTCGCCCTGATCCGCTTGCGGGGCGCCGAGGCGTTCCTTTCCGGGTTGGCGCTGGCCATCGAGCACGATTTTAAGCGCTGGGAGCAGTTCGAGAAAAGTCCACGCATCCCAAGCTACTCCGCGGATGGCGTCATTGAGTTGATGCCGACGTCGGACGGTGCGTTTTACGCTTTCAAGTACGTCAATGGCCATCCCGGCAACACTGGCCTTGGCCTGCCGACGGTCGCAGGGTTCGGCGTTCTCGCCGATGTGCGCACGGGGCTGCCGGTGCTGTTCAGCGAGATGACGATCGCCACCGCGATGCGGACGGCGGCGACATCGGCGATGGCGGCCAAACATCTGGCGCGGTCGGATTCGCAGGTGATGGCGATGATCGGCTTGGGCGCGCAGTCTGAGTTCCAGGCGCTTGCGTTCAAGGCCGTCCTCGGCGTGAAGCGATTGCGCGCCTTCGACATCGACGCTGGGGCGGTGCGGAAGTTGGTCGCCAATCTCGAGGGGTTCGGGTTTGACGTCAACGTCGTCGGTTCGGTCCACGAAGCGACGTTGGGCGCCGACGTCGTCACCACGGCGACTGCGGTCAAGGCGCGTCAGCATCTCATCACGCCGGACATGGTTCGGCCCGGCACGCATTTCAACGCGATTGGCGGCGATGGTCCCGGCAAGACCGAAATCCATCCCGACGCGCTGCGTGCGGCGAAGATCTTTATTGAGTATCGCGAGCAGACGCGAATCGAGGGGGAAATCCAGCAGATGCCTGCAGACGTCGGGGCGACCGAGCTTTGGCGCGTCATCGCTGGAGCGGCGCCCGGCCGGACGCGCGAGGACGACGTCACGCTGTTCGACTTCGTCGGCTTCGCCATCGAAGACTTTTCGACGCTGCGCTACGTGCAGAAGCTGTTGCTGGAGACCGGCCTTGGCGAACGGCTCGATATCGTGCCGCGCTTGGAGCGACCCGAAGGACCTGTTCGGCTTGCTGAAGGGGGCGGCGCGATGAAAACGCATTTTCAGATGTTCGCCCACTACAACGCCTGGGCCAACGCGCGCGTGCTCACGGCGGCGGCGGCGCTTGACGACGCGCAGTACCGCGAAGACTGCGGCGCGTTCTTCAAGTCGATGCATGGCACGCTCAACCATCTGCTGCTGACGGACCGCGTGTGGATGAACCGCTTCACCGGGGAGGGGCCGACCTACACGCGGCTTGACCAGATTCTATGCGAGGATTTTGAATCGCTCGCCATGGCGCGCGCGACCGAAGACGCGCGGATCGCGCGCTATGTCGACGGCCTGGAAGAGGCGGCCTTCGCTGGACGATTCCGCTACAAGCGCGTGACGACGGACGAGTGGATTGAACAGGAATTATCGCCCGCGCTCGCGCATGTCTTCAATCACCAGACCCATCATCGGGGTCAGGCGCACGTTTTGCTGACGAGCCTGACGGGAAAAGCGCCGGAGCTTGACCTGCTATACTTCCAACGCGCGACTGCGCGAGCGAAAGGCTAGAGCCGTCGCTCGTTCATCATGCCCTTGATGCGCTGGATCGCCTTGGCCGGATTGAGGCCTTTCGGGCAGGTGCGGGCGCAGTTCAAAATGGTGTGGCAGCGGTAGAGCCGGAACGGGTCTTCGAGATTGTCGAGACGCTCGCCGGTGGCCTCGTCGCGCGAGTCGATCAGCCAGCGATAGGCCTGCAGCAGCACAGCGGGGCCGAGGTAGCGGTCGCCGTTCCACCAGTAGCTTGGACATGAGGTCGAACACGAGGCGCACAGGATGCACTCGTAGAGGCCATCGAGATCGGCGCGGTCTTCGGGCGTCTGCCGCCATTCCTTCTCGGGGGCCGGCGTCGAGGTCTTTAGCCAGGGCTCGATTGAGGCGTGCTGCGCATAGAAGTGCGTGAGGTCGGGCACGAGGTCCTTGACGACCTCCATGTGCGGCAGCGGGTAGATTTTGATCGGCGCGTCGACTTCGTCCATGCCGCGGGTGCAGGCGAGCGTATTCTCCCCATCGATGTTCATGGCGCAGGAGCCGCACACGCCTTCGCGGCATGAGCGGCGGAAAGTGAGGGTCGAGTTCGACCTTCGATTTGATCCAGATGAGGGCGTCGAGCACCATCGGGCCGCAGTCGTCGCGGTCGACGAGGTACGTGTCGATGCGCGGATTGGCGCCATCGTCCGGGTTCCAGCGGTAGATACGGAATTCTGTGATGCGCTTGGCGCCTGACGGCGCGGGCCAGGCCTTTCCCGGCGTCGGCTTTGAGGCTTTGGGGAGCGAGAACTGGACCATCGGCGTTCCAAGGGGTTGGTGGAGCAGTAAAAAGCCGAAAGGGCTACGTCAACCAACGAAGAGGAGAGGGAGCTGCCTGGGGCGAAGCGGGCGCCAAATTAAGCCAAGCCGCGGCCTCTTGGAGCCAAGGAACCGGCTGATAAACCCAAGCCAGACCAAATAAAACCAAGCCGAACCAAGCAAAACAAAACATAAATAAGATGTAAATGTAACGATTTCAGTTTGTTACGATGGAAACGCTTGGGTCAGGCATTTTCTGGGGAGAGTTTGGGGGCAGGGCTTAGGCGGAAGGGACGTGGCCGGCGTGAGTATCACAACGCTCGGAACAAAGCAAGAACATATTGTCCGCCGGTTTGAGCCGATGCCGCGGTTGGAGCGGAGAAAGGGCGGTTTTCTCCCGCCCCTTCGTCATGGCCGTCTCCGGAATTGATCCGGGAATTGCCCCGGCCATGACGGGCGGTGGGGTGTGCGCCTAAACGGCCCGCGATCGTCGCGGCCACGCGGCGACCCCTATCCATAGACCGCGTTGCGAATATCTTCGCGGAACGGGCCGTTGCAGCCTTCGAAGGCGACGTTGGTGCAGACGACGATGGTGATCTTGTTGACGGGATCGACGATCCAGTTGTGCCCCCAGGCACCGCCCCAATCGATCGTGCCGACAGGGCAGGGCGAGCGCGCCGCCTTCTGGTCGGCGATGACGGCGCCGATCAGGCTGAAGCGCTTGCCGGCGTCGCTGTCGCGTCGCGCTAGATTGCGAATCTGGTTCTTCAGCGCCTCGGCGATCGTCGCCGGCTTCAGGATCGGCGCGGCGCCGTTGTAGGTGTCGAGCATCTTCATGACGTCGTCGGCGGTTCCCGCGGCGCCGGCGCCGCCGGACTGTGGCGCGTCGGCGTTGAAGATGCGCGCTGGCGAAAAGTGGGTGATGCCGCCCTGGTCGTCGACCACCGGATGCGGCTCGCCCATGCGGACCGGCGGGCGGCCGTCGGCGTAGGGGACCACAAGGCGGCTTTGGTCGGTGACGCGGAAATGGGTGTCGACCATGCCCAGCGGCTCGCCAACGTATTTCGTGATGGTGTCGTCGAGGCTCGCGCCGTTGATCGCGGCGATGACGCCGCCGAGCACGTCAATGCTCATGCCATAGGCCCAGGCTGTCCCCGGTGCGAAAGCGAGCGGCGCCTTGGCGAGGCGCTGCAGGTTCTCTTCGAGCGTGATGACCGGCCCGGTCAGGCCACCCGCAACACCCTTGGGCACGTCGTAGGTGAGACCGGAGGAATGCGTCATCAGCTGGCGAATGGTGATCGGCTGCTGGCTGCCGTTGGGCGAGGCCGGCGTGAACCAGGGCAGGAATTTTGTTACGGGATCGTCGAGGCCCAGCAGGCCGAGATCGACCATGCGCAGCGCGGTCGTGGTGACGATCGGCTTGGTGACGGAGGCCAAACGAAAAATGGCGTCACGCGTCATCGCGCGGTTGGCTTCGCGATCGGCGAGCCCCTTCGCGGCGGCGTAAACTTCCTCACCGTCCTTGCGGACTACGACCACGCATCCAACGATGCGATTGACGAGTGCGGCCTCGATCGCCGCGTCGACACGCCCTGCAAGATCCATCGTTCCCTCCGCCCGTGAGCCGCGCCGATTTGGGGGTACGTTCCGCCCGGAACTTGATGTCGCGGACGAAATTGGCCGGCTATGTTGGTTTGTGAAACCGCAGCACTCCCTCGGGGACACCACGCTCGTAGGGGCTTCTACTGGGTTGTGTTGATTCTGCCTAGTGTGTCCAGCAGAGGGGTCCGAAGTCGATACGTTCGAAACTTCGATAAAATGATAATAAAATACTATAATTTCACGTAATCTTGCTAATTGTGACAAAGCTCGGCAGCAGATTTTTTACATTACCTAGCGTCACAATGAAGAGTGTCTTGACCTTCAACAATGTCAGGCAGAAAATACGGCAAATAGTTAATAAGGGAAGGCGGACATGACGAAGTTCTATTTGACCAAGGACGCCGAACGCTTCGGATTCACGACGGCTTCGTCATCCGAGGGGCAGAACGTTAACCCTCCGCCGCTGGGGCGGCGCGTCAATCGCTTTGTCGTGTCCCCGACGGTTAACCTTGGCGTCAAGCAGGGGCGGGCTGACGAAACGTGGCTACGGCGTCGGCTGGACGCCGAGCAGCGCGAGGCCTCGTGAGGCGCCGCCAAGGCCGCTATTCGATCTCCCGCCAGTTGTCGGCGAGGTAGCCGTCGGCGTCGACGGCGGTGGATGGCGGCTGCAGCTTGGGCGCGCCGTGGACGCAACTCCAGTTGTAGATGGTGTCGTGTCCCGTCACCACCATCGGCACGACGTCGGTGTCCGGATTTTCGCGGCAATAGGCGGCGACGGCGCGGGGATTTTTGTCGGTGTTGGCGCGGCCGCAACTCAGATTGGCGCCGACGGAGCAGACGAGGAGCTTTCCGCGCGCGCAGCGGTAGGAGAGCCCCGTGCGGACGGAAGCGTCAATGCCGAGCGCTTTGACGGCGAGGTCGTGAAGCGAGGCGGGAAGCGGCCGCTCGCGGCCGCTGACGCTCCGGCCGCAATAGGCGCGTGCGGGATCCGCCTCGGCGGGAAGAGCCAGAAGAACCGCCGCCAGCGCCGCAAGCAGGGCCAAGCCGCCCCTGATCCAAATGCCCCCGGACATTCTTGCCTCCCTCTACGGGCGCAACCCGCGCCAGCGTGAGGAGGCCTTTGCAGGCCATTGGTGGCGATTTCAGGGAACGGCCGCCTCGACTTCGGACGGCGCCACGAAGGCTGGCGCAGAAGTCCAGCGGTTGCGGCCGTTATGCTTGGACTTATAGAGCGCCGCGTCGGCGGCGGCGCAAAGCTGGGCGATGGTGAAGTCGGGCGAGGGCACGATGGTCGCCGTGCCGATGCTCACGCTCACGTGGCAATCCTTGCCTGCGACGCGGTGCGGGATGGCGAGCCCGGCGATCGCGGCGTTGATCGCAGTCGCCACGGTCTGCGCGCCCTCGCGCGTGGTTTCAGGCAGCACGACGGCGAATTCCTCGCCGCCGATGCGCGCCGCGAAATCGCGCGCGCGGCGCGCCGATTTGTGCAGCGCCTGGGCGACGCTTTTGAGGCAGGCGTCGCCCGCCTGATGTCCAAACGTGTCGTTGAAGACTTTGAAAAAGTCGACGTCGAGCATAAGCAGCGACAACTCGTGCTTGTCGCGGAGGGCGGCCTTCCATTCCAAGTCGAGGCGCTCGTCATAGTTGCGACGGTTGGGGATTTGCGTCAGCCCGTCGAACAGCGAGAGGTCGCGCAGCGCCTGGGTGATCTTCTCGTTGAGGTAAAGCGCCTGGATTTCACCCGCCAGCATCTGCCCCGCGATCGGCAGGAATTTCAGGTCGAGCCTGTCGAAGTCCTGCTTGTAGGAGCCGGCGATCAGCAGGAATTTTCCGCCGCCCTCGCGGGCGTTGAGCGGCAGCACGAAGATCTGCGAGACGTCGGGTCGGACAAGGTGCGCCGGAAAGCCGTCGGGCTTGGCGTCAACCTGCGCGCGCGCATATTTGCGCGGCAGCATCGCGCGCCAATGTTCGGCGTCGCCAGCGGCAAGGCCGTCGTCGCCGACTTTCTCCACCCAGGCGGATTCGCGGTCGCCGTCGACGACGAGAAACCCTGGATCTTCGAAGTGGATCAGGCGCCATGAGGAGACGTTGGCGCAAAATTTCCAACGCGTCGCCGCCGCTCGCGCGAGCTCGACGGCGCTGGACTGCCGCCGCAGGATGGCAAACAGTTCCAGCGCCGCGTCGTAGCGGACCAGCCGGTCCTGCGCAGTGATCGCAGCGGTGGGGCTCACGTGCGGAGCCAGGGGTCAGTTGGCGCCGATGATCGGGCGGTATTCGTCGTCCAGCGGCAATTGCAGGCCTTTGGTGTAGCAGTTAAACATCATCGCGAGGTCGATGGTGCCAAGAATTTCCTTGATCTGCTCTTCGCTGTAGCCGGCGTCGCGCAATTCGGCGAAATCGGCGTCGGTGACGTCGTTGGCTTCCCGAGCCATCTTGCGCGCGAACTTCAACGCGACGCGCGTGGCCAACGGCAGATGCGGCGAGTCGATGTCGCTGACCATCGCCAGCATGTCTTCGTAGGTCAGCGATTTGTCGAGCTGCAACGCCGAATGAGCATGGCAGGCCGTGCAGTAGCGCGAGCCGTTTTGCACCGACACGACGAAGATGATCAACTCCTTGAAGATCAGCGGCATCTCGCCCAGCACGAGGCAGCCGCGCGTCTTCTCCCAGTAGGCTTTGGCGAAGCGTTCGGAATGGCCGGTGCTTTTCACCCAGTTGGGGACGTTGGGCGAGCCGGTCACCCGCATGAAATCGTCATAGACCGCGCGCACTTCGGGTCTGGCGTCGTCATATTCGACCATGGTGTAGCGCTGCATGTTCTGCCTGTCGGTTTCGAAGATGTGATGGGGCTGATCGGCGGATATACTTCCCTTTGGTAAGGCCTACATGCCAATATCCGATCAGCATTGGCACTATAGCGGTGGTTTTTCGCCAAACGGCAAACGTCGTTGCGACAAATTTACTTATTCAATGCGTTCGCAGCAACCGGAAATCTTCCCTCGCCGGACAAGCTTGAGTGGGGCTGGTTTTTCCCCCCGAGGCTTTCAGAGGCGAGCGTTTCCTTATTCGGCGCGCTCTCAGTGCTTCCTCGTCGACGGCAAATCTGTCATCCCCCCGCGAGCGCTTGGGATGACAGCGTGAATTCGGAGCCTTCGTTATGCTGACCATCTGGGGCCGCAAGACTTCGTCCAATGTGCAGGCGGTGATGTGGGGCGTCGGCGAGCTGGGCCTGCCGTACGATCGCAAGGACGCCGGCCATCGCTTTGGCGGGCTCGACACGCCAGAATTTCTGGCAATGAACCCCAATGGCCTGGTGCCGGTATTGCGCGACGGCGACGGCGAGCCGCTGTGGGAGTCCGGCGCGATCCTGCGCTATCTCGCGGCGCGTTACGGCGATGACGCCTTCTGGCCGAAGGACCCGGTGGTGCGCGCGCCCATCGACATGTGGGCGGAATGGGCGAAGGTCACGGTCTCCCTGGCGTTCACCGGCCCGATCTTCTGGAGCGTGGTGCGCGCGCGCGCCGCGGATCGCGACGAAGCGGCGTTGCGGGCGGCGATCAAAGCCCATGCCGCCAAACTTAAGTTCGCCGAAGCGCGGCTAGAACGCCACGCGTTTCTCGCGGGCGGCGCCTTCACGCTGGCCGATATCCAGTTCGGCACGTTGCTGTATCGCTATTACACAATTCCCATCGAGCGCCCCGATCTGCCGGCGCTGCGGCGCTATTACGACCGCCTCGTCGAACGGCCCGCGTACCGCGAACATGTGATGGTGAGCTACGACGAATTGCGGGCGCCGGCGTAGGACCAACGTCGCCGAGCCGCGTTGCCGCGATTTCCCAAAAGTGCAATTCTATGCTTGCACAGTCGCCTGAGCCCAGATTTCCGCCGCCTCAGCCCTGCTTTCCACGCCTCATCCGTCACGCCTACGGCGCGACTCCTTCTCCAGCTTCGCTGGAGAAGGAGTGCTTTAAAACCGCACCGCGTGCGACCCCACCAGCACCGACGCACTATCTTCGCGGCGCCCGTTGGTGACGACATCTTCTGCTTCTGGCAGCTTGGCCGCGAGATAGTCGACGCCCGTGGCCTTGAAAGCGGCCTCGATCGCTGACGTCGCGCGATCGTCGCTCTGATCGACGATGACGCCTGTGATCATCGAGCTGGGGTACGTGGCCTGCGTATACGAGACGTACCAGCCGCCCGCCTTGAAAGCCTTGCCGAGCTGCATGGCATAGGCATGGGACTCGGTGTCGCCAGCCAGATAGGAGATGTCGACCGCCGCGTCGGAGGTGCTCGCGACTTGCTTGACCAGCGCCGACTGCGTGTCTTGCGAAAGCTCGCGCCACGCGACCGCTGACTTCACCGAGCCTTCGTCGCTGTTCAACTTTGCGACGCTGCTCTCGATGCCTGCGGCGCGTTCCTCGGTTTTCTTTTCCGCCGTGGCGAGGTCGGACAGCGCCGCATTAGCCTGCTGAAACGCCGCGCTCGCCGCCGCCAGGGCCGTGCTGACCGCGTCGGTGCGGGCGTTGACGCTCGAAGCGAAGTCGTTGAGCTTGGCGACGCTGGCGCTGGCGTCGGCCAGCAGCGCCTCGGCCGTGTTGACTCGGTCGGCGATCGCCTTGGCGGCGGCCTCGCCGGAGGCGATTCTGGCTTCCAGCGCCTGGCTTTGCGCCTCATTGACGCCGAGGCGGCCATCGAGCCCTTTGGTCGCATCGTCTGTCGCCGCGCCGGATTTGGCGAGCGCTGCGACATTGTCGCTGAGCGCCTTGGCGTCGGTCTGCGCCGCGGTCAGCGTCGTTGTCAGCGCCGCGACGCCATCGGCGCTCTTGGCGGCGGCCGCGCTCGCGTCGGCGATGCGCGCTTCAAGGGCCTTGTTCTGCGCCAGGGCGTCGGCGTTGGCTTTCTCGAGCGCCGCCACGCGATCGTTGGATTTGCCGGCCGCGGCTTCGGCCGACGCCAGGCGCGCGGTCAGATCCTTGGTCTGGTCCTGCAGCCCGAGCAGGCCGACCCAGACGGCGATGATGCAGACCGCCAGCACCACCGGGATGACGAGCCGCGTTATGAGATCGACCTGAGCGTTGTGCGCCGGCGCTGTTTCCGCTTCCGCTTCCATAGCCAACTCCCCAAATTACTCTGCGTCACATCGCTTAGGACTAGCAGAGTTATGAGGAGCGCGTCAGCCCGCTGCTTTCAACTTCGCCTCGACTTCGGCCAGCGTCGGCGGATCGGAGCCCTTGCGGGTGCAGGTGATGGCCGAGGCCGTCGCGGCGAAGGCAAGCCAGCGGGCGAGCTGCGCCTCGTTTGGCGGTTGGCTCGCGGCGCCCAGCGCACCGTCCCGATCCATCGCCGACAGCAGCGAGGACATGAAACTGTCGCCTGCGCCCACGGTGTCGGCGACCGTGACCTTGACCGGAGGAACGGCGATCGTTTTGCCGTCGAGACGCGCCCGCGCGCCTTCGCCGCCCAAGGTGATGACGACGAAACGCGGTCCACGCCCGGCCCAATCCGCCAGCACGTCGTCAAGCGCGCGGCTGGGATAGAGCCATTCCAGATCCTCTTCGCTGCCCTTCACGATCGAAGCTTCCGCCACCTCCTGCTCGACCAGCGCGCGCGCGGCGTCGCGATCGGGCGTCACCAGCGGGCGGATGTTGGGATCGAAGCTGGTTGTGCCGTGCCGGCGCGCTTGCTTGAACGCGGCGAGCGAGCTTGCGCCGTGGCGGGGATCGACGGCCGTGAGCGAGCCGATGTGCAGATGCCGCGCCGCCGCAGGCCAGGGGGAGGGGTAGGGCCAGGCGCCGTCATACGCGGTGGCGTCAAGGTAGAACGAATAGCGCGAGCCGGTCGCCGCGGTGCCGCGCATGACGAAGGCCAGCGTGGTCGGCCGGGGATCGCGCGCGGCATAGGCGAGGTTGACGCCGTTGCTCTCCAGCATCGCCGCGAGCGCTTCGCCGTTGGCGTCCTTGCTTAAGCGCGAAACGAACGCCGACGGGGCGCCGAGGCGGGCAAGGCCGATGGCGACGTTGAACGGCGAGCCGCCGAGCACGGCGTCATAGGCGTCGCGCTTTTCGCGGTCGGGAATGAGGTCGACGAGCGCTTCGCCGGAAACGAGGATCATGTCCGCCCTTCTCTTTTCTGCGATCGGCCGATGTCAACGCCCGACCCGCGCCCCTTAATTTTGCCCGGCCGCGATGTCGAGCGGCGCGGCGCCGCTTGCCCTGGCGTACTTGAGAAATTCCGCATGGCCCATCGCCTTGCCCGCCGCAGCGGCATATTCGCGGCGCAGGTCGTCATAGGTCTTGCGGGCAAAGTCGCGCAGCGCCGGCGCGCGCTCCATCTCGGCTTGGGCGAGGCGGCGGTCGAGCAGGCCGAGCCCCTCTAGGACGGGATAATAGAGCTGGGCCTCGACATGCGGCAGGCCGTCGAGAAACGTCGGGAACTGCTCGCGCCGCGGCATCGCCTGGCGCCAGAGGTCTAGGCGCGCGCGCGTGTCGGGGTGGACGCGATGCGCGGCAAAGTCGCGCCAGAACGGCGTGTCGGAGCGGCCGCCGCAATAATGCGCGTTGACGAAGCTGCGGAAGTCGTCGATCTGCTTGGCGACGCGGACGTTGTAATCGTCGCGCTCGGCGGCCGTCGACGCGCCGCCGCCTAGGAAGCGGCCGGCGAACAGCAGCAGTTGCACCACCGTGCCGTGGATCGACGTCGCCTCGAGCGGCTCAAGGAAGCTTGAGGCGAGTCCCAACGCCAGGCAATTGCCGATCCAGGCTGTATCGAGCCGGCCGACATTCAGCTTGATGTCGTTGCGCACTTCGATGGGGCGGCCGAGCAGGGCCTCGACTTCGGCTTTCGCCGTCTCCGGCGTCAGATGAGCGTCGGAATAGACATAGCCGCAGCCGTAGCGTTTCTGCGTCGGGATTTTCCATAGCCAGCCGCCGCTCAAGGCATGAGAGAGGGTGACGGGCGCAATCTCCTCGTCCTCGCCGATGTCGAGCCAAAACGGCATGGCGCGGTTGACCGGCAGCGCGTCGGCATAGGAGACGAATTTCGCGCCCATCGCTTCGCCGATCAGGCGGCGGCGGAAACCGGTGGCGTCGATGAAAAAGTCGCCCTCAAGGCGCTGGCCGTTGTCGAGCTTGAGCGCGACGATGTCGCCGGTGGCCGCGTCGCGCTCGACGTCCTGAATGACGGCGTCGACGATGGTGACGCCGGCGGATTTGCGCTTCAAAAACTTGCCGACCAGCGCCTGATCGAAATGGTAGGCGTAGTGGAACGGCCCGAGCGGCAGCAGCGAGCCGTCGTCGCGCTGCGTGTAGGGCGAGCGGTCGCGCGCCATCAGCGGGCCGAACAGGTGCATGTCCTGCAACGGTCGCCCGGCGGCGACGGCATAGACGTTGAGATATTCGCTTGGCGCGCCGGCCGGCGCACGGATCACCTGATGCGGATCGTCGATCGGCCCATCGTAGTGGCGGCCGTCGCCGCGCCAGTTCTTATGACGGATGCCGAACTTGATGGTGGCTTCCGTCTCGCGCAAAAACTCCAGTTCGTCGATGCCGAGGTTCTTAAGCAGCATGCGGAAAACGGCGGTGGTGCCCTCGCCGACGCCGATGGTGGGGATCTTTGAGCTCTCCACGACCGTGATGGCGATGGGCAGCTTCTTGCGCTTGGCCGCGTCAGCGAGCACGAAGGCGGCGAGCCATCCCGCGGTGCCGCCGCCTACAATGACGTAACGTTTCTGCGCTGGCTCCGACACGGTTCCTCCCTGAACGCCTCCCTAGCGGCTTCAGCGGCCGCCTGAAAGGGGGCCGGTTAGGGCGTCGCCTCGGGAAAGGGCCGGCGAAAGATCGCGAGAACGCCGCGCGCGGTTTCGTCGTCCGCTTGAACCGGCGTCAAGAAGACTTCCAGTTGCAGCTCCTGCCCGTTCTTGTGCCTAGCCGGAACCGGACCCCAGCCGTCCGCCCCGCGCCAAGCCGATCCGATGGCCCGATGGAAGCCCAGCCAGTGCCGCTTCCGGTGTTCTTCCGGCACGATCAAATCGACGCGCTGAGCGGCGGCTTCGCTGACGCTGAAGCCGAACAGGGCTTCCGCCCCCGCGTTCCAAAAGGCGATCGTTCCCGTCGAATCGGCGAAGATGACCGCGGTCTGCCGGTTGCCGCTCAGCGCCGCGCCGAGGACGCTGAAATCGCCGGGATTATCCATCGTCTTTCCGTTGTTTATAGCGCCGGCGCAACGAGCGGCCTTTGCGGCGTCTTCGGCGCAACGTCGCAGAACGTTACGGCGTCGCCTCCCGTCGCCCGTGGTATGACAAAGCGCGGCCTCGAATCGTCCAGCGGCCGGCGCGCTCGGTGGAGGTCTCGTGGATCGCCGTTCTCTTCTTCTCGGCTCCGCCGCGACTTTGCTCGCCTCAAGCACCCGCGCGAACGTGCCCAAGCCCTATGATTGGACGGCGATGCCGCCGACGGACAGCAGCGCCGCCTTCGTCGCCTGGATGGTCGAAAACCGCGGCGAGGATCCAAAGTATCTCGCCCACCGCTACGACAAATATCTCGACCTCGTGCGCGCCCACGACGTCTGGGACCAAGCCGATAAGCGCGCCTTCCTGCTGACGCCCCGCGAGCGCTTCGTCACGCCCGCCAATCTCGAGCGCGCCTATCAGACGCACTATCTCGACATCGGCTTCGGCGTCACCATTACCGGGCCGAATTCGGTGGCGCGCATGACCAACACGCTCGCCATTTCGCGCGGCGAAAAGGTGCTCGAGATCGGCACCGGCTCCGGCTATCAATCGGCGGTGCTGTCCAACCTCACCGACCGGGTGTGGACGATCGAGATAATCGCTGCGTTGGCGGCGCGGACCTGGGCGCTGCAGGACCAACTGATCGGCGAAGGCTACAGCGAATATCGCGCCATCCAGCGCAAGAACGCCGACGGCTATTACGGGTGGGAGGAGGCGGCGCCGTTCGACAAGATCATCGTCACCTGCGGCATCGACCACGTGCCGCCGCCGTTGTTGCAGCAACTCAAGGTCGGCGGCGTGATGTGCATCCCGATCGGCCCGCCCGGCGCGCAGCATGTGCTCAAAATCGTGAAAACTTCAGGCGCTGACGGAGGCGTCACGGTAACGCGCTCGGACATTTACGGCGGCGCAATTGTGAACTTCGTGCCATTCACCAGGCTCGAGGGTGGGGCGGTCAGCGGCACACATTTCGAGTGAACGCGTGGCGCATCGGTTTTCGCGGCCCGTAAGATGCCGTCGCGGCATGCTCAGGGCATGAGGCGCACATGGCGAACGGATTGAGCAGAACGAAGTTCTTGTTTTTCGCGATTGCGATCTATTCGGTCTTGACCTTTCTTTGGCGCTTTCAGGCGCCGGCCACAGAGCAGAACGAGCCAGATCTTTTCATCTGGCTGCAGTTCCTCTGGGAACTCATCGCGCCCGTCGGGCTGATTTCCTTTTTCGTGACGTTGCGTCGCGCGGAGCCCGATCGCAAACGCATGCTTGGCGTAACGCTCGCTATCGCTCTCCTCGCCTGCATCGGCATCCTTGGCATGCGTATCGGCTCAGAGGATGGCTGGTACACCGGACATAGGCAGTATTGGCCCGGTGGCCACCCCTTCTGGAATGGGTCGTGGTCTCCTGGGGCTTACCCCTAGGGCGCTGGACGAGGAGGAGGCATGCTTCGGGCCCCCTTGCCTCAGCGGGTGTCCTGCGCCATTCGCGCGGGCGTCACATCTCCTTCGTAGTAGCCCGCCCCAATGATCCGCCTCGAAAACGTCTCCAAACAGAACGGACAGCATTTGCTGTTCATCGAAGCCTCCGCCGCCCTGCAGAAAGGCGAAAAGGCGGGATTGGTTGGCCCCAACGGCGCCGGCAAGACGACGCTGTTCCGCATGATCACGGGGCAAGAGGCGCCCGACGAGGGTCAGGTCTCGACCGATAAGGGCGTCACCATCGGCTACTTCAGCCAGGACGTCGGCGAAATGGGCGGCCGCAGCGCGGTCGCTGAAGTGATGGCGGGCGCCGGGCCGGTCAGCGACGTCGCGGCGGAACTCGCCGAAATCGAACACGCGATGGCCGACCCCGAGCAGGCCGACGCGATGGACGAAATCATCGAGCGCTACGGCGAGGTGCAGTCGCGCTATGAGGAGCTCGGCGGCTACGCGCTGGAGGGCGGCGCGCGCGAAGTGCTGGCGGGCCTCAGTTTCAGCGAAGAGATGATGGACGGCGACGTCGGCAAATTGTCGGGCGGCTGGAAGATGCGCGTGGCGCTGGCGCGCATTCTGCTGATGCGCCCCGACGTGATGCTGCTGGACGAACCGAGCAACCATCTGGACCTGGAAAGCCTGATCTGGCTCGAGCAATTCCTCAAAGGCTACGACGGCGCGCTGCTAATGACCTCGCATGACCGCGAGTTCATGAACCGCATTGTCAACAAGATCGTCGAGATCGACGGCGGTTCGCTGAATTCCTTTTCTGGCGACTATGAGTTCTACGAAGCGCAGCGCGCGCAGAACGAAAAGCAGCAGCAGGCGCAGTTCGAACGCCAGCAGGCGATGCTCGCCAAGGAGATCAAATTCATCGAGCGCTTCAAGGCGCGCGCTTCGCACGCCGCGCAGGTGCAGAGCCGCGTGAAAAAGCTCGACAAAATCGAGCGCGTCGAGCCGCCGCGGCGGCGGCAGAGCGTCGCGTTCGATTTTCAGCCGGCGCCGCGCTCGGGCGAGGACGTGGCGAGCCTCAAGGCTGTGCACAAAAGCTACGGCTCAAAACGCATCTATGAGGGCCTGGATTTTCAAGTCAGGCGCAAAGAGCGCTGGGCGGTGATGGGCGTCAACGGCGCGGGCAAGTCGACGCTGTTGAAGCTGGTCGCCGGCGCGGCGGAGCCGGACGAAGGCGGCGTCGCGGTCGGCGGCAGCGTCAAGATGGGCTATTTCGCGCAGCACGCCATGGACCTGCTCGACGGCGGGCGCACGGTGTTCGAGACGCTGGAGGATAATTTTCCGCAGGCCGGGCAGGGCTCGTTGCGTTCGCTCGCCGGCTGTTTCGGCTTCTCGGGCGACGACGTCGAGAAGAAGTGCCGCGTGCTCTCGGGCGGCGAGAAGGCGCGGCTGGTGATGGCGATCATGCTCTATGATCCCCCGAACTTTCTCGTGCTCGACGAGCCGACCAACCATCTCGATCTCATGACCAAGGAAATGCTGATCAAAGCGCTGTCGGCGTTCGAGGGGGCGATGCTGTTCGTCTCGCATGACCGGCATTTTCTCGCGGAACTTTCGAACCGCGTGCTCGAAGTGACGCCAGACGGAATCGTCAAATATGACGGCGGCTACCGCGAATATGTCGCGCGCTCGGGACATGAGGCGCCTGGGCTGCGGTCGTAGGGGCACTCAACAGCGCGCTGCCGTCATTGCGAGGAGCATAGCGACGAAGCAACCCAGGGGCGGCGGGCAGCTATGTTTGCGGCCCCTGGTTTGCTTCGCTGCGCTCGCAATGACGGGTAAATGTTTGCTACGCAGTAGTACGCCCTATGCCCCCGTCACCGCCATCACCGTCGAAGTGCCATGTGCGAGCAGCTTCCCGCTCGCGTCCGTCACCCGCGCCTCGGCGGAGAGGATGCGCCGTCCTGCGGCGACGATGCGGGCTTCGCAGCGCACCAGGCCGGCGTCCTTCAGGATCGGCCGCGAGAAATTCACTTTGGTTTCGATGGTGGTGAAGACCGTGCCTGCGGGCTGCAGCGACAACGCTGCGCAGCCTGCCGCGCTGTCGACCATCGTCAGCGCCCAGCCGCCGTGCACCGTGCCCATGGGGTTGAGCAGCGCCTCGGTCGGCGCGCCCGCGAAGGCGGCGAAGCCGTCGCCGACTTCGACGAGATCGAAGCCTAAGGTTTGCGCCATCGGCGGCGCGGGCAGCTCGCCGGCGAGCATGGCGAGCAGGATTTGCTTGCCGGTGAGGGCGGCGATGGCTGTGGGGTCGAGCGGGCCGTAGCGGCGTGGCGCTGTCTGCGGCACGGCCGCCTCCATAGTTGATTGGAGGCTACCCTACTGGCATTCGCCGGACGCGGCCAAGACCGGCCTCGCGGTGGCCGCACGGCGGCCCTCCGATGGCCGTTCACATTCTCGCCACAAATATCCTTAGAAAAGGATATGGGATCGAGCGAGCGAATGGGGATTTGCTTCGTTAACGATGCGTTAATAGAGCCGCATCTGTAGCGATTTTAAGAATAGACTTAGGCAAGAAAAGTATACTGCCGCGCAGGAGCTTGTATTTGACGCGACAATACATCATGGCGGTCGCTATTGTCGGGCTTATTGGCTCGGGCGCCGCGCTCGCCGACGACGCTTCTGCGCCGCAAGCCGGTGGCGCTGCCGGCAAGAGCGCTTTCCCGCCGGTCTATCGGCCGACGCCGGAAGCGACCGCGCCAGCTCCGGAGGTTGTCGCGTCCTTGCCGCCGCCTCAGGCGGCGCAGACCGACACGGCGACCGTCGGCGGCATGCCGATCGTCGATAGGCCGGAACCTGCCGCGGCGGCGACGCCCGCTCCAGCACCGGCTCCGGTCGCCTCTGCGCCCGCCAGCGAGGCTCCGGCCGCGAGCGCCGCGCCTGCTCCTGTCGCGACGGACGACGTGGTCGCCGAAGCCGAGCGCTATCTCGGCGAACGCAACATGACGGGACGGCGCGGGCCTTGGTGCGGCGCTTTCGCCAATTTCATTTTGCAAAAGACCGGCCACGCCGCGATGGGCGGCGAAAACGTCGCCGCGGCGCTGCATTACGGACGGCATATTTCGGAGCCGACCGTCGGCGCGATGGCGATCATCTCGACCAGTTACGGCCGCGAAGGTCACGTTGGCTTCGTGAGCCGCGTCAACGACGACGGCTCGATCCAACTGGTGTCGGGCAATTGGGGCAATCGCGTGCATGACACGCGCGTCCCGCGCCGGCAGGTGCAGGCTTTCGTCGAAGTTCCCTGAGCAAGCGGCCTAGTGCACGCGGCGCCACACCATGCCGCTGTTCCAAACGATATGCGCGCCGTCAGCGGACATCACGCCGATCTTGTTGAAGCACGCAAGCGTCGTCGCGCTCACCCTCTGCCCGCGATAAAGGCCGCCAAGCTCGTCGGTGCAGAGCGCGAGTTCGCCCTTGATCTCAACGCCCGGCGCCGCATCGGTGACGCGGCACCCCGCTTCGCAGACATAAACGCCATCGAGCGCTTCGCCGGCGTCGGCGCGAGCGGAAAAGCTCGCGCCGAGGAGTAGCGCCGCGACCGCCGCCCGCTTCACGCGGGCTTGGCCACCTTGTCTTGCGTCTTAGTGTCGAAGTCGCTGGCCTCGTGCCGCTCGTGCAGTTGCTCGGACGGCTCGCCGAACGACGCGGTTGACCATGCGGCCGCGTTTCACCGCGGCGCGCGCGCCGATCTGCTCGGTCCAGCGCTGCACGTTCTTGTAGTCCTGCACGGCGAGGAACTCGCCGGCGCCATATTGCTGGCCACTGAGCGAGATTGCCCCACCACGGCCAATTCGCGATGTCGGCGATCGTGTAGACGTCGCCCGCGAGATATTCGATTTCCGCCAGCCGCTTGTCGAGCACGTCGATGAGGCGCTTCACTTCCATCGCAAAGCGGTTGATGGCGTATTCGATCTTGGTCGGCGCATAGGCGTAGAAGTGCCCGAAGCCGCCGCCGAGATACGGCGCGCTGCCCATCTGCCAGAACAGCCACGACAGGCATTCCGCGCGCTGCGGTTGCGTCTTCGGCAGGAAGGCGTCGAACTTTTCCGCGAGGTGCAACAGGATCGCGCCGGACTCGAACACGCGGAATGGCTTCGGCCCGCTGCGGTCGAGCAGCGCGGGGATTTTCGAATTCGGGTTCACGCTCGACGAAGCCGCTGCCGAACTGGTCGCCCTTGCCGATGTTGATCAGCCAAGCGTCGTATTCGGCGTCCGAATGTCCGGCTGCGAGCAGCTCCTCGAACATGATCGTCACCTTCTGACCGTTGGGCGTGGCGAGCGAATAGAGCTGAAACGGATGACGCCCGACCGGCAGCTCCTTGTCGTGCGTCGGGCCGGAGATCGGGCGGTTGATGTTGGCGAACGGGCCGCCGTTGTCCTTGTCCCAGGTCCAGACCTTTGGCGGGGCATAGGCTTGCGCATCGGACATGCAGGCTTCCTCTTCAGGATCGGTGAGGCGGCGCCGGCGAGCGGCGGCGCGCGGGGTGGATGGCCTACCCTAGGCGATAGGGCCGCCAAGTCCAGTGCGAAGCGGAGGCCTTGCCAGCGTGCCTCCGCGCTGCCGTGCTGTGCCTGGGCATAACCGCTAAGTTTGGAGCACCATCCGTTCTCCCCTTGCGGGAGAAGGTGGCGGCGCGGAGCGCCGACGGATGAGGGGTCGGTACGACTGGACGCCATGTGTGCGGTGAGGGCGCGCGGCATCGACTGGGAGGAAATCTATCAAAGTCGTCGTCCCGCGGAACCAACCCCTCATCCGGCGCTTCGCGGCACCTTCCCCCGCAAGGGGGGAAGGGTTCTCCCGGCGGGGTTCTCTGCCTTCATTCTTTCGCCGCGCTTGGGAGTTTGCTTTCCTGCGTCTAGAACTCTCGTCGTGGGGGTCGCGCGTGGGGACGATGAACGAAGCTTCGCAACGCTTTGCCGATTTCGCGGGGCCCGTGGCCGCGCCGAGCGCGCTGCGCGAGGCGATCACCGTCGGCCTATCGGCGGCCCGAGCCGGAATGCGTGCCGCCGCTGCTCGCCGCCGCGCGCTTGCCGGCCGCGCCGCAGGGCGAGGTCGCGAGCGTGCGCGACAGCGCTGGTCGCGGCGCTGCGGGCGAAGCGGCGCGCGCGGCGGCGTCGAGGGGCTGATCCAGGAATATGCGCTGTCCAGCCAGGAGGGCGTGGCGCTGATGTGCCTGGCCGAGGCGCTGCTGCGCATTCCCGATCGCGCCACGCGCGACGCGCTGATCCGCGACAAGATCGCGCCCGGCGACTGGCAGCGCGCATGTCGGCCACAGCCCCTCGCTGTTCGTCAATGCCGCGACCTGGGGGCTGGTGGTCACCGGCAAGCTGACCGCGACGCATCCAGCGAAACCGGCCTGTCGCGCGCGCTGACGCGGCTGATCGGCCGCGGCGGCGAGCCGCTGATCCGCACGCGGCGTCGACATGGCGATGCGGATGATGGGCGAGCAGTTCGTCACCGGCCAGACGATCGACGAGGCGCTCGGCAACGCGCGCGCGCTCGAGGCCGAGCGGCTTCCGCTATTCCTACGACATGCTCGGCGAGGCGGCGACGACCGCGGCGGACGCCGCGCGCTATCTACGCGACTACGAAGCGGCGATCCACGCCATCGGCAAGGCCTCGGCGGGGCGCGGCATCTACGAAGGCCCCGGCATCTCGATCAAGCTGTCGGCGCTGCATCCGCGCTATTCCCGCGCGCAAGCGCGAGCGCGTGATGGCCGAATTGCTGCCGCGCGTGAAAGCGCTGGCGGCTGCTGGCCAAGCGCTACGACATCGGCCTCAACATCGACGCCGAGGAGGCCGACCGGCTGGAGATCTCGCTCGATCTGCTGGAAGCGCTTTGCTTCGAGCCCGAACTTGCCGGCTGGAACGGCATCGGCTTCGTGGTGCAGGCCTATCAGAAGCGCTGCCCTTTCGTGATCGACTGGATCTGGTCGACCTCGCGCGGCGCACGCGGCCACCGGCTGATGGTGCGGCTGGTCAAGGGCGCCTATTGGGACTGCGAGATCAAGCGCGCGCAGGTCGACGGGCTCGACGGTTTTCCGGTCTTCACGCGCAAGGTCCACACCGACGTCTCCTATCTCGCCTGCGCGCGCAAGCTGCTCGGCGGCGCCCGACGCGGTCTTCCCGCAGTTCGCCACCCACAACGCGCAGACGCTGGCGAGCGATCATCAGCATGGCGGGCGCGAATTTCTATCGCGGGCAGTACGAGTTCCAGTGCCTGCACGGCATGGGCGAGCCGCTGTACGAGGAGGTGGTCGGCGCCGACAAGCTCGGACCGGCCCTGCCGCATCTATGCGCCGGTCGGCACGCACGAGACGCTGCTCGCCTATCTGGTGCGGCGGCTGCTGGAGAACGGCGCCAACACCTCGTTCGTCAACCGCATCGCCGACCCGACGCGTGCCGGTCGAGGACCTGATCGCCGATCCGGTCGCGCGCGGCGCGCGGCCATGCGCCGATCGGCGCGCCGCACGCCGAGATCGCGCTGCCGCGCGCGATCTTTGGCGCGAGCCGCGCCAATTCCGCCGGCCTCGATCTGTCCAACGAGCAGCGCGCTGCGCGCGCTCGCGCGCCGCGCTGCAGACCAGCGCCGAGATGCGCATGGCGTGCGGCGCCGACTGGCGCGGAGCCGCGCGACGGCGCGGCGCCGCGGTGCTCAATCCGGCCGATCATGCGCGACATCGTCGGCGACGTGTTCGTGGCGCGAGCGCCGACGACGTCGAGCGCGCTGCTCGCCGCTGCAGCGAGCGGCGCACCGCGCTGGGCGGCGACGCCGGCCGCCGACGCGCGCCGACGCGTTGCTGCGCGCCGCCGACGCGCTGGAAGCGCGGATGCCGGTGCTGATCGGCCTGATCGTGCGCGAGGCCGGCAAGACGCTTGCCAACGCGATCGCCGAGGTGCGCGAGGCGGTCGACTTCCTGCGCTACTACGCCGGCGAGGCGCGACAGCCGTTCGAGCGGCGAGCGCATCGCGCCGCTCGGGCCGGTGGTCTGCATCAGCCCGTGGAATTTTCCGCTGGCGATCTTCACCGGCCAGGTCGCGGCGGCGCTGGCGGCGGGCAATGCCGTGCTGGCCAAGCCGGCCGAGGAGACGCCGCTCGATCGCCGCCGAGGCGGTGCGGCTGCTGCACGAGGCGGGCGTTCCGGCGGATGCGCTGCAGCTGCTGCCCGGCGACGGGCGACGTCGGCGCCGCGCTGGTGGGCGACGCGCGCGTGCAGGGCGTGATGTTCACCGGCTCGACCGCGGTCGCGCGGCTGATCCAGCGCCAGCTCGCCGAGCGGCTGTCGCCGGGCGGGCGGCCGATGCCGCTGATCGCCGAGACCGGCGGCCAGAACGCGATGATCGTGGATTCCTCGGCGCTGGCCGAGCAGGTGGTCGGCGACGTGCTCGCCTCGGCGTTCGATTCGCGCCGGCCAGCGCTGTTCGGCGCTGCGCATGCTCTGCCTGCAGGAGGACATCGCCGACCGCACGCTGGCGATGCTGAAGGGCGCGATGCGCGAGCTCAGCGATCGGCGATCCTGACCGCGCTCGCCACCGATGTCGGCCCGGTGATCACGGCGGAGGCGCGCGACGCGCATCGCGGGCGCACGTCGCGGCGATGCGCAGCCGCGGCCACGCGGTCGACAGCGCTGCCGCTGCCGGCGGCGGCCGCGGCACGGCACCTTCGTGGCGCCGACGCTGATCGAGATCGACGACATCGCCGATGTCGAGCGCGAAGTGTTCGGGCCGGTGCTGCATGTGCTGCGCTTCAAGCGCGAGGAGCTGCGACGCGCTCGTCGACGCGATCAACGCCACCGGCTACGGCCTGACCTTCGGCCTGCATACCCGCATCGACGAGACCATCGCGCAGCGTCTTGGCGAAGGCGAAGGCCGGCAACGTCTATGTCAACCGCAACATCATCGGCGCCGTGGTCGGCGTGCAGCCGTTCGGCGGCTCGGGCCTGTCGGGGACCGGGCCGAAGGCGGGCGGGCCGCTGTATTTGCGGCGGCTGCTCGAGGATGCTCCGCGCGGGAGCTTGGGCGGCGGC
This sequence comes from uncultured Pseudomonadota bacterium, assembly GCA_963730695.1. Lineage (GTDB taxonomy): Bacteria > Pseudomonadota > Alphaproteobacteria > Rhizobiales > Beijerinckiaceae > Roseiarcus. Next base: position 27,306 of record CAVSSV010000007.1, read on the forward strand.
CCGCCTGAGGCGTTCGCGATCCTTTTGCGATGGCTTGGCGCCGGCGGGGCGGACTTCGTCGCTGTAGACGCGCGCACGTCATTAGGCGCCGAGATCGCGTTGCCGGGCTCTGTCGGCGAGACCAACGTCTATTCGCTGCACGCAAAGGGCAGAGTGCTGGCGCTCGCTCAGAGCGAAGCTGGGCTGATGCAGCAGTTCGCGGCGATTGTCGCGACGGGCAATACGATGGTGGTCGAAGCGGCGGCGCACAAGACGTTGGCGACGCTTCCGCCGGAACTCGCGCGGCTGGTCGACGTCACCAAGGATTGGCGCGCCGAGCCCGCGCTTGACGCGATTCTGTTCGAAGGGCCGGCGGAGGAGCTTGGTAAGGTCTTGCGCGCGGCGGCGATGCGCGAGGGGCCCATCGTGCCGGTGATCACGCCGGGTAGCGATGGCGGCTATGACCTCAACCGCTTGCTCGAAGAAAAAGTCGTGAGTGTGAACACCGCGGCTGCGGGCGGGAATGCGAGCTTGATGACGATTGGATGAGGCGCTGACGGTCCCCTCTCCCGGAGGGAGAGGGGTTCTGCACAGCTGCTTACTTCGTCTTCGCCAGCCGGATCATCTGATACGAATACGGCGCCAGCTTCGCTTTCAGCACGTCGCCGTCGATCTTGGCGTTCTTGCCCTTCTTCGGCACGACCGTTTCCTGGCCCTTGAGGTCGTTCACCGCCTCGAGGTCGCCGTGCACGATGGTCTGGTGATCGACGATCTGCAGCGCGCCAAAGCCTTGCAGGTCGATCGTCACGTCGAGCGTGTCCGTGGCGTGGCGGTTGACGGCGAACAGCGTCACGGCGCCGCCGGCTTCGTTGTGCACGCCGGCGATGTCGAGATAGGGGACGTTGTCGGCGACTTCGGAGTCGTAGCCGGGGCATGACACGCTGAGCCGCAGCGCCGTGCCGCGGCCGTAGTTCGAGGCGAAGAAATAGGGATAGTAGATCGTCTGCCGCCAGGCGTCGCCGCCGGGCTCGGTCATGATCGGCGCGATGACGTTCACAAGCTGCGCGATGCAGGCGATTTTGACGACATCCGCGCGGCGGATGAAGGTGTTGAGAATGCAGCCGACCTGCAGCACGTCCTCGAAATTGTAGATGTCTTCGAGCAGGCGCGGCGCGTGCGGCCAGCCATTGTTGCCGTCGAGAATGGCGCGGTCGGCCTTGTTGGAGTGGTACCAGACATTCCACTCGTCGAAGGAGATCGTGACCTTTTTCTTCGAGCGCTTGGAGGCGCGGACCGTCTCGATCGTCGCCGCGACCGTGCCGATATAATCGTCGAGCTTGTGATTGAGCGCGAGATAGTTCGCGGTGTTCTTGGCAGGGTTGCGGAAATACATGTGCAGCGAAATGTAGTCGACCGAATTCGTAGGTGTGCTCCAGCACCACGCGCTCCCACTCGGGATAGGTCGCCATGTCGGAATTGTGAGGAGCCGCACACGATCAGTTCGAGCGACTTGTCGAATGCGCGCAAAGTTTTCGCCACTTCGTTGGCGAGGCGGCCGTATTCGTGAGCCGTCTTGTGGCCGACCTGCCAGGGGCCATCCATCTCATTGCCAAGGCACCACAGCTTCACGTCGAACGGCTTGGCGTGGCCGTGGCTCTTGCGCAGGTCGCCCCAGTAGCTGCCGGTCGGGCCGTTGACGTACTCGACAAAGTTGCGCGCTTCGTCGAGGCCGCGCGAGCCGAGGTTGATCGCCAGCATCGGCTCAGTGTCGGCCTTGCCGCACCAATCGATGAATTCATGCACGCCGACGGCGTTCGAATCGGAGGTGTGCCAGGCGAGGTCGAGACGAGTGGGGCGCTTTTCGCGCGGGCCGACGCCGTCTTCCCAGTTGTAGGCGGAGACAAAGTTGCCGCCGGGATAGCGGACGACGGGAATTTTGATGTCCTTGACGAGCTTCAGCACGTCCTTGCGCATGCCCTCTTTGTCTGCGGTCTTATGGTCCGGCTCGTAAATGCCGGTGTAGATCGCGCGCCCGAGATGCTCGAGAAACGCGCCATAGACTCGATCGTCGATGTCAGAGATCGTATAGTCGGCATGCGCGACGACTTGGGCTTTCACGACTTCCCCCCTTTGATTCCGTAGATTGGGTCTTTATCCAACAATTGGATATTCATCTGCTCCGGTTTGCGGCGCGCGTCAAGGTAGGATTTCGCTGAATCGGCCTTTGGCGCGCCGCGAAGAGCGTTCAACCCGCTGTAATATTTCTTATAATTCGGGAACAAGGGACGGTTCCACTCCGGGGATCGTGATAAGTTTCGCAATTCCTGATGCAGAGATCGACTGAGCCCAATTATCCGGTCTATATCGAACGTATTGATTGTTATATTTTTGTTGCTATAGTCATAACGTCAATGAAGCGCCGCCGAAGCTCGCCGCAAAAAAATGCGGCGCCGGCGGACCAGGCAAGTATGGGAGGAATGCCAAGTGATCCGTAAACTACTCATGGCCGCGTTGGCGACGACGGCGCTCTCGTTCAGTGCGGCGCAAGCAAAAGAAACCGTGGTTTGGTGGGACTTTCTGGGCGGCGGCGACGGCGTGCGCATGAAGAAGCTGATCGAGGAGTTCAACAAGGAACATGCCGGCAAGATCGAGATCCAGGCGACGACGCTGGATTGGGGCACGCCGTTCTACTCCAAGGTGCAGACCTCGACGGCGATCGGGCAGGGGCCCGACATCATGACCTATCACGCCTCGCGCCTGCCGCTCGGCGGTTAGCCAGAACGTCGTCAGCGAGATCACCGACGCGGACATGAAGACGATCGGCATGTCGGCCGAATTCGTTCGCCAAAGCCGACTTGGGACGCGGCGCATGTCGACGGCAAGCAATACGCCGTGCCGTTCGATACCCATCCGATCGTGCTCTACTACAACAAGGACAAGCTCGCCGCCGCCGGGTCTGATCGGCGCCAATGGGCTGCCGAACGGCCTGAACGGCGCCGACAATTTCCTGGCCGCGCTGAAGAAGCTGAAGGCGGGCGGCAAGCAAGTGGGGCATCGCCACCGTCACCGCCGACGGCAGCTTCGCTTACCGCACGATCTATTCGCTGCTCTGCCAGCAGGACGGCCAGACCGGCGGCGACGGCAACTGGTTCCCCGGCGACAGCCAGGCCAAACTCGCCAAGTCGGTCGACACGATCGCAAGCTGGGTGAAGGCCGGCGTCAATCCGCCAACACGGACTATCCGACGACGGTGGCGCTGTTCACCTCCGGCGACGCGCCCCTGATGATCAACGGCGTCTGGGAAGTGCCGACGATGGTCGACCTCGCCAAGCAGAACAAGCTGTTCAACTGGGGCGCGATCGAACTGCCGGTGCTGTTCAACCACCCGTGCACGTACGAAGATTCGCACACGCTCGCGATCCCGAACAACAAGGGCAAGCCGCAGACGGCCGATAAGCACGCCGCAGTGCTTGAAATTATCAAGTGGATGGAAAATCACGCGCTGTTCTGGGCGACCGCCGGCCACATCCCGGCCAACAAGGCGGTGACCGAGTTGGCGGAGTACAAGGCGATGCAGCCGCAGGCGACTTATGCGCCGCTGACCGCCAACGGCGTGTTCGACCCCAAGTCGAAATTCGCCGGCGTCGCCTCGCCGCTATTCGACGCAGCAGGCAATGCCTTCACGCCGGCCATCAACGGCGAGACGAAAGCGGACGCTGCGGCGGCCGAAATGGTCTCGACGCTGAACGCGCTCAAATAAAGCGCACGAAGCTGTCGCTGGGAACGGGGGCGCGCAGACCGCAAATGCTGAGGAACAGGACCAACGAATTGCTGGTCGCGGCCGCGCTCGTTGCGCCCTTTGTCTTCATCTACGGTTGGATGTTCGTCTATCCAACCTTGCGGATGGTGGAGCTGAGTTTCACCAACGCGCCCCTCATCGGCGACGGCGATTGGGTGGGTTTCGACAACTACCGCCGTATGTTCGGCGACAAGGTGTTCTGGACCGCGATCTGGAACACCACCTACTTCGTGCTGTTGACGGTCGTGCCGGGTACGGCCGTTGCGCTCGGCATCGCTCTGATGGTCAGCCGCCTCAACGGCTGGCTGCAGAGCGTCATCCTGGCGATGTTTTTCCTGCCCTATGTGCTGCCTGTCACCGTGGTCTATCTGATCTGGAACTGGCTGACGAACGTGCAGTTCGGCGTGGTGCAATTCCTCATCGCGCCCATCGTCGGTCATCCCGCTTAACGTCTGGCGCACCATCCCCTGGTTCATGCCGTGCCGTGGCGCTGATCACGGTTTGGTGGACCAACGGATTTTCGATCCTGCTGTTCCTGGCGGGCCTGCGCAACATACCAAGCGAACTTTACGAAGCGGCGGCGCTTGACGGCGCGACGCGCTGGCAGACGTTCGTGCGCGTGACTTGGCCGCTGATCTGGCCGGTCACCGCGTTGTGCCTGACGATCCAACTAATCCTTCAACTGAAGATCTTCGACCAGGTCTACCTCTTTGCGGTCGGCGGACGCACCGCGGCGACGATGGTGCTCGTGCAGTATATTTATGAACAGGCGTTTCAGCGGAATGCCGGCGGCTATGCGGCGACTATCGCGGTCGCGCTGTTCGTCATCGTCGTCGCCTTTTCCGTCTTGCAATATCAGCTTCTGCGCGTGAGGGAGCGCGCGATGACGTCCGCCGCGAACGTTCCGGCCACGCAAGGCCGCGGCGCGATGCGCGATTTGCGGCGGCGTCTTGCTGACGCTTCTGACCGTGATCGCCGCGGCGCTTTGGTTCTTCCCGGTTTATTGGGCGCTTGTCACCAGCTTCCGCAGCGACGACGAAGCGGTCAAGAGCTTCAGTCTGCTTCCGGAGAGCCCGACGCTGGGGAGCTATCTCTACATCCTCCAGCATTCGAAACTGCCGATCTTCTATCTCAATTCGACCATCACCTCGATCGCGGTGACGGTCCTCACGCTCGCGATGTCGATCGGCGTCGCCTATGCGATCTCGCAGTTGAACTTCCCCGGCCGCCTTGTGCTGTGGTGGACGATCTTGGCCAGCTTCATGGTCCCGGTGTCGGCGCTGATCGTCAACCATTTCATCATCATCGCTTCGGTCAATCTGATCAACACCTATGCCGGCATCGTGCTTCCGCTCCTGATCGCGCCGGTGACCGTGATCGTCTACAAGCAGTTCTTCGATTCCTTGCCGCGCGAGTTCCGCGAGGCGGCGGTGATCGACGGGGCTAACGAGTTTCAACTGATCTGGCGGGTTTACCTTCCGATGAACTGGGGCGTCACCACGGCGCTCGCTATCATCACCTTCATCGGGGCCTGGAACAATTTTCTCTGGCCCTTTCTTGCCGCGCAAGACGAGACTATGATGACGGTGACGGTCGGCATCCGCGCGGTGCAGGACACGTTCGGCGTGGCTTATGCTCGTCTTCTTGCGGGCGCCGTGCTGGCGGGGCTGCCGGTGTCGGTGGCCTATCTGATTTTCCAGCGGCGGGTCACGCAGGCCATAACGCTCTCCGCCGGCATAAAAGGCTAGCTAGAACGTAGGGTTCCGGGAGGCGAAATGCATAGCGTCGAACTTCGCAACGTCACCAAACGCTATGGCGCGGTGCAAGCGGTTTCAGATCTGAATCTTAACGTCGCGAAGGGCTCGTTCACCGCGCTGCTCGGCCCGTCGGGCTGCGGCAAATCCACGTTGCTGCGCATGATCGCGGGGCTTGAGGTCATCACCGAAGGCCAGTGCCTGATCGACGACGTCGACGTGACGGACACGCCGCCGGCCAAGCGCCGAATCGCCATGGTGTTCCAATCCTACGCGCTTTATCCGCACATGACGGTGGCGCAGAACATCGGTTTCTCGCTTTCGATCGCAGGCCGCCCCAAGGCGGAGCAGCGCGAGAAGACCATGCAGGTCGCCAAGATGCTGCAGCTGGAGCCGTTGCTTGAGCGCCGTCCGGCGCAGCTCTCGGGCGGCCAGCGTCAGCGCGTCGCCATCGGCCGCGCGCTGGTGCGCGAGCCCTTGGTGTTCCTGTTCGACGAGCCGCTGTCGAACCTCGACGCCATGCTGCGCGTGCAGATGCGGGTGGAACTCGCCAAGCTGCACAAGGATCTCGGCACGACGATGATCTACGTCACCCACGACCAGACCGAGGCGATGACGCTGGCCGACCAGATCGTGGTGCTCGACAAGGGCCGCATCTCGCAAGCCGGCTCGCCGCTCGAGCTTTACAACAGGCCCGCCAACAAGTTCGTCGCTTCCTTCATCGGCTCGCCCAGCATGAACTTCATGGGCGTCACCTTGAACGGCCGCAATGGTGCTATGGCGTCGGTCGCTTTGCCCGGCGGCAAGGCGATGTCGGTGCCGGTCGGCGGCGCCGGCGGGGCGGCAGGTCCGGCGGAACTGGGCGTGCGGCCGGAACACTTTTCGCTCGTCAACGCCGGCGACGCCTCGGCCTCGCTGCCGGGAACCGTCTCGATCATCGAACGCCTGGGCAATTCGACGATCCTCTATGTCGACACGCCGGCAGGGCAAGTGACTGTCGAAGGCGCCGGCAATTTGCAAGTCGCCGCCAGCGACAACGTCGGCCTGACCATCGATCCGTCGCAGGCGCGGCTGTTCGGCGCCGACGGCGTGGCTCTCTGAGCGGGGCGCCAGGCTAACGCGTGGCGACGCTCAAGACGATGTCTTGATCGTAGTTGCCGAAACCACGGCCGAAAATGTTGACGCCCCCGGGATGGCGGGCGTCGCTTTTCACTTCGATCTTAAGGCGGATAGAATGATGCGCCGAGATGTCGAGGTCGCGCAGCGAGATCGCCGAGATCTTCACGCCGTCGACGAACGACCCCTCGGGCGTAACGCGCCACGTCTTGAGCATGCCGTATTGGCTTCCCTTGAGCTTCCACCAATCCGGCGTATACGCGCCGCGCTTGTCGCCGAAATCGCCGGGGCTGGTCCAGGTGCCGACCTCGAGGCCGTTGAGGGCGACGGTGATGTCGGAGGGCCAGTCGGACATGGTCCCGGGGACTTCCGACGAAAGCTCCATCGAGACCTCGAGCGAGGTGACGGCGCGTCCCATGAGCCGGGCATTGTTGGGGAACTGGTATTCGACGAAGCCGCGAGTGAACCACATCAGCCCGGCGTTCATGCGATCAGGGTTGAGGAAAGTCCCGGGCACGTCGAGCAGCCCGATGATGCCCTGCGGCGAGCACAGCCCGCAGGGCGCGCTGACTTCGTGGCGGGTGTAGAGGCCGATGGGCATGGCGACCTGATAAGCGTCGGCGCTGCTGTCGGTGACGTCGTCGCGGAACATCACGAGGATTTCGTCGAAGGCGGAGAAGCAGACCTTCTGGTTGCCCTTGCGTCCCTTCTGCGTCTCGGTTCGAATGAGCCCGGATTCCTCAAGTATCTGCAGGTTGGACGAGACGGTGGATTGCGGCAGCCCCAGCGCTTCGGCGATGTCGTTGACGTTCACGCCCGCGCGCTTGTGCAGCAGCTTCAGGATCTGCACGCGCACGCCGGAGGCCAGCCCGCGAAGCACCTCGGGCCGTTCGCTCGGGTCGATCAGCAGAAAATTGCGCGCCATGGTGCGATGCGTTTCAGGTTCTTCAAACCTGCCCCCGATCCCCGCTGTAGCAAGCCCGGCCAGACCCGCCAAACGGAAACTCGCGCCGGCGAACCCTAAAGAAGGAATGAATCGATGACCGCGTCCCCGACCCGCTTGACGGGCGCTCGCGAAACGCTTTCGCTCGACGGCGAATGGTCGTTCCGCTTCACCGGACCGACCGCCAAGCTCGAGGGCGAACGAACGATCCACGTCCCGGGAATCTGGCAGACTCAGTTCGAGGGGCTACGCAACGCCCATGGCGTCGGCGTCTACCGCAAGCCGGTCGCTTTGCCTGCCGGATTCGCCGGAAAGCGCGTCGTGCTAGTCATGGAAGGCGTGATGCATGTCGCGCATGTCTTCGTCGACAGCGCGCTGGTGGCGACCAGCACCAATGGCTGGACGGACATCGAGGTCGACATCACCGACGCGCTCAAAGGCGCCTCGTCCTTCGAGCTTCGCGTCGACGCCACCGTGCCCGACGACCGCCACAAGAGCGAAGGCGGCTTTTCCTTCGCGCTTGCCGGCAAGCAGGATTGGTACGGTATTCACGGCGGCATCTGGAAGCCGTGCCGGTTAGAGGCCAGAGATCCCGTGCACCTTGCGCGTGTCGACGTGCGGGCGACCCTTGAAGGCCAGGACGGCGTGGTGCGCGTGCGCGGCCAGCTCGCCAAAACGGGTGGTTCGCGCGTAGAGGCGACGCTGTGGCGCGCGGGCGCGAAAGTCGTAAGCGCGCAAGCGCCGGTCAATGGCGCCGAATTCGCCGTCGCGTTGCGGACGCCTGACGTTGCGCCGTGGTCGCCTGACGTACCCAATCTCTATGAGGTGACGGTCGAACTGATCGATGGCGAGCGCAAGCTTGACCATGTCGCGCGCACCATTGGCTTCCGTCGCTTTGAGGCCAAGAACGGGGCGCTGTGGCTGAACGGCGCGCCGTTCTATATCAGGGGCGCGCTCGATCAGGATTGGTATCCCGAGCACGATTGCCGTCCGCTCGACCGCGACCAGTTGGAGACGCGCTTTCGCAACGCCAAGGCGCTCGGGCTGAACGCGCTGCGCCTGCACGTTAAAATCCCCGACCGGCTCTATCATGAGCTCGCCGACCGGCTCGGCCTGATGGTCTGGCAGGACATGCCTTACGGCGAGTTTCTCGCGCCGGAGACGCGCGTCGAATTCAAGAAGATTTTCGAGCGCAGCGTCGCCGCGCACGGCCATCATCCCTCGATCTGCATCTGGACGCTGTTCAACGAAGGCTGGGGCATCGACCAGGACGACAATCCGGACGATCGGCGTTTTCTGAAAGAGACGTTCGACTGGGCCAAGACGCTCGCGCCCGATTGCCTCATCGTCGACAACTCGCCGTGCTTCCCGCGCAACTATCATGTTAAGACCGACATCGACGACTTCCATTGGTACAGCGGCTTCCCCTTGCACAACGACGTGTTCGAGAAGCTGACCAACGAGTTCGCCAAGCGCCCGGCGTGGTCGTGGTCGCCGCACGGCGACGCCGTCAAGACCGGCCACGAGCCGCTGGTGTGCTCGGAGTTCGGCGTGTGGGGCCTGCCGCATCCCAAGGACATCGGGGACAAGCACGGCAACGAACCCTGGTGGTTCGAGAGCGGCCACGATTGGAACCAGGGCGCCGCCTATGCCCACGGCATCGAGACCCGCTTCCGCGACGCGCAACTCGAGCCGATCTTCGGCGACCTCGACGGCTTCGTCGACGCCGCGCAGGAGTTCCAATATCGCGCGTTGAAATACCAGATCGAAACGCTGCGCTGGGCGCGGCCGATCTCGGGCTACATCATCACCGAGCTTAACGACGTGCAGTGGGAATCGAACGGCCTGATGGACGTCGAGAACAATCCCCGCCGTTTCGCAGACCGTCTGTTCAATCTGCAGCAGGACCATCTCATCATCGCGCGCGCAAAGCACACGGCGCTGTCGCGCGGCCAGCGGGTGGAAGCGCAGGTCGCGCTTGCGGGCGCCGGGGAAACGCCTGAAGGCGCATGGGCGGAGTGGCGCTTTGCTGGGCAAAGCGGGCGCGTTGCGCTTGGCGCGGCGCCGGCTACGATCTCCTTCGAGGCGCCGGCGACGCATCGCTTCGCCTTGCAAGACCTTGAGCTCACGGCGTTTGACGTTTCCGGCAAGCTTCTGTCGCGCAATGTGCTGGAGTTCTGCCTCGCTCCGTCACTAGCGCCGGGACAGCCAAAGCTGTTCGCGATTGAAGAAGGCGCCGGGAAGGTGCTCGCCGGGCTGACGTGGCCGGCGCAAGCGCAATCGGCCGATAGCGCCGACGTCGTGCTGGCGACGCGGCTGACGACGCCGGTGCGTGAACTCGTGCTCGCAGGCAAAAAGGTGCTGCTGATCGCCAACAAGGATGACGCGCTCGTCGATCCCGCGCGAAAGCTGCCGTTGTCGGACCGCCACAATTTCCCCACCGCCGAACTCAAGGCGCGCGACGGCACGCCGTGGGATGGGCGCTGGATGGGCGCGTTTGGATGGCGCCGAACCGACGGCCCGTGGAACCATCTGCCGCCCGGCGCGATGTTCGACGAACATTGGATTGGCCTGGTGCCGAACCACGTGCTCACGGGCTTCCTCGCGCCGGCCTGGGGCGGCCTCGTCAACTCCGGCATGGTGGTCGGCTGGCTGCACAAAGCCGCAGGCTTCGCCAAGCGCAGCTTCTTAGGCAAAGGCTGGATCAACATCGCAACCTTCGACCTGACGTCGCCGGAAGCCCTCGCCAATCCGATCGCGCCGCACCTGTTGGCGGCGTTGGCGAAGTTTTAAAGGAGAAGCCGTTCGTCCGTCATTGCGAGGAGCGTAGCGAAGAAGCTACCCAGGGGCGGCAGGCAGAGCTGTTTGCGGCTTCTAGATTGCTTCGCTTCGCTCGCAATGACGGCGCGGTTTCGCGTGACACGTAACTCAGTTCTCAAGATCCCGCCGCATCAACACGGCGGGCAGGTCATGGAGCTGAATGCGCTCCACCGTGCGCCATCCCGCCTTGGCGTACAGCCCGTCCGCGCCGAAAGTGCAGAGCCAGAGATGGTCATAGCCCGCGCGCATCGCGGCCAATTCGACTGTCGCAATCAGATCGCGCGCATAGCCCCGTCCCCGCAATTCCGGCCGCACATAAACTGCGGCGAGCCAGGGCGTTAGTTCGGGGCGCGAAGGCAGATCGCTGCGGATGAGGCCCGCGGTTCCGACGGGCTCGTCGTCAACCAACAGCACAAGGCATTGCGGCGGACCGATCGTCGCGTCGGACGCGGCGACCATCGCGCGAATGTCCTTCAGCGCGTAGCCGTGAGGCCGCCAAAACGCGGACCAAATCCATTCGGCGGCGGTGTCGATCAAGTCCGGTCGCTCGGCCGTCGTCACCGCGGTTTTGCGCGGGCGCTCATCCATAATTCACGCGAACTTTCTCGAGCCTTTCGCATCTGCGAAATGCGACGGATTTCAAGTTGCCGCTATGCTGCATTTTCGCGCTTGCGCGTTTTCAAGTCTACGGATACAGAGACTGGGAAAAGCTTTTCCCAAAGTGCGTTTGCGGTCGGCTTAGCGATCGCAGGCATGAGAAAAGCTTTTCCTGGTGACGCCGCGAAGTCGGCGAAAAATTGGGAGGAATCTGCATGAAGTCTAGGACTCTCGCGCCGACTTTGGCGCTCACGTTGCTCGCATCGACCGCTTTCACCTCGGCCTCTTACGCCGACACGCTCAGCATGTGGGTGCGCGCCAGCGGCGTCAACGCCGCCACGCACCTCGTCGACCTCTGGAATTCGTCGCACCCCGACAAGATCGAACTGACCACGATCCCGGACAACCAGATGGTGACCAAGCTCGCCACTGGTGTCCAGGCCAAGGAAGTGCCCGATCTCGTCTCGTTCGACTTGATCTATATGCCTGACTTCATGAAGGCCGGTTTCCTCACCGACCTGACCGCCGACATGAAGGCCGACCCGAACTACGCCTCCGTCGCCAAGGCCTACAAGGACATCGCCACCTATCAGGACAAGATCTACGGTGTCGGCTTCACCCCTGACGTGTCGATCCTGGTCTGGAACAAAGACCTGTTCAAGAAGGCTGGTCTCGATCCGGACAAGGCGCCGGCGACGATCGACGAGATCCATGCCGACGCCAAGAAAATCCGCGCGCTTGGCGGCGACACCTACGGCTACTATTTCTCCGGCGCTTGCCCGGGCTGCAACATTTTCGTGACCTCGCCGCAGATGGTGGCCTCGGGCGCGAAGATCCTGCCGACGGACGCCAAGGATGAGCCGCTGACGGGCGACAGCATCAAGAAGGTGCTCGAGACGTTCAAGGCGATGTGGAACGAAGACCTCATTCCTAAGAGCGCACAGGCCGACAACGGCGCCGACTTCGTCTCGCTGTTCAAGAGCGGCAAGATCGGCATCCAGGGCGCCGGCGGCTTCATCATCTCCGACCTGAAGAAAGACGTGCCGAACATGAACTTCGGCGTGACCTTCATTCCGGGCGAGAAGGCCGGCCAGACCTCGGCGTTCGTCGGCGGCGACGTCGTCGCGGTGCCGGTCGGCTCCAAAGCATGTCGATATCGCCAAGGAGTTCATCGCCTGGGAGCTCACGGACGAAGCCCAGATCGAGGGCCTGGCGAAGAACAACATCGTGCCTTCGCGCCCGAGCTTGGCCGACAACAAGTATTTCGCCGCCGAGCCTCGCGTCGTCACGACCGCCAAGGCGATCGGCGTCGGCTACGTGCCGTGGGTCTATCCATTTCACCGAGATGGTCAACTCGGACTCGAGCCCCTGGATCAACATGCTGCAGCGCGCGATCTTCGACGGCGACGTCGACGGCGCGATCACCGAGGCGCGAGGAGAAGATGAAGACGATCGCCGGCGAGTGAGCTGACGCTGCGCTTCTTCGTTTCGTCGTACGCTCATGAACCGAGCGCGTCGCCCGAGCGCAATGGCCGGGCTGGCTCTTCATCGCGCCAGCCCTGCTGTTCGTCGCGCTGTTCGTGCTCTTGCCGCTCGGCGCAGCTGGTCATGACCTCGTTGACGGACCGCTCGCTGCTCGGCGGCGGCCGCTTCATCGGCTCGGAGAACTATTTCCGCATCTGGCGCGACGCCGCGTTCTGGCGCGCGCTGTCTTCACCGTGCAAGTACACGCTCGTGCTGACGCCGATCCTGATGGCGCTCGGCTATGCGCTGGCGCTTCTGACCTCCCAGAACACCTCGCTGAAGAAGCTGACGCGCACCATCGTCTTCCTGCCCGTGGTGATCGGGCTGTCGAGTTCGAGCCTGTTGTGGTTCTGGCTGCTCGACGCAGCAGGTCGGCCTGTTCAACAAGCTGCTCGTCGATCATCACATCGTGCTCGACGAGCCGATCGTCTGGTTCGTCACCGCCGATCTCGCCTTCTGGGCGGTGGCGATCTCGATCACCTGGAAGGTCGTCGGCTTCGGCATGGTGTTGTTCGTCTCCGGCATCCAGGCGATCACCCCCGATATCATGGAGGCCGCGGTCATGGACGGCGCGGGCTACTGGAGCCGCGTGCGCCACATCTTTTGCCGCTGACCCGCAGGATCATGCTGCTGACGACACTGGTCAGCGCCATCGGCTCGATGCTGGCCTTCGACCAGTTCTACATCATGACGTCGGGCGGCGCCGCGCGGGCAGACGTTCACCGCCGTCTATCTGATCTATCAGAACTCGTTCGTCGCGTTCAAACTCGGCTATGGCGCGGCGCTGTCGGTGGTGCTGACGCTGATCATCCTGGTCTTCTCCGCGCTGCAGATCGCGCTGACGGCGCGCAGCGAGCGAATGCGCGCGTCGACGACGCCGCCGACATGGCGGCTCGCACATGCGCCACGTCCGCCCCACGACGCTCTATCTGGTCGCCGCGCTCTGCGCCGCGGTCATCGCCATCATGGCCGCGCCGCTGGTTTTTTCGTTTCTCTTCCTCGATCAAGACCGCGCCGACAGAGGCCTCGGCCGCGCCGCCGCAGTTATTTCCCGCAAGCCTTGAGCCTCGAAAATTACAGAAAGTCATCGGCTACCAGGCGGGCCTTGCGACCTATATCGGCAATTCCGGCCTGGTCGCGCTGATGACGATCGCGTCTGCCTCGCGCTGGCGGCGCCCGCGGGCTATGGCCTCGCCCGCTTTCGCCATGCGCGGCAAGGAGATTGCTTTCCTCGTCATGCTCGCGCCGATGATGATCCCCTATCAGGCGCTGCTGACGCCGCTCTATCTCGATTTCGCGCGTTTCGGCCTCGTCAATTCCGCTGTCGGCCTGGCGCATCATCCACACCATCCTGCAACTGCCGTTTTCCGTCTATCTGATGCGCACGAGTTTCGAGGCGATTCCGCGCGAGATCGAGGAGGCGGCGATGATGGACGGCTGCGCCGCGCTGGCGGCGGTTCGTCCATGTGTTCCTGCCGCTCGCGACGCCGGGGCTGGTGACCGTGGCGCTGTTCGCCTTCCTCACATCCTGGAACGAATTCCTCGCCGCGCTGATCTTCATGAACCGCGAATCCTCGTTCACCATGCCGATCCTGCTCGTCAGCGTGCGCACCGGCGATCACGGCGCGGTCGACTGGGGCGCGCTGCAGGCGAGCGTCGTCATCTCGATCCTGCCCTGTCTCGCCGTCTATCTCGCGCTGCAGCGCTATTACATTTCCGGCCTGCTGTCGGGCGCGGTCAAATGAGCGACGGAATCTCCGTCGGTGCTCGACGGTCGACAGCAGGCGCGGCGCGCAGACCCTTCGCGACGTGGCCGGCTCGCCGGCGTTTCGATCGGCACGGCCTCCAAGGCGCTGAACGCCAGCGGCCGCCTCAGCGCCGAGACGCGGGCCAAAGTCGCTGCAGGTCGCGGAGGCGATGGATTACCGCCCCAACGATCTCGCCCAGAGCCTGCATCGCGCCCGCTCGATGACGGTTGGCATGCTCTCCAACGACAGTTTCGGGCGTTTCGCCTTTCCCGATCGTCGAGGCGCTGGAGCGGCGCCTGTCCGACCAGGCATCGCGCTGTTCATGTGCAACGCCACCGACGATCCGAGCGCGAGCGCCGGCACATCGACCAGTTGCTGGGCAAGCGGGTCGACGGCCTCGTCGTCACGGCGCGCCGCGCCGATCGGCGCGCGCCGGTCGAGCCGCCCGTGCGCGGCCTGCCCGTCATCTACGTGTTTTCGCGCGTCGAGAGCTCCGACGCGCTTTGCCTGTTGCCGGACGACGAGGGCGGCGCGGGGCTCGCGTCCGAACATCTGCTCGAGCTCGGCCGCAGGCGCATCGCCCATATCACCGGCCCGGAACAGTTCGAGGCAGTGCGCTTGCGGCGAGCGCGGCTGTCGCGCGGCGCTGCCGACGGCCGGCGTCAAGCCGCGCGGGGCCCTATCGGACCGGCGCATGGTCGGAAGCCTGGGGCCGCGAGGCCGTCGGCAAAGATGTTCGACGGGTCGCGCGCCGCGCCCGACGCGCTGTTCTGCGGCAACGACCAGATCGCGCGCGGCGCGCTCGACGCACTGCGCGAGCGCGGCCGCTCCGGTGCCCGAGACGTCGCCATCGTCGGCTTCGACAACTGGGACGTGATGGCGGAGGCGACGGCCGCGCGCTCACCAGCGTCGACATGAATCTCGAAGCCCTCGGCGGCGCAGGCTGGCGAAGCGCTGATCGACATGATGGCGGGCGCCCCAGGAAAGGGCGTGCGCCGCCTGCCGTGCTCGCTCGTCGTTCGCGGCTCGTGCGGCGCGCCGCTGCCGACTTAGCGGAGACTGCACATGATCAGCAAGTCGCTATCAACCCCGGCCTTCGCCGACGTTACATTGACGGCGCGTTCTGGCGCGAGCGGCTGGAAACCGTGCTGACGCGCACGATCCCAGCCAGCACGTAAAGCTGGCGAAGACGGCATTCTCGAATCGCTGAAGCTGCCGCAACCGCCGCCGCCGCTGCGCTTTCCGCGCAACGGCCACGGCTTCACCGTGCAGGTGTTCTGGGATTCCGACGTCGGCAAATGGATCGAGGCGGCGAGCTACGCGCTGTCGCATCGCCGCGACGCCGACATCGAAGCCAAGATCGACGCGATCGTCGACGACCTCGCAAAAGCGCAACGCCCGACGGCTATCTGAACTGCTGGTACAACGGCCGCGAGCCGGACAAGCGCTGGACCAACCTGCGCGACAACCACGAACTCTACAATCGCCGGCCATCTGCTCGAAGGCGCCATCGCCTATTTCCGCGCGACCGGGCGGCGGCGCTTGCTCGACATCATGGAGCGCTACGTCGACCATATCGCGGCGACGTTCGGGACGGGCCGGGCCAGAAGCGCGGCTATCCCGGCCATCAGGAAATCGAGCTCGCGCTGTACAAGCTCTATCGCCTGACCGGCGACCGGCGCCGCCTGGAGCTCGCCACCTATTTCATCAACGAGCGCGGACGCGCAGCCGCATTATTTCACGCAGGAAGCGAGCGAGCGCGGCGAGGACCCGAAGGCGTTCTGGGCCAAGACCTACGAATACAACCAGTCGCACATGCCGGTGCGCGAGCAGACGCAAGGTGGTCGGCCATGCGGTGCGCGCGATGTACATGCTCGGCGATGGCCGACCTCGCCGCCGAGCTGGGCGACGCGGCACTGAAGCGCGCCTGCGAGAGGCTGTGGCGCGACGTGACGACGGCGCAGATGTACGTGACCGGCGGCCTCGGCCCGGACGAAGAGCAACGAAGGCTTCACGAGGACTACGATCTGCCCAACGAGACCGCCTATGCGGAAACCTGCGCGTCGGTGGCGCTGGTCTTCTGGGCCCAGCGCATGCTGCATCTCGACCTCGACGGGGCCTACGCCGACATGATGGAGCGCGCGCTCTACAATGGCGCGCTGACCGGCCTGTCGCGCGAGGGCACGCACTATTTCTACGCCAATCCGCTGGAGAGCCGCGGCCAGCATCGCCGCTGGGCATGGCACCTGTGCCCTTGCTGCACGATGAATGTTTCGCGGCTGGTCGCTTCGGTCGGCGGCTATTTCCTGTCGGCTTCGAGAGACGGCGTCGCCTTCCATCTCTACGGCGGCGTCTCGGCCGAGGTCGACGATCGGCGGCGTCAGAGTAGCACTGCGCGAGACCAGCGACTATCCGTGGGTCGGGCGATCAGGATCGCCATCGACCCGGCAAGCCCGGCGAATTCGCGCTCAAACTGCGCATCCCGGAGTGGGCGAAGCGCGCGAGCGCTGGCGGTCAACGGCGAGGCGCTGTCGCTCGCCGTCAAGCGCGGCTACGCGAATCTCGCGCGGAAGTGGCCGGCGGGCGACGTGGTCGCACTCGACCTGCCGATGCCGGCCGAGCGGCTCTACGCCCATCCGAAAGTGCGCATGGACGTCGGCCGCGTCGCGTTGCGGCGCGGACCGCTGGTCTATTGTGCGAGGAGGTCGACAACGCCGGCGCCGAAGTGCAGCGCTTCCGGCTGCCGCGGAATGCGCCGATCAGCGCGAGGAGTTTGACAAGGCGTCGGCGCGGTGACATTGAGGCGACGGCGGTCAGACTGACGGCCGGCGATGGCGCGCTCTATTCCACCGCGCCGCCGAGCCGAAGCCGCGAAGCTGACGGCGGTCCCCTATTATCTCTGGGCGAACCGAGAGCCGGGCTCGATGCTGGTGTGGATGCCGGAGGCGGACGCGCCGTGACTTACGCCGGTTTCCCCCTCTCCCCGTTGAAAACAGGGAGGGGCCGGGTGAAGGCTCTGGTGAGTTCGCGTTTAGCGGTCGTGCAAACCGCCCCGGCCCCTCACCCTAACCCTCTCCGCGCTTCGCGCAGGGGGACGGGACTGTCGTCGCTTAAATCCGCTCGATCCCGGTCGCGTCGAGCTTCGCCGCCCATTCACTGACTGGCCGGCCGTCGATCCGCCAATCCGGCGCGACGTTGGCCAGCGGCAAGAGCACGAAGGCGCGCTCGAGCATGCGCGGGTGGGGCAGGGTGAGGCCGGGGACGCTGAACGCCAGATCGTCGTAGGCGAGCACGTCGATGTCGACGGTGCGCAGGGCCGAGCGCTGCTCGGTGGCGCGGTTGCGGCCCAGCGAGGCCTCGACCTTCAGCGCCCGCTGCAGCAAGGCCTGCGGCGTCAGCAAGGTCTCGACCTTCAACGCGATGTTGACGAACGGCGGCTGGTCCACGACGCCCCAGGGCGGCGTGCGATAATCAGCGGAGCGCGCGTCAAGCCTGACCT
>CAVSSV010000008.1:0-18402 GCA_963730695.1 uncultured Pseudomonadota bacterium
TCAAATGCCCGTTCTTCGGCCGCATAGAAAGCGCCCAAGTGTCATCGACGGCGGCGTCGTCGACCTCCTGATCTTCGCCGGGATGATCTCTATGCCTCGATATGCTTTCAGCGCATGCTCGGTGTATTTGCCGGGCTGAACCACCCAGTGGCGGGTCACTGCGTCCCAAACTTGGTCTTAAACACTCGCACCAAGCCTCACCTGCCTTTCGTCAATAATACGACGGATCTCGGAAAATGATCCCAATGCCGAACCTCCGCTGCGTCATCCGACGAACTTGCAGCGGCGCGGGCGCAAGGGCGACGCACACGCATTCCCCTGGATTTGGGGGAAAGTTGCAGTCTCAAGGACATAGCGTCAAACGGCTGGGCATGCGCAGCGGATGGCTGCACAACCCCGTGGCGACCAGGCGCTAGCGCGGCGCTACTTCCTCGCTCGGGCCTACGGTCTTACGCGCAGTTCTTATGAGGGCTTGCAGCTGGCGGAAGAGGGTCCGGCCTTCTAGCGAATGACCCGCGTAGCCCTCGCTGTTAAGAGCCCGCTTCAGGTCGATCACGCTCGAAACCGTCCCGGAGCGGGCGATCTGAAAGGCACGCTCAGTTATCGATACGCCGCTATGCATACGGGCAAATAGCAAGCCGCGTGCCGGCACTCCAGGCCTCTTTTTCGGAGCCTCACTGCCAAGCGCCGACGAACTGCGCAACGAGTTCTGAGGCGGCGGCGCCCGCTGCCGCAGCGCTCCCCACGAAAAGCAGCACGTAGACGGTGGCTACAATGCGCCGCCGCTTTTGCCGATACGGGAACGTCGGTTCGCCATATGAGGGTTCCGGGGTGTCACGCGTTGGACTATCGTAACACGGGCCAGCGCGGCGCGCGCGCCTAGCCCGGTCGAGCGGCCAGCCGCTTGATATACTCCGGATCCGTGATCGCTTGCTGTTTGACGACGGCTGCCACGGCTCCCCGGCATCCTTCGCGCGCACCGTTGCGATCCCCTCGGCCCAGGCTCCTCTAATGGCGCAGACGATCCAGAGGGGCAGCTCGGTCTTGTCGGCGGGAACGTCGGCGCGGCGCTCGCTTTTTTTAGGATGGCGAGGCAATTCGCTTATCCAGTTCGGCTTTGGCGGCCTGTAGCCTCTGCCGAAGCCTTGACTTCGCTATCGTCGAAGACCTTTCCGCCGGGGGCACTCAGGGCAAATTCCATCGCTGCAATTTCGCTGCGAAGTTCTGCGTCCGTGAAGCCTGAGAAATCCATTTAAGTTGTCCGTGTTTCGCGTCAGCCTACGTTCAAGATCTTCGAGAGGATCGTGGCTGCATCGACGCCCACCGGCGTAGCGCCCGCATTGAAACGATGAAGCGAGCCGCGCCTACTCGCGGGAGCTTGGGGCCAATTTCGGAAGAGGCGTTCAACATATCAGGTCCTGCGCCAGCGCGCGGGTCTGATATGACGCCGCGCTCAAAACTGCCGGGCCCCAGGCCGCTATCGTCGTCGCTAGTGACCGCTCCTACGATAGCGGCGTGCTCAACTTGTCGAGGAGACGTCAAAGGCGTGTGGGAACCTATGTTTATTGCTGCTGGTTCGGCTCTCGAAAGCGGTGAGCCCAATGGATTCCCTTAGACGAAACATCTTGTTCGGCGCAGCGGCCGCCGGAGCAACCCTGACGACCGGTCGCGCGAGCGCGCTTGAGGTGCAAACCGACACGACATCTCATGAATACGAAGGCGCAGCCGTACCAGAGCCGAGCAACGATAAGTCCGCCGGGCCCGTCTCCCCCGGTCGCGGAAGCGCCCTGGCCGGGAAGGTTGCCCTTGTCACCGGTGCTGCGCGCGGAATCGGTCGCGCTATCGCCGTCGAACTTGCCGCAAACGGTGCTGATGTATAGCCCTCGATATCGCCGGCTTTGTCTCGACGGCGTCCAATGCCGCGCCCGCGACACCTGCGGAGCTCGACGACACTGTGAGTTTTATCAAACAGTACGGCCGCAGGAGCGAAGCGATCCGCGCGGACATACGTGAAATTGCCACCTTACGCAGAATAGCCGACAAGGTCGTTGCCGACTATGGCAAAATTGATATCGTCGTCGCGAATGCTGCGATCCAGCGATGGAAGCCCTTGCTCGAAATGGATGACAACGATTGGCGCGACGTCATCGACAACAACCTCAACGGTACGGCGAATACGATCCGCGCTTTCGCACCAAAGATGGTCGAGCAGAACAAAGGCCGGATCATTGTGCTGTCGTCAATGCAGGACAAGCACGGAACGAAGGATCAGCCAGCTACTCTGCGTCGAAATGGGGATTTTGGGGCTGATGAAGTCGGCGGCGATGGAGTTCGGCAAGCACAACATCACGGTAAATGCAATCTTGCCTGGGCTCGTCGACACGGCGCTCACTCGCTACGACAAGCGTCTCAGCGAAAGCATCGGCGAGACCGGCCGCAAGCCCCCGGAGCACCCGAGCGCGCAGGAGGCCTGGGAAACGCGCGCGCCAACCGTGCCGATGAACGTCGGCTGGCTACAGCCCGACGACATATCCCCGGTCGCTGTATTCCTTGCATCGGACGCGGCAAACATGGTGACCGGCGCAGATTAGGAAGTCACGGGCGGTGACAGCGCGAAGGATGTGTAGTCTCTTTCCGACAACGGGCGTATCGCGCAGCTGGCCTAACGCGACAGTTTTCCCGGGGAAGAACCGCACCTTGGGGTGACGCTGGGATCACATCCGGCGGTCGCCGACCGTGGCCTGAGCAAAGTCCGGCGCGTTATTGGCCGCGACCGCGGCGATCCGCCGCGCCAACTTATTTGATCAGTGTTTGACAGTCCATCACCAAACCAGACGCCCTGCTAAGCCTCGTTTCTGGACATTTGGTCAATGACATCAACATGACGCAATGAAAAGACCCAACCAGCCTGCGGCGGCTGCGCCTCACGACCCGCAGCGCCCGGCCGCCTGCTTCGTCAGGCCGCAGGGCGTCGCAGACGCCGAGGAGCCGTTTTAGTACGCAGTCGGCGAGGGAGCGGGCAAGCCCGCGATCTTAGACGAGCCGCGTTGCCCGAAATGTCCGACGACGTCGCAAAGGACCTATGACGGCTCGGCGATGTAAACGGCGCGGGCGTGGCCGAGGAGGGCTCGATAGCAGGTTGCGCTTCTAGCCGGCCTCGGACCGCAGCCCTACGAATTTCTCGACAAGGCTGAGGCCAGAGTTGAGAGTCTCTTGGCTCTGATTCGCCAAATTCGCAGCGAGCATCGGATCGCCTGAAAACCAACCGGACATCATTCTGCCGGCACTCCGCGGCGCGCCCCGGTCCCTGGCTCGCGCTCCGGGTTGTGGCGCCCGCCCACGGCAAGCGCCCGCGTCAGGCGATTCAAGTTATTCACGTCATCTTCGAGCATTCTCGCTAGAGGCCGCGCTGCCGCCCCGACCGATCTTCACGCGCCCTAGAGGATGGTAGCCGCGAGGTGATGCGGCCAATGATGCGCATCATGGCAATGCTCCCTGCTCCGACCTTTCTGGTTAAGCTTTCGCCAATGCGACGTGGCAAAACTCACAAGCGGCGCTTAGTTGGCGCGATGGCGCGCAATTTTGCGCGTGCGGACGACGTCTGAGCCATTGAGCGTACGAGGATCGGAGTATCAGCGACCATCCTTGAACTGATTGACGGATGCCGGCTGGGCGCTTTCGTTTCGCGGAGCAGTTCGCCAGTCTGGCGCTCGCTTGGCGCTCGACAACGAGTGCGCGCAGCGTTCACTGGAATTTCACGTTTGTTGCCGACAGCTCTGCAACCTGCGTGTTCACTAGCGTCAGCATATCTGTCGCACTGATTTCGATGATCGTGTTTGCCCCTGACTGGAATAGATCGTGGCTCGCCTGCAGCGCCGCGAAGTTCGTCCAATCGGCGGCGCTCAGACGCAGCCGCTCGTTCGTCTCGAACCCCGTGATTGAGGAGACGCCAAGCGCCGCGCCGAAGACGAACCCATCGGATCGGCCGTTTGCGGTCACCGAGTCCAATCCCCGCGAAACGGACTGTGTCTGATGATCCGTTCACCGTCGTTTCCGCATTGTTGAGAACGAGCACATCGTTGGAGCCGCCGAATACGTCATCGTCGGTTCCGGTGTTGGAGAGCCTCACCGAGGAACCCGCGGTCGCCGTCACCGTGTCCGAGCGGCCAATAACCGAGACCTGCGCGGCATTGACGAAGACAAGGTGCAAACCATGGAACGTGTCCTGATCGCCGTTCGTGTTGGAGAGACTTGCCGACGAGCGTCTGCCGGAATTGATCGTGTCTCCACCGCCGGAGACGTTGACGTCGGCGAGGTTGAGATCGACTGTCCCCTCCGATCCTATCACATTGCCCCATTGGCCCAACGCGTTGTTGAATTCAACGAAGTCGCCCGAGGTGCCTGGCGCGAAGTTTACAGGCCCCGACCCGCCGCGCAAAATAAGAGCGGCGACCTGCTTGCAAAAGATTGCGGAATGCGGTGCTTCGTTACCAATCACCTTTCCCTGCTTTCGACCGCCTCGGTGAGCGCTGTAGCGAGTTTGTCAAGATAGGGGGCGGAGATCGACGGTCAACGTCGGCGGTCGTTCTTGCTCCGCTTCGATCCGAAGAGGCGGGTCAACATCTCCACCACGATCACGAGTAACGCGCACGAGACGGCCACCGGGGAGAGCAGAGCTCCAATCGCAGCGGCTCCGACGATGAAGCCGCAAACGGCTAGTGTATCGCGCGGCCCGAGCCCGCCCCTGCGGCGTAGCTCAGCACCACCAATGCGTCGCTCGGACACATTGATTTGCGCGAGACCGAAATCGACGCGCTTATTAGGCGCAATCTCTTGCCTGCGGATTGTCACAGCAATCGACCCAAAATCCGCGAGGCGCTGTATGCGTTCCTCGAGCAGACGCTCGGCGGAGTAAGCTCGGCTTAGTTGCGCGTAACGGTGTCATGCGTGACGCGTAACGGGGTGATGGTCGCAAGGAATTTTGTCAGGTCCCAATAAGGCAGACATTCATCTGCCCTAGGTTGTGTGAGATGATTGATTTAGGCGATGGGGCAAAGAGGTCGAAAGAGTTTCGGCAGCCGTTCGCGTGCGCGCGCGAAGCTGTCAGCGCGAGGGCGCTGGATAGCGGGCGCCACAAAGGGTTTTGCCACCAAGTGCGCGCACGCGCGCGAGGGATCCGCTCTTGGGCTCACAGGGTCTAAAATAGCGCCAGCGCCGCGCCGAGTGGCGACACGTCGCGGCCATCGAGGTTTTTTTTTTTTTTTTGGGGGGGGGGGGGGGGGGGGGGGGGGAAAAAAAAAAAAAAAAAAAAAAAAAAAAGGGGGGGGGGGGGGGGGGGGGGGGGGGAAAAAAAAAAAAAAATTCGACCTCGCGATTAAGGAAGGCGGGACAGCGGGACAAGCGGGACATCTGGGAACAAATATCCCGCCATGTCCCGGGACGGACGGGAGGCACTTCCCAATAAAAAAACTGCATAACGCTGGTCGGATTGGTCAAGGAAGCCACAGCATCCTCCGCCGACCTATTTCGCGAGACACAGCTTCCTTTGCTCTGAGCGCAGCCTCAAGGGCGCGGTTGAACGCCTTACGTTGGCGCTCGCCGAGTTTCTTTTCGTCCTCTTCATCGGATGCCTGCTCGGCGATGGCGGCGTAGTAGCGTTCTCGTACGCGCTCGGCGTCGATTGCTCGGACCGTCAGGTTGTCCCCGCCGAACGGACGGACGTCCTCACCGTGGTCGCGAAAATGATAATGACGGTTGGGTGGAGGGAACCGCGATCCGGGTCGATGTGAACGATGAATTGATCGTGCTTCGTACGCACCAGGTCGACAGCCTGATCCAGAATTTAATGCTTCTGCGCGCGCGAATGCGGCCGGAAGCGCCGGCCGCTTTTCCGGAAGTCAACCGAGAGTGACGCATCGGGTGAAATCATGCCACATCGGGGTCGATGTAGGGGAACGCACACCGATTTTGTCACTGCGAAGCCCGGGCTTCGGCTGGTTGAGCCTCCGAATTCCGATCCACGCGCTGGACGAAATTGTCATTCGCTGGCAGGGATGTTCGCGCGGATTCCACCGACCTCAAGAGCCGTAAACTGAAGCGCTTGCGCCGTAACAAGCGTCCGGATGTAGGTGTTGCCGTATTTCCGCGCGATGCGACCGTTCTTGTCGCGGTGGCGGCGATCGATGCTGATTTATATGGCACTCAATCCGCGACCAGCTCGCCAAGGAGCCAACCATCACGATGACGGCGCCTCAGGCGCAGCTTAAAGAGGAGTACGGCTACGACTTCCTGCAACTATCTCTGCAAACTCGTCGGCAATGTCCGCAACGAGATCATGCACGAAGTCGACCGCGCCACGATCGAAGCGCGGCTTGCTTCCCTTCGTGAGGACTACCGCGTCAAGCGCCAAGGGCTTTTCAAGATCGCCGACTGGACGCGGCAGAACGCCACTGAGGGCGTTCCCGAAGCCCCTCGCCCGCGACCGCGTGGAGGCGGTAAAAAGTGTCACGCTCGACCTCGCCGTTCTCAACGCCGAAGCCGCAGCTGGGATTTTCAAAAAGCCCGTCGACTTGCTCGTGAAGGTATTCCAGTACGAGCCGCTTCCCGACGAAGTGCGCTGTGATGATCGCTTCATGGAAGCCCGGGGGATTGCTGCCGGTCGGCCGCGATCGAAACTATGGCGCAGCAGAAGACGTTGTAGCCGGAGCATCTGACGAAGGGGACTATCTATGACTACCTCGCGGACCGGCGGCTGCATCTGCGGAGCCGTTCGCTACACGCTCAAAGGAGAACCGTACCGCTACGGCATCTGCCATTGTACGTCGTGTCGGAAAGAGAGCGGCAGCGTCTTTGTTGCGTACGCCCATTGGAAGATCGAAGATAGCGAAGTGACCGGAACCTACAGCACGTATGCTGGGCGTAGTTTTTGCCCGACCTGCGGCTCGCGCCTCTTCGATGTTCACGACCACGATATCGAAATCCGAATCGGAAGCCTCGACGAAGCTCCCACGACGCTTTTGTCGCCCATGCACGAAGGATGGGTTCAACGCCGAGAACTCTGGTTGATGCCGATCGGCGGCGCGAGCCAAAACGACGAGGACCCACCGCAGTCCACGTGAGCAATCAATGGAGGCGCGCCATGCCCGACGACGAACTAACAGACGACGAGATTGCGCTTCTCTGCGCCATTGGGGAAGCCGACCCCACCAAACTCACCGGCAATCAGACGCGAGACTTGAACGGCTTGTCGCCGACGGTTATGTCGTAAGGGCGTATTACAAACCCGGGATCGGCTTTTAAGCCAACAACCAAGGGCATGGAGTTTCTCGGCGCGCGTGGTGCTGGGTTAAACGAGGCGTAGCAGGCATTCAAAAGCATTGGCTTATCGTGGCGGCATTAGCGCGCGGCGCGATGTTGCCTTTACGCGGCGGTTCCGGAGATCGTTCCAGCGCCTCTTCAAGGATCCGCCGCTCATACGCCTCAAAACACTTGAGCGTTCTTTCAAACAATACAGCAAGTTCTCGGCAGCTCCTGCCAGACCTTCCTGACACCGATAAGCCCAGAGCCGTAGACCCGCTCCTAGGACACACTCCTGTGGTAAGGAAATAACTTTTAGCGGGGCCGAGACACCTTACATCGAGTAGGGCGTTTTCGTGTATTAGGACGCCTGAAGGACAAGAACCTGGCACTTAAAGGAGCATAATACTCGAACAGCCCCGAAGGGCAGTCCGCTATTCGTCCTTTAGGTGCTCGCGCATATAGCGTCGGAGCGCGGAACCTTCCTCACGTTTCCCTGTTCTGCTCAGTAGCTTGAAGGGTGAGGCGAAAATGGACCTGCTCCGCGTCCTCCTCGTCGAAGATGAACCGCTCATCTCGATGCAGATCGAGGACATCGTCAACGATGCCGTCGCCGTCCGTCGTGATCGTCAAATCGTCCGTGCAGAGAGGCGAAGGAAGCCTTAAGCGATCCCTTCCATCTTGCTATGCTCGACATCGACGTGACCAACGGCAAGACTTACGAAGTTGCCCGGTTGCTCGTCGGAAAGCATATTCCGTTCGTCTCGTATCCGGTTCGTCTGAGAAAGGAGCTGCCGCCAGAACTTCAAGACATTCCCTTCATCGCCAAGCCCTTCGTGGACGAAGAGATACGGGACGTTGTCTTGTTGGTAGAAGAGTCTCGCGTCGCCGACGAAGCGAGTAGCTCCCGGAACTAGCGCGGCACTCGCGCGTTTGCTCCTATTCCCACGAGAGGAACAGCCATGGAAACGCCACACACAGAGACCGTAGTAGATAAGGCAGTCAACTTCGTGAAGGATGTCTTCGGCATCGAGCATGACGCTGCCCCTGAAGCTGAAGCCAGGCCGGAGTACACCGACACTGCCCCCGAGGTTACTACTGAGAACGCCATGCGGCTTGATCCGAATACATTGGTGGTGAACCCCGCCGGCGAGATAACCCCCAACAGCTACGTTAATCCCATTGGAGATTTAAGGATGAGCACCTCCGAAGGGCAGCCGCCGAGCTTAACCAAGAAAAGACCGTCAAGCTTAACCCGGAGTACGCACACGAGGAAGGCCGCGGGATTGCTCCGTGCACGTTGTGGCGTTGAGATTTAGGATCGCGTTTGGCGACGATCAGGCGGCGTGCTGATCGGCAGGCTCGCCGACCTGGCGCAGGCGCGACCATTCCCAGGGCAGCAGCTCGTGCAAACGCGAGGTGGGCAGATCGGCGATGCGGGCGAGAACGTCGGCGAGCCAGGCCTTGGGATCGACGTCGTTGAGGCGGCAGGTCGTGATCATCGTCAGCATGACGGCGGCCCGGTCCGCGCCGCGCTGGGAGCCGGCGAAGGTCCAGTTGCGCCTTCCCAGCGCGATGCCTCTCAATGCGCGCTCGGCGCAATTGTTGGTCAAGCAGATTCTGCCGTCGTCGAGGAAGCGGGCGAAGTCGGCCCAACGCTTGAGCATGTAGTTGATCGGCTTCAGGACCTCAGCGGAGCGCGAGAGGGTTTCGCGCTCGCGCAGCAGCCAGGCGTGCATGTCGTCGAAAAGCGGCTTGCTCTTCTCCTGGCGCACGGCGCGCCGCTCGTCAGCGCTGCGGCCGTTGATGGCGCGCTCGATCTCGAACAGCGCGTCGAGGCGCCGGACCGCCTCCAGCGCGATGGGGGAGATAGGCTTGCCCTTCTGGCCGTCGCGGGCCTTTTTCTCGATGTCGGCCAGTTCGAAGAAGCCGCGGCGCGCATGGGCGAAGCAGAACGCCGGCGTGATCGGCAGCGCCTTCATCCGCGGATCGAACAGAGGCTCGAAGCCATTGTAGCAGTCGGCTTGCAGGATGCCGGCGAACCCGGCCAGATGCTTCTGCGGGTGCGCGCCTCGTCGGTCGCTCGAGGCGTAATAGACCGCCGCCGGCGGCGCAGGCCCGGCGAACGGCCGGTCATCGCGGACATAGCTCCATATCCGCCCGGTGGCGCACTTGCCCTTGGCGAGGATCCGGATGGTGGTGTCGTCGCCATGAAGGCGCTCGGCGGCGAGCACATGGCGCTCGATCAAGTGGAAGAGCGGCATGACGGCGAAGGCCCCGTGGCCAACCTGATCGGCCAGCGTCGACAGCGGCAAGTCGATGCCCTCGCACTTGAAGCGCGCGCTCTGGCGGTTGAGCGGCGTGTGCATGCCGAACTTGTCGAAGAGGATCGTCGCCAGCAGCTCGGGGCCGATGAAGCCGCGCGGCGTGGCGTGGAATGGCGCCGGCGGCTGGCTGATCTTCTCGCAATCGCGACAGGTGAACTTTTCGCGCACCGTCTCGATCAGCTTGAAGCGGCGCGGAATCTCCTCCAGCGTCTTGGTCACGTCTTCGCCAATCTTCGCCAGCCGCGATCCGCCGCAGCAGGCGCAGGCCGTCGGGGCCTCGATGACGACGCGCTCTCGTTCGATTGTCTCCGGCCAGGGCTTGCGCACCGGCCGCTTGCGCGTGAACGGGCGGACGTTTTGCGCCTTTGCCGCCGCGGCCTGCGCGGCAAGCTCATCCTCGGCCGCAGTGGCGACGAGATCTTCAAGTTCCAATTCCAATTGTTCGATCAGCCGCGCCGTGCGCTCGGAGCGCTGCCCGTACAGTTCGCGTTTGAGCTTTTCGATCCGCAGCTCGAGATGCGCGATCAGCGCCTCGTTGTCCGACAGCTTCGCCCGCACATTGGCCGCTTCAGCCTGCCAGTTGGAGGCCCGCATCTGCGCTATGTCGCGCTCGGCTTCAACCCGCAGCCGCGCTTCGCGTTCGGCCTGCAGCGCCGCGAGGGCGCTGGCAAGGTCCGAAGGAAGATCATCCGGCTTCGATGTCATGAAGCCAGTAGATCAGATCTACCTATATATTCAATCACAAAATGCTATCCAACTCGTGTTGGACGCAGTGTTTCTTGAGGATTTCGCCAATCAATCCCAGACAGCAGATAAGAAAGTTGCGCCGGCGAGATTGTCACGGCTTCGCCTGAAACCGAAGGCCATATAAACTTTCCTCTCTCAAGTCTTTTTGTAAACAGGCATGCTCCCTGAGAATCATGCCAAATGACTTTTATCAGATCTGAACGACGCCCCCTGAAGCAAAACAAATGACCGCCCAGCGGGTCATGCTTCAAGACCTCCTGCACCTGCAAAGCCAGGCTCGGAAAGCCGCGACGCATGTCTGTATGGCCTGTCGCAAGCCAGACACGAACGCCGGTTGGAATCGGGGATCACGATTGCAGCGCCTTGAGCGCCGCGGTGACAATCGAAACCGAAGCATTTGCGTCAATCAGCACTCGGCGCTCCGCCCGAAAGCTCGACAACAATCGCGGTCTGCAATCCTGAGCAGGCATCGATCCGCGCGGGCTGCACTCCGTCCGAGACCATCGCCGGCACAAAGGTCGTGTCCGATTGCGTCGGCCTGACCTCGCTCCGCCACTTGTAAATCAGGCTAGTCGAAATCTCATATTGCCGCGCCACTCCCGCGACAACCGCGCCCGGCGCAAACGACGCCTTGAGAATCTCGCGTCGCTCTTCACGTGTCCAACGCCGTCGCCGCTGCGGCCCCGTCATAACCGTCACTTGGGACATGCTGTGCTGCTATGCGCGCTCTTGTGGAGTCCTTAAGCGCGCAGCATCCGATCTGAAGCCCGGGCCTGCAAGGCGGCCGTCCTCGGATGAGTACCATGGTGACCGTAACGACTGACGTGATGAGAGTGTCGCCCGCAAATGCCGTCTGCGCATTTGCGTCGGCCGAGCCGGTGCTTCCATTCGCGGTTGCGACCGCGAGCGCCGTGCCTGCGCGTTGCAGGGATCCGCCCGTATCCGAGTTGGCACTCGCCGTCGCGTTCGCTGTATTGCCGCGGGCGTTTGCGATCGCTTGCGCATTGCCGCCAGCGCCCGGGCGGCGCCACTTTATTTCCGCGCCGCCGCCCGCGCCACCTGCGGCTCCTGCCCTTGCGCTGGCGGTTCCTCCACTGGCATCTGAGACTGCTTGCGCGTCGCCGCCTGCTCGACGATTGCCCAACTTGTGGGTTAGCCCCGCCGTTGCCGCCCGTCGCCATCGCCACTCTCGTTCACAGCTTTACCCGCGCCTCCCGCGGTTCCGGGGCCGGACGGTCGATTCCGTCAACGCCGTTGCTCCCGGCTTTCCTTTGACGACAATCGTGCTCAAGATTTTCTCTTCGGTCCGTTCGGCAATGCTCGGTTTCCGCAAAATGGATTAAGCAACCGTGCAGGATTCGCTGACCACCGACTAGCTTGCCATCGATCGCGAGAATTGGGGCCGATCAAAATCTGAACTAAAAATCTAAAGTTGAATCAATTAGTTAATTCGCGCCTTTGGCGGAAGGAGTGAGATTCGAACTCACGGTGGGGTTGCCCCCACGGCGGTTTTCAAGACCGCTGCCTTAAACCACTCGGCCATCCTTCCCGGCGCGTCTCTCTAGCCGAGGTCGGCGACCTCGGCTAGCGGGCGCGGGAAGGAGAGGGTCGTCAGTCGCTCCAGCGGGCGCGGACGTCGCTGGTGCGGCGGTCCGCGGTCGCGAGCGCGACGGCAAAGGCGAGGAAGCCGGCGACGCATACAACCAGAATGAAGATATCCAAGATCGTTTCCTCCGTTGACTGTTCTCACAGTCAAGCGAAGGGAAATCTGGCAAGTTGATTCGCGATCAATCCTGCGACAGCGCGCCGCAGCGGCCTCAGACCAGCCGGCTCTGCGCCTTGGCCGCGGCGATGAAGCTCGCGAACAGCGGGTGCGGCTCGAACGGGCGCGACTTCAGCTCGGGGTGATATTGCACGCCGATGAACCAGGGATGGTCGGCGAATTCGACCGTCTCGGGCAGCAGCCCGTCCGGCGACATGCCGGCGAAGACTCATGCCCTTCGCCTCGAGCCGCTCGCGATAGGCGGTGTTGACCTCGTAGCGGTGGCGGTGGCGCTCGGAGATCTCGGTCGTCGCCGTAGATCTCGGCGATCTTCGAGCCGGCCTTCAGATCGGCCGCGATAGGCGCCGAGCCGCATCGTGCCGCCGAGATCGCCCTCGGCGCGCGCGCTGTTCGAGTTCGTTGCCGCGCATCCATTCGGTCATCAGGCCGACGACCGGCTCGTCGGTCGGGCCGAATTCGGTCGAATTGGCGTCGGCGACGCCGGCCAGCGAGCGGCACGCCTCGATCACCGCCATCTGCATGCCGAAGCAGATGCCGAAATACGGCACCTTGCGCTCGCGCGCGAAGCGCGCCGCCAGGATCTTGCCCTCGGCGCCGCGCTGGCCGAAGCCGCCGGGCACCAGGATGCCGTGCACGTCCTCGAGATGCGGCGCCGGGTCGTCGCCCTCGAAGATCTCGCTCTCGATCCAGTCGAGCTTGACCTGCACCTGGTTGGCGATGCCGCCGTGCGTCAGCGCCTCGATCAGCGACTTGTAGGCGTCCTTCAGGCCGGTATATTTGCCGACGATGGCGATCGTCACTTCGCCTTCGGGGTTGTGGTACGCGCTTCGACACCGCGTCCCAGCGGCGCATGTTGGGCTTCGGCGCCGGCTCGATGCCGAAGGCGGCGAGCACCTCGCGGTCGAGCCCGGCCTCGTGATAGGCGCGCGGCACGTCGTAGATCGAGCGCGACGTCGCGCGCCTCGATCACCGCGCTCTCGCGCACGTTGCAGAACAGGCCGAGCTTGCGCCGCTCCTCGCGCGGGATTTCGCGGTCGGCAGCGGCAGAGCAGGATGTCGGGCTGGATGCCGATCGAGCGCAGCTCCTTCACCGAATGCTGCGTCGGCTTGGTCTTCAGTTCGCCCGCGCTCGGGATGAAGGGCAGCAGCGTCAGGTGGATGTAGACGGCGTGGCCGCGCGGCAGATCGTTGCCGAGCTGGCGGATCGCCTCGAAGAACGGCAGGCCCTCGATGTCGCCGACCGTGCCGCCGATCTCGACCAGCACGAAATCGACGCCCTCGTTGCCCTCGAGCACGAATTCCTTGATCGCGTTGGTGACGTGCGGGATCACCTGCACGGTCGCGCCGAGAAAATCGCCGCGCCGCTCCTTGGCGATGATCTCCTGGTAGATGCGGCCGGTGGTGATGTTGTCCTGCGCGTTGGCGGAGCGGCCGGTGAAGCGCTCGTAATGGCCGAGGTCGAGGTCGGTCTCCGCGCCGTCGTCGGTGACGAACACCTCGCCGTGCTGGGTCGGGCTCATCGTGCCCGGGATCGACGTTGAGATAGGGGTCGAGCTTGCGCAGCCGCACCGTATAGCCGCGCGCCTGCAGCAGCGCGCCGAGCGCCGCCGAAGCCAGACCTTTGCCGAGCGAGGAAACCACGCCGCCGGTGATGAAGATATACCGCGCCATGGGATTCGACCTCTAGCCGATCGGGTTCAATTCGGCGAGACTTAATTCGGCGCCGCAAAAGACAGGGGATAACGGGGAGGATATGGCGGAACGGGCTTTTTTTCTCGATGGCGACGACGGCGCGCGCATCGCCGTCCGGCACTGGATGATCGACAAATCGCTGCGTGGCGTCGTCCAGATCGCGCATGGCCTTGCCGAACATAGCGCCCGCTACGGGCGGCTGGCGGAGGCGCTCAACGCCGCGGGCTACGATGTCTATGCGAGCGATCATCGCGGGCACGGGCCGGGCTGCGAGCCCGCCGACCTCGGTCATCTCGGCGACTCGGATGGGTGGGCGAAAACCGCGGCCGATCTCTGGACACTGAACCGGCGAATCACCGCCGAGGCCCCCGGCGTTCCGATCGTCCTGCTGGGCCACTCGATGGGCTCGTTCCTGGCGCGCCAGTTCGCCTACGATCATTCGGACGCGCTGGCTGGGCTGGTCCTTTCGGGTTCGGCGGCAAGCCGCGCCGCGATCGCGACGGTAGGACGGCTGATCGCCCGCGCGGAGCGCGTCCGGCTCGGCCGTCGTGGCAAGAGCGGGCTCCTCGACCAATGATGTTCGGCGATTTCAACAAGCCCTTCCGGCCCGCGCGCACCAAGCTCGACTGGCTCTCCCGCGACGAAGCCGAGGTCGACGCCTATGTCGCCGACCCGTTCTGCGGCTTTCCCTTCACGACGCAGCTTGCCGTCGATCTCCTGGACGGGCTCGCGTTCGTCTCAGCGGCCGAAGAGCCTCGCCCGGTCCGCAAGGACCTGCCGATCTATGTCATTCTGGTGGCGAAGGATCCTGTCGGCGCCAATATCAAGGGCCTGATCACCGATCTCAAGGCCGCCGGCTTCACCCGCCTCACGACGCGCATCTACCCGGACGGACGGCACGAGATGCTGAACGAGACGAACCGCGCCGAGGCGACCGCGGACCTGATCGCCTGGCTGAACGGATTGGCGACCTGAAGTCTCTGGGTTGCCGCCGGGGCGACACGACGCCGCAAAAGGGCGCGGCTTTCGCGCTGGTGGGAGCAGTTCAGCGCTGGAAAGCCGCGTTTTGGCGGCGGGAACGACCCGCCGCGGAGGGCATTTCGAGCCGATTTAACGTGTGCGATTCCATCATTTCAATCCTTTAGATGGCGATTTAGCGTCGCTTGTGAATCCTGAAGTGTTTGATCAAGAGGCTGAGGATTTGGCGAATCTCTTCTTACGTTCGGAATTAAGAATGATATAACTTCTGTTTTTGTCAAGAAATTGTCGGGCTCTTCTAGCGATAGGTGCGGGTTCGGCTGAGGTTCTATCCGTAATGGCCGGGCTTGACCCGGCCATCCACGAAGCACCGCGGCCTCGTCGTAAGCCCCTGAATTAAAAGCATGCTGATCGGCGTCAGATTTGTGGCGGCGCCGCGTGGATGGCCGCCATGACGGGTTTACAGAAATGCAAGCCGGCGCCCACAGCTAAAGCATAAGAGCCAATTGTCGGTCTCTCGAGGGATGTTGGAACTCCTTTAGGGATAAAAGGGTGGCGGGACCCTCATGCGCCGCCTGCCTCAAGCTTTGGCAGGGTGGCAA
Organism: uncultured Pseudomonadota bacterium; assembly: GCA_963730695.1. Taxonomy (GTDB): domain Bacteria; phylum Pseudomonadota; class Alphaproteobacteria; order Rhizobiales; family Beijerinckiaceae; genus Roseiarcus. The sequence continues at coordinate 15,426 of CAVSSV010000008.1, forward strand.
TTCCGCAGGCGCCCTCCCTGCGACGCGCCGGGCATCCACGTCTGAAATAAAAATCCCGCTTGTCTCCCCTATCCATTTCTGGCATGGTTCCAATAGGACAGTTTTGCTGACCATTTTTGCGCTAACCTCAATCGCCGCGCGGTCAGCGTCGTGGAGATGATGGCGTGTCGTACAAAACGACGAAAACGGATCGAAATAAATCCGACGCCTGAAGCCGTCTGGCTGCGTCGCGCGCCGCCGTATAATGTCCTCGACAAGCCCTGCAAGAACGCCCTTCACACATTGGAACGACAGTTGCTTCTCAACGAATGCGACTGCCCTTCGGGGAGCGGAAAAATGAACGCCAGGATCCAAGGAAGCCCCTCGCCAGTGACCTCTGAAGAGCGCCCCTCCCCGACCGGCCCGCGTTCAGGCCCGGTTCTGCCCGGGATCGACCCGCTGCTGCCGCGCGCGCAAGGGCTCTACGACCCGAGAACGAGCACGATTCCTGCGGCGTCGGCTTCGTCGCCGACATGAAGAACCGCAAGTCGCACGACATCGTCGAGAAGGGTCTGCAGATCCTGCTCAACCTCGACCATCGCGGCGCGGTCGGCGCGGACCCGAAGCCCGGCGACGGCTGCGGCATGCTGGTGCAGATCCCGCACGGCTTCTTCGCGCCGGAATGCGAGACGCTCGGCTTCGCGCTGCCGGAGCCCGGCGATTACGCGGTCGGCCTGTTCTTCCTGCCGCGCGACGCGGCGGCGCGCGCGCAGCGTGCGCGAGATCGTCGAGGACGTCGGTCGCCGACGAAGGCCAGACGCTGCTCGGCTGGCGCGACGTGCCGGTCGACACCTCCGGGCTCGGCGAGAGCGTCAAGGCGGCCGAGCCGGTGCATGCGGCAGATCTTCATCGGGCGCGGCCCGCAAGCGTCGCCGACCAGGACGATTTCGAGCGCCGGCTGTTCATCCTCCGCAAGGTGATCTCGAACACGCATCTACGACGACGGCGAGCGCGCGAGACCGCCGAGCTACTATCCCGTGTCGCTGTCGTCGCCGCACGATCGTCTACAAGGGCATGCTGCTCGCCGACCAGCTCGGCGACTATTTCAAGGACCTGCGCGACCCGAGCGCTTCGAGAGCGCGCTCGCGCTCGTCCATCAGCGCTTCTCGACCAACACCTTCCCGTCCTGGCCGCTCGCGCATCCCTACCGGATGGTCGCGCATAACGGCGAGATCAACACGCTGCGCGGCAACGTCAACTGGATGGCGGCGCGGCAGGCGTCGCGTCGATTCGCGAGCTGTTCGGCAACGACATCGCGAAGCTCTGGCCGATCTCCTACGAGGGCCAGTCCGACACCGCCTGCTTCGACAACGCGCTCGAATTCCTCGTGCAGGGCGGCTATTCGCTCGCCCATGCGATGATGATGCTGATCCCCGAGGCCTGGGCCGGCAATCCGCTGATGGACGAGGAGCGGCGCGCCTTCTACGAATATCACGCCGCGCTGATGGAGCCGTGGGACGGGCCGGCCGCCGTCGCCTTCACCGACGGCCGCCAGATCGGCGCGACGCTCGACCGCAACGGCCTGCGCCCGGCCCGCTACTTCGTCACCGACGACGGGCTCGTCGTGCTGGCCTCCGAAATCGGCGTGCTGCCGATCCCGGAGGAGAAGATCGTCCAGAAGTGGCGCCTGCAGCCGGGCAAGATGCTGCTCGTCGACCTCGAGCAGGGCCGCATCATCTCCGACGAGGAGATCAAGCAGACGCTGTCGCGCGCGCATCCCTACAAGGCGTGGCTCGAGCAGCACCCAGATCGTGCTCGAGGAGCTGAACCGCCGGTCGAGCCGCGCGCGTCGCGCACCGACGTGTCGCTGCTCGATCGCCAGCAGGCCTTCGGCTACACGCAGGAAGACCTGTCGATCCTGCTGCGCCGATGGCGATCGACCGGCCAGGAAGCGGTCGGCTCGATGGGCACGGACACGCCGATCTCGGCGCTGTCGTCGCAAGTCGAAGCTGCTCTACACCTATTTCAAGCAGAACTTCGCGCAGGTGACGAACCCGCCGATCGATCCGATCCGCGAGGAGCTCGTCATGAGCCTCGTGTCGTTCATCGGGCCGCGGCCGAACCTGCTCGACCTCGAGGGCAACTGCGCAGCGCAAGCGCCTCGAAGTGCGCCAGCCGATCCTCACCAACGAGGATCTGGAGAAGATCCGCTGCATCGGCCATTTCGAGGATTCGTTCGACACCAAGACGCTCGACATCACCTACGCCGTCCGAGCAGCGGCGCCGAGGGCATGGCGGCGGCGCTCGAGCGCCTGTGCGAGCGCGCCGAGCAGGCGGTGCACGGCGGCTACAACATCATCATCCTGTCCGACCGCATGGTCGGGCCGGACCGCATCCCGATCCCGGCGCTGCTGGCGACGGCGGCGGTGCATCATCACCTGATCCGCAAGGGCCTGCGCACCTCGGTCGGCCTCGTCGTCGAGACCGGCGAGGCGCGCGAGGTGCATCATTTCGCCTGCCTCGCCGGCTATGGCGCCGAGGCGATCAACCCCTATCTCGCCTTCGAGACGCTGGCCGCGATGGCGCAAGGACTTCCCCGAGGAGGTCGAGCGCCTACGAGGTCGTCAAGCGCTACATCAAGTCGATCGACAAGGGCCTGCTCAAGGTCATGTCGAAGATGGGCATCTCGACCTACCAGTCCTATTGCGGCGCGCAGATCTTCGACGCCGTCGGCCTGTCGCACGGCCTTCGTCGACGAGTATCTTCACCGGCACCGCGACGACCATCGAGGGCGTCGGCCTGCGCGAGATCGCCGAGCGAGACGGTGCGGCGCCACGCGACGCCTTCGGCGACTCGCCGGTCTATCGCAACGCGCTCGATGTCGGCGGCGAATACGCCTATCGCGTCCGCGGCGAGGCCCATGTCTGGACGCCGCAGACCGTGTCGCTGCTGCAGCACGCCGTGCGCGGCAACGCGCGCGACCGCTACAACGACTTCG
>CAVSSV010000009.1:0-50558 GCA_963730695.1 uncultured Pseudomonadota bacterium
GGAGCTCTCAAGTTTCGCCGTCAGCTTCCCCCGGAGGGACGTGTTAAGGACCTTCGTTTCCGGGCGAATAGCTCAGCGGTAGAGCAGCGCCCTTACACGGCGTTGGTCGGGGGTTCGATCCCCTCTTCGCCCACTTAGAATTGCGCTGTGAGATCACGGGGTGAAATCAACTCCGGGATGCATCTCAGTTACCGCAAAGTCCGCAGCAGGTGTCCTGAGAACAGTTGGCATTGCAGCAGTGGCCCGCCCCGCATTCGCCAGTGTCTGTGCAGCTGATAAGACAAACCGATCGCGGCCTGGTCGGTCGCACAGAAGGCGGGGTAAACCGTGCTTCCGTCTGAGCAGGTGCTGCAACTCGCATCGAATGAGCTACCGTGGGACACATAAGCCGATAAAGATTTGGTCGGCATCAAGAAAGGGTGCGCACTTTCCGCCAACTCCACACTCTGCCTGCGTGGTGCAGAGGCAGGAGAACTGTCATTGGTCGGGTTGGGGGCGCATACCGTCGCAGCGATGCCCTTGTCGTCCGCCACCGGCCGGCAGCACGGTGTCGCGGTAGGGCAATCGTTCGACGATTGGCAGAGGAGGGCGCACGCCGAAGTCGAGTTTCAGCCAACTCGCTGGGCCCGACAACTCGAGCTTTACTTGGTCCGCCTGCGCAGCAGACGGGTGTTCGAAATACCCAACAAATCCAGGTGTTGGGCTCGGGGCAGGACGCTGGCTAATGCCGGATTCCTGTGGGGCTCTCTACCAAACCACCTCGGGAAACGGCTTGCCGGGTCGTGCGAATAAATAACCCTGAATGAATTCGCAGCCGGCTGAGGACACGGCGTCTCGTTCCTCCGCTGTATTTCCACGCCTTCCGCCACCACGCGCAGACCCATCTCTCGAAACAGCGCAGACATGGAGGTGATCAATTTTCGCTGTGCCTGAGATTTGTGGAGATCGCGCACCAGCGACATGTCGAACTTCACGACCTCGGGCTCCAACTGGGCGAAGGCGGTCAGTCCCGCATACCCTGCGCCGAGGTCATAATCGCCAGGCGAAAGCCGAGTTTTCGCAGTCGAACGACTCGCTCCCGGCTGTCGGGAACGTCGTCCAGGGCCACCCGCTCGGTGATCTCGGCGCGACTCGTTTGGCGACCTTCGACAGGGGGGCGTCGGCAGAGAAGAGCTGCTCGTCCAGCAAGTCGCGGGTGTGCAGATTGACGAACACGCACTCACTGGGCGCCTTCTCAACCATGGGGGCGACGCTGTTTCGGATGGCGCGACCGAGATCGGGCAGCCGATTTGAATCTCTCCGCAGCTTCGAGGAGGGCACCCGGGTGCGGGATGGTGGGCTCGGTGGTCCGAACCAGCGCCTCGAAGGCGAAGACAGTTTTCGTTTCCCAACAGACAATCGGCTGATAGGCCATCCACAGCGTTTCAAGCGCCCGTTCGAAGCTGGTCTCCAACGCCACGCGATCGCCCAGCTGCTTGTCCTGCGTCCCCACCAGTTTCACCGCTTGCCGGCGCAGTTGGGCAAGTCGGAAGATTCGCTGGGCGCGCAGCACCGTGCTGACCAGATCGCCCAGAGCGAAGGGCTTCATGATGTAACGGAAGGCGCCATACTCGACGGCCTTCACGGCTGTTTCGAGGGCGGGCGTTCCGGTCATCAGGATCACGGGAACGTCGAGGTGATGCTGTCGCAGCGTTCGGAGAAGTTGCACCCCGTTCATTCCTGGCATGGAAATGTCGCTGACGATGACGTCGAAATTCCGCTCCTTGAGAAGCTCCGCGGCGCGGAGCCCGTCGGTGGCCCCCTCCGCTTTCAGCCCGGCGTCCTTTAAGGCGCGAAGACAAGTGCGCAGCAAGACCGGCTCGTCGTGACCACCAGGATGGAACCGCCTTCGGTCAAAGACGTCTCGACGTTTTGTGTGACGTTGGTCATGAGAAACTCGCGAATTCTGCCCGCGAAACCGCAAGAACCTCTCGGGCCTTGCGCGCGAGCCTGACGGGCATGACTAACTTCCCAGAGAAACAGCAGCCCTGCGTTGATTGTCCCGATGCGGACCTGCTCCCCAGCATAGCACTTGCCCAAATATGGCAGGCTGTGCCGCAAGAAGTCCATTTTCCCATCGGTCGTTCGCGCAAGCGCGCAACTCTGCTTGTGTAGCGGCGGCCCGCCTCCCGGCGTTTGGCTAAGGGTTTTGAGAAGATTCGTCGACGCGGCGAAACGTCGCGCCCCGGCCTGAGCTCGGGCCAGATCGGGGGTGGTTTGCAGATGAAAGTCGAAGTGAACGTCGACAGGATCGCTGACCGACATCGTTCCCAACATGAACTTCGGCGCCTCAATCCCACTCTCCTTGAGAGACAACCGCTTGGTGCCGATCACGTGCAATCCCGTGCCCTCGCGCGCCGCGATGGCCTCCACTTCGATCGGTTTCTCGACGCCGAGGAGTTCTTGTCGGCGGCCCTTGAGTTTCAGGGACAGCGAAGACCCGTCTGTCGCGGGGGCCGATTGGTAGGATGCATTCGACCAACGCAGCGGTCGGCAATTCCTACAATGCCGGGCTCATCCAAAACAACGGAGCCGGCGGCCTAGCGATCGAAAACAAGTGGGACGGCTCAGGGCAGATCGTTGAACATTCCGCGACGAGCGCGCTGACGCTGCTCGGTTACACCGACGATGGCGGCGGCATGCGGATCGTCAATTCCGTCGCCGGCGGCGTGATAAACCTCCAGGGCGCGACGGTGCAAAATGGCTCGCTCACGACCGTCGCCGGCAGCGTCGTCAACGTAAACGCGGCCGCGTCGCCCAACGCAATCAACAATGAGAACGTTTACAACAACGGCGCCATCGACATCAACGCGACAACCTTGCTGGCGCATGGCGATTTCTTCAACAACGGCGCGATCAATCTGGTGGGAGCGGGCGCCGATCTTGAGTTGACGGGCTGGGTTGGCCTGAAGGGGAGCGGAACGCTCGCGCTTCAGGGCAACGACGCGATCACGTCGAACGGAACGGCCGTGACGTTGCAAAACGTAAGCGACACGATCGTCGGCAGCGGCACGATTGGCAACTCAAAGTTTCAACTCGACAACAACGCCCACGGGACGATCAATGCGAATTCCGCAAGCGGCGCGCTGAAGATCGTCGCAAAAGACATGGACAATGAGGGGCTGATCGAATCCACCGCTGCGGGGGGACTTACGATCAACAACACCGACGCAATGTTCAACGGCGGCACGATGCTCGCGAGCGCCGGCACGCTCGACGTCAGCGGGCCTGTCAACGGCTTCGGTGTCGCCGAAGTCAGCGGAACGGGTTGCTTCGAGTTTGGCGCGTCAACGGGAACGCCGGCGTCGTTTTATTTTCTCGCGGGCGCGACAGGGTCGCTGCTGTTGGACCATTCGCAAAGCTATGCTCCTGAAGCCATCTATGGCTTCGGCAAAAACATGGCCGTCGATCTCAAGGACATTGCCTACGTCTCCGGGATGACGCCGTCCGTCGCGTTATCGTCGGCAGACGCCGCGGTCAGCGTGATCAGCGGCGCCCATTCGGCATTCCTCGATTTTCTCGGAGTGTACAGCGCTAAGGGCTTCTCGCTGTCGACCGATGGCCACGGCGGGACGCTCGTGAAATATGCGTAGGGTGCGCCTAGGCTCTCTCGGTAACGCCCACAAGTCGCTGGAGGCAGGCTGTTCCCCAACTTGGTTGGAGAAGGGTGCGCAGCGTTGTGCTACTCAGCGGCGACTAGGGATAGGCCATGGCTCGCATCAGCATCGTGCATTCGACGGAATATTCCTACCACAAGCCAGTCGGCCTGACGCGTCATCGGCTGATGTTGCGGCCGGACGATAGCCACGATTTGCGGCTGCAACGCGCGGCGCTCGAGGTCGAGCCGAAGCCCTCGCGCGTGCATTGGACGCATGACGCGTTCAACAATTCGATTTGCTTCCTCGAGTGGCCGGAGACGTTGAAGACGGATCGGCTCAGCATCGTCTCCACGCTCGATTTGACCCACCATCCCGAAGGGCCCCCGGCGCCGAAGTACACCCTCGATCCGCATGCCGAGCGGTTCCCGTTCGCCTACGATGCGGATGAGGCGCCTGATCTGGCGCAGCTTGCAGAACGGCAGTTGCCGGACCCGGAGGGCAAGGTGGAGGCCTGGGCGCGCCGTTTTGTCGGGAAGGCGGGCGAGCCCCGCACGCTGGCCGTGCTCGAAGCGATGACGCACGCCATCAAGGCCGAGTTCCGCTACGGGGCGCGCCATGTCGAGGGCACGCAGACCGCGGCGGAAACGCTCACGCTCGGCTCGGGCACGTGTCGCGATTTCGCGGTGCTGATGATGGAGGCGCTGCGCAGCTTCGGCGTCGCCGCCCGCTTCGTCACGGGCTATCTCTACGACGACCTGTCGGGCACGACGCGCGGCGGCGGCAGTACCCACGCCTGGTGCAACGCCTATGTGCCAGGCGCCGGTTGGCTCGAATATGACCCGACCAACGGGCTGGTCGCTGGCGCAAACCTGGTGCGGGTCGGCGTCACGCGCTCGGCGGCGCAGGCGCTGCCGGTGTCGGGCGGCTATATCGGCGGCGCGGACGACGTGGCGGGCATGCACGTCGATGTCGCCGTCAGCGCGGCGCCCGCCTGAGGGGCGTCCCCTTGCAGCCTGCGCGCGCCTCTGCAACACGTCCCGCTTGGTAAGACCCTCACGAGCGCAAACCCACGATGACGGCCATTCAAGTTCCCGGGCTTTTGAGCTTTACGATCGCGATCGTCGTGTTCTTCGTCGGGGCCGGGCTTAACAGGCATGTCGCATTCCTGAAACGCATGAACATTCCGGAGGCGGTGACCGGCGGGCTGCTGGCGGCGCTGGTGACGCTGCTCGCCTACCGGGCGTTCGGCGTCCAGATCAACTTCGACCTTGAAGCGCGCGACATGCTGCTGCTGTATTTCTTCACCGGCATCGGCCTCAACGCCAAACTCGACGATCTGATCTCCGGCGGGCGGCCGTTCATCCTGCTGCTGGGGCTGACGCTGGTCTATCTCGTGATCCAGAACCTGATCGCCGCGGGCAGCGTCGCCGCATTCGGCCTGCCCAAAGGGCTGACGGTGTTTCTCGGCTCCGCCTCGCTGATCGGCGGGCATGGGACGACGATCGCCTGGGCCCCGATCGTCGCCGAGCGCTTCGGGACCACCAACGCGCTCGAAGTCGGCATCGCCACGGCGACGCTGGGCCTGGTGGTGGCGAGCCTGGTCGGCGGGCCGATCGCCGGCTTGCTCATTGCGCGAAACCATCTGGCCGGGCCGCCCGAGCCCGATCCGGTTGTCGGCCTGTCCGATGGGCCGGACCGCAGGCCGGTCGACGACGTCAGCCATATCGGGCTGTTGCGCACGCTGCTGGTGCTGAACGCCGTGATCCTGGTCGGCTATGCGCTCGACGAGGTGGTCGCGCAGACCGGGCTCAAGCTGCCGCTGTTCGTTGTCTGTCTGCTGGTCGCCATTGTCGTCACCAACATCGTGCCGCGCCTCGCTCCGCGCATCGAATGGCCGACGCGGACGCGGGCCTTGGCGTTGATCTCAGATCTCTCGCTCAACGTATTTCTGGCGATGTCGCTGATGAGCATGCAGCTTTGGGCGCTTGGCGGCCTCGGGCCGGCGCTGGTGGCGATCCTGGCGCTGCAGACGCTCGCCGCGGTCGCCTATATCGCGTTCGTGGTGTTCCCGGTGATGGGCCGGACCTACGAGGCGGCGGTGCTGTCGGCCGGCTTCACCGGCATCACGCTGGGCGCAACGCCCACCGCCATCGCCAATATGACCGCGGTGACCAAAGTGCACGGCGCCTGCGCGCGGGCGTTCATCATCCTGCCGCTGGTCTCGGCGTTTTTCATCGATATCGCCAACGCTTTTGCGATTGGTTTTATAGCGGGGTGAGGCGCTTGGGGTCGCCGAGCCCGGGAGTTTTGCATTGCGATTATGCAAACAACGCTGTCATCCTCGCGAAAGCGAGGATCCAGGGGGCGAGCAAAGCTGCTTGGGACTCTGGATCTCCGCGTTTGCGAGGATGATTACATAGGTTCCTCGTCCCCGGACCCGGCGGATTCTCGTTTCCTGGCATCCGGAGTATGGTCCGCCGCGTTCAACCCCCACTGGGATCTCTATGCTGAAAATTGTCCCTGCGCTTATTGGCCTCGCCCTCCTCACCTCCCAGCCGGCCGTCGCCGACGAGGCGCCGCTCAAGCAGCCCGGGCGGTGGGCGCAGGATTATCTTGGCCGCGCAGCGGACCCCGACGTTCGCTTTGGCATGCTGCCCAACGGCCTGCGCTACGCCATCCAGCATAACCAAACCCCGCGCGACGGCGTCTCGATGCGGCTGCGCATCGGCTCGGGCGCGCTGCAGGAACATGACGACGAACAGGGCCTAGCGCATTTCCTCGAGCACATGGCGTTTCGCGGCAGCACGAATGTCGCCGACGGCGACGTCGCCAAAATCTTGCAGCGGCAGGGCCTGCGTTTCGGCGCGGACATCAACGCCAACACCGCCCAGGACGAGACGGTCTTCCAGTTCAACTTCCCCAAGGCCGACGCCGCTTCGCTGGAGGCAGGCTTCATGCTGTTTCGTGAGATCGGCAGCCGCCTGACGCTGTCGGACTCCGCGATCGACGCCGAGCGCGGCGTGATCCTGTCGGAAGAACGCCTGCGCGACACGCCGGGCTACGAAGCGCAAAAGGCCAATCTCGGCAATGTGCTGGCCGGCACACGGGCGCCGTCGCGCTGGCCGATCGGTCTTGTCAGCGTGATCCAGGGCGCCCATTCCGCGCAGTTGCGGCGCTACTACGAGGCCAACTACCGGCCCGACAACGCCACCATCATCGTGGTCGGGGACGTCGACGTCGATGCGATCGAGCAGACGATCAAGACGACCTTCTCCGACTGGACGAACGCCGCCAAACCGGAAGCTTTCGATTTTGGCGCCCCGCAACCCGTGCGCCCCGCCGCCGAATTTGTCGCCGCCGGTGCGCCTGACCTTTTGACGCTCGCTTGGACCAAGCCGGTCGACAGCCGCGCCGAGACCGAGGCGGTCGATCGCGAAACCCTGCTGCGCCTGATCGCCCTGACCGTTTTGAACAACCGCCTCGACGACCGTGCGGCCAAGCCAGGCGCGCCGTTCGTGTCGGCCGACGCGGAGCAACGCTCCTCGCTCTATGGCTCGGCGGACCTGACGCAGATTGGCATCACGGCTTCGCCGCAAAATTGGCGAGCCGCTCTCGACGCCGCGCTCGACATGCAGCGCCAACTCCTCAAAGAGGGCGTCTCCGCCGCTGACCTCAGCCGCGCCTCCGCCATGGTGCTGAACGATTTCCGCAGCATGGCGGCGCAGGCGCCGACCCGCACCGACGCGTCGATCGCCGACTCCCTGGTCACGACCGTCAACGATGGCGACCTCTACACCAGCGCGGCGCAGGACCTGACTTTCGCCGAGGCCCTTTTGGCCGCGCCGCCGGCGGACGCCGTCAACGCCGCGCTGCGCGGGCTGTTTTCCGGCCAGGGGCCAGTGCTGTTCCACGCTTCGCAGAAGGATCCGCTCACCCCGGATGTGCTCCAAAAGGCGCTCGCCGAAAGCCTTGCCCGCCCGCTGCAGGCGCAGATCGCGGAAGAGGTCGATGTGTGGCCCTACGCGGATTTTGGCGCGGCGAGCGCGGTGGTTTCGCGCGTCGATGACAAAGATCTCGATGCGACGCTGGTGACATTCGCCAATGGCGCGCGGCTGATGGTCAAGACTACGGCGTTCGAGAAGGGCAAGATCCGTGTCAAGGTCGCGTTCGGCCACGGCCGCGCCGGCGCCAACGCTGATGACGCCCGCGCGCTGTGGGCAGCGGCGTTCTGGCCGTACGGCGGAACGGGAAAATTGAGTTACGGCGACGTGGTCCGCTGGGCGCAGAGCAGCGGCAAGGAGGTCAGCATCCGCCTTGCCGCGGAGCCGCGCGCTTTCGTGCTGTCGGGCCAGACGCGGCCGGCGGATCTCGTCAGCCAATTGCAGTTGCTCGCCGCCTTCGCGCGCGACCCCGGCCTCAGGCCGGAACTTGCCGACAAATTGGCGTCGATGGCGCCGATGATCCCCGGCAAGATCGACGCCGACGCCGAGGCCTCGTTTCAGCGCGAGGCCGACATCGTGCTGGCGGGCGGCGATTTGCGCTTTGCCGATTTGCCCAGGGCGGAGGATGTCGCTCAGACCAAGGCCGCCGATCTCGGTGCGCTGCTTGGGACGCCGGGCGCGGCCTCCGCCGACATCGCCATCGTCGGCGACGTCTCGGTTGACGACGCGATCAAGGCGGTGGCGGCCACCTTCGGCGCCGGCTCGGTGGGCAAGCTCACGTCAGAGCCCAACGTTCACATCGCGATGCCCGAAGGGCGCGCCGAGCCATGGACGGTGGAGCATCATGGCCGCGCGGACCAGGCGGTGATTGGCTATTTCTATCCGCTGACCGACTACTACGCCGACCCCGATCTGTCGCGCGTGGCCGAAGTCGCCGCGGCGATCCTGCAGGCCCGGCTTGTCGAAGTGGCGCGCGAGAAACTCGGCCTCACCTATTCGCCGCAGGCGGAAGCCGTCGCCTCCACCGAGCTGCCGGGCCAGGGCTATGTCGGGGCTTATATGGAAACGCCGCCGCAGAACTTTGCGGCGTTTCATGACGTGCTCGCCCAAGAGATCGCCAGCCTCGCCGCCACGCCGGTGGCGCAGGACGAGTTCGACCGGGCGCGCAAGCCTTTGAGCGCAGCCAGAGCCAAGGATCTCGAGAACAACGCCTATTGGCTCGACCGGCTCGGCTGGTTGCTGCGCGACGACCGCGCGCGCGCGCCGGTGCTGGCGCACGCGAGCGCGCTCGATGGCGTGTCGCCCGCCGCCGTGAAGGCGTTCTTCGCGAGTCACGTAAGCGGCGTTCAGCCGATCGAGATCATCGCCAAGGCGCCGTGATGCGATCCCTCTAAACAACGCTGTCGTCCCGGGATCCAGGGACCGCAGGCAACTCTGTCTGGGACTCTGGATCCCCGCTTACGCGAGGATGACAGATTTAACTCAGCGAGCCGCGTGGCTGACGGCGCCTAAGGTCGAAGTCGGCGCCTTTTGCTCGGGCGCGGCGGGAGCGCGCGCCGGCTCCCATTTTGCGCGCACGTCGCGGGTGTACCGCTCCGCCCAGGCCACGACGAAGGCGAAGAACGCAAATCCGGCGACGACGATGGCGAGGAATAGCGTCTGCATTTTTGGCTCCCCAGGATCAGTGGGGCGTTCATCGCGCGGATGGACGGAACGGGCTTTGATTTGGCTCAAGAGAGCGCGGAAAAGTGGCGGAGGCGCATTGTTGTCCCCTCTCCCCGCGCGAAGCGCGGGGAGAGGGTTAGGGTGAGGGGCCGGGCGAGTTTACACCGCCGTTCAAGCGAACTCACCAAGCCCCTCACCCCGGCCCTCTCCCCGTTTTCAACGGGGAGAGGGGGAAGGAACCCCCGCGCTCCGCAATCCACGCCGCCGCGCCCCGCCCCGCCGCCGCTCCCGTCGCAAAGCACGCTTGCAGCAGATAGCCGCCCGTCGGCGCTTCCCAATCGATCATCTCGCCAGCGACGAAAACGCCGGGGCGGTTGATCAGCATGAGGCGCTCGTCGATCGCGCTCCATCGCACCCCGCCGGCGGTTGAGATCGCGCGGGCGATGGGCGCCGTGGCCGTCAGGCGCACAACGACGCGCTTGATGCGATCGGCGAGCGCGTGCGGCTCGCGCGGCAGCGGGCCGGGCTCGCGCGCCAGCGCGATCGCCTGCGGATCGAGCCCGGCGCCTTTGCGCAGCAGCGTGGAGACGCTCTCCTTCGACGGCCGCGCCAGTTTTGCGGCCAGCGCGTCGAGGCTCATATCCGGCTTGAGGTCGATCTCAAGGCTCGCTTCGCCCGCGGCCGCAATCGCCGCGCGCAAGACGCGCGATAGCGCATAGATCGCCGCCCCCTTCGAGGCCCGCCGCGGTGATCATCGCCTCGCCGCGCACATGCGTTTCGCCACAGGTAAGCGCGACATTCTTCAGCGGCTTCCCCGCGAAGGCCAGCATCGGCGCCGACCAGGGCACGACAAAACCGGAATTGGCCGGCAGCAGCGGCGCGACATCGACGCCCTGCCCTTGCAGCACAGGCGCCCACGCGCCATCGGAGCCGAGATGCGGCCATGAGGCGCCGCCGAGCGCAAGCACGATCGCTTCGGCTTTGAAGGCGCGCTCGCCCTCGGGCGTCGCCACAAGCGCACGCCCTTCGGCGTCGAAGCCGGTGAAGCGATGGCGCAGCCGAAGCGTGACGCCGGACGCATCGAGACGCCGCAGCCAGGCCCGTAACAGCGGCGCCGCCTTGAAACACTTGGGAAACACGCGACCGCTGGAGCCAACGAAGGTGGGTTCGCCCAGCGCCTCCGCCCAGGCGCGCAAACCGGCGGGCGAGAGCGCGGCGATGGCGCCGGCCAGATGCGCGCGCCTCGGCGCCGTAGCGCGCGAGGAAAGCGGATACGGCCTCGCTATGCGTGAGATTGAGCCCGCCGCGCCCGGCCAGTAAAAATTTGCGCGCTGGCGCGCGCCCGCCGTCGAGCACCACGGCCGCGACGCCTGCGTTCGCCAACGCCTCCGCCGCCGCCAGCCCCGCAGGCCCGGCGCCGACGACGAGCGCGCGGCATGTTGTCTCTTCGGGAACGCTCACGCTTCGCTGCGAAAGCCGATGCGCACATGCGTGCCATCGCAATAGGGCTTGTTCGCCGAGCCGCCGCAGCGGCACAGTTTTGCCGAGGTCACGCGGTCGACGGTGCGGCCCGTGCCGGCGCAAATTTCCAGCCCGCCGCTGACCGCGAGCGGGCCATTCGGCATCGGCTTGATCGTCAGCTTGCCGCCGCGCGCCTGCAGCGGCTGGCTGTCGCGCGTCGCTGGCTCGCCTGAGGCGGAAAACTCGATCGGCGTGGTGCGAGCCGTCGCAGAACGGCTTGTTCTTCGAGGCGCCGCAGCGGCACAGCGTGGCGCGCAGCAACGGCTCGCCGGCGAGGTCAATGTCGGCGCTGACGGCGTAGGGGCCATTCTCGCGGATGCGCGCGACGTTCACCGGCGGCGGCGGCTCTTCGGTCTTGTCGTCGTGGCGCTCATAAGTGATCGCGCCGGAAGGGCATTTTTCGGCAATGGCGACAAGCCGGTCGGCGTCCATCGTGTCAGGGAAAATCCATTCGCCCGGCGTGTTGGCGAGAAACACCGTCGGCGCCTCAAGCACGCAAAAGCGCGAGTGGATGCAGCGCTTGGCGTCGAAGCGAATGGTGAGTTTTGCGCCCTTGGCGACTTCGATCGATCCGCTCGGCTTTTCGGCTTCTTGATTTGCGGCCGGCACTGGCGCCTCCTTTGTGGTTTGCTCGGGCGGCGCCGCCGCGCGCTGAGCGAGCCGCGTCTGCAGGGCCTGCGCCACCGCTTTGAACATCGGCGCGGCGGCGCTCAACGCATTGTAACGCGAAGCATAGGCGTCGCACGCCTCGCCCAGCTCGCTCGCGCGCTCGATGCGACATGCAAGGCCGCCTCGGTCGAGGCGAGCGGCGCGATGGAGCGCGGCAGCGTGAAGGTCATGCCCGCGGTCGGCGTCGCCGCGCCATCTTGCGCCGGCGTGCGCGCAAGGCGCTCGGCGAGCGGGGTGACGGCGTGCATGAGATCGATCGCCGCGCCGTAGAACGCGGACCGGTCGGCTTCGGACAAATCCGCTTGGCCGAAGCAGGCCATCAGGCAGCGCAGCATCAGGCCGTAGGCCGACGTCGCGATGTCGAGCAGCCGTCGCGGCTCGGCGCTGGTGATGTGGACACGGCCCTCGGGCGTGTAGGGGCGGCGCAGCACCGGATTGTGCGCGGCGGGCCAGGCGAAATCGAGCCCCGGGCTGGCGGCGGACAGTGCGGCATATTCGTCGCGCAGCGCGCAGAATTTGGCGAAATGGCTGTCTTCGGAATGGCCGGGCGAGCCTTCGCCCTGCTCGACGATCGCCTCGATCGCCGCCTTGGCGCTGGCGAGGTCCGTCACCGCGATCAGCTTGTCGAAGCCGGAGATCTTTGGCGGCATTTGTGCGGCAGGCGCGCCGATGAAGAGATTCTTCTCGGCGAGCTTTTGCGTCAGCGTGACGAACGCGGCCTCTAAGCTACGATAGAGATGGCCGACGGTGAGAAAATCCTGCCCCGTCGGCAGCAGGCCGCCCTCGTCCATCTTGCGATGATATTCGCCGCGGACCCCAAAACCGTCGCCGTCGGGCATGTCGACGCCCTCGGGGCGTTCGAGATAGACGAAGTGGTCGACGGTGGCTTTGCAGAAGCGCATCAGTTCGACGCTGACGCCGGCGGGGTGATAGCCCGGCGAGACCGGAAAATTCTGCCGCGAGAAATTCGGCCGCGCGCCGATGGCGGACATCAGATTGGCGACGAGGCCGAGATGCACCATCTCTTCGATGGCGACGTCGAGGATGATCCCGCGCCAGCGACGCGTCGCTTTCAATTGCTCAGGCGTGAGGCCGCTGTCGTCGCTCGTCTTCAGGCTGAACGCGGCATAGAGATAGCAGCACATCAAGCCGTGCTCGATCTCGGAGGCTTCGGTGAGCAGCGCGATCAGCTCTTCGCGATGATCGACGACAATGTCCGGTTCGGCGGTCATGGGGTCGCGGGTTCCGGTGGGTGCGTTGCCGTCATGCATAGCGAGCGTGACGCAAATGGCAATGGCGCCGCCGCGCTCCCGTTCTCCATGAAATGGAGAAGGTGGCATCGCGCAGCGATGACGGTTGAGGTGTGGAAAGCAGATCGGTGGCTCTGCCGACATTGGCTCAGGCGCCTGCGCAAGATTTCAACCGCGTCCGTCCTCCTTTCCACCCCCCCATCCGCCTCGCCTACGGCGAGGCGCCTTCCCCAACTTCGTTGGAGAAGGAGAGCCCCGCGTCCGCAACGCTCTCCCTCACGTGTACGTCAGCCATGCCGTGCCGGCCGCCAAGGTCACGACGGTCAGCGGCAGGCCGATCTTGAAATAGGCCCAGAAACTCATCTCCGTTCCGCCCTTGCGCGCCTGCTCGGCGACGATGAGGTTCGCGACCGATCCCAGCAGCGTGAAATTGCCCGCGAGCGTCGAACTCATCGCCACCACCAGCCACGCCTTATGCGGATCGTGCAAAGTGGTGACAAACGGCTTCAGCGCCAGCACCGCGGGCACGTTGCTGACGATATTCGAGAGCACCGCGGTCGCCGCCGACAGACGCCAGACGACGTCGAGCCCGAGGCCGTTCACCGCGGCGACGATCTCGGGCGTCAGCAACACCTTCTCAGCCCCCGCCACAACGACGAACAGCCCGGCGAACATCACCAGCAGCGGCCCGTCGATCTCGCGATAGATGCGGTGCGGCTTGATCGCGCGGGTGAACAGCAGCGCGGCGCCCCCGAACAGCGCGGCTTCGGCGGGCGGCATGCCCGCGAAGAAAGCGACGGCGAGCGCGACGCAAACCGCGATCGCTTTCCCCATCTGCCAAGGATGCGTCACGCCGCGCGCGACCTCCGGATTGAGAGCGCCGGCATCGGCAAGAAACTCCCGGCGATGCACGATGCGGACGATGGCGACGGTGACGATGAGGCCGAAAACCGCCACCGGCGCCAGCGCGGCGGCGAAGGCGGGATAGGAGATGCCCGACAGCGCGCCGATGACCATGTTCTGCGGATTGCCGGTGATGGTGGCGACGCTGCCGCAGTTGGACGCCGCCGCCGTGGCGATGAGATAGGGCAGCGGATTGCGCTTCATCGCCTGCGCCGCCTGCAGCACGATCGGCGCCATGACGAGGCAGATCGCGTCGTTGACGAGAAAGGCCGACAGCACGCCGGTGAGCACGGTCACCATGACGAGCAGCAGCAACGGCGCATGCGCCTGCGCGATGGCGACGCGGCCGAGCGCGCGAAACGCGCCGGACACCTTGAGGTGCGCGACGACGATCATCATCGCCAGCAGCAACACGATCGTGTCCCAGTCGATGGCGCGATAGGCGTCGGGCATCGATATCGCGCCGCTGGCGATCATCGCCGCGCCCCCAAGGAAAGCGATGCCGGCGCGATCCAACCGCAGGCCGGGGATGCGCCCGATGGCGAGCCCGGCGTAGGTCAGGACGAGGATGATGAGCGCGGCGGCGCTTGTGAAGGTCATGGAGTTGGGAATGCTAGACGCGCGTCAAAAAGTCGAGCACCTGACCCGCCTTTCAGTAAAGTTGACTTCGGTTGGACCCGACCTTGAAGACACGCGATTGATGCCGGTAGCAGCAGTGCTGCATACGAGGCCGACGCTTTCGCTATCTATTTTTTTGGGGCTGTTTGTCGGCGACGTCGAAGTAATCTCGAATGATCCGATCCTTGAGGGTTTCGGGTGAAAAGTGATCGCCCTCCAGAACAAATGCGGCTATCGTCGGACTAACTAAATCGAACGAGAAACGATTCTCCTTCAGAACGACTGCCTCATCAGATCCATATCGGCCGGACGTGTGTGGGAAGCTATCATAGTAACTTACGTTGGCTTCGCACTCGTCCAAAGAGTTCGAATAACGTCCTCTCTTGCCGACGATCAAAACTGGAGATCGCCCGGCGACTATGAAAAGTCCGTGCTCGACCAAGATCTCGAGGGATCGCAGCGATGGCGTCACACCTTTGAGCGCGGCAAATTGCTCGGATAATAATTGAAACAACGAAGCGACCGCGGCCTCGAACAATTTGACACCCCCGCTCGACCTACGAAACTCGTCTCGCTCGCGACGGAAATTTGACGCACGTTCAAATCGCGCGGCCCGATCAACGACGGATTCAGTGCGTGGCGACCCGCCCTTCTCTTCAACCAGGCGCTCGACGACCGCCCCGAGCCCCTTAACGCCGAAACGTTCCAGCCCATAGTACAATCGCGTTTTCGGCAACCATTTCGGGACAGTCGGCGGATTTGTAGTTGGCACGAAAAGAGTGAAATCATACCCTTCGTCGAATGCTCTGTTGCGGATCGCTGTCTCTTCGATGCGCGTAAAAGGCGTTCCGCCCCATTCAGGGCGACAGAGCACTATGACGACCCGCGCCTTCGAGTTGAAGACCTCGCCGAAACGTTCCTCGCCATCTCGGCCCGCCAACTGATCCTGTTTTTTCGAGTAGATAAACGTACGAAGGCGATCCTGGAGTAAATCCATGATCTCCGTCGCCAGGTTTTCGTCCGCACCTTAAAAGCTAATCGCGACATCGTATTCGAATTGTTCTGGGCCAGCGTTCGCAGCATCGCCCATCTCCCGCCTCCAAGCACGTTGTGCCCGTATTGCAGTAGTGGCGCGCCCGGAGAGGCTCGAACTCCCAACCCTCGGTTTCGAAGACCGATACTCTATCCAGTTGAGCTACGGGCGCGTGAATCGGGCCTTAGCATGGGCCTTTCGCACGGGCAAAACGCGCTACGCTTTTTAAGCAGCGGAGGCTTTGCCCTGCATTTCGATGACATGCGCCTTGATGATCGCCGGCACGAGACCAGGAAAGCGCGCGTCGATCTCTTCGCAGCGCGAGACATTGCGCAGCTCGACGCCCTGCCGGTGCGAGCGGATCAGCCCGGCCTCACGCAGGACCTGAAAATGCTGAGACAGCGTCGATTTCGGAACGGCTTTGTGCTCGACGCTAAGGAAGTTCGAGCAGGTCATCGGCGACGACGCCGCCGCGATCTCGGCCAGGATCGATACGCGAACGGGATCGGCCAACGCGTGCAGCACGGCCTCCAACGGCACGTCCTCGATGGCGGGGTGAAACAGCGGTCTCATGGTTATTTCATATAGCCCCTCTTGCGCTTCGTTCAACAGTTCATAAATCCGGAACTATCAAACCACGGTGCGCCGGAGCTTTCGCCCAGCGCCAAACAAGGGGTTCAGACTATGAGCAAACTTTCAGGCAAGGTCGCTGTCGTCACCGGCGCTTCCAAGGGCATCGGCGCCAGCATCGCCAAGGCGCTGGCCGCCGAGGGCGCCTCGGTCGTCGTCAACTACGCCTCGAGCAAAGCCGGCGCTGACACCATCGTCGGCGCGATCAAGCAGACGGGCGGCAAGGCGGTCGCGGCGCAGGGCGACGTCTCCAAGCCCGCCGAGGCCGAAGGCGTCATCGACGCCGCGATCAAGAATTTCGGCCGGCTCGATATCGTCGTCAACAATTCCGGCGTCTATGAATTCGCGCCGATCGAAGGCACCAGCGAGGCGCTGTTCCACAAGATCTTCAACACCAACGTGCTCGGCGTGCTCAACGTCACGCAGGCGGCCTCGAAGCACCTCAGCGAAGGCGCGAGCATCATCAACGTCGGCTCCGCCGTCACCAGCATCTATCCGCCGAACTCCTCAATCTACACCGCCTCCAAGGGCGCGGTCGACGCCATCACCGGCGTGCTCGCCAACGAACTCGGCGCCCGGAAGATTAGGGTCAATGCGGTCAATCCCGGCATCGTCGAGACCGAGGGCACGCATGCCGCCGGCTTCATCGGGTCGGAGTTCGAGAAGGGCGCGGTGACGCAAACCCCGCTCGGCCGCACCGGCCAGCCGCAGGACATCGCCAAAGTCGCGGTGTTTCTCGCCTCGGACGATTCGGCCTGGGTGACCGGCGAGCGCTTCGTGGTCAGTGGCGGGATGAGGTAAGACAAAAGCGACTATGTCATCCCCGCGATGCGGGGATGACGCTCTTGTGCTCCGAATACCTCGTTGATTTGCCCCGCCCTTTCGCCGCATAATGTCTGCCGACAGCGAGTCCGCTTGAGCGGACGCGGCAAGGACGAGATAAATGGCGAGCAAGGGCGGAAATACCAAGAACGGCGCGGATGGCGCGCACCCCAAGCGGAAGCTCCGCTCCTCGCTGTGGTTCGACAATCCCGACAACCCGGGCATGACCGCGCTCTATATCGAGCGCTACCTCAATTTCGGCCTCACCCCCGGCGAATTGCGCTCGGGCAAGCCGATCATCGGCATCGCCCAGACCGGCTCCGACCTCTCCCCCTGCAATCGCCACCACCTTGAGCTGGCCAAGCGCGTGCGCGACGGCATCACCGCCGCTGGCGGCATCGCGTTCGAATTCCCGGTCCATCCGATCCAGGAGACCGGCAAGCGGCCGACGGCGGCGCTCGACCGCAACCTCGCCTATCTCGGCCTCGTCGAGATCCTGATGGGCTATTTCATCGACGGCGTGGTGCTCACCACCGGCTGCGACAAGACGACGCCGGCCTGTATCATGGCGGCGGCGACGGTGAACATTCCCGCCATCGTGCTCTCCGGCGGCCCGATGCTCAACGGCTGGCACCACGGCCAGCGCACCGGCTCCGGCACCGCAGTATGGAGCGCCCGCAAAGACCTCGCCGAAGGCAAGATCGACTACGAGCAGTTCATGGACGTCGTCACCTCGTCCGCGCCGTCCGTCGGCCATTGCAACACCATGGGCACGGCCTCGACGATGAACGCGCTCGCCGAGGCGCTCGGCATGAGCCTGCCCGGCTGTTCCGCCATCCCCGCCCCGCACCGCGAACGCGGCCAAATCGCCTACGCCACCGGCCGCCGCATCGTGGACATGGTGTGGGAGGACCTCAAGCCTTCCGACATTCTCACCCGCGAAGCCTTCGAGAACACCATCCGCGTCAATAGCGCCATCGGCGGCTCGACCAACGCGCCGATCCACATCAACGCCATCGCGCGCCACATCGGGGTGCAACTCGACATCGACGATTGGGAGAAGGTCGGCCACGAAGTGCCGCTGCTGGTGAACATGCAGCCCGCCGGCAAATATCTCGGCGAGGAATTCCACCGCGCCGGCGGCGTGCCCGCCGTCGTGAACGAGTTGATGAAGAAGAAGCTCATCCACGAGAACGCCAAGACGGTGAACGGCAAGAGCATCGGCGAAAACTGCAAGGCGATTGTAGTCGACGATTTCGACGTGATTTATCCCATCGACAAGCCGCTGAAGAAAGACGCCGGCTTCATCGTGCTGAAGGGCAACCTGTTCGATAACGCCATCATGAAGACCAGCGTGATCGACGCCGAATTCACCAAGCGCTTCCTCTCGAACCCCAAAGACCCCGACGCTTTCGAAGGGCGCGCCATCGTGTTCGAAGGGCCGGAGGACTACCATCACCGCATCGACGATCCTGCGCTGAAGATCGACGAGCATTGCGTGCTGTTCATCCGCGGCACCGGGCCGATCGGCTACCCCGGCGGCGCGGAAGTCGTGAACATGCAGCCGCCGGCGGCGCTGATCAAAAAGGGCGTAAACGCACTGCCCTGCATCGGCGACGGCCGCCAATCCGGCACCTCAGGCTCGCCCTCGATCCTGAACGCTTCGCCCGAGGCGGCGGCCAATGGCGGCCTCGCGCTGCTGAAGACGGGCGACCGCGTGCGCGTCGACCTGGGCAAGCGCACGGCCGACATCATGATCTCCGACAAGGAGTTGCATGAACGCCGCGCGGCGCTGCAAAAGCACCCCTTCGCCTTCCCTGCCTCGCAGACGCCCTGGCAGCAGATCCAGCGCGAAATGGTCGCGCAGTTCGACGAGGGCATGGTGCTGAAGCCGGCGGTGAAATACCAAAAGCTGGCGCAGACGATGGGCGTTCCGCGGGACAATCATTGACGGCAACGCTCAAGACGTCATCGGGAGGACGACCTTGTTCCGAGTTCGAAATCCTAAAGTGGTCGCCCTTGCCGAGGAATTGGCGGGGCGACTAGGCGTCACGCCGGAGCAGGCCATAGAGGTCGCGATTCGTCACGACTACGCGAGAGAATTTCCGGAAGGATCGCCAAAAAACCGGAATGCAACTCGGTCCGGCGCACGCGGGCCGAACGTGCAGCGTCATCGCTAAGGCGGCAATTCTCGCCTAAGGAGTATTTTCCATTGTCTTCGACGACCGGCCAACCCATCGGCCCCTTGGTCGACGCACGCCCCGCGCCGCGGCCGAACCGGCCGACGCTGCAGGGCCGCTGGGTCACGCTCGTTCCGCTGAAGACAGAGCACGCGCGGTCGCTCTATGACTTGTCGAGTGGCGGAGCGAACGACGGGCTGTGGACCTATCTGTTCAACGGGCCGTTCGCGAGCTTTGAAGCTTTCGAGGCCGACGTCGCGGCGAAGGCCAAGGCGGACGATCCGCACTATTTCGCGGTGATCGACAATGTCACGGGGCGGGCGGTCGGCTATCAGAGCCTGATGCGGATCGATCCGGCGAACCGCGTCATCGAAGTCGGCGGCGTGATGTTCACGCCCGCCCTCCAGCGCACCGTCGGCGCGACCGAGGCGCACTATCTCTTCATGCGGCACGTCTTCGACGATCTCGGCTATCGCCGCTTTGAATGGAAATGCAACGACCTCAACGCGCCCTCTAAGCGCGCCGCCGTCCGCCTCGGCTTCACGTTCGAGGGCGTTTTCCGTCAGCACATGATCATCAAGGGACGCAACCGCGACACCGCCTGGTTCTCGATCCTCGATAGCGAATGGCCAAGATTGAAGGCTATGTTCGAGCGCTGGCTGTCGCCGGAGAATTTCGACGCCGAAGGGCGCCAGATCGCCTCGCTTTCCGACCTGAGCCTGGTACCCGCATGAGTCCCACCCTCGCCCAGAAGCGCGCGACTTTCGCCGAGCTGCACCATTCCGGCTGTTTCGTCATCCCCAATCCGTGGGACGTTGGCAGCGCCAAATATCTCGCTTCGCTCGGCTTCAAGGCGTTAGCGACGACCAGCGCCGGCATGGCGATTTCGGCGGGAAAGCCCGACAACGGCGTGACGCGCGACTATGCGCTCAGCCATATCGGCGAAATCGCCCGCGCCACCGACCTGCCCGTCAACGCCGACTTCGAGAACGGCTTCGGCGCGACGCCCGAGGACGTGTACGCGAGCGCTAAGCGCTGCATCGCCGCCGGCGTTTCCGGCTTTTCGATCGAGGACTACACCAACGATCCCCGCGCGCCGTTCTATGCCCCCGGCGAGGCCGTCGAACGCCTGCGCGCCGCGCGCGCCGCCATCGACGCCAGCGGCGAGAAAGTGTTGCTGATCGCGCGCACCGAGGTCATTTGGGCGGGCCATCCTGACGGTCTGAAGGAGGCGCTGCGGCGCCTCGCCTCGTTCGCCGAAGCGGGCGCGGACGTGTTGTTCGCGCCGGGCCTCAAGACGGCCGCCGAAGTCGCCGAAGTGGTGAAGACCGCTGGGCCGAAGCCCGTGAATGTCGTGGTCGGCGCGCCTGGCTTCACGGTGCGCCAGCTTGAAGATCTCGGCGTCAGGCGCATCAGCGTCGGCGGCGCCTTGGCGCGCGTCGCATGGGGCGGCTTCATGCGCGCGGCCAAAGACATCGCCGAGAACGGCCGGTTCGACGCCTTCGTCGACGCCGCACCGTCCGGACCGCTCAACACCCTGTTCGGCGCCTGACAACGCGAGCGAAAGAGAACGACAATGCCTTGGCCCGCTCCAGTCACGTTGAAAGGCGAGCACGCGCGTCTTGAACCGCTGTCGCAGGACCATTGCGAGGCGCTGAAGCGCGCCGCGGCCGACGGCGAACTTTGGCGGCTTTGGTACACGATGATTCCCCCGCCCGAACGCATGGCGCAGGAGATCGAGCGGCGGCTATCGCTGCAGGGGTCGGGGATGATGCTTCCGTTCGCCGTCATCGACGCCAAGAGCGGCGAGCCTGTCGGCATGACGACCTACATGAACATCGACGCCGTTTTTAAGCGCGTGGAGATCGGCTCGACTTGGTATCGGAAGTCGACGCAGCGCAGCGGCGTCAACACCGAATGCAAACTGCTGCTGCTTGGCCACGCTTTTGAGGCGTTGGACTGCATCGCCGTCGAGTTCAGAACGCACTACCTCAATCAGCAGAGCCGGCGCGCGATCGAACGGCTCGGCGCAAAATTGGACGGCGTGCTGCGCAACCACATGCGCATGGCGGACGGCAGCCTGCGGGACACCTGCGTCTACTCGATCCTCCCCGGCGAATGGCCCGCGGTGAGAGCGAACTTGAAATGGATGATCGAGCGGCCGCGCGAGACATGACGCGCGCTCCATCGTAAGGCCTTCACGACAATCCCATCACAAAAGAGGAACGCACCAAGTCATGACCGATCGTCTCAAGGGGAAGACCGCGCTGCTCACCGCCGCCGCAGCCGGCATCGGGCGCGCCACCGCCGAAGCCTTCGCGCGCGAAGGCGCGAACATCGTCGTCACCGACATCGCGGTGGAGAAGCTCGCAGGGATTCCCGGACAGGCCAAAAAGCTCGACGTGCGCTCGACCGAGGCGGTCCAGGCGTTGGCCAAGGAGATCGGCCCTATCGACATCCTGTTCAATTGCGCCGGCTTCGTGCACCACGGCAGCGTGCTGGAGTGCTCGGACGACGACTGGGACTTTTCGTTCGACCTCAACGTCAAATCGATGCACCGGACGATCAAGGCGTTCCTTCCCGGCATGCTCGCCAAGGGCAAGGGGACGATCGTCAACATCGCCTCCGGCGCCTCCTCGGTGCGCGGCATTCCCAACCGCTATGTCTACGGGGCTTCCAAGGCCGCGGTGATCGGGCTCACCAAGTCCGTCGCCGCCGACTTCATCAAGCGCGGCATCCGCTGCAACGCCATCTGCCCCGGCACCATCGAAAGCCCTTCGCTCGACGGGCGCATTGAAACGCTGGCCAAGCAGTCCGGGCAAAGCGTGCAGGCGGTGCGGCAGGCCTTCATTGATCGCCAGCCGCTCGGCCGGCTCGGCAAGGCCGAGGAGATCGCGATGCTCGCGGTTTACCTTGCGTCGGATGAAAGCTCCTACACCACCGGCCAGATTCACTTGGCCGACGGCGGCTTCGCGCTGTAGCGAAGCCTGCCCTTGCGCAAGGCGTTAAGGTCAATCGTTAGGGTTAAGTGGCTGTTAAGCCCTCTGTGGGATTCTTCCCTTCGTCAATGTTCATGCTCCGTCATCGATGGCGGCGTTTGCGCGAAGGGAAGCCTCCATGGCCAAGTTAGGGACGGCGTTGCTCGTCGGCGCCGCAACATTCGGATTTTTCTCGGCGGCGATGGCCGCTGATCTGCCGCCACCCCCGCCCGTCGAACCGTATATCGCGCCGATCGAAGCCAACGGCTGGTATCTGCGCGGCGACGTCGGCTTCGGCGTCAGCACCGCGCCGTCAGGCCTGGCCATTTCGCCCGATCCGATCGCGGGGGCGGGCGGGGCCGGCGCTTTTTACTCGGCGGGCGTCACCAACACGTTTAACAATTCCTCGCTGAGCGGTTCGGGTTTCTTCGACTTCGGCGTTGGCTATCAGTTCAATCCGTGGCTGCGTGGCGACATCACCGGCGAATTGCGCGGCGGCTCGCACTTCCAGTCGCTTGAAGTCGTCAACGACCCGAAATTCCCCGGCAGCGGCGGCACGCCCGCTCAATTCGCCGACTTCTACCGTGGCGACGTCTCGACCTACCTGTTGATGGCCAATGTCTATGCCGACCTCGGCACCTGGAACGGCATTTCGCCTTACGTCGGCGCCGGCATCGGCTACGGCACGACAGAGATCAACGGCCTGACCGATCAGGGCACAGCGCTCGGCGCCCCCGTCGGCGGCTATTTCGGCAACGGCGGACAATCCGGCTTCGCCTGGGCGTTGATGACCGGCCTCGATTTCCACGTGACGCAGAACCTGACGATGGAACTGGGTTACCGCTATCTCTCCTACGAAGGCTTCAAGTCCGGCGGGTCGAACTGCTTGAACGGCGGCGGCGTCAACGGCGGCTTCGGGAACAACTGCGGCGGAGGCGTCCCCAACGTACTCTCTTCCGCGCGCCTGGGCTCGAACGACTTCCTCCTCGGCTTCCGCTGGCTGATCGGCGACGTCGCGCCGCCCCCGGCTCCGCTCGTGCGCAGGTACTGAGCGCTTCAACAAGCGGTCCGAAACAAACGGCGCCCCTCACCGGGCGCCGTTTTTGTTTGTGGGGTCAGACGACGCCCGGAATGAACGTGATCGCCCCCTGCAGCGCTTCGCCCGACCGCAGCACGCGCACGCCCATCGCCGTCTCCCGTGCCGTGCCGATCTCGTTGAACGCGCAAGGCGCATTGCTTTGCGGCTCGAGGCAAAACACCGGGCGCGCGGGATCGGCGTAGAACATAAGATGGTCGAACACCGGATCGGCCTCGATCCGTAGCGAGCGTTTTCGCGCGGGGAAGCGTAGCTCCGCCTTGCCGTCCCATCCGCCGTAATCGTTATTGCGCCAGGTGCCAGGCAGCGGCGCGCCCTTGGCATAGTCGAGCTCCGGAGGCGTTGCGAGCATCTCTCCGGCGACGCCATGGGGCGCCTCCATGAAGAAGCGCGGCGCGGAGAAGATCATCTGTGTATCGGCGTCACGGTCGAACCAAGGATGCAGGCCGAAGCCGAAGGGCATGGCAACCGCGCCGCGATTAACGAGCGTCATCGTCACGCGCAGCCGGTCGGTGAGTTCAAAGGTCTGCGTCGCAAGATAGGAATAGGGTTCGTCTGGCGCGAGATGTTCAAGCGTCAACGTCACCGCTTCCCCGCGCGTCTCCGCCCGCCACGGCCGATGCCAGCCCGTGCCGTGGACGTTGAACGTCTCCGGCGGATTGTTCGGCGCGAACCGCCACGTGCGGCCTTCGAACACAAAGGCGTTATTGGCGATGCGGTTGGCGTAGGGGACCATCGGGAACATGGCGACGCCAAGCACGTTGGCGGCTCTCTCATCGGCCTGGGAAAGCGGTCGCATCACGTCGACGCCGCCGAGCTTGAAGTAAGCAAGCGAGCCGCCGATCTCGGGCGCGAGGCCGATGGCGAGCGGGCCGTTTTTCAGTTCGATCATTGCGCCCTCAAAAATTCCGGCCGTAGCCGGCCCCCCAGCCGCCATCGACGAGCAGCAACTGGCCGGTGGTGTAACTGTTCATGGGATCGGCGAGGAACAACACAGCGTTCGTTAGGTCCGCGAGTCCGCCGGCGCGGCCGAGCGAGACATGGCTGAGCATCGCTTTGTCGCCGGCCAACGCCTCCCCCTCCGCGACGAGCGCGCCCGCGCCGACGCCGTTGACCTGCACGTAGGGCCCGAGCCGCATCGCCAGCGCACGCAGCCCGAACGCAACCGACGCCATATGCTGAGAAAAGCGGGGGAAACGCCGCATCGGCACCGCGCCCAAAGCGGACATCAACACAACAATGCGCCCGCGCCGCGCCGCATGCATCTGTTCGCCGATCGCCTCGATCTCGCGCATCAGCGCCCCAGGCTCCGGCGCCGATTCATCGGGCGCAAGCGCAAAGCAGGCGAGCAGCAGATCCAGCGGCGCGTCGCCCGCCGTTAGAATCGCGCCGTTGGCGCTCAGCGCCTCGACGGCGCCATGCGCGCCGGCGTGAACGGCGCCGATCTTCAGATACGTCTTGCCGGCGAGGTCGACTGCGATCAGGGGCACGGGCGCGCTCAAAACATGAACCCCGCGGTCCAGCCGCCATCGACGGCGAGCACCTGGCCGTTGATGTAACCCGCCGCCGGAGAGGCCAGGAACAGCGCGGCTTCGGCGATCTCTTCGGCGCGCGCCGGCCGGCCTATGGGGATATGCTGCATGAATTCCTCGGTGCGCCCGGCGAACTTGCCGTCCTCGCCGTAAAACAGCTGCTTGGTCAGCTCTGTCAGCACAGAGCCTGGCGCGATTGCGTTCGTCGTCACGCCCCTTGGCCCCAGTTCGAGCGCCATCGCCCGGGTGAGGTGCGCGACGGCGGCTTTCGCGGCGACGTAAGGGGCTTGCAGCCGCATGGCGACAAGGCCGACGACGGAGGCGATATTGATAACGCGCCCGCCGCGTCCGCCCGCGAGCATCGGCTTCAGCGCCGCGCGGCTCATCAGGAATTGTCCGTCGAGATCGACACCCTTGATGCGATCCCACTCCTCGACCGGAAAGGCCTCGATCGTGACGCGGTGCGCCAGCGTGTTGATCCCAGCGTTATTGACGAGAATGTCGAGACGGCCATAGCGTTGCTCCGTCGCTTCGACAGCGGCGGCGATTGTGCGCTCGTTGCGAATGTCGACTTCGCAAGCGATGGCGTCGGGCAGCCTGGAGGCGAATTTCTCGTGCGCCGGCGAGATTGACGTCGGCGATGACGAGCGCGGCGCCGTTGTCGGCGAGCCGTCGCGCGATCGCGCCGCCGATCGCCCCCGCGCCTCCGGTGACGAAGGCGACCTGCCCCGAAAGATCTACGCGCAAACGAACGTCCCCTCCCTGGTTATTATGATACTATAATGATATCCCGGTCGTAAGCCAGATGCCCGCCGAGGCAAAACTGGCGAAAACGGGGAGGCGTGCGACTTGGCCGGCGTCGTGCTCAGAAACGTCAGCAAACGCTACCCGAGCAGCGATATCGCCGCGGTGAGCGACCTCAGCCTCGATGTCGCCGACGGCGAGTTTCTGGTTCTGGTCGGCCCGTCCGGATGCGGCAAGTCGACCGCGCTGAAGATGATCGCCGGGCTCGAAGAAATCACCGAAGGCGAGATCGAAATCGGCGGCCATGTCGTCAACGACCTCGCCGCGCGCGATCGCGACATCGCTATGATCTTCCAGAGCTACGCGCTCTATCCGCACCTCTCGGTGTTCGACAACATCGCCTTCCCCCTGCAGATCGCCAAATTGCCGAAGGCGGAGATCGACGCGCGCGTGCGGCAGGTCGCGCGCACGCTGCAGCTTGAGGATTATCTCGAAGTCGCCGGCCCGGCAAGCTGTCCGGCGGGCCAGCGACAGCGCGTCGCCATGGGCCGCGCCATCATTCGCCAGCCGTCGGTCTTTCTGATGGACGAGCCGCTGTCCAATCTCGACGCCAAACTTCGCGGCCAGATGCGCTCGGAGATCGCGCAATTGCAGGATCGTCTCGGCGTCACCACGATCTACGTCACCCACGACCAGGTCGAGGCGATGACGATGGGCGACCGCGTGGCGCTGATGAAAGACGGCGTGCTGCAGCAGATCGACACGCCCGCCAACATCTATAACCGGCCTGCGAACACCTTCGTCGCCGCCTTCATCGGCTCGCCGACGATGAACCTTTTTCGCGCAAGCGTCGAACGGCGCGACGGCGCGGACGGCCTGCTGAACCTCGGCAGCCACAAGCTGCGCCTGCCCGCTTCGGTGTTCGCCGCGCGGCCGAAACTGAGCGGAGACATCATCGTCGGCTTGCGCCCCGAGGCGATGGACGACGCCACGTTGAAGCCCGGGCACCCCAAGGACATGTGCATCGAGGCGCCGGTGTTCCTGACCGAATCGCTGGGCTCCGACTGCAACGTGCATTTCGGGCTCGACGCCATGCCGGCCAAAGTGGTCGACCCCGACGCGCTTGAGCGCATCGCGACGGCGGACACCTCAGGCGTCGCCATCGCGCGCTTTTCCGCGCGCACGCAGGTGCGCAGCGGCGCGCCGGCTTCGATTGCGGTCGAATGCGACCGGCTGCATTTTTTCGATGTTCAACGCGGAGAGGCGATCTGAAGCGACTCGCCTCTGCGCGATGGATCGGTCCGGCGCACGACGCGCCGAGCCAGAACAGGGAAAACAATAAAGGGAGAGAAGCAATGAGAGGAAAATTGTTGCGGCTGGCGCTGCTCGGCGCCGGCGTCTGGTTCGCGGCGCCGGCGGCCTATGCCGCCGACGTCACGCTGACGTTCTGGCATAACCATCCCGAGTGGAAGGACCGCGTGCAAAAAATCCTCGACAAGTTCGAGGCCAAAAATCCAGGCATTCATATCCAGCTCGAGGAAATTCCTGGCCCCGACTACACCGCCAAAATGAACACCGCGCTCGCCGCCGGCGAAGCGCCCGATATCATCGAACTGCAACCCGGCCCTGCCCTGCGCGCGGCCGCCGAAGCCGGCTACATCGTCGACCTCACCGGCAAGGTCGATATCTCCAGCGTCAGCGACGCCGGGGTCGACGCCGCGAAGATCGACAACAAGGTCTGGGGCGTGCCGATGCTCGGCAAATACACCGTCGCGCTCTACTACAACAAAGACATTTTCGCCGCGAACAACGTGCAGCCGCCGAAGACCGCGGAGGAACTGCTCAAGCTCTGCCCGATCTTCAAGGCCAAGGGCATCGCGGCGATGATCGCGCCTTCGCAGGATGGCGTGATTCCAAGCTTTCTCTACGCGCTCGCGGGCTCGTCGATCCTGGGCGAGAGCGGCCTCAACGCCGTGCGTAAGGGCGAGCGCAAGCTGACCGACGCCGACGTTCTGAAAGCCTCAAAATTTTTGCAGGACGTCTACCCCTGCTTCGAGGACGGCGCGATCGGCACCAACTATGTCGAGGGCAAGGCTTTGTTCGCGCTCGGCAAGGGCGCGATGATGGAAGGCGGCTCGGCCGACTATGCCGGCTTCACCACAGACCAACCCGAAGATCAACCTCGGCGTCGTGCCGTTCCCCGCGCTTGAGGGCGGCAAGGGCTCCTCGGTCACGGGGATGGAAGGCGTGTTTGCGATCAATTCCCAGACCAAGGACAAGGACGCAGCGCTCAAGTTCCTGAACTGGATGCTGACCGGACGAACCCGCGCAAATGGTGGTGGACACCATCACGCTATCGACCAACAAGAACGTCTCGCCGTCGAACAACGAGGCGATGAAGGAAATGGTCGAGGCCGCCAAGGTCAACGACGTGCGCGTGTGGTACGAATTCCCGGAGGTCGGCAACATCTTCACCGTCGCCGGCAACACTTCGCAGCAGCTCTTTTTCAAAGAGCTGACGCCCGAACAATTCGCCGCGGGCTTGCAGGCGAGCGTCGACACCAAGGCGAAGTGATCGCTGCGTGAAGCTTCGGGCCGGGGCGGCGTTTTCGCCCCGGCCCTTTCTCGGAAACGCCTGATGGCCGAGCCAATTGGAACCGTCGCCCTCAACCGGCCCGCTTTGCGCGCCCGCCCGGGCGCGTCGCGGCGCGTCACGGCGCGCTCGGCGTTGGCGAGGCGCTACGGCCATCTGTGGTTTGTGCTGCCCGCGCTGATCGTGTTCGGCGCGCTGATCATCTACCCCACGCTGTCGGCGTTCTACCTCAGCCTGTTCGACTGGAAGGGGATTGGGCGCACCTACAATTTCATCGGCCTCGATAATTTCACCCGGGCGCTGACCTCGCCTCAGCTTTATCGCGCGGCGATGAACAACCTGATTTTCTTCATCGTCATCCTGGCGTTCCAGCACACGATCGGCCTGTTCATAGCGCTGCAGCTCAATGCGCGCCCGCGCTTCATGCAGGTCTACCGCACGATCCTGTTTCTGCCGGTCATCCTCTCGCTCGTCGCCACCGGCTTCATCTGGGAACTGATCCTCAGCCCCAACATCGGCCTGCTGAATCCGGCGCTCGACGCGATCGGGCTCGGGCTTCCTCAAGCGTTCCTGGCTCAGCGACACCACCTGGGCGCTGCCGGTGCGTGATCGTGGTGCAGGCCTGGAACATTCTGGGATGGTCCATCATCGTTTATCTCGCGGGGCTGCAGAACATTCCCGAGGAACTGGCGCAGGCCGCCGAGATCGACGGCGCCAGCGCATGGCAGACCTTTCGCCGCGTCACTTTCCCGCTGCTGTCGCCGGCCTTCTCGTCGCTGACGGTGCTGACCTTCATCCAGATCTTTCGCGTCTTCGACGTCGTGTTCGTGCTCACCGGTCCGCTCGGCGCGCCGGCCGGGCGCACGGAAGTGTTGGGGACGCTGGTGTACCGCACGGCGTTCGGCGTCGGCGGCAATTCGGCGAATGACGCGCGCATGAGCTACGCCATCGCAATTTCGGTGATCGTCTTCATCGGCATGGGGATCATCTCGGCGCTGCTGATCCACGCTGTTGCGCCGCCGCGAGGTCGAAGCATGAGCACGGCCGCCCTCCCCCGCCCTCTCCGCCGCCGCAGCCGGAAGGCGGCGCAGCAAAATGTCGCGATCGCGCGCCACGCCTTTCTGATCGTCTCGTGCCTGATCGTGATCGTGCCGATCGCGCTGGCCTTCGTCGCTTCATTCAAGGACGTCCCCGAGTTCTTCGCCAACCCGTTTGGCCTTCCCGAGACCTGGCGCTGGCAGAACTATGTGCGCGCCTGGACCGAGGCGAAGATCGCGGTGACGCTTCCCAATTCAGTGATAGTGACCACAACATCGGTGCTGCTGAGCACCGCGCTGTCAGGCCTCGCCGCCTACGGCATTAGCCGCAGGGAGAAGCCCTTCGCCTTCGCGCTCTATCTCCTGTTCGTCAGCGGCCTGCTCGTTCCCGTGCAGATGATCATCCTGCCGCTGTTCATCCTGCTGAAGTCGATCGGGCTGCTCGGCAGCGTTTTTGCCGTCGTTCTGCCCTACACCGCGCTCGGCATCCCCCTGGGCGTGCTGGTGCTGACGCCGCTGATCGCGACCTTGCCGAAAGACCTTTCGGACGCCGCGCGCGTGGACGGCGCGACGGAAATTCAGATTTTCTGGCGTGTCGTGCTCCCGTTGATGCGGCCCGGCTTGGCCTCGGTGGCGATCTTGAACGGCGTCTGGATCTGGAACGATTTTTTCATCCCGCTGATCATTTCAGTGAAGTCTTCGACGCAAACCTTGCCAGTCGGAATCATGTCGTTCGTCGGCGTCTATTCCACGGAATGGGGTTTGGTGTTCGCCAGCGTCGTCGTCTCCGCGGCGCCGATCGTGATCGCCTATCTCCTGATGACACGGCAGTTCGTGGCCGGGCTCACGGCGGGGGCGCTGAAGGGATAGCGGGTTGCGTCGGGACGCCGGTCCCGGCAAAGACGGCGCGAACCGAGCCACACCGAGCCCGCCTTCATGACGCGCGAAAATCCCCTCATTCACCCCGACCGGCTATTCCCCGCCGACCCGTCGACGCGCGCGCTCGCCCGCGAACTCTACGCGACGGTCGCCAGCCTCCCGATCGTCTCCCCACACGGCCACACCGACCCGCGCTGGTGGGCGGACAATGAGCCTTTCTCCGATCCGGCGACGCTGTTCGTCGTCCCCGACCACTACATCTTCCGCATGCTGCATTCGCAGGGGATCGCGCTTGAGCTCCTCGGCGTGCCGCGCGCCGACGGCGGCCCCGTCGAAACCGACCCGCGCGCGATCTGGCGGCTGTTCGCCGCGCATTGGCGGCTGTTTCGCGGCACGCCGACGCGCATCTGGCTCGATCACGCCTTCGCCACGTTGTTCGATATCGACGAGGTTCTGAGCGCGGACAACGCGGACAAGATCTTCAATCAGATCAGCGACAGGCTCGCTCGTCCGGCATTCCTCCCGCGGGCTTTGTTTGAAGCCTTCAATATCGAGGCGATCGCCACCACCGAGAGCGCGCTCGATCCTCTCGATGCACACAAACGTATTCGCGACTCGGGATGGCGCGGCCACGTCATCACAACCTACCGGCCCGATGCGGTGATCGACCCGAATTTCCCTGGCTTTTCCGCCAATCTCGTAAAACTCGGCGAGGTCGCCGGCCGCGACACCGGCACTTGGGCCGGCTATCTCGAAGCGCACCGCCGGCGGCGGGCCTATTTCAAGACGTTTGGCGCCACCGCCACCGACCACGGCCACCCGACGGCACGCACCGCAGACCTCTCGGCGGCGGAGGCGGAGGCGCTTTACAAGCGCGTGGCAACGGGCTCGCCAAGCGCCGCCGACGCTGAAGCGTTCCGCGCACAGATGCTGACGGAAATGGCGCGCATGAGTCTTGACGACGGCCTCGTCATGCAAATCCATCCCGGCGCGATGCGCAATCACGACGCGCCGCTGTTCAAGCGCTTCGGCCGCGACAAAGGTGCGGACATTCCGACCCGCACCGACTACGTGACGGCGCTAAAGCCGCTGCTCGACCGCTTCGGCCACGAGCCAACGCTCACCATCATTCTGTTCACGCTCGATGAGACCACCTACGCCAGAGAGTTGGCTCCCCTAGCCGGCCACTATCCCTGCCTCAAGCTCGGCCCGCCCTGGTGGTTCTACGACAGCGTCGAGGGCATGACGCGCTTTCGTGAAATGGCGACGGAGACGGCGGGTTTCTACAACACCGTCGGCTTCAACGACGACACGCGCGCTTTCCCCTCGATCCCCGCGCGCCACGACGTCGCCCGCCGGGTCGACTGCGGCTTTCTCGCCAAGCTGGTGCGCGAACACCGTCTATTGGAAAACGAAGCGCATGAACTCGCGCACGATCTGGCCTATGGCCTCGCCAAGGCGGCGTATCGGCTCTAGGCCAGAGAAACGCATGACGCGGCTTTCGCAAGCGAGCTTCGCGCCGCTCCCCACTACGGTCGCGCGGCCCATCCGCGGCGCCCATACGCAACCCTAGGGCGAATCGCGTGAGGCGCTCACGCCCTCACGAAAAAATTACCCCAACGTCAGTTTTGTCGGACAATTTCTTTTCCAGAATAAGTTCGTTATACATCGACGCGACTTGTGCGCCGCCAATGTCATGGCGGCGCCATTGTCGGGCAGCTTTGCAAACGTCGGCATGCGTTGATGGCCATGAGGAGCCTCAGTTACGCAGTCCTCCCCACCGCGGGGCAGTGGAAGTGCGACTCCGACAACGCTTCGGTGGCGCGAGAAGACGACAACGAACTCGCCCGCATCGACGATCTGCTCTCCGAGACGCAGCATATGCCGCGAGGCGCGTCCTCGCTCGTGCCGACGCTCATCGACCTCTTTCAGGCTCTGAACCGGTGGCTCGACCCGCATCGTGGCGAAGCGGCGCATCTCGGCCGGCGCGACGCGGTGCGTGCGCTGCACGAGGTTGTGCGACGCAAGCTCGGCGCAATGCTCGTCGACCCCCGGGACCCCGAGGCTTTCGAGGCGGCTTTGGCGCGCGCGATGCGGACCATGGAGGCGCTCGGCGCGCAGGCGCCGTACTCGCAAGAGAAGGTGCTCAATCATCGTATCCTTTTTCGTGGCGGCCACGCCTTCCAGCTTCCGTGGTGGCGGGAGCGGGCGAGCGGCGACTTGCCGTTGGCGAGCTCCGCACGCATCGCCGGCGAACGTGGCGAGCGCCGCGAGTTCCTAGCGCCGACCGAGAAAGCCTCGCCGTTCATCGTCCTTGAGAACCAGCAGATTTACCTGACCCGCCAGCATCGCATCGCGGATCAGCCCGGCGCCGTTCGCCGCATCCGCATGGCGGGCATGCTGCTTGTCGCGGACGGACGCCTCGAAGCCCTGCGCCTAGACTCCGGCGACTTCTGCGCGGATCGCGACGATTTGCGTGGATTTCTCACGCACCTGAAACACCACGGCGTCGATCTCCGCGCGCTACGGCTTATTGACTGCGGCGAAGAGAACATCGACGTCAGCGCCGACCGCTTTTTGCGCAGCGGCCTGCCATGGCGGCAATTCGCCAAACAAGATCCGCGACCGGCCATTCAGGGGCAGCCAGGCGGCGTCGAGACGGCGCAATCCGGGCGAGCGGAGCGAAGAAGCAACCCGGCGCCCCGAGCGGCTTTCGACTGGAGTCCCGCGCTCGCTTTGGCGCTGCGTTCCCCGCAATGACGGCCGGAGGCGCATAGACGCCGTCAACGCGCGGATTTGCCCTCGCTCGCCCAAGTGTCGTAGCTTCGCGACATGCTCGATCGCCCTTCGCCGACCTTCGCCGTCTCCACGTGGAGCGTTCACAACCTCCTGGGGATTACCTACGCCCATGGGCCGGAGGGTCCGGTTTCCGCGGACCCGCGGCCGACCTACGGCCCGGGCGCTCTGACGCTCATGGACCTGCCGCAAGCGCTTGCGGAGCGTGGGTTTTTCCGCGCGGAAATCTGCCACTTCCACCTCGCCTCCACGGCGCCTGACTACCTCAGCGTCATCCGCTACGCCTTCACCGCCGCGAACGTAAAAATCCAGACGTTGCTGATTGACGCCGGCGACCTCACGGCGCCGGATTGGCGCCGCCAGCGCGACTGGATCGCCGAATGGATTGAGGCGGCGAGCGTGTTGGGCGCCGAGAACGCCCGCGTCATCGCCGGCAAAGCCAAGCCAAGCCCCGAGACCCTCGCCGCATCGATCGAAGGACTCGCCGAGTTGTCGGCGCTCGGCGAAAAATATGGCGTCAACATCGTGACCGAGAACTGGTTCGACCTGCTCGACGGCCCGGTCGAAGTCGAGAAGGTGCTCAAGGGCGTCGGGCCGAGCCTGGGCCTGCTTGCCGACACCGGCAACTGGAAAGGCGCCGACAAATACGACAAGCTGCGCGCCATCTTCCCTTACGCCTCGCTGTGCCATGCAAAATCCGATTTCTCCGAGTCCGGCGCGCATGACGAAGAGGATTGCCGGCGCTGGCTCGATGCGGCGATCGACAGCAAATACCGCGGGCCGTTCACGCTGATCTACGCTTCCGGCGGCGATGAGTGGCAGGGCCTTGCGACCGAGCGCGCCTTTGCCGAGCGGCACTTCGCGGCGCGCGCGCTGAAGAGCGCGTGAGGTTCCAAGCGCTGCCATGACCTGTTACTGAAGAACGGCGAAACCGGCCCTATCCTTTTTCGCCGCCACCGTTGGCTTCGCCCACACGACGCGGGAGAGCGCATGAAGCCGACAGCAAGAAGGCTTTTCATCGTCGCCCTGTCGCTCGCTGTCATGGCGGGACGGGCCGGAGCGGACTCGGCGTCGGTCCCCGTGCGGGCGAGCATCGTCGAGCCGGTCTCGGTCACGCGCGACGTCGAACTGACCGGCGTGGTGCGGGCGCGCACCCAAAGCGACCTCGCCTTCCGCGTCGGCGGCAAGATCGCGACGCGCCTTGTCGACGTCGGCGATCACGTCGTCGCCGGCCAGACGCTGGCGACGCTGGATCGCGCCCAGCAGCAGGCCGACTTGCAGACCGCGCGCGCGAGCCTGGAGTCGGCGCAAGCCTCCTTCGCGCAAGCCAAAACCGCGTTCGACCGGCAAAAGGACTTGCTC
This sequence comes from uncultured Pseudomonadota bacterium, assembly GCA_963730695.1. Taxonomy (GTDB): domain Bacteria; phylum Pseudomonadota; class Alphaproteobacteria; order Rhizobiales; family Beijerinckiaceae; genus Roseiarcus. Next base: position 33,888 of record CAVSSV010000009.1, read on the forward strand.
GCCGGCGGCTTCGGCACCCGCGCCGCCTACGATTCCGCCCAGGTCGCTTTCCTCTCGGCCGACAGCGCGGTGAAGGCGGGGGAAGCGAATGTGGCGTTGGTGCAGGACGCGCTTTCCTACACCGAACTCAAGAGCGAGGCCGCCGGCCTGATCACGCAACGGCTCGGCGAAGTCGGACAGGTCGTCGCCCCCGCGCAAACCGTCTTCACGCTGGCGCAAGATGGCGACCGCGATGCGGTCTTCAATGTTTTCGAAACGCTGCTCGCAGGAAACGCTAGGGACGTGCGGGTCGAGGTTTCGCTTGTCTCCGACCCGAAGGTGACGACGATGGCGACGGTGCGCGAGGTCGCGCCAGCGGTCGATCCGATCAGCGGCACGGTGCAGGTCAAGCTCGCGCTGGCCTCGCCGCCGGCGGCCATGACGCTCGGCGCAAGCGTCGTCGGCAAGGGGCGCTTTCAACCCCGAGAGGTGATCCGGCTTCCCTGGCAGGCGCTGACGCGCGAGGGCGACGCGCCGGCGGTCTATGTCATCGACGCGAGCGGCGTGGTTTCGGCGCGCGCCGTCAAAGTGGAACTCTACGTCACCGGCTATGTCCTGTTGTCTGGCGGCCTGCAGCCCGGCGAGAAGGCGGTCACCGCGGGCGTGCAATTGCTTCGCCCCGGCATGCACGTCACCGTGACGGACGCTGCGCAATGAGACCGCAAACGCAAATCGGCGCGGTGGCGGCGCTTTTCGTCATCGGCATGACCCTGGCGGCGTGCCAGAAAACCGAGGCGCCGCCCCCGATCATTCGTCCGGTGCTCAGCCTCGTCGTGCAGCCCGGCGACGCGGCGGCCGCGACGTATGCGGGCGTGGTGCAGGCGCGCTATCAGGCCGACTTGAGTTTCCGCGTCGCTGGCCGCGTTGTCGCGCGCGACGTCAATCTCGGCGAATTCGTATCGCGGGGACAGCGGTTGGCGGCGCTCGATCCGACGAGCCTTGAGGCGAATTTACGCTCGGTAGAAGCCAACCGCACGGCGGCGGAAGCGCAGTTCACCAATGCGGACGCGACCTTGCAGCGCGAAGCGGCGCTGCTCGCCCAGCACTCGACGACGCAAGCCGCCTTCGACGCCGCCAAACAAGCCTCCGACGCGGCGCTGGCCGCGGAGAAGCAAGCAGCGGCCGCGTTCGATAAGGCCAACGAACAGCTTGGCTATGCCTCCCTCGTCGCCGACACCGACGGCGTCGTCACCGCGATGAACATCGAAGTCGGGCAGACGGTCGCCGAAGGCACGACGGCGCTTTCGATCGCGCGGCCTGAGGTGCGCGACGCCGTAATCGACGTCGGCGAATATGCCCTGCCCGACGCCGCCATCGGAGCGCCCTTCACGGTGGCGCTGCAGAGCAATCCGGCGGTGACGGCCCAAGGCAAGGTGCGCGAGGTCGCCCCCGAGGCCGATCCGGCGACGCGCACCCATCGCGTGAAAATCGCGCTCGACGCGCCGCCCCCCGCCTTCCGCCTGGGGTCCACCATCGCCGCGCAGCCGGTGCAGCAATTGGACAAGCAAATCCTGGTGCCCGACACCGCGATCCTGCGCAAAGACGGCAAGACCCTGGTTTGGCTTATCGAAGCGCAGGCCGGCGACAGCAAGCAGTTCACCGCCAAGACCGTCGAGGTCGAACTCGGGACCCTGGCAGGCGGGCAAAGCGGCGGTCCGGTGCTTGTGACCAAGGGGCTCGCGGCAGGGCAACGCATCGCGGTCGCCGGCGTTCACTCGTTGACCGAGGGCCAGAGCGTGAAACTCGACGCCGGGGCCGCGCCATGAACGGGTTCAACCTCTCGGAATGGGCGCTGCGGCACCGCTCCTACCTCTGGTACTTCATCATCGTTTTCTCGCTCATGGGCATTTTGGCCTATCTCGGGCTCGGCCGCCAGGAAGACCCTGACTTCACCATCAAGACGATGGTCATCTCCGCGCAATGGCCCGGCGCCAATGTTGAAGAAACGCTCAACCAAGTCACCGATCGCATCGAAAAGGAGCTGGAAGAGGTCGAGCAATTCGACTTCGCGCGATCGCTCACCAAGCCGGGCGAAGCGACGATCTTCGTCAATCTCAAGGACAACACCAGGGCGCGCGACGTCCCCGCGATCTGGGCGCGCATCCGCAACCTCATTGGCGACATCAAGGGGCAATTGCCCCCGGGCGTCATCGGGCCGCAGTTCAACGACGATTTTGGCGACGTGTTCGGCAATGTCTATGCGCTCACCGCGGATGGCGTGTCGCAACGACAGCTCCGCGACTACGCCGAAGCCGCGCGCGCCGAAATCCTGCGCGTGCCCAACGCCGGCAAAGTGCAGCTCGTCGGCGCGCAGGACGAGGCCATCTATCTCGAATTCTCCGCCCGCCAGATCGCCGGCCTCGGGCTCGACCGCGCCGCCGTGATCGCCGCGCTGCAGGCGCAGAACGCCGTCGCGCCGTCCGGGGTGATCCAGGGCGCGGGCGAGCGTGTCTCCGTGCGCGTATCCGGCCAGTTCACCTCCGAGGAGAGCCTGAAAGCGATCAACCTCCGTCTTAACGATCGCTTCTTCCGCCTGACCGACGTCGCCACCGTCACCCGCGGCTATGTCGATCCGCCAACTTCGCTGTTCCGCTACAAGGGCGAGCCGGCGATCGGGCTCGCCATCGGCATGAAGCCGAACGCCAATCTGCTTGAGTTCGGCGCGGCGCTGGAAGCCAAGATGCGGGAGATCGAAGCCGGCCTGCCCGTGGGCGTCGGCGTGCATCTGGTCGCCGATCAGCCTGAGGTGGTGCGCGAGGCGGTAGGCGGCTTCACCGAGGCGTTGTTCGAAGCGGTCGCCATTGTGCTGGTCATCAGCTTCATCAGCCTGGGGCTTCGCGCCGGTCTGGTGGTGTCGCTGACAATTCCCTTGGTGCTGGCGATCACGTTCCTGGCGATGCAGTTTCTCGGCATTTCGCTGCAACGCATCTCGCTCGGCGCGCTGATCATTGCGCTCGGGCTTCTGGTCGACGATGCGATGATCGCGATTGAAATGATGGTCTCGCGGCTGGAGGCGGGCGACAGCCGCGATCGCGCGGCGACCGCGATCTACACCTCGACCGCCTTCCCGATGCTCACCGGCACGCTCGTCACGGTCGCCGGCTTCATTCCCGTCGGGCTGAACAGCAGCGCCGCGGGCGAGTTCACCTTCTCGCTGTTCGTCGTCATCGCCGTTTCGCTCGTCGTCTCCTGGATCGTCGCGGTGCTGTTCGCGCCGCTGCTTGGGGTGACGCTGCTGCCCAAGGCGATGAAGCTCACGCATGAACGCAAAGGCCTGTTTTCGCGGGCCTTCGAAACGCTGCTGCTCGCCTGCATGCGCTGGCGCTGGGTCACGATCGCCGTCACGCTCGTCCTGTTTGTGCTCTCGGTCGTCGGCCTCGGCCACGTGCAGCAGCAATTCTTCCCGACCTCGGACCGCACCGAGGTCATCGTCGATTGGACTGGGCGCCAGAACGCCTCCATCGAAGACACGCGCGCAGGCATGGATCGTCTGGAAAAACTCGCGCTCGCCGGCGATCCCGACGTCGAGCGTTGGACCTCCTATGTCGGCCAGGGCGCCGTCCGCTTCATGCTGTCGTTCGACGTGCAGCCGCCTTCGCCGTTCTTCGGCCAGATGATCATCATCCCCAAGGATCTGGCGGCGCGCGACCGCGTGCGCAGGAAGATCGAGACGATCGCCGCAAAGGAGTTTCCCGGCGTCGACGCCTTCGTGCATCTGCTCGACATCGGCCCGCCCGTCGGGCGCCCGTGCAATACCGCGTCATGGGCCCGGACATTCAAGGCGTGCGCCGGCAGGCGGAAGCGTTCTCCGACCTGGTCGCCACCGACCCCAGCGTCGGCCTCATCGTGCGCGATTGGAGCGAGCCCGGCCGCGTCGTGAAAGTCGACATCGTGCAGGACAAGGCGGCGGCGCTCGGCGTGACGTCCTCAAGCGTCGCCCAGGTTCTCAGCGACGTCGCTGGCGGCGTCGCCATCACTCAGGTTCGCGATTCAATCTACGCCATCGACGTGATCGGCCGCGGCAACAGCGCCGACCGCTCCTCGATCGAGGCGCTGCAAAATCTGCAGATTCCCGCCAAGGGCGGCATTTCGGTGCCGCTCGCCGCGATCGCGACGTTCCGCTACGAACTCGAGCAGCCCGCGGTGTGGCGCTATCAGCGGCTGCCGGCGATCACGGTCAAGGCGGCCGTGGTTGGCGACGTGCAGCCCGCGACGATCGTCACCCGGCTGGCGCAGAAGACCAAGGACTTCGTCGCGGCCATGCCGCCGGGCTATCAGGTCCAGGTCGGCGGCGCGGTCGAGCAGAGCGGCAAGAGCCAGGGGCCGATCGCGGCGGTGGCGCCGTTGATGCTGTTCGTCATGGCCACCGTTTTGATGACGCAGCTGCAGAGCTTTCAACGGCTGTTCATGGTGTTCGCGGTCGCTCCGCTCGGGCTTATCGGCGTCGTCGTGGCGCTGCTCTCGAGCAACGCCCCGATGGGTTTCGTCGCCATCCTCGGCATTCTCGCCCTCATCGGCATTCTCATCCGCAATTCGGTGATCCTGGTGATTCAGATCGAGCACCTCCGTAGCGAGGGCGTGGCGCCGTGGCAGGCGGTCACCGAGGCGAGCGAGCATCGGATGCGCCCGATCCTGCTCACCGCCGCCGCGGCGAGCCTCGCCTTGATCCCGATCTCGCGCCAGATTTTCTGGGGCCCCATGGCCTATGCGATGATGGGCGGCATCATCGTTGGCACGGTGCTCACCTTGCTGTTCTTGCCGGCGCTGTATGTCGCCTGGTTCCGGATCAAAGAGCCGGTCGCCGCGGCGCCGAGCGCGCCGGCCGCCGCTCCGCCGCCGGACGGCGGAGCGTCCTGACGGCGCGCTTGGACGACAAACGCGCGACGCTCTTGCGTCGCTTGGACGACATCCAAATGTGAAAAGCGCCCGCAACTGCCGTTTCATTCCGGCGTCATGCGGATGTCATGTGTCTGTCATGTCGCACCGCGATAAGCTGGCTCCGTTCCATTAACCACCGTGAGCTTGACCTATGGCGTCGATCGCATCCGCCGGCCCTGTGCCTGCGTCCCCCACTCCGGCAAGGGTCAAACTCGACCAGCCGCTCGACTTCCGCGCGGCCTTGATTTTTCTAGCGGTGCTGGCGATCGGCCTGCTGTTCATGGCCTATTCGATTCAGTCTGACATCGCCGCCGCCGGCGAGGGCCCGAAATCCCTTGCGCCGTTCCTTTTGCTCGGGGTCGCCTTGCTAATCGCGCTCGGCTTTGAGTTCGTCAACGGCTTTCATGACACCGCCAACGCGGTGGCGACCGTCATCTACACGCGCTCGCTGCCTGCGCAGGTCGCGGTGGTTTGGTCGGGTCTTTGGAACCTGACCGGCGTTCTCGTGTCCTCAGGCGCCGTCGCCTTCGGCATCGTCTCGCTGCTGCCGGTCGAACTCATCCTGCAGGTCGGCTCCGGCGCCGGCTACGCCATGGTGTTTGCGCTGCTGATCTCCGCGATCATCTGGAACCTCGGCACCTGGTCGTTCGGCCTGCCGGCGTCGAGCTCGCACACCCTCATCGGCTCGATCGTCGGCGTCGGCGTCGCCAACGCGCTCCTGCGCGGCCAGAACGGCACGGCGGGCGTCGACTGGGCCCAGGTGAGCAGCATCGGCTACGCGCTGCTGCTCTCTCCGGTGTTCGGCTTCTTCCTCTCCGCCCTGCTGCTGATCATCATGAAGTTCCTGGTCCGCAAGCCGGAACTGTACACCGCTCCGACGACCAACAAGCCGCCGGCGCTTTGGGTCCGCGCGCTGCTGATCTTCACCTGCACCGGCGTGTCGTTCTTTCACGGCTCCAACGACGGCCAGAAGGGCATGGGTCTGATCATGCTCATCCTGATCGGCGTCGCCCCCACCGCCTACGCGCTGAACCGCGGCCTGCCCGCGAGCAACACGCCGATCTTCGTCTCCAACTCCGCCGCCGCCTCAAAGATCATCGACGCCCATGCGGCCGGCTACAACATCACCGGCGATCCCCGCCCGGAAGTCACCGACTACGTTCATGCGCACAAGGTCGCCGACGCGACCTATCCCGCGATGAGCGTCCTGGTGAAGCAGATCGCCGAAGAAGTCTCGTCATACGGCTCGCTCGCTCAGGCGCCCGCCGACAAAGTGCAGAACATCCGCAATGACATGTACCTTGAATCGGAAGCGATCCGCAGCCTCGCCAAAGACAAGGAATCCGAGCTGAAGCCCGACGAAGTCGCCACGCTGAACACCTACAAGAAAGAGCTCGACCTCTCGACCAAGTTCATCCCGACCTGGGTCAAGATCTGCGTCGCGCTCGCTCTCGGCCTCGGCACGATGGTGGGTTGGAAGCGCATCGTTATCACCGTCGGCGAGAAGATCGGCAAGACGCACCTGACCTACGGCCAGGGCGCCGCCGCCGAGCTCGTCGCCATGGCGACCATCGGCGCCGCCGACGGCCTGGGCCTGCCCGTCTCGACGACGCACGTGCTGTCGTCGGGCGTCGCCGGCACCATGCTCGCCAACGGCTCGGGCGTGCAATGGTCGACCCTTCGCAACATCGCTCTGGGCTGGGTGCTCACCCTGCCGGCGGCCATGCTGCTGTCCGGCACGTTGTATGTGATCTTCCGCCAGATCTTCTAACTTCCGCCACGATTTGGCTTGTGCGCCGTCGGCCTGCTAAAAGCTCGCCGGCGGCGCGGTTTTTTGAGGGGGCTTGAGCCCGCGCCCCTTTCTAGGAGTTCGCTTGGCTCAGATTGACGACGTGTTGGGGAGCATCGACGCCAACCAGGGCGCAGCCGTCGACCGGCTGTTCGAATTGCTCGCCATTCCATCGATTTCCGCGCAACCGCAGCATTTTCCCGATTGCGAGCGCGCCGCGGATTGGCTGGTCGCCTGCCTGCAGGGCCTCGGCTTCGAGGCGACGAAAAAGCCGACGCCGGGCCGTCCCATGGTGTTGGCGAACGCCAAGGCGCGCACCCGCAGCGTGCCGCACGTGCTGTTTTACGGCCACTATGACGTGCAACCGGTCGATCCGGTGGCGCTTTGGTCCTCGCCGCCCTTCTCGCCGCAGATCGTCGACGGGCCGAACGGCAAGCGGATCGTCGCGCGCGGCGCCGCGGACGACAAGGGCCAGCTCATGACCTTCCTTGAGGCCTGCCGCGGCTTCAAGGAAAACGGCGGCCTGCCCTGCGACGTGACCGTTCTGTTCGAAGGCGAGGAGGAAACCGGTTCGCCCTCGCTGCCGGCGTTCATGGCGGCGAACGCCAAGCAGCTCAAGACCGATGTGATGCTGGTCTGCGACACCTCTATGTGGGACGCCAAGACGCCGGCCATCACCACGATGCTGCGCGGGCTCGTCATGGAAGAAGTGGTCCTGACGGGCGCCAACCGCGACCTGCACTCTGGCCTCTACGGCGGCCCGGCGATCAACCCGATCCGCGTGCTCGCGCGCATCCTGGCTGATCTTCACAACGCCGACGGCGCCGTGACGCTTCCCGGGTTTTATGACGGCGTCGAGGAAATCTCCGACGAATTGCGCAAGCAGTGGGACGAACTCGGCTTCGACACCGCGAAATTCCTCAAGGACGTCGGCCTCTCCAAGCCGGCCGGCGAAAAGGGGCGCAGCGGCCTGGAGATGCTGTGGACGCGGCCGACCTGCGAGATCAACGGCATCGTCGGCGGCTATATCGAGGCCGGCGCCAAGACGGTGCTGCCGTCCAAGGCCAGCGCCAAAGTCTCGTTCCGGCTGGTCGGCAAGCAAAACCCCGAGCGGATCGCCGCGGCCTTCCGCGCCTTCGTCGAAGCGCGCCTTCCGGAGGATGTGCACGCCGAATTCATCTCGCACGGCGGCTCGCCCGCGCTCTCGCTGCCCGCGCGCAGCGAGGTGCTGAAGCGCGCTCGCCGCGCGCTCGAGGCCGAATGGGGCAGGCCGCCGGCGATCGTCGGCGGCGGCGGCTCTATCCCCATCGTCGGCGCGTTCAAGCGCGAACTGGGCATGGATAGTTTGATGGTGGGCTTTGGGCTTGACGACGACGCCATCCATGCGCCGAACGAAAAGTACGAAATGACGTCGTTCCACAAAGGTGCGCGTTCCTGGGCGCGGATTCTGGCCGCCATCGGCGAGTGAGCGCGCGCACTCCGGGCCTCGGCTGCGGCGCCGCGATCTTCGAAGGCGGCCGCCTGCTGTTGATCAAGCGCCGCAAGCCGCCGGAGGCAGGCCACTGGAGCCTGCCGGGCGGCAAGGTCGACTGGGGCGAGAGCGTCGAAGACGCCGTTCGGCGCGAAATCCGCGAAGAGATCGGCGTCGAGATCGCGCTGCTGCGGCCCCTCTTCCTGTCGCAGATGATTGGCATTGACGACGCGCATTGGGTGTCGCCGGTGTTCGAGGCGCGGATCGTGTCGGGGCAGCCGCGCGTGTGCGAGCCCGACAAGATCGACGGCCTGCTGTGGGCCGCGCTGGAGGATCCGCCCTCCCCGCTCGCCAGCCCGGCGCGCGACGCCATCCGGGCGCTTCGCCCACCCTCCGCGTGAGCTTGCCGCCAAACGCGCGCCTGCTCGGCGTGATCCTGGCGGGCGGCGGCTCGACGCGGATGGGCCGCGACAAGGCGCTGGCGCCGCTGGCGGGCCGTCCGATGATTGCGCATGTGCTGGATCGGTTGCGGCCGCAGGTTGCCGGCCTAGCCATCGCGGCCGGCGCCGATAGCCAGCGTTTCGCCGCCCTCGGTGAGGACGCCTTTATGGACCTGACCGAAGGCCGGCGCGGACCGCTCGCGGGCGTGTGGGCGGGCTTGAGGCGCGCGCAGACGCTCGGCTATGACGTGATCGTGACCGCGCCTTGCGACGGCCCCTTCCTTGCTGTGGACCTCGCCGCGCGCCTGAGGGCGGCGGCGCAGTCGAGCGGGGCGGCCTTGGCGCAAAGCGCTGCAGGGCCGCATCCTACCTTCGCTCTGTGGCCGCTTGCCGCCGTGAACGAGGCAGAGCGCTTGCTTGAAAAGGGCGAAGGACCACTGGCGCTTGCAAAGAGCCTTATCGCCGCCGTCGTTCTGTTCGACGACACAGACGCCTTCGCCAATGTGAACACGCCGGCCGAGCTTGCCGAGGCGGAACGGCGGCTTGCCCGCTCCGGTCCCCAGGCTTAAGGACCGCCGACTTTCAAACGAGGACTGCGCATTGAGCGATGTCGCCTTTTTAGGGCTCGGCGTGATGGGCTATCCGATGGCGGGACATCTCGCCAAGCGCGGCCACAGCGTCACTGTCTACAACCGCAATGCCGCGAAGGCCGAGGCATGGCGCGCCGAATTCGGCGGGCAGACCGCGCCATCCCCCCGCGCGGCTGCGGCCGGCAAGCAATTCGTGTTCGCCTGCGTCGGCGCCGACAAAGATTTGCGGCAAGTGACTCTCGGTGAGTCCGGCGCGTTCGCCGGCATGAGCAAGGGCTCGGTTTTCGTCGATCACACCACCACGTCGGCCGAGGTCGCTCGTGAGCTATTCACCACCGCCAAGGCAGCCGGTCTTCATTTCGTCGACGCCCCCGTCTCTGGCGGCCAAGCCGGCGCCGTCAATGGCGCGCTGACGATCATGGTCGGCGGCGATGAGGACCCGGTGCGCCGCGCCGAGCCGGTGGCGACCGCCTATGCGAAGGCCTATCGCCGGATGGGCGGCGCGGGCGCGGGGCAATTGACCAAGATGGTTAACCAGATCTGCATTGCCGGCCTCGTGCAAGGCCTCGCGGAAGGCCTGCATTTCGCCAAGCGCGCCGGGCTAGATCCGCTCGAGGTCGTCGAAGTCATTTCCAAAGGCGCAGCGCAGTCCTGGCAGATGGAAAACCGGCACAAGACGATGGCGCAAGGAAAGTTCGACTTCGGCTTCGCCGTCGATTGGATGCGCAAGGATCTCGGCATCTGCCTCGATGAAGCCCGCCGCAACAGCGCCAAGCTTCCGGTGGCGGCCTTGGTCGACCAGTTCTACGCCGACGTCCAGGCGATGGGCGGCGGCCGTTTCGACACCTCGAGCTTGATTGCGCGGCTGGAAAAATAAAGCCTACGCCTTCGCGCTCGGCCGCGCCGCAAGCGCGGCGTGCCAGCGCCTCAGGGCCTTGAGGTCCTCGGGAATGGCGATGCGCGCGTAGCGCGCCCAGTCGAGCGCGACCAGCCCGGTAATGTCGGCGACGGAGTAGTCATCGCCGGCGATGAAAGTGCGCCCTTCGAGCGATTTGTCGAAGCGCTCCATCGCCAGCAGCGCCTTCGCTTTGCACGCGGCGCTCCAATCGGGCACCTGCGGGCTCTCCATCGCCGCCATCGCCGGATGCGCATGGCGGAACGCCTGGGCGATCGGCAGGAAGAGCTGAAATTCCAGACGGCGCTGCCACATCTCGATTGCGACGCGGCTCCGCGCGTCGGCGCCGAACAGCGACGGCAGCGGCTGCATCTCCTCAAAATAGCGGCAGATTGCGATCGACTCGCCGATCACCGTGCCATCGTCGAGTTCGAGCAAGGGTATGGTCTCGAAGGCATTGAGCCCACGGAACTCGGGCGCTCGCTGCTCGAGCTTGCCGAGGTTCACGTTAACCATGGGCACGGATATTCCCTTCTCCGCGAGATAAATGCGGACCCGGCGCGGATTGGGCGCTTGAAGGGACTGATGCAGCTTCATAGCTCTCGCTCCGCGTGTCGGCGCCCTCGGACGCAATATGAGCGAAAAACGCAAGTCTTTATAGAAATCGTCAGGGCTGCATTAACGTTTGCCGGTCAGGGTTCCCTTGAGAGTCGCGTATTGTCAGTGCGTATCGGATGTCTGAAATCACCGCGGAGATGATCGAGAACGGCCGCGGCGACGCCGAGGCGGCTGCCCGGCGCCGACGGCTGACTCAAGAACTGCGCAACGCGCGCCACGCCCTCACCAACGATCCCGACCGCGAAGCCGCCCAGATGATCGGGCTGATGCGACTGTTCGCGCAGACCAGCCGCGACGCCACCCCGGCGATGGGGCTGGTGGCCCTCACCGTCGGCGTCGCCGCGACGCTCTGGGTTCCCATCGACACTGTCGTCTATTGGACGTCGGGCGTTTGCGTGTCGCTGGCGATCCTGCTTTGGGAATCCGTGCGTTTCCTCTCTGCGAAGGACGCCGAGTCGAAGGCCCGTTCCTGGCGGCTGAAACTGGTTCTGGCGCAGACCCTCGTCGGCATCAGCTGGGCCTTCCTGGTCGGCATGCTGCTACGTTCGCAGGACGAGCATGCGCGCACCTTTGTGCTCGTGGTGATGATGATGATCGCGGCGATGACCGCGATGGTCGCCTCCGCCCTGCCGACGGCGGTGGCTGGAGGCCTCGCGCCGGTGACGGCCGCGACCATGCTGGCGATCGGGCCGACCGGCGTGCTGCAGACCGTCGTCTCCACGGCGCTGAGCATCATCATCCTCGTCTATTTCGTGCTTCTTGCGAACCGGCTGCACCGCGGCTCGATCGACGGCCTGTTTTTTCAGGCGGAGAAAGATTCGCTGATTGCGGAGCTGGAACAGGCCAAGCTGAATTCGGACGAAGCGCGCCGGCGCGCCGAAGAAGCCAATCTGGCGAAATCACGGTTCCTGGCCTCGATGAGCCACGAGCTCAGGACGCCGCTGAACGCCATCCTTGGGTTTTCCGAGGTGATGAAAGGCGAGTTGTTCGGCAAGCACGGCGTTCCCGCCTATCGCGACTACGCCAACGACATTCACGGCAGCGGCCAACATCTGCTGGCGCTGATCAACGAAATCCTCGATCTCTCTCGCGTCGAGGCGGGGCGCTATGAGCTGCGCGAGGAATCGGTTTCGCTGGGCCATGTCGTCGAGGACTGCGTCCGCCTGTTGCAATTGCGAGCCAAGAACCGCGGCATCGAGACGCGGGTGGCGATCGATTCCGCGCTGCCGAGAATCTGGGCGGACGAGCGCGCGGTGCGCCAGATCGTGCTCAACCTTCTCTCCAACGCCATCAAGTTCACCCCGACCGGCGGCTCGGTGGTGATCGAAGCGGCGTTGAGCCAGGCTGGCGGCCAATATTTCTGCGTCCGCGACACCGGCCCGGGAATTCCCGAAGAGGAGATTCCCATGGTGCTGTCGACCTTCGGCCGCGGCAGCCTGGCGCTGAAAAACGCCGAGGAAGGCACGGGCCTCGGCCTGCCGATCGTCAAGGGCTTGGTCGAACTGCACGGCGGCGAGTTCCGGCTCGAATCGAAAGTACGCGAAGGCACGCAGGTTACCGTGACCTTTCCGCCCGAACGCGTCATCAGCGCCCTTTCTCCGATCGAAGACAGGCAAAGCGCCGCGCCAAGCGAACCCGGCGACGAGGACGCGCCCAAGCGCGCCCGCCGCTGGCGCCGCCGTGCGGCTGCGGCTTAAAGTCTTCGCGCCCCCTCCCCTTACGAATGTTGCCAGCCGGCCCCGGCTTCGCCATCATGCCATTCTGACGCGCGCAAAAAAGCGCGCGAATGGGAGGATGCGATGCTCGGGCTCATGCAGGATTGGCCGCTGCTGATCCACAAGATCATCGACAACGCCGCTCAGCAGCACGCCGCGCAGGAAGTGGTCACGCGGACGCTCGAAGGGCCGATCGCCCGCGTCACCTACAAGGACCTGCGCCGCCGCGCGCTGAAAGCGGCGCAGCGTCTTTCCAAAGATGGCGTGAAGCTTGGCGACCGCGTCGCCACGCTCGCTTTCAACGGCGCCCGGCATATGGAGACCTGGTACGGCATCTCCGGCATCGGCGCGATCTGCCACACCGTCAATCCACGGCTGTTCCCCGAGCAGATCGCTTACATCGTGAACGACGCCGAAGACCGCATCCTGTTCGCCGACGCGATGTTCACCCCGCTGCTGGAGGCGCTGGCGCCGAACCTTCCCAGCGTCGAGCGCTATGTGCTGCTGACGGACGCCGCGCACATGCCGGCGACGAAGCTCAAAGGCGCCATCGCGTTCGAGGATTACATCGGCGAAGTCGACGGCGACTTCGCGTGGGCCGATTTTGACGAGCGCACCGCGGCCGGCCTTTGCTACACCTCAGGCACGACCGGGCGGCCCAAAGGCGTGCTCTACTCGCATCGCTCGAACATCCTGCACGCGCTGACCACGACCGGCGCCGATTGTTTCGACGTCGGCTCGCGCGACGCCGTGCTGCCTGTGGTGCCGCTGTTCCACGCCAATTCCTGGGCGCTCGCCTATTCCTGCCCGATGCGCGGCGCGAAAATGGTGATGCCGGGGGCCAAGCTCGACGGCGCCTCGGTCTACGAATTGCTCGAGACCGAAAAAGTCACCTTCACCGCCGGCGTGCCCACGGTATGGCTGATGCTGCTCGCCTACATGAAGAAGGAGGGCAAACGCCTGTCGACGGTGCGTAAGGTCGCGGTCGGCGGCTCGGCCTGTCCGCCCGAAATCATCCGCGCGTTCGAGGAGGATTTCGGCATCGAGGTGCTGCACGCCTGGGGCATGACGGAGATGAGCCCGATCGGCTCGACCGGCGCGATCAAACGCGCCGTCGCCGGACGGCCGCATAAGGAAACGCTCGACATCAAGGCCAAGCAGGGCTGGGCGTTCTTCGGCGTCGAGATGAAGATCGTCGACGACGACGGCAAAGCGCTGCCCTGGGACGGCAAGACGTTTGGCCGTTTGAAAGTGCGCGGGCCCGCCGTCGCGCAGAGCTATTTCAAGGGCGCCGGCGGCCAAATCGTCGACGCGCAGAACTACTTCGATACCGGCGACGTCGCCACTATCGACGCCGACGGCTACATGCAGATCACCGACCGCTCCAAGGACGTCATCAAGTCCGGCGGCGAATGGATCTCCTCGATCGACATCGAGAATTTCGCCGTCGGCCACCCCGACGTCGCCGAGGCCGCCGTCATCGGCGTGCGCCACCCGAAGTGGGACGAGCGCCCGCTGCTCGTCGTGGTCGCGCGCGAGGGCCGCACCCCCGCCAAGGACGATGTGCTGGCGTTCCTGAAGGGGCGCATCGCCAAATGGTGGCTGCCCGACGACATGCAGATCGTCGCGGAGATTCCCCACACCGCGACGGGCAAAATCAACAAGGTGGCGCTGCGCGAGACGTTTCGCGAGTATCGGCTGCCCTCAGGCTCGAGCGACAATTCCGCCGCGCCGTTCAAGGAGCGTTGAAGCGCTCATCGCAATAAGCGTCAATCGCCGCGATGTCGTCGGCGGCCGCGGCGACGGCGACATAGCCGTCGGGGCGCACCAGCCAGGCGCCGCCTTCGGCGAACGGCGGGCGCACTTGCGGCTCCAACACATTGCGGAAGCGCGCGATCAGGGCGGCGCTCGCTGCGTTAGCTGACGCGTAGAGCGCAAAGCGCGGCGTAGCGCCGGCGCCGACCGTCTCGACGCCCGCCGCGACGGGCGCGCGCGTTCCCGCCGCGGGGCCGCCGTGGCGCCCGCCAACAGCGCGCGTCAGCGGACTGTCGGGATAGCCGATCGTCAGTTCGGCCATATTGACCGCCATCTCATGGCGCACGGGCGCAAAGCCGAAAATCAGCGACGCCGCGTGATTGCGCAGGCCTTGCCAGAAGCGGCCGCGCAAAACCGCCAGCGTCGTCATGTGTCCGGCGTCCGCGAGCACTTTGCGGCCGACGGCGCTGCGCTCAAGGCTGTAGCTCGGCAGCAACGCGTCCGCCTTCGCTACGTCGCGGCTGGCGAGCGCCAGCTTCCAGGCGAGATTGAAGGCGTCCTGCATGCCCGTGTTCATGCCCTGCCCGCCGGCGGGGCTGTGGATGTGGGCGGCGTCGCCGGCGAGAAAGACGCGTCCGGCGCTGTAGTCGGCGACCTTGCGCTCGTTGATCGTGAAGTTCGACAGCCAGATCGGCGTCGAAGCCTGAACGCCGCCGGGACCGCGCTGATCGATGATGGCCTGAACGTCTTCAAGCGTCGGATCGGCGGCGATGCGCGCCGGGCACGCTCGAACCGACGTCGGCGATGACGCGGAAGCGCCCGGGCGTGATCGGAAAAATCGCCAACACGCCGTCCGCGTGCCAGTAGATGCGAATTTCGTTTTCCGGCGTCGGCACGCCGGCAAGGTGCACGTCGGCAAGAATCCAGTCGCTCGGCAGCGTCTCGCCTTCGAACGTGCATGCCGAGGCCGTGACGCACCGCGCTGTGGGCGCCGTCGCAGCCGATCAGCCAATCCACGTCGAACGGCTCCTCGCGCCCGTCGGCGTGGCGCGAGCGCGCCGATGACGCGATCCGCCGTCGGCGTAAAGCGCGTCAACTCGACCTGCCGCTCGACCTTCACGCCGAGGGCGCTGAGGTGCTCCTCCATCAGCCGCTCGGTCTCGCTCTGCGGGATCATCAGCGCGTAGGGATAGGGCGTCGGCGCGCTCGTCGAGCGCGATGTGGGCGAGCGTCTTGCCGCCAGCGATCATGTTGGCCGCCGATCGCTTTCACGCCGGCGTCGACGAAGGCTTCGGCGCAGCCCATCCGCGCGATCAGTTCCAGCGTCCGGCTCCAGATCACCAGCGCCTTGGATTTGTCGGTGCGCGCCGCCGCTTTGTCGACGATGCGCACGGCCACGCCGTAACGCGCCAACTCCGCGGCCATCGTCAGCCCGACCGGACCTGCGCCGACCACAAGAACCTGCTTGCCCATTTCGTCTGCCCTCGGAATGTTGCAATCGCTTGTTTACACCTACCGCTGCGACGGCGGCCAACGCGACCCTAGCCATCAACGAGACGACGAACACGACCTTCTCAGGCTTCCAACACGGCGACCGGCATCTACGACCTGCTCTGCGACGTCGGCCTCCTTAAGGGAGCGTCCTCGACCTCCAGTATCACCAACGAGGGCCTGCTCGAAAAGACCGGCGGCACGGGGATCAGCACGATCGCGCCCGCCGTGACCAACACCGGCACGATCAAAGTCACCAAGGGCACGCTCGACATCAAGGGCGCGGTCACCCGCGCCGGAGTGGACACGATCGTCGGCGCCTCGATGCTGGAGTTCGACGGGGCGGTGGCCTCCGGCCAGTCCATCTACTTCAACGGCAACGGCGGCACGCTCGATCTCGGGGCGCCGCAAAGCTTCGCCGGCACGATCAAAGGCTTCGACCTCGGCACGACGGGCGACGCCATCAACGTGCTGTCCGGCTGGACCTTCACTGGCGCCACCGATGGAGCGACCGTCGCCGAAGATCGTGGGCGGCTGGCGGGCGGCGAGCCGAGCCGCGAAAATCGAAATCACCCCGCTGTAAGGCGACGCCGGATCCTGGCGGGGACCGTAGATGTTGAAGTACCGCTGGCTGCGTACCGAAATGCCATAGGTCGCAGCATAGCTTGGGACGACTTCGGAGGCAAGCTTGGCGGCGGCGTAAGGAGAGGCGGGCTGATAGACGGAGGCGCTGGACGCGAACACCACGCGATGGCAACCGGTGAGTCGTGCGGTTTCCGCCACCCAATGGGTCGCCAAAACGTTCGATCGAAAATTTTGATCGGGCTTCTGGATGCTGAGCGGAACGCTGACCAACCCCGCCAGATGAATGATGGCCGCGGGTGGATGTCGGGTGGCGATCTGCATCAACGCTCCCTCTTGGGTCACGTCGGCCTGATGTAACGTGAACTTGGGGTGCGTTAAAGCCGCGGCGAGATGGGCTTTTTTGCC
>CAVSSV010000010.1:0-69501 GCA_963730695.1 uncultured Pseudomonadota bacterium
CGCGCTTCCACGCCAAGGCATTGCCGAACGGCAGCGCGAACGCCGCCGCCAGCATCAACGCGCCGCAGGTGAGGTTGAAGAACGGCGCGCCGACCGTGATCTTCTCGCCGGCGACTTGTTCGAGCGCGAGCGGATACAGCGTGCCGAGCATGACCGCGAAGCAGGACGTCGCGGTCAGCAGATTGTTCAGCACCAGCGCGCCCTCGCGCGAGATCGGCGCGAACAGGCCGCCGGTCTTGAGCAGCGGCGCGCGCCAGGCGAACAGCCCCAGCGCGCCGACGATGAAGAAGAACAGGATGGCGAGAATGAAGACGCCGCGGCGCGGGTCGTTGGCGAAAGCGTGCACCGAGGTGAGCACGCCCGAACGCACCAGAAACGTGCCGAGCAGCGAGAACGAGAAGGCCAGGATCGCCAGGAAGATCGTCCAGACCTTCAGGGCTTCGCGCTTCTCCATCACGGCGGCCGAATGGATGAACGCGGTGCCGGCGAGCCAGGGCATGAGCGAAGCGTTCTCGACCGGGTCCCAGAACCAAAAACCGCCCCAGCCCAAGGTGTAATAGGCCCAGTAGGAGCCCATGGCGATGCCGAGGGTGAGAAAGCTCCAGGCGAGCAGCGCGAAGGGGCGCACGAAGCGCGCCCAGGCGGCGTCAATCCGTCCCTGCGATCAGCGCCGCGGCGGCGAACGAGAACACGATCGAGAAGCCGACATAGCCGAGATAGAGCAGCGGCGGATGGATCGCGAGGCCCGGGTCCTGCAGCACCGGATTGAGATCGCGCCCTTCCAGCGGCGCGGGAAACAGCCGCTCGAACGGGTTGGACGTCAGCAGCGTGAAGGCGAGAAAGGCGACGCCCATCAGCCCCTGCACCGCGAGCGCGTCGGCCTTGAGGCGCGCCGGCAGTCCGCGCCCGAACAGCGCGACCAGCGCGCCGAACGTCGCTAGGATCAGCGACCACAGCAGCATCGAGCCTTCGTGATTGCCCCAGACGCCGGCGAATTTATAAATCGCGGGCAATTCGCTATGCGAGTTTTCGGCGACGTTGAGCACCGAGAAGTCCGAGCGCAAGTGCGCCTCAGCCAGCGCGGCGAAGGCGAGCGCCAGCATCGCAAATTGCCCGAGCGCAGCGCCGAGCCCCGCGCGCATCAGGCGGGCGTCGCCGAGCCGCGCGCCGGCGAACGGCAGGATCGCCTGGCAAATCGCCAAGGCCAGCGCCAGCGCCAGCGCGAAATGGCCAAGTTCAACGCTCATTGCGCACCCTCCTGCCAGCGGCCCTGTTTTTTCAGCGCGTCGACGACTTCGCGCGGCATGTAACGTTCATCGTGCTTGGCGAGGATGGTGTCGGCGGCGAGCGCGTCAGGCGCCGACAGCGCGCCTTCGGCGACCACGCCTTGACCCTCGCGGAACAGGTCCGGCGGCAGGCCGTCAAACGAGACGTGGAGCGTCGCCTTGCCGTCCGTCACGTCAAAGTCCAGCCTTCCGCCTTCGCCATGTTTGACCGAGTTCGCCGCGACCAGCCCGCCGACGCGCAGCCGCTGTCCGATGCGGGGCGTCTTAGCTGCGATGTCGCTCGGGCTCATGAAGAACACCACGTTGTCGCGCAGCGCATAGAGCGCGAGCCCGGTGGCGACGCCGAGCAGCGCCAGCGCGGCGACGATCAGACTGAGGCGGCTTTGGCGGCGCGTCATTGCACGATCTTCAAGTCACGGCCGAGCGCGTCGAAAGCCGCGAGCGCCTCGGTGTTGCCGCCGTAGGCCTTGCGGGCGTCCGCCAGGGCCTTTGCGGCGTCGTCGGGCCTGTGCAGCACGACATAGGCGCGAATGAGGCGCAGCCATTCCTCCTCGGAGCCGCCGCTCGCCTGCAGGCGCTCGGCGAGGCCTTTGACCATGCCTTCGATCATCTGCGCTTGCGATTGCGAGTCGGCGTTCGCCACCGCCGCGGCAGCGGCGCCCATTGCCGGAGCGCCGCCTTGCAGGGTCGCGATCTGCCGCTGCACGCTGGCGAGCCACGGCGCATCTTTGGGCGAGTCTTTCAAGATCGCGGTGAACATCGCGAGCGCCTTGTCCTTGTCGCCCGCTTGCTCCGCGCCGAGCGCCAGGTAGAATCGTGCTTCGATATTGGTGGGTTCGGCCTGCAACACCGCTTGGAACACTGCGGCCACCTCGGGCGTAACGGTGCCCTGCGCCGCGGAGATCAGCGCCTCGCCAAGGCGCTCCGATAAGTGAACATTGGGGCCCTTCAAACGCAGGGCTTCGCGGAACGCCTTGGCCGCATCGTCGTAACGCTGCGCCTGCATATAGGCCGGTCCCAAAACCTCCCAGCCGCGCTCGTCATCGGGCGATTGCTGCAAGTGCTGTTCGATGCGCTTGATCGCATCGGCGACCGCCATGTTGTCTTTAAGATCTTGGCGCGCGGCCAGCGGCATATCCGGCGCGGCCGGGGCGCCGGCGTGAAGATACACGGCCGTCGCGACCAGCAGCGCGCCGAAGCACCCGGCCAATCCCAGCCGACGCCACGGGCCCGCGGCGCCCGGCCCCGGCGCCTCCGGAGCGTGGGCGAAGCGCAACAAGCGGCGGGCGGCCTCGGCGCGCGCCCCCTCGGCCTCGGCGGGGCTCAGATCGCCTCTTGCCGCCTCGCGGCTGACCTCTTCGAGTTGGGCGCGGTAGAACGCCTCCTCAGGCGGAGCCGTTAATTCGTCCGAAGCGCCAACGAGCAGCGGGGCCAGGACAAAGCCGAGCGCTGCGAGGGCTAAAAGAAGGGCGAACAGGACAAACATGGGCTCGGCGGCTCTTCGGCGCGCGTCAGGCGGGCGTCAAGACGCGCGCCAATCGCCAGCCGGCGATTTGCAGGCGCGCGCGTTCACAGTTTGCGGCCTGCCCGAAGAATAGGTCGTCGCCTTGAACGCCGTGCACGAGCCGCTCGCCGCGCCTGGCTCGAAATAACCGAACAAGCCGTGCTCGCCGCGCCAGGATTTACGCTGGCCAGCGTCGAGGGCCGCGGTGAGAGCGGTGAAGGCGGCATCACGGCTTTCGGCGGGGATCCGGCCGCCGAGCGGCCCTTCGAACAGGCCCCCGTAGTCCGGGCCGGGGGCGGGAGCGGCTTGCGGCAGCGGCGCGCTCAGCGGCGGCGCCAGCTCGGCGTCGTTCGTCCTGTTGGAGGCGCAGCCGGCGAGGGCCGTGAGAAGGAGAACGACAGCGACGCTGCGCAGCGTCGCCGAGGGCGAAATCGATTTAGTGAGGCGCTCGATCATGCGAACACCCTATGGCCCGCTTCCTTAAGAAAGGCACGACTCTTGCACGTCGATCACGCCACGGCTCGCCGTTCGGGGGCTTGGATCGGATCGACTTGAGCCATCGCCAACCGCAGCTCGAAACCTTGGCAGGTGTCCGGCCGTCCGAGCAAGAAGCCTTGGACTTCCTCGCAGCCGTAGGATTGCACGATCGCCAATTGCTCGGGCGTTTCTATGCCTTCGGCGGTGCATCGCAGTCCAAGCGCCTGTCCCATCTTGACGATCGCCGAGAGCAGCATGGCGCTTTCGCCATGGGGTTCGATCATCTCGATGAAGGTGCGGTCGATCTTGATCTTGTCGAACGGGAATCGGCGCAAATAAACGAGGCTGGAGTATCCCACGCCGAAATCGTCAAGCGCCAAGCGAACGCCGAGCGCGCGCAACCGGAGCATCGATTCTTCCGCCAAGTCGGCGTCAAACACAATCACGGTTTCGGTAAGTTCAATCTCCAGCCGCTCACCCGGCATGCCGGTATCGTCCAGAATGCTTTTCACTTGCTCGACGAAGTCGCCGGTACGGAACTGGATAGCGGAAACGTTGACCGCGACATACACATCGCCCCATCGCGCGGCGTCGGCGCAGGCGCGTCGCAGCATGAACTCGCCCAGCGCGCGAATTTGCCCGCTCTCCTCGGCGACAGAGACGACCAGATCGGCAGGCAATGGGCCGAAATCCGGATGGGTCCAGCGCAGCACGGCCTCGGCGCCGACGATCGTGTCGCCGTCTCCGCCGAAAATGGGCTGATAATGCGCGTCGATCTCGCCATTCGTCAGCGCCGTAGACAAGTCGCGGCGAATGGCGCTGCGCTTTTGGAACATGTCCAACATTTCGGGAGCGAACAGGCAGGCGCGCGCGCGGCCGTCTTGCTTGGCGCGATAGAGCGCAAAATCGGCGCGCTGCACCCATTCTGTCCGTGACGCCGCGCCATCCGTGGCGAGGGCCATGCCGATCGAAGTCGTGACGACCAGGCTGTGACCGCCAAGCACAAACGGGGCCTCGAGCGCGGAGCCGATCGCGCGCGCCAGCGCCGTCAATTCCTCGCGGCCCGCGACATTGCGGCGAAGAATCGCGAATTCATCGCCTCCGATGCGGGCGAAAATGTCGCCTGGCCGGAGCACGGGGCGAATGCGCGCGGGGAAGCTTCTCAGCAGCTGATCGCCGATTTCGTGGCCGTGGCTGTCGTTGACGTCCTTGAACCGGTCCATATCGACGTAAAGCAGGCCGTGGCGCGCGCCGTCGCCCACATTGAGCGGGGTTTCATCCAACGCCCGGCGGAATGCGGCGCGATTGGGCAGGTCCACCAGCGGGTCGTGGGTGGCGAGCCGCTCCGCCTGCACCAGACTGGCGCGCAGCCGTTCAGTCAGGCGGCGCCCATTGGCGGCCAGGCGCAGCGCCACGATCGTCAGCATGAAAGCGATGACGAGGCCGACGAGCAGCGCGATCGTGGAATAGGTTTCGGGCGTCATATTCAGCGTCATTTCGGCCTTCGCCGGCGGGGACTGGGCGATGGCGCCGCCAACGGCCGCCGCAGCAAACGGCTAAAGCGAACGTCGATTAAAGCGAAGCCCATGGCCAGACGCTAAAGCAAAAGCCTTAAGCGGAAGTGACGCAAAGGAATGCGCCATGGCGAAAAGTCGAAGTTTTCAAATCACGATATTTTAGCGTTATTGAAGCGAATAGGCAGGGAATGCTTGTGCGCCTAAATCAGGTCTTGCCCGCGCAGCGAAATGTGGCCGTGTCTTCCCACGATAATGTGGTCATGGACGGTCACGCCCAGCGGCTTGGCAACGGCGATGATGTCATGGGTCATCTTTACGTCCTGCGTCGAGGGCGTGGGATCGCCAGACGGGTGATTGTGGACGAGAATCATCGCGCTCGCGGACAATTCGAGCGCCCGCCGCACGACTTCGCGCGGATAGACCGGGGCGTGGTCGACTGTGCCCTCGCCCACGGCTTCGTCGGCGAGCAGGCCGTTTTTGCGGTCGAGGAACAGCACGCGGAACTCCTCGCGTTCCGCATAGGCCATGCGCGAGCGGCAGTAGCCGATCACTTCGCTCCAGGAGCCCAGCGCCAGTCGCTTCTTGGCGATCCCCTTGGCCAGGCGTTGCGCCGCGGCTTCGACAATGGCGAACTCCGAAATGGCGCCGGCGCTCATGCCGTCGACCTCGGCCAGCCGCAGCGGGTTGGCGGCGATGGTCTCAGCGAACGTGCCAAATTTAGCTAGGAGCTCCTTGGCGAGCGGCTTGACGTCCCGGCGCGGAATCGCCCGAAACAGCACCAATTCAAGCATTTCATAGTCCGCCAGCGCTTCGGGGCCGGCCTCGCGCAAGCGGTCGCGCAGGCGTTCACGGTGCCCGAAATAGTGCGGCGCCTCTTCGACGCCGCCCTTGGCTTTCATGCGGCACGCGGCGGGTAGGGCATCAGCGGCGAAGCGGTGAAGACCTCCACGCCGGTCTCTGTCACGCCGACGGTGTGTTCGAACTGGGCCGACAGCGAGCGGTCGCGCGTGACCGCTGTCCAGCCGTCCGAAAGCACCTTCACCGCCGCGCCGCCGAGATTGATCATGGGCTCGATGGTGAAGAACATGCCCGGCTTGAGCGTCGGCCCCTCGCCGCGCCGCCCCGCGTGGAGGATGTTCGGCTCGTCGTGGAACAGCCGCCCGAGGCCGTGACCACAAAAGTCGCGCACCACCGAGCAGCGTTCAGCCTCTGCAAAGGTTTGGATGGCGTAGCCAATGTCGCCGACGGTCGCGCCGGGCCTGACCGCGGCGACGCCTCGGTTCAAGCATTCCAAGGTCACCTCGATCAGCCGCTGCGCCCGGCGCGGCGCCTCGCCGGCCACATACATGCGGCTCGAATCGCCGTGCCAGCCGTCGACCAGCAGCGTGACGTCGACGTTGACGATGTCGCCCTCGCGCAGGGGCTTATCGTCGGGAATGCCGTGGCAGACCACATGGTTGATCGAGGTGCAGATCGATTTCCGGTAGCCCTTGTAGAACAGCGGCGCGGGAAAGGCGCCGTGATCCCCGGCGAATTCGGTGATGAAGCGGTCGAGCGCTTCGGTGGTCACCCCGGGGCGCACCATCGGCCCGATCAGATCGAGCGACTGGGCGGTCAGAGCCCCGGCTTTGCGCATCGGCTCGAAGTCAGCGGGGGTGTGCAGGCGGATCTGACCGGCGCGGCGGGTGGGGACAACGGCAACAGAGTCGAGAGTCATGATCGGGTTCTTATGAAACATCGGATTGGGGTTTTACCCTTGCGTTGGCGCCCGGGACAAGAAAAACATGGGGCTCATTCCTGCCTAGCTCAAGAAGGCGCCGTCGTTTGCCAGAAAATTCAGCCGCCAGCTCCGTCGTAACCGCCGCCATCCTCGTCATCGGCGACGAGATTCTTTCCGGCCGCACCAAGGACCGCAACATCGGCTATATCGCCGATTTCCTGACGGCGATGGGCATCAACCTCAAGGAGGCGCGCGTCGTCTCCGACGACCAGCCGGAGATCGTCGCCGCGCTGAATGCCTTGCGCACCCGCTACACCTACGTGTTCACCACCGGCGGCATCGGGCCGACCCACGACGACATCACCGCCGACGCCGTCGCGGCGGCCTTCGGCGTCGGCATCAGCGAGGACGAGCGGGCGATGAACATCATGCTCGAGCGCTATAAGCTCGAAGACCTGACCCCGGCGCGCCGGCGCATGACCCGCATCCCGCATGGCGCCGAGCTCGTCGACAACCCCGTCTCCAAGGCGCCCGGCTTTCGCATCGGCAACGTGATCGTGATGGCCGGCGTGCCGCAGATCATGCAGGCGATGCTGGACTCGGCCGCTAAGGGCTTGCAGGGCGGCGCAAAGATGCTGTCGCACACGATCGAGGCGGCTGTCCCAGAAGGGCGCTACGGCGACCCTCTGGCAAAAATCGCCAAGGAGCATGCCGAGGTGATCATCGGCTCCTACCCCTCCTTCGCCGACGGCAAGTTCCGCAACCAGATCGTGGTCCGAGGACGGGACCTCACGAAAATCGACGCCAGCGTTGCGGCCGTTCGGGCGATGCTGGCAGGACTGCCGTCGGACGCAAAACCGCTCTAGCCCGCGGCGCGAGGTCCGACTAAACGGCTTAAGATTTTTCTGAATTCGGGGTTTGCAATGAGCGACGGCCGCGAGAAAGCCTTTCCGGTTTCCTGGGATCAGTTCCATCGCGACGTGCGGGCGTTAACTTGGCATCTGGCCGGCGCCGGGCCATTCGACGCGCTGATCGCCATCACGCGCGGCGGGCTGGTGCCGGCGGCGATCGTCGCGCGGGAACTGAATGTGCGCGTGATCGAGACCGTGTGCATCGCCTCCTATCACGACTACAAAAACCAGGGCGGCCTGCAGGTGATGAAGACGATCTCTGACGACCTGCTCAAAAAGATCGACGGCGCGAAAGTGCTTGTCGTCGACGATCTCGTTGACACCGGGGCCACGGCGAAGGTGGTGCGCGAAATGCTGCCCAAGGCGCATTTCGCCGCGGTCTACGCCAAACCGCAGGGTCGGCCGATGGTGGACACCTTTGTCACCGAGGTCTCGCAGGACACCTGGATTTACTTCCCCTGGGACATGGGGCTGGCCTTCCAACCGCCAATCGAAAAGAACGGCCGGGGCTAGACAAGCCCGCGCGGCGCAAGCCGCCGCTCAATTGGCGTGCTGGCGCAACTCGAGCGGGCCGCCGGGTTTCATGAACCCCTGCTGCACGCCGTTTGGCCTTTGGCTGGGCCCGGCGGCATAGATCCAATAGGTGAAGTAGAGCGCACCCGGCGTCGCCACCGCCTTACGTTCGAGTTCGCGGAAGGGCCCAATGTTCACCGAGCCCTTTTGCGTGACCAGATTGATGTCCGTCCCGCCGCCGAGGGTGTGAGGAATGGCGTGGCCCCGATGATAGCCGGTCGGTCCGCCCAGGGGATGCCCGGCCATCCGCGAGCGGTCGCGAATGTGAGAGGCGCGGCCCTGACTTTGGCCCCAGGCGGCGATCAGCCGCTCGCTCTTGATATCGAATAGGTTTTTGAACGGACCGGTGCGCACCTCGACAAGGTCGCCGCCCCGATGGAGTTTTGCATAGTCGTCGATCCATTGGTCCGTGAGGTAGGCGTTCACTTCCTCCACAGCCGCTGGGTTTGCGAGGTCGACTTGGCCTTGAAGGGCGGCATTCGCTAGGCGCGCGTAGGTGAGCATCGCAGGTCTCCAATCAACAGGTCGTCGAAGAAGATTACGGGAGGGTTCAATTGCGGGGCGAGTTGTGACACAAGCGCGCCATAGCACGCGGACGTGGCGAAACTGGTAGACGCAAGGGACTTAAAATCCCTCGGCCGAAAGGCTGTGCGGGTTCGACCCCCGCCGTCCGCACCAACCAAACTGGATCGATTTCCATGGCGCCGCCGGCGCTGACCTTACGTCGCGTCGACGAACTCGCCGAAGCCGGCTACTTGGATGAGGACAGCGTCGCTCCGCTGGCCGCCGTCGCCGAACGCTATGCCATTGCCTTGCCGCCCGCGCTGGCGGCCTTAATCGACAAAAGCGATCCTAACGATCCGATCGCCAAGCAATTCATCCCGGACGTACGCGAGAGCGTGAGCATCGCGGGCGACGACCCGGACCCGATCGGCGATCAGTTGAAATCGCCGGTCAAAGGACTGGTGCATCGCTATCCCGATCGCGTGCTGCTCAAGCCGATCGCCGCCTGCGCGGTCTATTGCCGCTTCTGCTTCCGCCGCGAAATGGTGGGGCCGGGCGGCGAGGCGATGAGCGAGGAGGACTGGGCGGCGGCGCTCGCCTATATCGCCGCGCGGCCGGACATCTGGGAGGTGATCTTCACCGGCGGCGACCCGCTGTTCCAATCGGCGCGGCGGCTCGCTGAGACGACGCAGCGGCTTGCGGCGATCGCGCATGTAAAGGTGTTGCGTTGGCACACGCGGTTGCCTGTGGCGGCGCCGGAGCGTGTGGACATGGCCATGGCCGAGGCGCTGACGGAGGGCCATGACAAGACCGTCGTCGTCGCCGTCCACGCCAATCACCCGCGCGAACTGACGGTGGACGCCCGCGCAGCGTTGATGCGACTGCGGCGGGAGGGCGTGCTGCTCGATAAGCCAGACCGTGCTTCTGAGGGGCGTGAACGACGATGTCGGCGCGCTGGAAGCGCTGATGCGCGGCTTCGTCGAGGTCGGGGTGAAACCCTACTACCTCCACCACGCCGACCGCGCCCCGGGCACCGCGCATTTGCGCACGACGCTGGCGGAAGGCCAGGCGCTGATGGCCGCCCTGAAAGCGCGTCTGTCAGGGCTAGCGATGCCGCGCTACGTGCTCGACCTGCCGGGCGCGCTCGGCAAGGTCGATGCCACAAACGCCCGGCGCGATGGCGCAAGTTCGTTCTACCGCGTGAACGACCGCTTTGGCGTGGAGCAAGTCTATCGCGATGCGGTGGCCGACTCCGACGTCGTGAAGTAGCCGATAAGCCCGCTCACCGCCGCCAGCCCCGCGCACACCGCCGCAATGCGCGTGAAACCCGTCAACAGATCCGCCTCAGCGTTCGCGGCGAGCAGATACGGGTCCAGCGCGCCCAGCGCGGCGACGGCGAGAAGCCCTGCCACGCGCGAGACCGCGTTGTTGACGGCGGAAGCCACGCCCAACTCGCCCGCCGGCGCAAAGTTCATCACCGCGGTAGACAGCGGCGCCACGACGATACTCATGCCGAGGCCGAGAAGCAGCATCGCCGGCACGACCCCGCGCCAATAATCGCCTCTCGCAGCCGCCGGCACGAGTAACGCGAGGCCCATGGCTGCGATGATGGGGCCGACCGTCAGCGGCCAGCGGACGCCGAGCCAATCCGTCGCCGCGCCGACAAAGCGCGACAGGCCCCCAAGCGTGACGGTGAAGGCGATGTAGATCGAGCCTGTTTTTGCGGCGCTCCAGCCGTGCGCCGCAATCAGCGTCGCCGGCAAAAAGAAGAACGCGCCCGCGAGCGCGAAGTAGAGCAGAAAAGTGAGGACGTTGACGCCCGAAAAGCCGCGGTGGCCGAACAGCGCTAGCGGCAGCATCGGCGAAGACGCGCTCCGCTCCCATAGGACAAAGGCGAGAAGCGTCGCCGCGCCCACGGCCGCCAGACCCAACGCAATCAAACCTTGCCCCGTGCCCGCCTGCGTGAGGCCGGCGGTGAGTGCGCCAAGTCCGATCACCGCGAGCGCTCCGCCAAGCCAATCCATGCCTTTGACGCCTTCGCGCGGCAGGTCGGTGACGCCGAGCCAGGCGATCGCCAGCGCCGCTGCGGCGATCGGCAGGTTGATGAGGAAGATCGTCTGCCACGCCGCATGATCGATCAGGTATCCCCCGATCAGCGGCCCAAAGGCGACGGCCGCGCTCGTCGCCGCCGCCCATGTGCCGATCGCCCGCCCGCGCTGGCTTTCGGGAAAATGCGCGCTGATGAGCGCGAGCGAACCCGGCACCATCATCGCGCCGCCCAAGCCCTGCACGGCGCGGGAAACGATCAAGAGATCGGCGCTGGGGGAGAGTGCGCAGCCGAGCGAGGCTGCGGCAAACAACGCGACGCCCGCCGCATAGACACGCCGAAGTCCGTAGACGTCGCCCGCCGCGCCGCCCAGCAGCAGAAACGCCGAGAGCACGAGCGTGTAGGCGTTGGACACCCACTGCATCTCTGCGAGCGAAGCCTGCAGCGCGGCGCCCATTTTCGCGACGGCGACGGTGACGATCGACCCGTCGGCGAACACCATCGTCGAGCCGAGGATGGTCGCCGCGAGCACGCGGACCTGCAGCGGCGTCATCGGGCGCGCCCCGCGCGCCCGCGCCGTTTAAGGCAGCATGCTCTTAGCGCAGTTCCGCCGTGAACTTCTGAATCTTCCGGCACGCGCTCTCGAGATTTTTCAGCGACGTAGCGTAAGACACACGAAAGTTCGGGCCGGTTCCGAAGGCCGAGCCCTGCACCGCCGCGACGCCTTCTTGCTCAAGAAGTTCGGTTACGAAATCCTCGTCGTTCTTGATCAGCTTGCCCGAGGGCGCCGTGAGCCCGATCGCGCCCTCGCAGGACGGGAACACGTAGAACGCCCCCTCCGGCTTCGGACATTTCAGGTGCTTGGCCTGGCCGAGCATGGAGACGACGAGATCGCGCCGCTCTTCAAACGCCCTGCGGCGCTCGGCGATGAAATGCTGCGGACCGGTGAGCGCCTCGACGGCGGCCCATTGCGCGATGGTGCAGGCGCCCGACGTTTGCTGGCCCTGCACCATATCCATCGCCTTGATCAGCGCGGCAGGACCGGCGGCGTAGCCGATGCGCCAGCCGGTCATGGCGTAGGCTTTCGACACGCCATTCATCGTCAGCGTGCGCGGAAACAGCGCCGGCTCGACCTGGGCGATCGTGGTGTAGACGAAATCGCCGTAGACGAGATGCTCGTACATGTCGTCGGTCAGGATGTGCACCTGCGGATGCTTCAGCAGCACGTCGGCGATCGCCTTCAGTTCGTCACGCGTGTAGGCGGCGCCTGAGGGGTTCGACGGCGAGTTGAGCACGACCCATTTGGTGCGCGCGGTGATGGCGCGTTCAAGGTCCGCAGCCTGCAGCTTGAATCCCTGTTCGAGCTTCGTCGGCACGATGACCGGCGTGCCGTAGTTGATCGCCACCATCTCGGGATAGCTGACCCAATAGGGCGCGGGGATCACGACCTCGTCGCCCGCGTTCAGCGTCGCCAGGAAGGCATTGTAGAGCACCTGCTTGCCGCCGGTGGCGACGATGGTGTCGGTCGGCTTGTAGTCGAGCCCGTTCTCGCGCTTGAACTTTTGCGCGATGGCCTCGCGCAACGGCGCAATGCCGAGCACAGGCGGGTATTTCGTCTCGCCCTTCTCGATGGCGCGGATGGCGGCCTGCTTGATGTTGTCAGGCGTGTCGAAATCCGGCTCGCCCACCGACAGCGATATGATCTCCCGGCCTTTGGCTTTCAGGTCGCGGGCTTTCTGCGTCACCGCGATGGTGGCGGAAGGCTTTACGCGAGAAAGTACGTCGGCGATGAAGGCCATAGAAACGCGGGTCCTGTTTGGTGGGAGGTTGGGGTGCGCCGCACCATAGGTTTGAGGGCGGAAAGGCGCAACCCACAGGTCCAATCGAAATTTATGGACGTAACTACAAAATTGTAGTAACAACAGGAAACCGTATGTGCGGTTCGAATGGGATCCTGTCAAAGCCGCCAGCAATGTCCGCAAACACGGCGTCACGTTCGAGACGGCTTTGCGGATTTTCGCCGATCCTCTCGCGACGACGGAATTCGATGGCGTCGAACACGGAGAAGGGCGTTGGCGCACGCTCGGCAGAGTTGACGGGCAAACTCTTCTGTTCGTGGCGCACACGATTTGGGAAGACAACGAAGATGGCCAAAGCCTTGAAATCATCCGCATCATCTCCGCGCGTCTCGCCACGCGGAGCGAGCGCCGTCGATACGAGCCCGAAGATGGCTCGATATGAAGTCGATCTCGGCAATTTGCCGCCGCTGACCCAAGCGCAAAAGGCCGAACTCGCGGCCTTGAAGGCGATGCCGGACGGCCAGATCGACCTCGGCGACATCCCGGAGGCGACGGAGGCGTTTTGGAAGAACGCCAAGCGCGGCGTGTTTTATCGGCCAACCAAGACATCCACGACCGTGCGCATTGATTCTGACGTGCTGGCGTGGCTACGTGGGCAAGGAAAAGGATATCAATCGCGCATCAATGCGATTTTGCGTCGCGCGATGTTGGCGAGCGCGAAGTAAGAGCTGGCCTCTAACGCTCGAGCATCTCCAGCACCTTGCGCGACGGCCGCCCGTCCGCCGGCATGCCGTTCTTGCTCTCGAAATCGGCGATCGCCTGACGGCTTTTTTCGCCGATCGCGCCGTCGGCTTCGCCGATGTCGTAGCCCTTTTGGGAAAGCAGCGTCTGTATTTTGCGGAGGTCGGCTCGGGCAAGGCCGGCGTCTCCCGTCGGCCAAGGCGTCTGAATGCCGGGGCCACCGGCGAGGCGCTGGGCGAGGATGGCGATCGCCAGCGCGTAGCTTTCGGACGGATTGTAGGAATAGATCACGTCGAAGTTACGCGTGACGAGAAAAGCCGGGCCGTTCGGGCCGGCGGGCAGCAGCAGCCCGGCGCTTCCCGAACCCAGATCGCCGCCGTCGATGCGCCGGATGCCGCGCCCGGCCCAACTCGACATCGGCTGCTTGGCCTTGCGCCCGGACGGGCCGGAGTAGCCGTCGGGCAATTGCACTTCAAAGCCCCAGGACAGGCCCGTCGTCCAGCCCGCCTTCCGCAGGAAATTCGCCGTCGAGCCCAACGCGTCGCCGGCGGAATCGACGATGTCGCGATGGCCGTCGCCGTCGAGATCCACGGCCAGGCGCAGGAAGGTGGACGGCATGAATTGCGTTTGCCCGAATGCCCCGGCCCAAGAGCCGTTGAGCTTGTCGAGCGGGACATCGCCGTGATCGGCGATCTTTAGCGTCGCCATCAGCTCGCCCTTGAAATAGCCGGCGCGCTCGCCCTCGCAGGCGAGCGTGGCGAGCGAACGCACCAGCGAGCGCTTGCCCATTTGCGTGCCGAAATTCGACTCGACGCCCCAGAACGCGGCCACGATGTGCCGGTCGACGCCGTAACGCTCCTCGGCGGTGCGCAAGGCGGAGGCGTTGGCCGCCATCGCGGCTCTGCCGTCGGCGACGCGCTCATCGTCGACGAGGGTGGCGAGGTAGTCCCAAACCGGGGTCTTGAATTCAGGCTGGTTAGTCTGAAATTTCAGCACGCTGTCGTCGGCTTGCAGGCCATCGAACGCGGCCGCGAGCGTGTTAGCGCCGACCCCCTGGCGAGCGGCTTCGGCGCGAAGGCCAGCGGCGCAGGAATTGAAATCCGCCCGGGCGGCGATTGGCGCGAGCAGCAAGGCGCTCGCGAGGAAAATGCGCTTCATGCCGCAAGCATCAATGATTCTTGCGCGCGCGTCCATGCGCGTACGCACGGCCCTTCGTGCGGAACTCGTCGGGATGCTCGGTGAGCACTTGCGGATCAGTCCGGCGGAAGCAACAACCCACTCCCTTAATATCGATCAACGGGCTAGACTCGTCTTGAAACATTCGAGAATCATGCTTGCCCGCTAAACCACCGATCCCCGCACCAATGAGGTTCGTTGGACACGGACCGCTGATACCTGCGGAACTGTTATACGCTCGTGATGAGGGGCGCGTCGTATTTTTCTGCGGTGCCGGAGTTTCACTTGCCGCCGGCCTGCCAAATTTCCTTGAATTAGCTAAGCTTGTGATCGCGAGTTTGGGCGTGCCGGTTGGCGACAAGCTGAACCTCATCCTTTCGGAGATCGAGGAGCTTGACAAGCGCGTTGGCGCAACAGGTTTGGTGTCGGTGGACCGAATCTTTGGTCTGCTCGAACGCGAGTTTTCCCCTCACCAAATAGCCACTCATGTCGCCAGCGCGTTGAAGCCCTCAGGCAACGTCAATCTTCGCTGTCACGAAATAATGGCAAGACTTTCGGCGACCCAAAATGGCGAACCGAGATTGGTGACCACCAATTTCGACCGATTGTTTGAGCAGGCGCTAACGACAGCTAAGGTGTGGGACCCGTCCGATCTCCCGTCTTTTGACGCTGGCAAAACTCTTTCAGGAGTTGTTCACCTTCACGGTGTTTGTGACAACCGTTACGAACTTCCGATTGGCGAGGGGTTCGTCCTTTCGCCTCGCGAATTTGGCGCCGCATATATCGCGGACGGCTGGGCCACGCGTTTCGTCAAGGACCTTCTCGCTCGTTATATTGTCGTGTTTGTTGGCTACAGCGCCGACGATCCTCCGATGAACTATCTGCTTGAGGGGTTGAATCGAGGGCCAGGCGCGACGAACGGCCTTTACGCATTTTTTTCTGCTGACGGCGGCGAGGCGGCGAAGAAGTGGCGTGCGCGCGGAGTAAACGCAGTGCCGTACGAATCGGGCAATGGACACGCAGCGCTGTGGGACACATTCGAGGAGTGGGCGCGACGCGGAGAAAATCCGGCCGAATGGCGAAGAAAAATCGTAGCGCTTGCCGGAAGAGGGCCCGAGTCGCTCGCCGCACATGAGCGGGGCCAGGTTGCCCATCTGGTCTCTACTCAGACAGGATCGCTCGCTTTCTCGCAGGCGAAACACCCACCCCCGGCAACTTGGCTTTTCACTTTCGACCCTGCGCGACGATACGCTACGCCCCGGCAGACGGCGGACACGCGGGTTGGCGCTGCGCTCGTCGATCCCTTCTCGAAATATTCGCTAGATTCGGATCCAACACCGCAGCCGTCGACGGAAGGCAGCACCGCGCCGAGGCATACAATTCCTATCGACGCGTGGGATGCCTTCGCGCCAAACGCCCATGATGCCGAAGGAATCAACTTTACGGACACCGCCGGTATCAGAGGCTCGACGGAAACTTACGAAAGGAGACTTTCGCCGAGACTTTTTTCGCTTGGAGGTTGGCTTGCTAAGGTCAGCGGAACACCCGAAGCGATCTGGTGGGCGGTGCGCCAATTGGGTTTGCACCCAAATGTCCGCTTTCAAATTCAAGACCAAAGAAGCCGATACGAGGGTGAAAATGCGCAAGCGCTCCGCCTCGCATGGGACAGTCTGTTCGAAATTTGGGACGGCAATAAGGACCAATCGGCGCTCGCGCTCTTTCAGGTCTGTTCCCGTGCGAAGCTAGATGGTTGGGACATCGCAAAACTGCGTCGCTATTTTGCGGAAAGAGCGCCGAGGCTCAAGCTTGATTCGCTCGGGCCAAATCAGGCGCTTCCAAATCGTGATGATCCACAATTTAAGACGGGGCCTTGGTTTCGCAGTCGCGTGCGCTATCCGCGTGCGGATAACGCTGTATCATTTCCGAAGAACTTCGACGTCGATCGCGCAGACGCGTTGCTGCGACTTTTGGAATCTGCGGTCGCTCTGGAAACGATTTGCGGCAGTTGGGAACTCAAAACGCTGCCACCAATAATCGCCGACGACGACCCCGAAATCGATCGGCATCAGCGAGGGCGCGGAATATTCTCGCTGCTTAGGGAATATTGCGACGTTCTCGTCGAGATAGCAAAGTCATCGCCGGAGTTTGCGCGTCGCCATGTGGCGTTTTGGCCTCGTAGCGATGAGTATCTGTTCGCACGGCTGAGAATTTGGGCCTCCGGCAATCGTAACCTCGTGACGCCGAGTGAAGCGGCTCGCTCTTTTTCTTCGCTACCGCGTCGCGTGTTTTGGTGGGACTACCACCAACGCGATCTCCTCGTTTCACTTCGCGACCGATGGGGAGAATTGAGTGACTGTGGGAAATTACGCATCGCCGCAAAACTTTTCGTCGGGCCGGAAAAATTGCCAAAGGAATCCGCCGAAGACCACGCGCGTCGTCGCGGGCGCGCAGCGATGGAGAAATTCCGTTGGCTTGAGCAAGGGGGGTACAAGTTCAGTTCGGCTGTTCGCTCCCGACTTGATGAAGTGAGGTCGAAATCGGAACTTTCGCAAAGGAGTGACCCTTCGCGATCCCTTGAGATGAGGGGCGGCTGGGTTCAGGTGAATTCCGATCCCAGCGGATTGGCGAACATCCCGATTGGCGAGATCGTCAGCGAGTCACGGAGGCTCGCCGGCCGTGACATCATGGCGCTCCAAGAAGCAAGGCCGTTTGAGGGTCTGTGCAAGGCTCGTCCGCGGCGGGCAATCCTCGCAATTCTCGCTGCTCGCGGTCGGCTGTCTGAGCTCGAACACGAGTGGAGCACCTTTCTCTGGAGTGAGGAAAGGTTGGCCGATTCCGTCCACCTGAAGACGGAAATAGCAAAGGTCATATGCCTGCTTCCTCGATCAGAATTTGACTCAGCCTTGCGTCCAATTTGTGTATGGCGCCATCGTTTCGGGCTCGGCCTTGGAACGGTTGGCGACAGAATCCTCGACCTTGCGATCGAATCCTTTGAGCGAGCGAGCGCCGAGTCCGGGACAGCTGTCGTCGACAGTGACGAGAATCCTCATTGGGGTGATCGTGCACTTAACTCGCCGGTGGGCGATATCGCACGGGCGCTTTTCGGTGATCTAGAGACTGGCGAGTCACTAGTAGGACGCGCCTTTCCCATACCTTGGGTGCAGCGGGCCACTCGCCTTGTGGGTCTTCCTGAAAAATCGTCCGCACTAGCGATAACTATATTCGCCCATGCACTCGAATATCTATTTGTGCATGAGCCCGGGTGGGTGAAATCATTGTTGTTGCCCTACTTTCAGGAGGAAAAGGGCATCCGGTCTCAGGCCGCGTGGGCCGGTCTCTTTTGGGCAAATCGTCTCCGAAACGCGCAACTTTTCTTAGAACTGAAGGCGAATTTACTCGTAAGAGTGATGCGCGGCCAAAATTCCCGCTCTGATGGAGTTGAGTTCTTCGCGGTCGCTTGCCTTGGAGCATGGCTAGCGTCTCAAGGCGATCCCGGCGACAGGCATATTACGGATTCCGAATTTCGCGACGCGCTATTGAGCGGAAGCGAGGGATTCCGACTGCGCATCCTATTTCATCTGCGCCAATCGGACGGAAGTGGATATTTGAAAATCGCCGACAGATACGTTTTGCCCGATTTCGTTTCGCGTGTATGGCCGCAACAGCTTTCAATTCGTTCCGCTGCAATCTCGAGCGAGTTGATCGAGTTAGCACTGTCTTGTCGCGAGGAGCGTAGCGAAGTTGCACGCTTAGTCCTTCCCTTGCTGACAAAGGTAGGACGAAACGATCTATCGATCTTTGCGGCGATGGAGAACGGAGGCCGGGCAATCAAGGAGAGGCCAGAGGAGGCACTGGCGCTCCTATCGACATCGCTGCCCGACGAGCCGAATGAATGGCCCTACCGGACGCTCGACGCGCTCGCCACTATCGTAGAGGCCGCGCCAGGACTGCAAAACGACGAGCGCTACCTAAAGCTTCAGCGTAGGGCGGGGTTGTGAAGTCTAACCGGATTTGCGCCTGTGTTCCATGGTCTGGAGACGGTCCCCTAAACTCAGTTACAAAGAGGACCGCCTCCTATCCGTAAATCACGCGAACTTCGGATCCAGCTCGCCCTTGCCGTAGCGCGAAGCCATCTCGGCGAGCGTGAACACGCGACCGATCTTCGAGGCGTTGCCCATGGTGCCGAACTCCTCAAAGCGCTGCTTGCACAGCTTCACCATCGCTTCGCGCGCCGGCACGAGATATTTGCGTGGGTCGAACTCGCCGGGGTGTTCGGAGAGCACTTTGCGGATTTGCCCGGTGATCGCCATGCGGTTGTCGGTGTCGATGTTGATCTTGCGCACGCCGTGCTTGATGCCGCGCTGAATCTCCTCGACGGGCACGCCCCAGGTTTGCGGCATCTTGCCGCCGAATTTGTTGATGATGTCCTGCAGGTCCTGCGGCACCGACGACGAGCCATGCATGACCAGATGCGTGTTCGGCAGCTTCTTGTTGATCTCTTCGATCACATGCATCGCCAGGATCGCGCCGTCCGGTTTGCGCGAGAACTTGTACGCGCCGTGGCTGGTGCCCATAGCGATGGCCAGCGCGTCGACCTTGGTCTCGCGCACGAATTTGACGGCCTCTTCGGGGTTAGTGAGCAATTGGTCGTGGCTGAGCGCGCCCTCGGCGCCATGTCCGTCTTCCTTGTCGCCTTTGCCGGTCTCGAGCGAGCCGAGCACGCCGAGTTCGCCCTCAACGGAAACGCCGCCGAGATGCGCCATGTCGGTGACGGTCTTGGTGACGCCGACATTGTACGTCCAATCCGCCGGCGTCTTGCCGTCGGCCTTGAGCGAGCCGTCCATCATGACCGAGGTGAAGCTCGCCTGGATCGCCGTCATGCAGGTCGCCGGGCCGTTGCCATGGTCAAGATGAACGCAGATCGGGATCTGCGGATAGATTTCGGTCAGCGCATCCATCATGTGCTTGAGCATGATGTCGTTGGCGTACGAGCGGGCGCCTCGCGAGGCCTGGATGATGACAGGCGAATCCGTCTGCGCGCAGGCTTCGCCGATGGCCAGCGCCTGCTCCATATTGTTGATGTTGAAGGCCGGTACTCCGTACCCGCGCTCCGCGGCGTGGTCGAGCAACTGCCGCAGCGTAATGCGTGCCATCGTTTCCCCCTAAAAGCTTTTTTTGGATGCAAACTTAGATTTAACCGCGCAACGCCTCGACGCCTGGCAACAGCTTGCCTTCCATCCATTCGAGGAAGGCGCCGCCCGCGGTTGAGACATAAGTGAAATCGTTGGCGACGTCAGCCGCGTTCAGCGCCGCGACGGTGTCGCCGCCGCCGGCCACGGAGATCAGCTTGCCGGCCTTGGTGCGCTCCGCGACATAGCGAGCGAGGCCGAGCGTGCCGTGCTCGAAGCCGGCGAGTTCAAAGGCGCCGACGGGGCCGTTCCACACGACGGTCGCGGCCTCGTTAATCGAGGCCTTGATGCGCTCCACCGAAAGCGCGCCGATGTCGAGCATCATGCCCTCGGCGGGAATGGCGTCGACGCCATAGGTCTGCTGCGGCGCGTTGGCGGCGAAGTGATAGGCGACGATGGCGTCCACAGGCAGGATCACCGCGCACTTGGCGGCCTGCGCCTTCTCGAGGATTTCGCGCGCGGTTGGAGCAAGGTCTTTCTCGCACAGCGATTTGCCGACGTTAAAGCCCTGCGCGTTGAGGAAGGTGTTGGCCATGCCGCCGCCGATCACCAGCGCGTCGACCTTGGCGACGAGATTGCCGAGCAACTCGAGTTTTGTGGAGACCTTTGCGCCGCCGACAATGGCGACAACAGGGCGCTTAGGGTGATCGAGCGCCTTGGCGAGCGCTTCAAGTTCCGCCTGCATGGTGCGGCCGGCGAAAGCGGGCAGCTTGCGGGCGAGGCCCTCGGTCGAGGCGTGGGCGCGGTGCGCTGCGGAAAACGCGTCGTTGACGAAGAGGTCGCCCAATTTGGCGAGGTCGGCGACAAACGCCGCGTCGTTCTTTTCTTCGCCCTTGTAGAAGCGCGTGTTCTCAAGCAGCAGCACGTCGCCGTCCTTAAGAGCGGCCACGGCTTTGGCGGCGTCGTCGCCGATACAGTCCGCCGCGAAGGCGACAGGACGGCCGAGCGCATGGGCGACGGCGGCCGCGATGGGCCTCAGCGAATTCGCTTCATCGGGCCCGCCCTTCGGGCGCCCGAAATGCGCCAGCAGGATCACCTTGCCGCCCTTGTCGGCGAGTTCGCGAATGGTCGGCACGACCCGCTCGATGCGGGTGGCGTCGGTGACCTTGCCGTTCTCGGTCGGCACGTTGAGGTCGACGCGCACGAGGACGCGTTTGCCTTTGACGTCGGCGGAATCAAGCGTGCGGAAGGGCGCGGCCATGGCGGGCTCCAAGCGGCAGAATCCTCCCGTTGCCGGGAGAGCAAAGGCGCCATCGCGAAAGCCGATGGCGCGTCGGCTTGCCCCGCCAATGCGGGGCAAGCCTATCGGGCGAAGTTAGATCAGCTTGCCGATCGCGACGGCCGTGTCGGACATGCGGTTCGAGAAGCCCCATTCGTTGTCGTACCAAGCCAAGGTGCGCACCAGCGATCCGTCAATGACCTTGGTCTGGTCGATATGAACGGTCGAGGAGTGCGAATCGTGGTTGAAGTCGATCGACACGTTCGGGTGGTCGGTGAAGCCGAGAATGCCCTTCAGCTCGCCGTGCGCGGCTTTCTTGAATGCTTCGTTGACCTCGGCGGCGCTGGTTGCGCGCTTGGCGACGATCTTGAGATCGACCACCGAGACGTTCGGGGTCGGCACGCGAATCGCCGAGCCGTCGAGCTTGCCCTTCAGCTCGGGGATCACGAGGCCGATCGCCTTGGCGGCGCCGGTGGAGGTCGGGATCATCGAGAGCGCGGCGGCGCGGCCGCGGTAAAGGTCCTTGTGCATCGTATCCAACGTCGGCTGGTCGCCGGTGTACGCGTGGATCGTGGTCATGTAGCCACGCTCGATGCCAACGAGGTCGTTTAGGATCTTGGCCACCGGCGCGAGGCAATTGGTGGTGCAGGAGCCGTTGGAGACGACGTGATGCTCCTTCTTCAGCGTGTGATGATTGACGCCGTAGACGATGGTCGCGTCGGCGCCGTCGGACGGCGCGGAAACCAGCACGCGCTTGGCGCCGGCGGTGAGCAGGGCCGCAGCCTTGTCGCGCGCGGTGAAAATGCCCGTGCATTCCAGCGCGATGTCGACGCCGAGGTCCCTATACGGAAGCGCCGACGGATCTTTGATCGCGGTCACCTTGATCGGCGTGCCGCCGACGGTGATCGTGTCGCCCGACACCTTCACCTCATGCGGAAACCGCCCGTGCACGCTGTCGAAGCGCAGCAGATGGGCATTGGTCTCGACCGGGCCGAGGTCGTTGAGCGACACCACTTCGATGTCTTTGCGACCGGACTCGACAATGGCGCGCAAGATGTTGCGGCCGATGCGACCGAATCCGTTAATTGCAACACGAACCGCCATATTTCCCTCCAAGGGCAGCGCATGCCGCCCACCGCACCATAAAGGCGCATTTCCGGGCCGGGCTTATTGACGAAGCCCGGCCAAATGTCCACTGGCGCCGGTTATTTCACCGGCGCTTCCCGCGAATGGGCCTTGGCTCAGCCGTTCAGGTGCTTCACGGCGGCTTTCGCCACGTGCTCGGCGGTGATGCCGAAATGCTCGTACAGCTCTTTGTACGGCGCGCTGGCGCCGTAGCTGTGCATGCCGATGAACGGCCCGTCGCCGATGATAGCGTCCCAGCCCTGGCGAATGGCCGCCTCGACGGCGACCTTGGTCTTGGACTTACCAATCACTTTGGCGCGATATTCCGGGGTCTGCTTGAAGAAAATATCGTAGCACGGCACCGAAACGACGCGGGCGGTAATGCCCTGATCGGCCAGCAGTTTCCGCGCCGCCACCGCAATCTCGACTTCCGAGCCCGAGGCGAACAGCGACACCGAGGCGTCGTCGTCGCCCATCACCACATAGGCGCCGAGGGCGGAGGAGTTTTCGTCGCTCAGCGACTGCCGCAGCGACGGCAGGTTCTGCCGCGTCAGCGTCAGGATCGAGGGCGAGTGGTTTTCGTTGAGCGCCGCCTGCCAGCATTCCAGCGTCTCGATGGCGTCCGCAGGGCGCCATAGCAGCAGGTTGGGGATGGCGCGCAGGGCGGCCAGATGCTCGACCGGCTGATGCGTCGGCCCGTCTTCGCCAAGGCCGATGGAGTCATGGGTGAAGACATGCACGACATGCGTGCCCATCAGCGCCGCCAGGCGCAGCGCAGGGCGGCAATAGTCAGTGAAGGTCAGGAAGCTCGCCCCTGACGGGATGAAGCCGCCGTGCAGCGCCAGGCCGTTGCAGGCCGCCGCCATGCCATGCTCGCGGATGCCCCAATGGATGTAGCGCCCGCTCATGTCGTCGGGCGTGATCTCCTTGGTGGCGGCGACCTTGGTGTTGTTGGAACCGGTGAGATCGGCCGAGCCGGTGATGAGTTCGGGGATCACGGGCGCGATGACATTCAGCACCGCCTCGCCCGCCTTGCGGGTGGCGAGCTTCGGCTTCGAAGCGAACAACTCGGCCTTGTACTTCGACACGGCGGCCGGCAGCGCGGCGGGAAGCTCGCCCCTGATGCGGCGCTCAAATTCGGCGCGCTTGTCGGCGGGCAGCGCCG
The DNA here is from genome assembly GCA_963730695.1 of uncultured Pseudomonadota bacterium. Lineage (GTDB taxonomy): Bacteria > Pseudomonadota > Alphaproteobacteria > Rhizobiales > Beijerinckiaceae > Roseiarcus. The sequence goes on from CAVSSV010000010.1 coordinate 22,954, forward strand.
CGACGGCGTCGTTCCAGGCCTTGTGCGCGGACTTGCCTTTACGGCCGACCTTGCGCCAGGAATTCAAGATTTCGTCAGGCACTTCAAAGGCGGGATAGGGCCAGTTGAGGGCCTTGCGCGCGCCGGCGATCTCCTCGGCGCCGGGCGCTTCGCCATGCGCCTTCTGCGTTCCCGCGCGCGTCGGCAAGCCGTAGCCAATGGTGGTCCGGCAGGCGATCAGCGTCGGCCGGTCGGAGCGTTTGGCGGCTTTCAGCGCCCGCGTGATCGCGCCTTGATCGTGCCCGTCAATGCGCAACGAGCGCCACCCCGCCGATTTGAAGCGCAAGAGTTGATCGACCGAATCCGAAATCGCGGTGTTGCCGTCGATCGAGATGTGGTTGTCGTCATAGAGCACGATCAGCTTGGCGAGCTTCAGATGGCCGGCGATCGCGATCGCCTCCTGGCTGATGCCCTCCATCAGGTCGCCGTCCGACGCCAAGACGTAGGTGTGATGGTCGACAATCCCGGGGAATTCGGCGGCCAGCATGCGCTCGGCGAGCGCAAAGCCGACGGCGGTGGCGATGCCCTGGCCGAGCGGACCGGTGGTGGTCTCAACGCCAACCGTATGGTGCACTTCCGGATGGCCCGGGGTTTTCGAGCCCAACTGACGGAAGTTTTTGAGGTCGTCGATGGTAAGCGCCTTTTTGCCGCCGACGTTGGTCAGGAACAGCAGGGAATAGAGCAGCATCGAGCCGTGGCCGGCGGATAAGATAAAGCGGTCGCGGTCCGGCCAATGCGGATCGGCGGAGTCGAATTTCAACAGGTCGCGCCACAACGATGTCGCCATGTCGGCGGCGCCCATCGGCAGGCCCGGATGTCCGCTATTGGCCTTCTCGACCGCATCGGCTGAAAGGAAGCGGATGGCGTTGGCCATGGCGTCTTGAGCGGGCTTGTTAGGCAAGGGGGTCTCCTCGGGGTCACGCAGCATCGGACGGCGCAGTCGATTGGCAGCGGGCGGAAGGGCTGTCAATGTGGAGAGGTTCGCCCCTCGCCGAAAACGCCGGTCCGGCAGCCTATGTCAGGTCTATGACATTTCGAGCGGCGGCGTTGGGATAAAACAAATATCTCACGCAGGAACACCGTCCGTCCGGGCTGGTCCCCGCCCGACGCCGGTCTATATAGGAACGACGCGAACGAGGCCCCTTTTCATGATGTCCTTCTCAAGCCTAGCGGTTGCGGCGGCGACGCTTGCGGTGGCCGGAGTCCTCGTGCTCGGCCTCGCCAACCTGCTCACCACCGGCGCCGCGAACCGTTCTCAGCAGCTCATGCGCTGGCGCGTCGGCCTGCAATTCCTGGCGATTCTGGTGATTGTCGCCGTGCTGCTGTTCCGCATGAAGCACGGCTGACATGGTCCGGCTTAACCGCATTTACACCAAGACCGGCGATGATGGCTCGACCGGCCTCGGCGACGGCTCGCGGCGCTCCAAGGCGGACGCCCGCGTCGAAGCCTTTGGCGAGGTCGACGAAGCCAATTGCGCCATCGGCGCCGCCCGCCTGGCGGCCGCGCACCTCCCGGAGATCGAAAGCCTGCTCGCCATCGTGCAGAACGACCTGTTCGACCTTGGCGCCGATCTCTGCCGGCCGCTGGCGGCGGACGAGGCCGAGGCTAAACACCCGCCGCTGCGCGTCGCACCGGCGCAAGTCGAACGGCTCGAGCGCGCCATCGACGCGCTGAACGAGCGGCTGCAGCCGTTGCGCAGTTTTGTGCTGCCGGGCGGCACGCCCGCCGCGGTGGCGCTGCATCTGGCCCGCGTCGTCTGCCGCCGCGCCGAGCGCAAAATCGTCGCGTTGAGGGAGGTGGGCGAAGCCGTCGGCGCGCCGGCGCTGCACTATATCAACCGCCTCAGCGATTATCTCTTCGTCGCCGCGCGCATCGCCAATGACGACGGCCGCGCCGACGTGTTGTGGGTTCCCGGAGCGCATCGGCAGACATGAACGAATTAGTCACCGCGATCGGCGTCATCAGCGGCACGTCGATGGACGGCATCGACGTGGCGATGCTGCGCTCGGACGGCGAGGAGCGCGTCGAAGCCGGCATCGGCTTCAGCGTCGATTACAGCCGCGAACTCGCCGCCGAGTTGCACGCTGTCGCGGCGGACCCGGCCCGCGCCGAGGGCGAGCTGGCCGAGCTTGAACGTGAAGTGACCGACGCCCATGTGGCGGCGGTCGAAAAGTTTCTGACCAAATGCGGCACGCCGCGCGCCGCGATCGACTGCGTCGGCTTTCACGGCCAGACCGTGCTGCACGCGCCCGAACGTTCGTTGACGCGGCAATTGTTCGACGGCGCCCGCGCGGCGCAAAAGCTCGGTATGGACGTCGTCTGCGACTTTCGCAGCGCCGACATGAAGGCCGGCGGCCAGGGCGCGCCGTTCGCGCCGGTCTATCACGCAGCCATCGCCGCTTCGCTCGACCGGCCGCTGATGGTGCTGAACTGGGGCGGCGTCGGCAATGTCACCTATCTCGGCCCCGACGGCGCGATCGTCGCCTTCGACACCGGCCCCGCCAACGCGCTGATCGACGATTTTGTGCGCGCGCGCCGCGGCGTGTCGCGCGACGAGAACGGCGCCCTGGCGGCGTCGGGGACCGTGCATCGGTCTTTGCTTGAGACCTGGCTGCAAGACGCCTATTTCGGCCGCCCCGCGCCCAAATCGCTCGACCGCAACCACTTTCGTAGCCTGACCCAAGGCGTCGGCGACCTCAACGACGCCGACGGCGCCGCCACCCTCACCGCCTTCACGGTGGAGGCGACCGCCGCGGCGCTCAAAGTCACCGGCGCCGAGCCCTCGCTCTGGCTCGTGACCGGCGGCGGCCGTAAGAACGGCGCGTTGATGGCCGGGCTGGAAAAGCGCCTCGGCGTGCCCGTCCGCTCGGTCGAAGCGATCGGCTACGACGGCGACCAGCTTGAGGCGCAGCTGTTCGGCTATTTGGCGATTAGATCGCGCCGCGCGTTGCCGCTGTCGTTCCCGACGACGACGGGCGTGCCGGAGCCGCTAACGGGGGGGGTGTATTGGGCGAAGGGGTAGCGGGCGGCGAAGGTGGCGGGCAATGGCGCTTGATCTGACTCCGGAACGCGGCCTGCCATTCCGTATCACTCATGTCGTTAATCTGCCCTGGTTGCTGACGAACGGACTTCATTGCGCGAATGGCGCAGCCTTTGACCCAAAGTTCGTCGCAATCGGCAACCGGGAATTGATCGACAAGCGTGCCCGGCGACAGGTGCCGATTCCTCCTGGCGGAACGTTGGGCGATTACGTCCCGTTCTATTTCACCCCGAAGTCGCCGATGCTCTTCAACATCAAGACAGGGTATAGCGGCATTGTCCTTCGTCCGAATCAGGAGATCGCAATCCTGGTCTCATCCTGTCAAGTGATGAGGAATAAGGGCGTGTCCATGCTCTTTACGGATCGCCATGCCTACACGGCAACGGCTGTGTGGAGTGGCGATCATTCCGATCTGTCCGAGATGATCGACTGGGATATCCTTCGCGGGCATGATTTTGCTCGTGATGACCGCTATCCGGACAAGATGGAACGTTATCAGGCTGAGGCTCTCATCCACCGCTACGTTCCGCCAGATGCGCTTTTTTGGGTATCGGCTGCGTATCGGAGGCTGTAAGGCCCGCTATCGAGGCAAGCGTCCAGGCGGCAGGCCGAACGCTTCAGGTATTCGTTCGTCCGGGGTGGTATTTCTAATGATCCGCTACGCCCACGGCAATCTCCTCGCGGCTGAGACCGAAGCGCTCGTAAACACCGTAAATACGGTTGGGATCAGCGGCAAGGGCATCGCACTGATGTTCAAGGAAAGCTATCCCGAGAATTTTCGGGCCTATGAAGCGGTCAGCAAGAGGGGCGGACTCGCTCCCGGTGGCTTGTTCGTGACGGAACGACACGACATGCTTGGTCCCCGCTACATTATCAATTTTGCGACTAAAAATCATTGGCGGCACCCCTCCAAATTGGAATGGATCAAGCGGGGTCTCGCCGCGCTTAGGATGGAGATCAAGGCTCGCAGCATTCGTTCCATCGCCATCCCGCCGCTGGGGGCGGGCAATGGCGGACTCGATTGGAACGATGTGAAGCCCTTAGTCGCGGAGGCGCTCGTCGACCTCGACTGCGAGATCGTAGTCTATCAGCCTACGCAGTCCTATCAGAACATTGTGAAGCGCGACGGCGTTGAAAAGCTGACGCCGGCACGGGCGCTGATGGCGGAAATGATCCGGGTTTACGAGGTGCTGGGGTTCGACTGTTCGATGCTGGAACCCCAGAAGCTTGCATGGTTCCTGAGCGGAAGCGTCGAGCGCATGGGTTTGCCCAATCCCATCGCAGACGACTTTGTGGCCAATCGATACGGCCCTTATTCGGACAAGGTTAGGCACTTGCTGAACAGCCTGGACGGAAGCTACCTGACGTGTGAGCGTCGGGTGGCAGATGCGCGACCGTTCGATCCAATCCGCTTCCGACACGAGCGGCAGGATACGATAGGCGCCTATCTCACTTCGCCCGAAGCGAAGCCTTACCGTCCTGCGCTCGACGCCGCCACCGAGATCATTGATGGTTTTCAATCACCGCACGGTCTCGAACTTCTTGCGACTGTCGACTGGCTTAACCGCAGAACCGGAGTTGAGTTGGAAAGTAGTCCGATGATAGCGGCCATCGCATCTTGGCCTGGGCCACAAGGGGCGGCCGAACGCAAAACAAGAATTTTTACGCGGCATCATGTTGATGCTGCGATTGAGCACTTGCAGCGCGTTCTGCCTGCTGCATCGTAAGGTATGCAAATAGCGGCGGTTTGCAGATTTATTGGAATTTGTGACAACGCGTTCAATCCCCGCCCATCCAGGGCTATTCGCTCCTAACGCTGCGCAACGAGCGGTCGCAGCGCATCGATCAAAGTCGTCGCGCCATAGCGAACCTCGCCAGCGTCAGTCTCGACATCGACCAATCCCCCTCTGTTCTTGGCGTCATTTACTTTGATCAAAAGCTCCGCAAGGCTCGCGGGCATGGTCCGCTCGAAGGCTTCCTGCCATCGCGGCGCGGCGCGCGACGCGATCGTCTGGCCCGAAAGCTCGCTCAACGCCGCCGCCGCATCGGCGGCGCTGTAGCGGCGCGGTCGGCAAGCGCGACCAAGCCCCCGATGCTCTCGAGCCGAGGCGCTTTTGCCGCGTCGCACAGGATCGTTCGCACGCGCGCGCCGGCCTTGCGAAGCGCCGAAACCTTAGAAGCGCCGACGTTTCCGGCGGCTCCGACGATTGCAAACATGGACGCTCCTGGCTCGCGGCGGCGCGTGCGATCGTTCACGAAGATGTTTGACGCAAGCCCTGTTCCGGCAGGCCTTGTTCGCACAATCCGCGCAATCCCGGGACCGTAATCGAGGCTCATGGGGACGCAGCGTTAGAGGCGCCTCCGTGAGGCGAATCCTACGGCCTTCGTCGCCCCAAAAGGAGCTTACGATGCGCGCTGTTTGGATTCTGCTCTTCCCGTTTGCGCTGGCCGCTTGCGACGCCACGAGCCAAAGCGCCTCTTTCACTTACGCCGACGCCTGGAACCCACACGGACGCCCGCGTTCCGACGCCGCATTGCAGGTCGACACCCGCGCCTGCGACGCAAAATCCCGCGGCGGTGCAAATGACGGCTCGCCCAAATTCAAAGCCTGCATGCGCGCCCGTGGTTGGAAACTCGATGCCGTAGAAGCGGCGAGCGCCGCGCCCGACAACTCTTCGCCGGTGTATGTCGCGCCGCCCGATCCGCCCGCGGACAACGGCATCCAAGCGGGAATCGACATGGCCAACCAGCAAGCGGCGATGGACGCTTCGATGGCCGCCGCTGAGCAGCAGAGCGAAGCCGCGATGGCGGCGGCGCAGCAGACGATGAACAACGCCAACAGTCAGTAATAGGCGTCGGCGCTACGGTCGGCGGTTCGTCACGTCCGGCCGTAGCGCCCCGCTCATGTCCACAGCGCCCCTTGCGCTTTCGCCCAACCGTCAGTAAATGCGCCTCATGTCCATCGCATCGCCACCGCGATTTTATTGGTTCCGCAAAATACAGCGGAGTCGGATTTGCGCGTGAACTAGCAAGACGCGAAATCAGACAGAGCAAGCCGCTGGTCGATCCGGCGGCTTTTTTTATGTGCCGGTTCGACCGCTTCCCCTAGGAAAGGTTCGAACATGATCGCCACCGACGATATCCGCCTTCATTCCCTGGTCCCGCTGAGCGCGCCGTCGACAGTGCTCGCCGGCCTGCCGCGCGACGAAGACGTCGCCGAGACGGTCGCGTCCGCGCGCGGCGCCATTCACGACATTCTGGCCGGCCAAGACGACCGTCTGCTGGTGGTCGTCGGCCCGTGCTCGATTCACGACCCCGCCGCCGCCCGCGACTATGCGGCTCGGCTCGCCGAGGAGCGGTGCCGCCACGCGGGCGAGCTTGAGATCGTCATGCGCGTCTATTTCGAGAAGCCGCGCACGACGGTGGGCTGGAAAGGCCTCATCAACGATCCCGGCCTCGACGGCGGCTTCCAGATCGAGGACGGCCTGCGCATCGCGCGCAAGCTGCTGCTCGACATCAACGCGCTCGGCCTGCCAGCCGGCTGCGAATTCCTCGACATCATCACCCCGCAATATCTGGCCGACCTCGTCGCCTGGGGCGCGATCGGCGCGCGCACCACGGAAAGCCAGGTGCATCGCGAACTGGCCTCCGGCCTGTCGTGCCCGGTCGGCTTCAAGAACGGCACCAACGGCGACGTGAAAATCGCCATCGACGCCATCGTCGCCGCCGCGGAGCCGCATCGCTTCCTCGCCGTGACGAAAGAAGGCCGCGCAGCGATCGCCGCCACCACCGGCAACCCGGATTGCCACCTCATCCTGCGCGGCGGCGCACGGCCGAACTACGACGCCGAGAGCGTGCAAGCGGCCTGCGTCGCGCTGAAGCGCGCCGGCGCGGCCGAGCGCATCATGATCGACGCCAGCCACGGCAACAGCGGCAAAGACCCGCAACGCCAACCCGCCGTCATCGAGGCGATCGCCGAACAGATCGCGCACGGCGAGCGGCGCCTGGTCGGCGCGATGATCGAGAGCAATCTGCTGCCGGGACGGCAAGAGCTTGGCGCGGGCCCGCTGGTCTATGGGCTGAGCGTGACGGACGGCTGCATTGGGTGGGACGACACCGAAGCGGCGCTTGGGGTGCTGGCGAACGCGGTGCGGGGAAGGCGGCGGGTGGGGTGACGAGATGTGTAAGGAAGGCCTGCGCGGGCGCCTCGTGAAGTGGCGAGTCGCGCAGGGCGTTGCGGAGATTTCCACACTCCCTGCGGCGGCGCCAAGTTTCGTCTTGGCGAGACGACCCTGAGTTAGCGCGACGTGACGATGCCTGAGACGGCCGACGGCGCGTTCTTGGGGTTTCCTGGTCTAGCCTTCAAATAGCAACGCTGCTGGTCGGTCGCGTAGGTGACGGCTCCGCAATCGGGCGAGGCGATGCAAATGCTGGCGCACTGTTCAAACGAAGCCGAGGACACGTTGCGCAGGTCGCTGGAACGGTGGAAATCGACGAAGTCGTAGCGCGCGACCGTCCCGCCGCGCAGCCGCACTTGCACCGGCGGCGGCGGAGCCAACTGGATTTGCGGTCGCGAAGCCGGCACGGAGACCGCGCCGGCGGAGGCGGGGGCGGGGGCGGCGCGTTGGCGTCGCAAACGCACATCGGGCGGTCGGCCCAGCCGACTTTGTGCCAGGTTCCCGTCCAATAGAGGCTTTGGCGTGCGCAGAGGTTCGGACATTTGCCCTTCGCGTCGTTATCGCCCAGATAATGTCCGCGTCGACGTCGACAGGGCCAGCATGGGCTGCGCCCGCAAGCAACATCAGGCCGGCGGCCCAGGCAAAAAAAAGCGCGCATCTCAAGAGCCTCCTGTCACAGCGCGGCAAGCGCCAGAGCGTACGGCGAAGGGTTGGATCTTAACTTGAACTGCGCAACGGCGTTTTTCGAGTCGACCCGCTCGACGCCGAATGCGCTCACGAGCGGCTTGGCGAGGCGGATCGCTCGATCCTGAAAGAGCCCTTGCATTGTGCGCTACACCTCACGTCGTCCCAGTTCGCCCGACCCGATGGGTTCGCCCGGATTCCGGGCAAACATTCGTTAGACGGCCAGAGCCTGCAAAGCGGACGCGCGCTGGCCGCTCAGTCGCACGCGCATCGGGCTTTGTTCCAACAGCCCGGCGTGTCCGCGCTGAACCGCTCCCCCTGTTTGCAGGCCGCATGCTTGCCAGCGGGGCAGGTGACGGCGCAACCGCCGCAGTCCTGGGTCGCCGGCGCCGAGCAGGCCGTGCCGCCGCCGCCGGGAATCGCGATGGCCGCCGCGGGGCCGCACGAGCACACCGACATCTGCCCCCACACCGTCGTTCGCCAAAACCCGTTCCACGGTTGGCTGACGCCAGCGCACACGCTCGGGCATTTTCCCTGCGCGTCGCGTTCGTTCCAAATCGGTCCCGCTTGAACCTCGTTCGGGAGCGGTTGGTTCACTTCCGCGGCGCGCACGCCCGCGCTGCCCGCTGCGGCGAACAGCAGCAGCAGCGCGGCAAGCAGCCCTAGCCCCGCACGTGCCAGGCGGTCGCGCGCCCATGCCTGAACGGAAGGCGTGCGACGTCCGGCCGTGGAACCGTCGCCTACAGTCACCTCAGCACGCCGCATTGGGATCTCCGGCCCTGATTTCCTTGCACATGGAATCGTCGATCTTCTGCTGTTCGCTCTTGACCATGTCGGTGGGCGTCTGCGGGGGCGCTGGCTTGTCGGGACTGTCGACCAACGTGCCCACGCCATGGCCGCCAACATAGTTTCCGTTGGCGTCGTAGTTGGCGTTGCCGTTGCGGTCGAACGCCGGCGGCCTGGGACCGGATTCGGCTTGTGTCGGGCCGGGAGGCCGGCCGAGGGGAGGCGTCGTCGTCACGACAGCTTGTTGGACAGGCCCTGGCGCGGCTCCCGACGTCGGCCCACAGGCCGATAACGCAAAACCGCATAGGACGAGCAAGAACGGCGCACGAAAATTCATTGTTGAAACCCCCGTCTTAGACACGCGCCCGGCCCGTGCGCGCCGCTCGAACTTTACGCACCGAAACGGCATCTCACTTTGGCGGACGTGGATTGAGACCGCAAGCGCATAGTCTCAACCGCGAGGGCACAAAAAACATGCAGATGAAATTGTCTCGGCGCTCGGGTCGTATCGCGAGCAAGCCGCTTCGCACGTCTTGCGATGGCCGCGTGCAGAGCGCTGCGCTTTAGGCGAAGCTCAAGGGGTCGATGTCGACCGCAACCCGCACGCCGCCGCGCGGCGGCGGCGCCGCTTCGAGGAGCGCGCGTAAAAACGTCTGCAGGTCGATCCCGCGCGCCGCGCGCGCCAGCAGCCGGAAGCGGTGGCGGCCGCGTATGAAGGCCAGCGGGGCTTCGGCGGGCCCAAGCAGTTGGATCTCGTCCTCCCCCACCGGCGCCCCGACGGCGGCGATGCGGAAGCGTCCCTCCCGCGCCAGGGCATAGGCGGCGCCAGCCAGCGCCCGGGCGTGCCGCTCTGCGGCGCCCTTGTCGGGCGCGGAGACCAAGATCGCCGCCAGTCGCGAGAACGGCGGCAGGAAGCCGCGCCGTCGTTGCTCGATCTCGACGGCATAGAAGCGGTCGACGTCGCCCGACAGGATCGCCGCGATCACCGGATGATCCGGCTGATAGGTCTGCAGCAGGCCGAGGCCGGGCTTATCGTATCGCCCCGCCCGTCCGGTCGCCTGGCGCAACATCTGAAACGTCCGCTCGCTGGCGCGCGGATCGCCATTGGCCAAGCCGATGTCGGCGTCGACGATGCCGACCAGGGTCAGCAGCGGGAAGTTGTGGCCTTTGGCGACCAGCTGGGTGCCGATCAGAATCTCAAAGTCGCCGCGCGCGGCGGCGGCGAGCTGGGCGCGCATCGCCTCCGGGCCGCCGGCGAGGTCCGAGGACAGGATGAGCGTCTTGGCGCCAGGGAACAGCGCCTCGATCTCCTCGCCCAGCCGCTCCACGCCGGGGCCGCAGGCGACGAGCGACTCGCCTTCGTCGCAGACCGGGCAGGCATCCGGGCGGGGCTCGGCGTGGCCGCAATGATGGCAGACCAGCGTCTTGCGGAAGCGATGGTCGACCAGCCAAGCCGAGCAGTTCGGGCACTGGAAACGATGCCCGCAGGTGCGGCAGAGTGTCAGCGGCGCATAGCCGCGCCGGTTGAGGAACATCAGGCTCTGCTCGCCGCGCTCCCGCGTCGCCGCGATCTCGACAACGAGCTTTGGCGACAGCCAGCGGCCGCGCGGCGGCGCGTCCACGCGCAGGTCGATCGCGGCGAGTTTTGGCAACTGCCCCGGTCCATAGCGTTCGTTGAGGCGCAGCCAGCGGTAGCGCCCCTGTTCGGCGTTGTGGCGGCTCTCCACCGACGGCGTGGCGGAGGCCAGCACGATCGGCGCCTGGGCGATGCGGGCGCGCACCACCGCCATGTCGCGGGCGTTGTAGGTGACGCCCTCATCCTGCTTGTAGGCGCCCTCGTGCTCTTCGTCGACGACGATGAGGCCGAGGTCGGCGAACGGCAGGAAGATCGCGGAGCGCGCGCCGACCACCACCTGCGCCTTGCCCTCCGCCACCCAGCGCCAGGTGCGCTCACGCTGGCGCGCGGTGAGCCCGGAATGCCAGCTCAACGGGGCCGCGCCGAAGCGGGCCTCGAATTGGCGCAGGAAGTCGGCCGTCAGCGCGATTTCCGGCACCAGCGCGAGCGCCGGCCGGCCGGTGCTGAGGCAGGTGGCGATGGCTTCGAGATACACCTCCGTCTTGCCCGATCCCGTCACGCCTTCGAGCAACGTGACACCGAAGGCATGGGCCTCGACCGCGGCGACAAGCGCATCGGCGGCGGCTTGCTGGTCGGGTTCGAGCGTTGGCGGGTTGAAACCAGGGTCGAGCCGAGGCGCTTCCTCCGGCGGCAGCGTCTCCAGCGCCAGCACGCCCTCGGCGAGCAACCCGTCGATCACCGTGGAGGAGCATTGCGCCGCTTCGGCGAGCCGCGGCTTCGACACGAGCGGCGTTGCCGCTAGGGCCGCCAGGACGCGCGTCCGCGCTTCGGTCTGTCGGGCGGGCAGCTTGCCCGTCAGCCGAAGCGCGAAGCGCTCGGGTTCAGCGGCGGCGCCGGCGGGCCCGCGGGTGGCCAGCCGCAGCACCATGCCGCGTGGGGCCAGCGTCCAGCGCGCGACCCAATCGCAGAACTCGCGGAGCGCCCCCGGCAGCCCCGGGCCGTCGCGGCGGGCGATCACGGATTTCAGATTGTCGCCGCCGCCCTCTCGGAGCGCCCAGACGACGCCCGTCGTGGTGGCGGCGCCCAGCGGCGCCACGACAAAATCTCCCGGCGCAAGGTTCAGCGCCGGGTCCGCCTTGTAGGAATAAGCCGTGTCGACCGCGACCGGCGCAAGAACGTCAACGACGACGCTTGCGCCCGCCATGGAAGGACCGCCTTACTTGGCCTCGGACTTGGCCTCAGCCTTGGCGTTGTCGCTGCGCTCGACGATGCGCGCGGACTTGCCGCGGCGATCGCGCAGATAATACAACTTGGCGCGGCGGACCTTGCCGCGACGCAGCACTTTTATCGAGTCGATGATCGGCGAATAGATCGGGAAGACGCGCTCGACGCCCTCGCCATAAGAGATTTTGCGGACCGTGAAGCTCTCGTTCAGGCCGTAGCCGTTGCGGGCGATGCAGACGCCTTCATAGGCCTGCACGCGGGTACGCTCGCCTTCGATCACCTTGACGTTGACGATGACCGTATCGCCCGCGGAGAATACGGGGGTCTTGGCGCCGGCCGACAATTTCTCGGCTTGCTCGGCTTCCAACTTCTGAATAATGTTCATAGGCTTAAGCTCCGTTACGCCGTGAAGCGTCTCGATCAAGACAGGGTTTTCGCGGCGAGCGCTTCGGTGCGCTGTTCTAAGTTGGCCGCGCCTCTAGCCGAGTTTAGCGACGCTGTCGAGCGGGCGGCAAAACCTTGCATAAGCCGGCGGGGCGAATTGGCCTGCCGGCCGACTGCCGCTAGGGTCATCGGATGATTCGTTTTTCTCACGTTGCTCGCGCGCCTTTGGTCGCGCTCCTTGCCGCGGTGTCGCTGCTTGGCGGCGGCGTGCAAAGCTACGCCCAGGATGCGACGCCGGCCGCCGCCGCGACGCCCTCCTCCAGCGCCGCCGGCATGGCGACGCCGACGCCCGCGCCAAGCCAGGCGGCGGGGTCGCCGACGCCTGCGGCCTCGCCCGACGCCGCCCTCGCCACGCCGAGCGCCATCCCGATGGACCAGTTGATGGCGCCCGGCCCGCTGCCCGACATCGTGCAGGGCTCGCCAAGCGCGCCGGTGACGATCGTCGAATACGCCTCGATGACCTGCCCGCATTGCGCCGCGTTTCATGAAACCGGCTGGAAGGACCTGAAGGCGAAATACATCGACACCGGCAAGGTGAAGTTCGTCCTGCGCGAGTTCCCGCTCGATCCGCTCGCCGCCGCCGGTTTCATGCTGGCGCGCTGCGCCGGCAACGATAAGCGCAACGCCGTGGTCGACCAACTGTTCGCACAGCAGAACACATGGGCGTTCGTCGACAAGCCGCTGCAGCCGCTGCTCGAACTCGCCAAGGGCCTCGGATTCACGCAAGCCGACTTCGAGACGTGCCTGCAGAACCAGGCGCTCTATGATCAAGTGAACGCCGAGCGCGACCAGGCGGCCGACAAGTTCAATGTCGACGCCACGCCGACCTTTTTCATCCAGGGCAAGAAGGTCGCGGGAGAACTGACGATCGCCGATTTCGACACCGCGCTCGAGCCCCTGCTGAAATGAGCGTCGTCACCGTTGGTTTGGGTTAAGGGTCGCCGATGAAATTCGATCGCCTGCGCCTGGCCGGATTCAAGAGCTTTTCGGATCCCGTCGATTTTGTCATCCAGCCCGGCCTGACCGGCGTCGTCGGGCCGAACGGCTGCGGCAAGTCCAATCTCGTGGAAGCCCTGCGGTGGGTGATGGGTGAGACGTCCTACAAAAACATGCGCGCCTCCGGCATGGAGGACGTGATCTTCTCCGGCTCCGGCCGGCGCGCCGCGCGCAGCCACGCCGAAGTCGGCCTGGTGCTCAACAACAAGGACCGCACCGCGCCGGCGGCTTTCAACGACGCGGAAGTTCTCGAAGTCACGCGGCGCATCGATCGCGACTCCGGCTCGACCTATCGCGTCAACGGCAAGGAAGTGCGCGCCCGCGACGTGCAGTTGCTGTTCGCGGACGCATCCTCGGGCGCTCGTTCTCCGGCGCTCGTGCGCCAGGGCCAGATCGGTGAGATCATCGGCGCCAAGCCGCAGGCCCGCCGTCTCATTCTCGAAGAGGCCGCCGGCGTCTCCGGCCTGCATTCGCGCCGCCACGAAGCGGAGCTGCGGCTGAAGGCCGCCGAGGACAACCTCGTCCGCGTCGACGACGTTCTGCGTCAAGTCGAAGGGCAGATCGACAGCCTGAAACGGCAAGCTAAGCAATCCGTGCGCTATCGCGGGCTCGCCTCCGACATCCGCAAGCTTGAGGCATTGGCGCGCCTGATCGGCTGGCGCGAGGCCGATCGCGCGCATTTCGAGGCGCGTCAGCGTCTTGAGAAAGATACGCTCGACGTCGCCGAATTGACGCGCGCGCAAGGCGAAGCCGCGACCGCGCAGGCGATCGCCGCCTCCGAGCTTCCGGCCCGCCGCGAGGCGGCGGCCCGCGCCGGCGCCGCGTTGCAGCGGCTCATCAGCGCCCGCGACGCGCTGGAGGCCGAGGAAAAGCGCGCCAAGCAGCGCGCGGCGGATCTTGCCCGCAGTCTTGCGCAATGGGCGCATGATCTGGCGCGCGAAGAAGCCCTCATCGGCGACGCCGAAGCCACCGAACAGCGGTTGTCCGCCGAACGCGACGACCTTGCGGCCAAAAACGCAGGCGGCGAGGCGGACAAGGCGGAAGCGATCGCCCGGCGTGAGAAGGCCGACGCCAGCCTGACCGAGGTTGAGGCGGCGCTGCAGCAGGCGCAAGCCGCGATTTCCGACCTGAACGCCCGCCGCAACGCTTATGGCGCGGCGCTCGCGGAAGAAACCCGTCGGCATCAGCGCTTTGAGGCCGAAGCGGCCCAGCTCACGCGCGATCACGAGGCGCTCGCCCGCAACGCTCCCGATCCGAACGAGCGGACGCGGCTGCAGGAGAACGAGCGCACGCTCGCCGAAGAGGTAGCGAAGGTCGAAGCGCAGGCGCTCGCCGCGGAACGCGCGGTCGCCGAAGTCCGCGAAGCCGAGAACCAGGCGCGAGGGCCCCTTGCCGAGCGTGACCGCACGGCCCAGCGCCTGCAGACGGAAGTGCGCACGCTAGAGAAGTTGCTGGGCTCCGGCGGCGGCGGCCTGTTTCCGCCGGTGGTGGAGTCCATTGGCGTCGCCCGCGGCTATGAGGCGGCGCTCGGCGCGGCTTTGGGCGACGATCTCGATGCGTCGATCAACACCGCCGCGCCTGCGCATTGGATGCAGCTTGAGGGCCTTGAGGCTGATCCTGCGCTTCCCGCCGGGGTCGAGTCGCTGGCATCTTTCGTCAACGCGCCCGAGCCGCTGCAGCGGCGCCTGAAGCAGATCGGCGTCGTGCTGCGCGGAGAGGGCCGCACCTTGGCGGCGCAGTTGCGCACAGGCCAGCGGCTGGTGTCGCGCGAAGGCGATCTGTGGCGCTGGGACGGCTTTGTCGCCGCGGCGGAAGCGCCGACCCCAGCTGCACGCCGGCTCGCCGAGAAAAACCGCCTGACCGATCTTTCGCGCGAAGCCGAAGCTGCGCGCCAGGCGGTGGAACTTGCCAGAGCGGACTTCGAAGGCGCGCAGGCGAAGACCAAGGCGGCGGCGGCGGAAGACGCAAGCCTGCGCCAACGCTTGAGGGATGCGCGTTCCGCCCTAGATCTCGGGCGTTTGACGCTTGCCTCGTTCGAACGCCGATCCGGCGAAGCGGCGACGCGGTTGTCCGCGTTGGAGGCCGGCAAAACCCGCGCCGAAGCCGCCTTGCAGGAATCCGCCGAGCGCAAGGTCGCCGCTGAGGCGAAGATGGCTGAAGTCGCGCCGAACCAGGAATTGTCGCTCGCCCTCGAGCGCGCCCGCGCCCGCAGCGCCGAAGCGCGGGCCGCCGCCACCGAAGCGCGCGCGCAAGAGCATGCTTTGGCGCGCGACCTTCAGGCGCGTCAGGCGCGCATCACCGCCATTGCAAACGAACTCGCCTCCTGGGGCGAACGCTCGGCAAAGGCGAAAACCCATATCGAGGAGATCGCCGGCCGCCGCGCCGAGGCGACTAAGGAATTAGAGGCCCTCGACGATACGCCCGTCGAATTCGCACGGCAACGGCGCGCCCTGTTCGCGGAGCTTGAGACCGCGGAGGCCGAGCGCAAACGTCTGTCCGACGAACTTTCGAGCGCGGAAATCGCGCTTGCCGACATCGATCGCGCCGCCAAGCACGCGCTCGAGGCCATGGCGGCCGCCCGCGAAGCGCGCGCGGCCTCCGAGCAAAGGCTCGAGGGCGCGAGCGAGCGCCAGGAAGCGCTGCTCATCGCCATTCGCGGCGAATTGGAGGTCGAGCCCCATGAGTTGGCGCCGCTCGCCGGCGTCGGCTTCGACGACGATTTGCCCGAACGCAGCGTGATCGAGCGCAAGCTCGAAAACCTCAAGTCCGAGCGCGAGCGGCTCGGCTCGGTCAATTTGCGCGCCGACGAGGAGCTCGGCGAGGTCGAAGGCGGCCGGGACAAGCTGATCGCCGAACGCGACGATTTGACGGAGGCGATCAAGAAGTTGCGCCACGCCATTGGCCTGCTGAACGGCGAAGGACGCGAGCGCCTACTCGCGGCGTTCAGCGTCGTCAATGGTCACTTCCAGCAATTGTTCGCGACGCTGTTCGCCGGCGGCACCGCCGAGCTGCAGCTAGTCGAGTCTGACGATCCGCTGCAGGCCGGGCTGGAGATTTTCGCGCGGCCGCCCGGGAAAAAGCCGCAGACGCTGACGCTGCTTTCGGGCGGCGAGCAGGCGCTGACGGCGATGGCGCTGATCTTCGCGGTGTTCCTGACCAACCCGTCGCCGATCTGCGTGCTCGACGAAGTCGACGCGCCGCTCGACGATTACAATGTCGAACGGTTCTGCAACCTGCTCGAGGAGATGCGCAAGCGCTCCGACACGCGCTTCGTGACGATCACGCATAACCCCGTCACCATGGCGCGCATGGACCGCCTGTTTGGCGTCACCATGGCCGAGCAAGGCGTCAGCCAGATCGTGTCGGTAGACCTCACCACCGCCGAGTCGTATCGCGAGGCGAGCTAAGGCGGAGGGCGGAATGGCCGGTGCGTCGGCGAGCGAATTAGCGCCTCGTTTCGAGGACGGCGGATTGTTGCGCATCGCCGGCCTCAGCGGCCGGTTCGGCCCCGCGAACCGTGGCGAGATCCCCGCGCTCTGGTCGCGCTTCGGCCCACACTACTTCGGCAAGATCCCCGGACAGATCGGCATGGCGTCCTACGGCGTCTGCGACGTCATGGACGAGGCGGGCAACCTCGACTACCTCGCCGGCGTGGAAGTCGCGAGCTTCGACGGACTCGAAGAAGCCCTCACCAAAAAGGCGATTGTCCCGCATCGCTATGCGGTGTTCGCCCATGCCGATCATATTTCGAAGATCAATGAACTCTGGATGGCCATCTTCGATCGATGGTTGCCGCAATCGGGCTTCGTGCGCGCCGCCACCCCGGCCTACGAATATTACGATGCCGACTTTGACCCGAGGGTCGCGATCGGACACGTCGAAATCTGGATCCCGATCCAAAGGGAAGACAAAGTCGGCTGAACTTCAGCGCGCGCCAACGCTCGTGCGCGGCGTCCATAGCGACAGGGCATAGAGCGCCATCGCCACCAGCGCCAAGCGCTGAAACCCAACCACGGTCGACAGGGATTCCGCCATGCCGCCGATCACAGACCCCGCGACGTTCCAGCCCAGCGCTTGATCCGGCTCGGTCTCCTCGCCAAACGCGCGCGCAAAGATCGCTGCGGCGAACAGCAACGGCCCGAGGGTGAGCAGGCATGGCGCGCCAAAGCGCCACAGCAGCGGCCCGCTTAAAAAGACATCGATCGGCGTCGACGCGCTCACGATCAGCAGCGCCGCCAATCCAGCGTATGCCTGCCAGAGGCGGACGCTTCGCGTCTTCAGCACATAGACGTTCGCAGCGAGGGCGAGCGACAGCGTGGTGAAGAACACCGCGGAATTCACGACCCACGTCGCGCCGAACAGCAGCGCCATCGCCACGACCGCTCTCGCCTCCAGCAGCATGAAGGCGGCGCCGAGGAAGAACATGCGCGACTTCGGCCTGAGGCCATCTTTCGGCGCGAATAGGAAAACCATGCCGAGGCCGACCGCGCTCATGAGCGCGATCGAGCGCCCTATCAGATCGGGGACAAGCCGCCCGCTGACATAGAGAAACGGCCAGTCGTCGGTGACCCGCGTTTCGGCCGCAGGACTGTCAATGACGAGCGAGGTCGGCGCGATCGGTTGCCACAGCCCTTGGGTCTCCAAGGGTGAGCCCACAGGCAGCGCGGTGAATCCGTCGGCGCTGACGTTGGCGGGAGGCAATCCGTTCAACCAAAACACGCCGCGCGCCGCGAGCGTCGGAGCGATCTTGTTGTCGCAACCCGCGACGATCGCGGTAAATCCCGCGGGATCGGACGCCTTCAGAGACGCGACATAAGGGAGCGATAGAACGGTCGGCGGACAGCCAAACGCTTGGGCGGCCATTGCGGCGACTCGCTGCACGACCCAGCCCTGCCGAAAGTAGTTGTACATGACGAACACGCCGCCCGGCTTGAGCGCGCGGCGCACGTCCGCAAAAGCCTGCTCGGTGAAAAGCAGGCTCTCCAGCCTGAGGTCGGCATAGCCGCTGTGCTGCACGAGCGAGTCGACCAGCGCGTACACCACCAGATCGTAGCGGCCTTCCGCGTTGCGCAGAAGATGGCGGCCGTCGTCGATATGAACCCTAACGCGCGAGTCCTGGTAGGGACGGTCCGGATTGTGAAGGGAGCCGATGTCCTGGATGACGGGATCGATCTCGACGGCGTCGATGGAGGCGGCGCCGAAGCGCAGGGCGTGCGCGACGTCGTTGCCCGCGCCTGCGCCGATGACCAGAACGTTCTTGAATGGAGCGCCGCCGCTTTGCCGCTGCAAGAGGTGGATCAACGAGTAGACCGAGCCGCCTTCGTCGAACGGCACGATGGCCTGGTGGCCGATGTTGTCGACCCAGATGTACGAACGCTCCGGTCGGTAGTCGACGGCGTAGTACGGCGACCAGCGCGCCTGGCCACCTCCGACGTCAGCGGGAATGGCCACAGCAAGCAGCGTAGCCGCGAGGGCCCCAAGACGAAGTCTCGTGAGCGCGCCGCCGCGCCAAAGCAGGACCGCAACGCCGGCGAAGACGATGGCGAACCAGAGGAGAGGTGGCGTCTCCAGGAAAGACAGTGCCGAGAAGGCGGCGATGCCGGCAAGACTGCCGCCGATGTTGAGGGAATAAGCGAGCACATGATTTTCGGCGCTCGCGAGCGCGCGCCCTAACACTTGACCAAGACCAACGAACGGCAAGGCGACGAGAAGGAAGAAGAAGGCGGCGATCGCCTCGATCGGCACGACGAATTCGGCGGCGTCAGGGCTCCGATACTCGGCGCCGAAGAACACTTCCTGCGGCGAGCCTTGGTGGCCGACGTCGACGGCGACGCCCTCCCAGTTGAAATAGACCAAAAGGCTGAAACGCGCAGCGAGCGCCGCGAGCAGGATCAATGCCGGGAACAGCGAAAGCCAATGCCGCTGGCTTCGCGCGGCTAGGCAACCGCACGACAGACCCAGAAACGACGCGATCAGGACGACGTTGGTGAAGAACTGCAGAAAGACGACGTTGGCGGCGAACCAGCGGATGCAGGCCAACTCAAGGAATAAAGCGAGAAAGCCGACGAGGGCCAGAGTCCAGCGCGCGCCGCGCGTTGAACGCTCGGCGCCATCTTGCGCACTTTCCGTCATGGGCGGGCGCCAAGCCCGGCCATGACGGGTAACCTGATTACTCCACGGGCTTCCAGCTGTCGTCCGGATTGAACTGCGTCATGGCCGCGCCCAGAGAGGCGGTGTTGGCGCCGAGATCCTTTTGGTAGATCACGCCGTTCTCGCCGCATGTGAACGTTTGGACGCCGCTCTTGCCGTAGTCAGCGGGCCAAGCGACCAGCGCATGCCCGGCGATCATGAGACCATTGATCAGATAGGCATGCGCGCCGCCAGGAGCGGCCGGTCCCTGAGCGGTCAGGACGCGGAAGATATAGCCGTTGTAAGGCTCGCCTTTGCCCGGCGTGTTTCCGGAGGCGGCGGCGTCCTGCGCAAAGCCGTCGAGCGGGGACAGATCGCTTTGATCTTCCGGCGGCCAGTAAAGACCGTCGTGCTTGTCAGGCGATGAAATGATCCGTTGCGCATATTCGCGAACGCCGTTGCCGTCGCGATCGAGCTCGAAATAGTCGTCCTGCGCCTGCTTGTAGGCGCGGCACGCTTCGATCGCGCTCAGTTCGTTGAAGCCGACCTCGCGGTCGACCATGACTTCCTTGCCCTTCGCAGCATCGAAGTGCCAGCCGGCGTCGGTTTTCACCAGCGGGATCGGCAGCGTCCAGCCGTTGTTGCCGACGCGCAGCAATTTCTGCCCATCAGGCCCGTCGTCGATCGCCATCGTCGCCGCGGCCGCGGTGTTGAACGTCGCGACGTTGTCGGCGTCGGTCACGGCGTCGCCGGAACTCAGCAGGTCCTTGCCGGCTTGGCCGAAGATGCGGACCGCGAAGCCGGGCGTCCCGGCTTTCGCGGCGTCGATGAGATCCTTCGCCGCGTCGTCCGGCGTGGGATAGACTTGTTGCGCCAGCGCCGAATGAGCGCCGAGGACGATCGCTGCGCTTGCGAAGAGAATAGAGAGCTTCATGGGCTTATTCCCTATAGCGAGTTGTCGGAGGCTGTGCGTTGCGCGCCTTCCGGGCGCGAAATCGGCGGCGCGGCAGGCAGCCGCGCTCCATCTTCGAGCCAATTCTTATAGGTCTCGAACGGCACGCCGAGCTTGTCGTAAAACACCCGGTAATAGCCGTCCGGCGCACGCGTTACGGCCGAAGGCATGACGGCAAGCACCTCCTGCGCCATGACGCCGACATACGGCGTGTGACCGCCGTTGTACGTGAAACGGTAGAAGCCCAATCCATCATCGAGCCGGCCGAGAAGGACGAGATCGTGCTTGAGCCGGATGTCGGAACGTCGGCCGCCGCCACCGCCGCCGCGCCCGCCACCACCTCCGCCGCGCATCGCGCCGCCGCCTCCGCCGCCACGCCCGCCGCCGCCGCCGGGGAAACCGCCTCCGCCGCCGCCGGCCGGTCTGGCCATGCCGCCAAGGCTGGCTGCGCCGCGATTGCTGAAGTTATTGTTGGCCGCGCCCATTCTCACGCCGCTCATCGCGGTGCCGTTGGGCGCGCCAATGTTCGGCCGGGGCGCGGGGCGGGTTGCAGCGCCGCCGCCGGGGCGATTGGCACCGCCTCCAGCGCCAGGGCGATTGCCCGCACCAGCTCCGGGTCGATTGCCGGCGCCAGGGCCGTTGCCAGCTCCCGGCCGGTTACCCGCGCCTGGACCATTTCCGGCGCCGGGCCGATTGCCGCCGTTTCCAGCGCCCGGCCGATTTCCACCATTGCCGTTGCCCGCGCCAGGCCGATTTCCCGCGCCGGGACCGTTGCCGCCATTGCCCGAGCCTGGCCGGTTGCCGGCTCCAGGCCCATTTCCCCCGCCAGGTCCATTGCCCGCGCCCGGACGATTGCCTGCCCCAGGGCCGTTGCCCGGGCGATTACCTGTGCCTGGACGGTTGCCGCCGCCGGGGCGATTGTTGCCGATCCCGGGATGGCTGCCGTTGCCGGGGCGATAGTCGCCGCCCGGCCGCCACGGCCGCACGTTATTGCCGATATTGATGTTATTGCCACCGCCTATATTGATGTTGTTGTCCCCGCCCGGGCGCCAAGAAGGCTGGCCGGGACGCCAGCCCGGATAGGGCGGCCGAAAGCCGGGATAGCCGGGCCACACCGGCGGATAGATCGCGCCGTTCCCCCAATTCCAATAATTGTTGTTCCAGATCGCGCCGACGGCGACACCTGTCCCGAACGCGAGGAGGGGAGCGCCAGGATTGTAGACGGCGACAGGATCGTACGCCGGGATATAGACGACGTCCGGCTCGGCTGGCTCGATCGTGATGTAGGTCGTGTTGTTCTGCGTCGACTTTTTCACGACCTGTTGTTTCGTCGTCGTCAGCGAACCCGTTTGATCCGCCTTTGCGCGCAGCGCCTGGATGACGTCCGCGACGTCCTTAGGCTGATTGACTGTGGCGTCGCCAAGATCGGTGGTCCAATCGAGGTCGTCGCTCATCTTTTTGACCACAGTCGGGAAGCGCAGCAGCGCCTTCACCGCAGGGTCCCAATTTTGGTTGTCGACGCCGCTGAAGTCGTTCTTGGCGACGGCGTCGGGGTGTTTGTCGAGCCAGCGCTGCGCCTGCACGATCTGTACGGGATAGGCGCTCGCCGGCAGCATCTGCGCGAGCAGCGCGTCGCTATAGAGCGCGATCGGCGCCAGAAGTTTCTCAAGCTCCTCCTGGCTGAACACGTCGGCGGCCGGGGCCGTTTGATCGGCTGCGGCTTGGTCCGCGGCCGGCGCAGGCTCGGCCGCAGGCGCAGCGTCTTGCGCCAGAGCGGGCGTCGCCAGAAAGGCCGCCGCAACAAGCAAGGCCCTGATTGACGTTGCCGTCTTCAAGCCCGATATTCCAGCCATCCCCATTGGCTACCCCCACCCAAAGTCAAAACAGCGCACGGCCAAGTTGCTGAGCACGGGCGCGGATTGCGTTTACACACTGCCTCAGCCGCCGCCAAGTGCGTAAGTTCGCAACTGGCGCGCGCGCCGTCCGTTCGCTGGCCGCGAGGACCTAAAAACTGTCCGGCGTCAGAAACAGGCTGAGAAGGCCCGCGCCCGGTTCGAGTTTGTCCCACGAGTTCGAGGGAGAAATCGAGCACAGCGCAGCCGCAGGGCGGCATCTTCTCCGTCAGCCGGGCGCGCGCCCCCGGGTCTCCGGCTCCGGTCAGAATGTTCGCTACGTCGAACATTCCGGGATTGTGGGCGACGAGCGCCGCCGCATGGGTCGTTGCGGGAAAGGCGCGGACACAGCCGAGAATGGCTTGCCACGGCGCGCCGTAAAGTTCGGCGACGGCCGTGCGCGGAGCTTTTTGCAGCCAGCTCTCCGCAAGTGCGTCCGCGGTTTCGACCGCTCTCGTCGCCGTCGAGTAGACAAGAGCGTCCGCGCTCTGGCGGTTCTCCTGAAACCAGGTTGCGAGCCGTCGGGCGTCGGCATGTCCACGCGGCAAAAGACGGCGTTCGAAATCCGTCATGGAGCCCTGCGGCTCGGTCTTGGCATGGCGGATGAGGAACAAGCGTCGCATGCCGCTTTGTGCGGCGCCGACGTGTTTCCTAGCAAGAGCCGTGCAGCGAGACCGTCACTCCGCCGCTTCGCGCATGGCGGCGCGAATGCTGGTGCGCATGTCGTCGATGCTGACCTGCCGGCCGTTGCGCTCCGCCATCCAGAACGTCCAGCCGTTGCACGCCGGCAGCCCCTGGGCGAGCGCGCCGACCTTGTGGATTGAGCCGACGATGGGCCCGAGCGCCAATGCGCCGTCCGCACGCACCACCGCGCGATGCCGGCCGCGCTGATCGGTGAGCGCCTCGCCGGGCTTAACGAGGCCGGCCTCGACAACGCTCAAGAACGCGACCCGCGGTTCGCTGCGCTTGGCGGGCGCTTCGGCGACGCCCGATAGATCCAGCGGCTCAACCTCGTCGATCCTGGCCCGCGCCGCTTTTGCGTAGGTTGCGTCGCGCTCGAGACCGATGAAATGGCGCCGCAGACGCTTTGCGGCGGCGCCTGTGGTCCCGCTGCCGAAGAACGGATCAAGCACGATGTCGCCGGGTCGCGTCGCCGCCATCAGCAACCGTTGCAGCAACGCCTCGGGCTTTTGCGTCGGGTGAAGTTTCTTGCCGTCGTCGTCCTTGCGGCGCTCAGCCCCGGAGCAGATCGGCAGAAGCCAATCCGAGCGCGGCTGCACGTCCTCGTTGCCGGCCTTGAGCGCCTCATAATTGAAAGTGTAGCGCTTGGCGTTCTGGCTGCGCGTCGCCCAGATCATCGTTTCGTGGGCGTTGGTGAAACGCCGGCCGCGGAAATTCGGCATCGGGTTGGTCTTGCGCCAGACGATGTCGTTGAGGATCCAAAAGCCGAGATCCTGCATCAGCGCGCCGACGCGGAAGATATTGTGGTAGGAGCCGATGACGGCGATGGTCGCCTCGGGCTTCATCGTTCGCCGCGCCGCGCTCAGCCAATCACGCGTGAACGTATCATAGGCGGCGAAATCGGCGAACTTGTCCCAATCGTCGTCGACGGCGTCTACGAGACTCTGATCAGGGCGCGACAGTGTTCCGGCCAGCTGCAAATTATAGGGCGGGTCTGCGAAAACGAAGTCGACGCACGACTCAGGCAAGCGCCGGAGGTTCGCAACGCAGTCGCCTTCGACAACGCTATTGAGCGGAAGCGCCGCGAGTCCCGGCTCTTTGCCAGGCTCGTTCGTGGCGGGGGCCCGGACCGCGAAATTCCCAGTACGCCGAACCTGAATCTGGGAAGCGAGGACGGGCGCCCCGACACGAGAGCTACGCATTATTGGACACGCACCACACGTCGGCGGCAACAGCGTCGACCCGCTTTCTATGGCGGGTTTTGGGTAAATTCCGCGTTAGGTTGCACCAAAGGGAAATGTCCCGTTTTTGAACGTTCGCGCGCAGAGAAAAATTAATTTCTTCAAGAGATTAACGAAATCTTCTTTTACACCGCACGAGCGGGGTATTCTCGTCCGCGCCGAACCCGAACGGCTGGGGCGATTGAGCGGCCGGTTTGCCGCGCGCAGCCGACGTGTTAGAAGTAATGTGTGTGTCGTCCCCCTGGGCGACTCAACGAGGCTTAGGTCCGCAGGGCGATGTCGACGGTTTGGAAGACAAAATGGGGCGCTCGGCGCGTGCGCCGGGAGCCGCCGAACATCGACGAGGCGCTGCAGGCGGCGGAAAGCCTGACCGACGACTTCGACACGAAAGTCGAGATCGCCGCGACCCTTTTAGGCATGCCGGTCGATGCGGTGCGGCAGCAGGCCTCCAAGCGGGCGACGCTGGCGCTGAAGGGCCGTCCGACCCTGGTCGCCGGACGCAGCCGCGCCGTGGTCGTTGAATATAAGCGCCCGCGCGTCGGCCTCGGAGCGCTCGGCGCCCGGCCGTTGCCGCGCCGCTAAGTGAGTGCGACGGCGCTCGCGAGCGCCCCCGCCAAGAAACAAATGGACGTCGCTTCGAACCTCAAAGCGAGTCGCGAGGTGCTCACGCGCATCGTGCTCGACTACGCCGCGAGCAACAAGCTCGCCTATGCGATGTCCGGTTTCTTTTTGGCGGTGTCCGCGCTGACGAATGTCGGCATCGGCTACATTCTCAAGCCGATCCTCAATGGCGTCGTCTCCCCCGGCGCGTTCTCCCATATGTTGTGGCCCGCGATCGGCGTGACGGTTCTATTTCTGGCGCGGGGGACCTCGACGTTCGGCGCCCTTTATGTCGCTACGCGGCTCGGCAACCGGATCGTCGCCTCGGTGCAGAAGCGGGTGTTCAACCACCTGCTTGAACAGGATCTCAATTACTTTCAGGATCGCCACTCCAGCGAATTCGTCGCGCGACTGGCGCTCGCCGCCAATGGCGTGCGGGACTGCCTGCAATTGTTGGTGCAAGGCGCAGCGCGGGATGCGGTGCAAGTCGCGGGCCTCATCGCCGTGATGGTGTACATGGACTCGCGCCTGTCTGCGATCGCCCTTATTGGCTTGCCCGTCGCGGCCATCTTCGTCGGACGGATCCTGAGGCGCGTGCGCCGCTACGCCAAGCGTTCGTTCGACGGTTCGGCGGTGATGATGCAGGCGATGGGCGAGGCGGTCCAAGGGATGCGCATCGTCAAAGCCTTCAACCTGCAGGGCCAAATGCGCCTACGCATGGCCGAAGCCGTGCGCAACGTCGAAAAGTCCGGCAACGGCATGGCGATTGGGTCCGGCATGGCCTCGTTGGTCGCCGACACGCTGGCGGGCCTTTCAATCGGCTTCGCCGTCTTTTACGGTTCGTACAGGGTCGCCAACGGCGCGGATCCCGGCGCCTTCATCTCGTTCTTCGGCTCGCTGATGCTCGCCTACGAGCCGGCGAAACGGCTTGGGCGGTTTCCTGTCGACATTCAGAATGGCGCGGTCAATGCGGCGCTGGTCTACGAAGTGCTCGACGCGCCAGTGGCCGAACCCGTCCGGCTTGGCTTGCCCAAGATCGCGGTAAGCCATGGGGAAGTGGACTTCCTCGGCGTTTCCTATGGCTATCGGGTGCGGGAAACGGTCATCAACCAACTGACGATGACGGCGGAGCCGCGCCAGACCACCGCGCTCGTCGGCCCTTCGGGCGGCGGCAAGTCGACAATCCTGGGATTGATCCAGCGCTTCTATACGCCGCAGGCCGGCGCCGTGAGCATCGATGGCGTCGACGTCGCGAGCGTCGATCTCGCCGACTTGCGCGATCATATCGCCTTCGTCAGTCAGGACGTCTTCCTGTTCCGCGGCACGGTCCGCGACAATATCGCGCTGGGCAAACCGGGCGCGGAATTCGGCGCGATCGTCGACGCCGCCAAGGGCGCCTATGCCCACGACTTCATCATGGAATTCCCGCTCGGCTATGACACGCCGGTCGGGGAAATGGGCGCGCAATTGTCGGGCGGTCAACGCCAGCGCATCGCCATCGCCCGCGCCATCTTGAAGGACGCGCCGATTTTGCTGCTCGACGAGCCGACGGCGGCGCTCGACTTGGAGTTCTGAACGCGCCGTGCAGACCGCGCTCCAGGCCTTGCGCGGCGGGCGCACCACGATCGTCGTCGCTCACCGCCTGCAGACCATCGTCGGCGCCGACAAGATCATCGTGATCGACGGCGGTAGGGCGGTAGAGGCCGGCACGCATCGGGATTTGATCGCGCACGACGGCGCCTACAAGCGCTTCTTCGCAGCCCAGTTCGGCGCGCAGGCGCTGGCCATCGAGCCGGCCGTTTAAAAATGCGCTAAACCGACCGCTGACGGCGCTTTCGTGCCGTATTGGCCGCGCATCGCGCAATCCGCGGCGATCGCGGCGTTGGCGATTAGCACCAGCCAGGTTTCGTCGCCCCAGCCGGAATTGGCGAAGGCCAGCGTGACGATGCAGGTCAGCGTCGCCATCAGATAGGGCTGCACCCGCGGCTTGGCGCGGTCGATGGCGCGAAACCCGCGCCACAGCCCGAAAGCCAAAATAGCCGCGCCGACGAGGCCAAGATCGTACCAGACCTCGAACACCAAACCATGCGGCGCGCCGGCGGGCAGCACGCCGACCTTAGCCGCCCGGACCGCCGCTTCCAGGCCGTGGCCGGTGAGCAGGCGATAGGGCTCTTGCAGCACAATGTCGGACATCGCCTGCAGCGCCGGCCCCGGCTGCGGCAGCGTAGCGAGGTCGGCGTGGGCGATCAGCCGCACCAGTCCGGGCGCGGTCAGCGGCGCGAGCGGCGCCAGCAACACCATCGCGGCGGCGATCCAGCCAAGGTCTTTGGACGTCCGCGGGGCGTCCGACAGCGCGAAGGAGAACGAGGCGAAGCCGACCAGCAAAGCCGCCGTGGTGCCGGGCGTTCCGGCGATGCGGGTATAACCAAGCGCCACGATCACCAGAAAGCGGGCAAGCCCGTTGCGCCCGCGCGAGGACAGTCCCGCCATGGCCGGGAACAGGCCGACGACGACGGCAGTCGCCAGGTTGGGGCCGGCGTTGTCGTCGACGGCGACGCCGTTCAGCCCCGCGATCCCGAGCGCCAAGGTCGTTCCCATCGCGACCACGACGCCGATCGGGAAGAGATAGAGGTCGGCGGCGCGAATGTGCGGGCGCGCCGCCAGAATGGCGATGAACGTGGGAGCGCCGATGAGAAGAACGATGCCAATCCGCCGCAGCCCGAAATTGGGAAACGGCGTCCAGGACAGCGAGGCGGCGGCCCAGACGAGGAAGCCGACCGCCGCCAAGGCGAGCAGCGAGACGCGGAGGTCGCGAAAGCGCCGTTCTACGCCGGGCGCGGGGTAGAGCGCCTCCGCCGCAAACAGCAGCGCGATGCCGATGGCGAACATGATGGACATGGCGTAGCCGCCGAGCCCCGCGGAGGCGGGAACGCCGATCGCCAGGGCGACCATGCCGATGCGCGTCAGCATCCGCGCGGCGTCGGCAGCGTCGTTGTGGGGCGTGAAGTAGGCGGCTTCGGTCATGGCTTGTCAGGCGGTTATAGGGCGCCGGACTGACCGAATCTGTGGATTGGCGGACACACCGTCCGCTAATCTTTCCCGAACCTTACGCCTCCCCGTTGGGGAGCCCGGTCAGGCCAGCCGAATCCAGACGACGCCCGCCAGGATCAGCGCAACGGCGGCTGCCTTGGTTTTTCCGATGCGCTCGCCGAAGGCGAGCACGCCGATCGCCGCGGCGAACAGCACCGAGCTTTCACGCAAGGCGGCGACCAGCGCGATCGGCGCTTGCGTCGTCGCGTAGACCACGAGGCCGTAGCCGAAAAACGCGGCCGCGCCTCCGGCCAGGCCCTTTTGCCAGCGCTTGCCGACTTCGGCGTAAAAGCCCGGCCCCCGCCATAGCGCGGCGATCGGGGTCAGCACCAACCCCGTGCCGGCGTCCGAAGCGCCGTTGTAGGCGAAGGCGCCGGCGGCGCCAGCGCCGGTGACCCGCGCCCCTTCGGCGTCGATGACGGTGTAGAGCGAGATCGAGACCGCGATGGTCAGCGCCAGCGGCAAGCTTTTGATCAGGGTCTTGCGGTCGCTGGACAGGCTGAGCGAGACGATGCCGCCCGCCAGCAGCAAGATGCCGCAAAGCCCGCCGACGCCGGGAAACTCGTGCAAGGCCACCGCGGCCCATGCGAAGGTGAGCAGCGGCGCGCAGCCGCGCATTATGGGATAGGCGGTCGACAATTCCGCGTGGCGATAGACCAGCCCAACCAGCCAGAAATAGACGACGTGCAGGACGATCGAGGCGGCGATGTAGGGCCACGCCGCCGCCGGCGGCCATGGCAGCGCGAGGAAGACCGCCGCCGCGAACACGCCGCCCCAGAGGCAAACCGCCGCCATGCCGAGAAAGGGATCGTCGGCCTGCTTGACCAACGCGTTCCAACCCGCATGAAGAAGCGCGGCCGCGAGCACCAGCGCGAAGATGCCGGCGGTCATGGAGTATTCCGGTTTTGATACACGTTCGGCGCAGTCGGCATGCTTGAACGCAATGACCGTGAGAACGGGCGAACGCAACAGCCGCGCCTCGCCGGACGGCTGCGGGCGCGGTTCGCGGCGCACGGCGGCGTGACTGAGCTCGCCGACCTTTACGAGACCGGTGGCCTGCGCATGAAGTTCCCGCGCACCGGCCCGTGCGAAGCGGTGCTCGTCAATGTCGGCGGCGGCATCGCCGGCGGCGACCGGCTCGACGTCGACATTGCGCTCGACGCCGGCGCGGAGGCGACGTTCACCACCCAATCGGCCGAAAAGATCTACCGCGCCGACGGCGAGCCCGCGCGGGTCGCCACCGACATCCGTGTCGGCGAAGGCGCAAAGCTGATCTGGGCGCCGCAGGAAACGCTGTTGTTCGAAGGCGCCCGGCTGGAGCGGCGCATTCGCGTCGATCTCGCCGCCGGCGCGCGGCTGGTGTTCGTCGAGGGCGCGGTGTTTGGCCGCATCGCCTCGGGCGAGACGGCGGCCGACGCCCATCTGCGCGACCGCTGGCGCATTCGTCTCAGCGGCGAATTGCTGTTCGCCGAGGAAGCCAACATCCGCGGCGCCGCCGATCTTGACCGTCCCGCGCTTGGCGGCGGCGCGCGGGCGGCGGCGACGCTGCTGATGATCGGCGCCGGCGCGCGCGAAACGCTCGATCCCCTGCGCGCGCTGTTCGAAGCCCATGACGCCGCCGGCGTTGAGGGCGGCGCTAGCCTCATCGCGGGCGAAGCCGGCCCCACCGCGGACCTGCTGATCGCAAGGGCCGTGGCGAAGGAGCCGCAGCGATTGCGTTCCGCGATGCGCGAGGTCATTATCTTGGCGACGGGGCGCACGCCGCCGCGCGTTTGGGCCTGACGCCTCACGGGAATCTTCAATGAACTTGACGCCACGGGAAAAGGACAAGCTGCTCATCAGCATGGCCGCCAATGTCGCGCGCCGGCGCCTTGAGCGCGGGGTGAAGCTCAACCACCCGGAAGCGGTGGCGCTGATCACCGACTTCGTCGTCGAAGGCGCGCGCGACGGCCGTTCGGTCGCCGACTTGATGGAGGCGGGCGCGCATGTCTTGGCGCCGAGCCAGGTCATGCCGGGGATCGCCGAGATGATCCACGACATCCAGATCGAGGCGACCTTTCCCGACGGCACCAAGCTCGTCACGGTGCACCATCCGATCCGCGGCGGCGTCCACGAGTTGATGCCCGGCGAGGTCGTCACCTCTGACGGCGATATCGTCATGAACGAGGGCCGCGAGACGGTGTCGCTCGACGTCGCCAACACCGGAGATCGGCCGATCCAGGTCGGCTCGCACTACCATTTCTTCGAGACCAACCCGGCGCTGAAGTTCGACCGCAAGAAGGCGCGCGGCTTCCGCCTCGACATTCCCGCGGGCACCGCGACGCGCTTCGAGCCCGGCCAGTCGCGGCAGGTGCGGCTGGTGGCGCTGGCGGGCAAGCGCGTGGTGCACGGCTTCCGGGGCGAGATCGCTGGCAAGCTCTGAACCGGCGGCCGCGGGCGGCGAGCGGGTCTCGCGCTGGTTCGTGGTCGACCAGGCGCTGATCGGCGCCTTCGCCGACCTCACCCAGGATCGGCAGTTCATCCACGTCGACCCCGCGCGCGCCAAGGGGACGCCGCTCGGCGGCACGATCGCCCATGGCTTCCTCACCGTAGCGCTGCTGACCGCGATGGCGGACGACGCCATGCCGGCCGGCGAGGCCGCGCCGCCCCGGCTGAACTACGGCTTTGACCGGCTGCGGTTTCTGTCGCCGTCGCCGTCGGGGTCTCGCGTGCGCGGGCGGTTCCGCCTTGCCGGCGCCGAGACGCGGCCGGGCGGTGAAACGCTCCAACGCCTCAGCGTTACCGTCGAGATCGAGGGCGCGGCGAAGCCGGCGCTGGTGGCGGAGTGGCTGGTCTTGCTGCTGGCGGGGGACTCGGAACGTCAGGGATAACTAGGGAAAGCGGACGGAGCTTCAGGGAAAACCTGCGAAAGCCAGCGAAAGCCTCAGAAAATCTCAGAGAGTGAAATCGACGATTTTTCGAATGTGATCTCAGTGAATTCAGTGGCTTACGACCAAAGGAAAGTCCCGGCCTCCATTTTTCTGTTCGACGTGCCCAACGCGACATGGCCACGTGGAATTGGACTGGATAAGAACATAACAGGAACATAGAAGACCTGTCAACGATTTTCGAAATTGCAGAATTTAATTACGGGGACAGCATACGCAATTCACCGAACTACCTCCACGTCTCCACGTCGAGATCGGGTATTGCGTATGCTGTCCCCGTGATTTCAAAATGGGTCGATGTTGCTGAAACGTGGAAATAAGAAGCGCCGCAGTTTCGGGCGCCGCGTAAATGCAGAGCCTTAAAGAAGAAAGCCGCCATCCACGGGCAAAATGTGGCCGGTGACGAACGACGCGGCCGGCGAACAGAGCCACACCACAGCATTGGCCACCTCGTCGACCTCGCCGACGCGCCCTAACGGATGCAACGCCGTCACGTGCGCTCCGATCGCCTCGTCGTGAAAGAAGGCGCGATCGGCCATCGGCGTGCGGATCACGGCCGGAGCCACGGCGTTGATGCGCACGCCTTTACTCGCATATTCCAACGCCGCGGCCTTGGTCATGCCCACCACGCCATACTTGCTGGCGTGATAGCCGACGCCGACGCGCCCTCCTTTGAGGCCCGCAACTGAAGCCATGTTCACGATGGCGCCTTTGTGCCGCGCGATCTCGGGCAGTTCGTACTTCATGCAGAGAAACGTGCCCGTGAGGTTGATGGCGATGACCTCGTCCCAGGTCGCCTCGGCATAGTCCTCGGCGACGACAAATGGCGTGCCCTCGACGCCGGCATTGTTGAAGGCGAAATCGAGCCTTCCAAAGCGTTCGACGGCGGCCCAACCAGCGCTTGTATGTCTTCCGCCTTCGCAACGTCGGCGCGTACGAAGATTGCGTCGCCGCCAGCGGCTTGGATCAGACGCACGGTCTCCTCGCCTTCGTCGGTGCGCCGACTGGCGACCACGACTTTGGCGCCCTGAGCCGCAAACGCCTGCGACGCTGCCCGGCCAATTCCCGAACTTCCACCGGTCACCAACGCGACGCGGCCTGTGAGTGAGGGATCGACGACCATGGATGAGCTCCCCGCGTGTTGACGTGCTCGGCTGCTGGCTTCGTTTTCGGGTTCCCGCGACAGCATTGTCAACTCAAGGAACGACTCCATGCCTGGATTCCGAGATCGGTGTATTGCGTATGCTGTCCCCAGAACTACCCGTCGGCCAAGCACACGGACGTTAAGAACAAATTAAAACAAATTTTGCGGACTGCTATCTCCAGGGCGGGCGGATGCCTAGACTCTCCATGTCGAACCGGGCGGCCTCACGGCCCCCATTTACACCGCCCCCGCTTTCCCACTTTGCGCCACGGTCGCCCAAGTCGTTCCGTGAAGCCGGTGGAGGCAAGGCGGTAGGCGCGCGAAGCTGAAGGGCTCTCGCGCCCAGCGTTGAAGGAGCGTTAAATGCGTGTTTTGTCGATCAAATCCCTGATCGCCACGGCCGTCGTCGCCGGTTCGGCGATGTCGGCGGCGACCACGCCGGCCAACGCCGGAACCTATGGACATTGCGCCGGCCAGACCGTTGGCGCGGGAACCTCATGGTATAGCGGCGGCGTTTGGTATTTCCGGCCGCCGCATGGCGTATGCCCGGGCCACCGCGCCACGTCGTCCTATTACGGCGGCGGTTATTTCGGCGCAGGCAACGGTTACAACGTCGCCGGCGAACCCCTTTGGCATGGCGCTTACGCCGCAGGCGACACGCTTGGCCCTTACTATGGCGGGGGCAATTACTTTGGCGAAGGCAACGGCTACGATGCGGCTGGCCGGCCCATATGGCACGGCGCTCGCCCAAGCCCCGTTTACCTCTCGCCTTACTATGGCGGCGGCAACTATTGAAGATCTGCTCGGGGAGCGCAGAGATCCTCGTACGTAATCCTGTGTTGCGTTTTGCTGCTATGGGACGGCAGACTCAGGTCTTCGAAAGACCTACACCATGTCGAGATCGGCGAATTGCGTTCCCTTTCCCCGTAAGCCCGGGAGCTGTTTGTCTTCGATTGCGAAGACGCCGCGATCACGCTGTAATCAGCAATGGTTTTGATCGAGCACGTTGAAAGCCGGCCAGGTTGTCGCCGTGCGGGACAAGGCTGACACCTTACGCAAAGGGGTTGCCTGCACTCGCCCCGCAACCCGCGAAGGCGCCCAGCCGGTCAGTCGACGCGCTCCAACTGCAGCACAACGCTCTGCATGTCCTGCAAGTCGAGACACAAGCCGCGCGTCGACCACGCCCTGCCGCTCAGAGTCTGGCCCGTGTCGGCGCGGTAAAGCGCCTCCGGCGCTAGGCCAGCGAGCGGGAGGGTGACTTCACGGGTGATCCGGTCGGGCCTGCGGCGCCAGGCGAAGACGACGGCCTTGCGCTTATCTTTGGCGACATAGCTCAGCGCGCTGATGGCCGAAGAACGCGGGGAGCGCAGGCGATAGAGATCGCCATCCGCGATCAGCGGGCGGACGGCCTTGTAGAGCTCGAGCTGCAGGCGGGCGGCCTCTCGTTCCTCGTCCGACCATTCCAGCAGATTGCCGCCGATGCCGAGAGCGCCGGCCATGCTGACGTGAAAGCGGAATGCGAGCGGATAGACGTCTTTTCCTCCGTCAGTGACCCAGGCGGCCATCGTCGCGGCGGGGAAAAGCTGCGAGTAGCCCTCTTGAATTTGGAGGCGCGCCGCGGGCAAAGTGTTGTCGCTGGTCCAGGATTGCTCTGTCAGCTCCATCATGCCCATGTCGACGCGGCCGCCGCCGCCGGCGCAATTCTCCCAGATCACCGCGGGATGGCGCCGGCGCAGCTCGCCCCAGACCCGATAGAGGCCTTGGACATAGCGGACCCAGACCTCGCGCGGATCGCGGGGCGCGCCTCGCCAACCGGCCTCGCTGACGCCGCGGTTCATGTCCCATTTGACGAAGTCGATGGGCGTGCCGGTCAGCAGCTTGTCGAAAATGGCGATGAGGTAATTCTGCACATCGGTGCGCGCCAGATTGAGGATCGACTGATTGCGCAGCAGCGAGCGTTCGCGGCCGGGGTGGTGGAGAATCCAGTCGGGATGGGCGCGATAGAGATCGGAGTTCGGATTGACCATTTCGGGCTCGATCCAGAGGCCGAAACGCATGCCGCGATTATGGACGGCGTCGGCGAGCGGCTTGAGGCCGTTGGGGAATTTGGTCGTATCCGGCCACCAGTCGCCGAGGCCTGCATTGTCCCAGACCCGGCCCGAGAACCAGCCATCGTCCATGACGAAAAGCTCGACGCCCATCTTGGCCGCGATATCGGCGAGCGCGGTTTGGCTCGCTTCGTCGACGTCGAAATGCGTGGCGTACCAGGAGTTGTAAACAACGGGCGGGACGTAGCCGGGGCGCGGCGCGACGGCGCGGACATGATCGTGGAAATGGCGGCTCGCCGCGCCATGTCCCCCGTCCGTGAAGCCGAAAATCATCGCAGGCGTGGCGAAGTCCTCGCCGGGGTCGAGATCCCAGCCGAAATCATGGTCGTTGAGGCCGAGATGAATGACATGGCGGCCATCCATCGCTTTCTCGGCAAGCAGCTTCCAGTTTCCTGACCATTTGAGCGTGCCGAACCATACGGCGCCGGCCTCCTCGGTGGCGTGGCCTTCGTCCGCCGCGAAATACGGCACGCCGCTATGCGACGTGATGATCCGGCGGCTCTCGCGCAGCAGGACTCCCGTCTCCATCCTGTGGCGCTCGATGCGGAATTCATCGCCCCAGCGGCCAGCGAGGCAATTCAGCGTGAAAGCGTCCCGCGCCGGCAAATGGAAACTGCCGCTGAACGCGCGCTCGAGATGCACGCGCTCGGCGCCGTCGTTGCGCAGCGTCAGAAATTGTTCAAACAGCGAATTGGCGCGTTCGCGAACGGTGAGCGTGACCCGCAGAGCGAGCGCCGCATCGCGGAGGTGGATCGCGACGCTCGTGCTGCTGACATCCGCCGACTCGAAGCGCAGTTGCGCGCCGCGAATGCCGTTGGCGCCGATGAGATCGAGCGTGCGCTCGGTGAAGGACCCACCTTCTCCGGTGAGGACGGCTAGCGGTTCGCGCTGGAGGGACGATTCTGCAGAGAAGTTTCGCGTAGGGGGCAGAGCGGCGTAGTCCCCCGCGTGCGGAAGCCGCGCGCCCCAATACGTCTGAAGCAGGTGACCCTCGCGGACCGCCAAGGCATAGGCAGCCTCGCCGCTCTCAAGCACCCAAGAATTGTCACTGACGACGCGCACGCCACCAACCTCCAGACCGCACTTCGCCTTTTGTCGCGGGTCTATTCCATACCGGCGCCGTCTTTGTCGCGCGGCCGTGCATTCTCACTGTGCCGCCTCACCGTTGGCCGCCGGCTGTTCCCGCGCCAGGAGCGCTGTCTCCGGCGGCAAGGCAAGGTCGGTCGCGAAGGGATGGTATGGCTTCAGCACTTCGGCGATTTGCGGATCGGCGAGGAAATTGGAATTGGGCGCAATCAGCACGACGTCTGGCGCAAACCGCCGGACGTCTTCGACGAACATGGCGTGATCGAAGCCGCGCCAGGGCTCCAGACGGTCGCGCAGCGCCGTGTCGTTGGGATGGGCGCTCTCCTGCAGATCGACGTGCCGGCTGATCCAGGTCCCGTAAGTGCGTTGCACCCAGCGGCCGCCGACTTTGCGTGTTTGCGGCAGACCATGCGAAAGATTATTGGAGGCCGACATGACAGTCGGATGTGGGCCAAGGCGCGCCAGTGCCGTCTCCAGCCCCGGATATTGCGGCGTCTCGTCGAGAAACCAGGCCGCCATGACCGCGATCTGCAAAACGAAAACGGCCGCGATGGCGAGCCGAGAGACGTCGCTCCGCGCCTCTTTGCGGCTGACCCAGATATAGACTGCGGCGAATAGCGGCGCGCCGAACAGGCTAACGTACGCGACCAGACTGGTCGGCGAGGCGCAGGCGATCGCAATCTCGAGCGCCGCAAACGCGGCCAGCCAGACGAAAGCGCGACGAGACTGACGCAGTGCGGGCGCGACCGCAAATCCGAAGGCCAGCGCGACCAAGACGAAGGGTGGGTAAATGTGATAAACGAAGCCCTTCATCTGCACCAAATAGGCCGCCATTGCGCCGGCTGCGGCCAGAGCCGGGACCGCGACGAGGGGATCGGTCCAACGCTTCTCAGGCCACAGCGCCAGACAACCGAAGGCCACCAGCGTCGGCGCAGCGCCGCGCGAGAACAGCAGGACCTCGAGCGAGTAACGCACAGGCACGTAAACTTCGAGCGAAAGCGGCATCGCGGACGTCAGAAACGCGGGATACGCGAAAACGACGAGGGCGCCGTAAGCTGACACCAAAAGCGCCATCGCGGCGAGCTCGGGCCAAAGCGCCCCGAGCGCTCTGGAGCCGCGTCGCGCGGCGAAGAACAGCACGACCGGCGCGAGCGCCAGCGCGTAATGCGGCCTAATCGCCAGCATGGCTCCGGCGCCAAGGCCCGCCAGCGCGGCAAGCGATCGGGCGGGCCGTCCCCCCTCGATGCGCGCGGCCATCAGCGCGAGAAACGGCAACCCCGCCAACAGTGCGATATGGTCGCGCTGATCGAACACGCCGAGCGGTAGGGCAAGCAGCAGCAACGCTGCGAATATCAGCCCGCCACGGCCAATCGCAACGCCCAGGCGCGTTGGCGCCAGAAGAGCGGCGCAAAGGGCAAGGCAGGCGAAGCCAGCGGCAACGCCGAACATCGCCGTGACCGCTTCGGGCGCCATGCCGATGAGGCGGGCGAGCGCGACCGCAGGAACGTAAATCAGAATCGAGGCAGGCGGGTTGACTTCGATGAAATCGACATAGGGCGTTTGTCCGTCGAGAACGCGCTCGGCGAGCGTGATCAGCCAGGCGACGTCGGACACCGGACCGAGGTGTCGCTGAATCAGCAGAGAA
This sequence comes from uncultured Pseudomonadota bacterium, assembly GCA_963730695.1. Classification (GTDB taxonomy): domain Bacteria; phylum Pseudomonadota; class Alphaproteobacteria; order Rhizobiales; family Beijerinckiaceae; genus Roseiarcus. The sequence goes on from CAVSSV010000010.1 coordinate 59,417, forward strand.
ACGAGGCCGATGCCCCCGACTTGCAGCGCAGGCCGCTCAGCAAAGTCGAGAAGCCGACGGGAGACGGGCAGCGAGGCAGGTATGGCGGAGAGGGTGGACATCAACTGCGGGGTCCATTTGCTCGACGCCGCCGTGTGCGCGAAGCCGTCGCCAACCGGCCACGCCGGAGGAAACCTGCCCCGACACTAGCTTACGCGAATTAACAGGGCGTTGCTCTGAATTGCGCCTCCCTTACGAGACACGTTAATTCGGCGATCGGGCGGTTGCCGCGGTAGCGTGCTTCGTAGGCGCGAACAAACGCCAAGCGTCTCCTAGCAATCGCCACGCCTTAACTCAAAAACGCCGCCGCCTCGCCGCGCCCCGGCGCAACGATCTCCCCCTCGCGCATCACTGCGGTCCCGCGCACGATCGTCGCCACCGGCCAGCCGGTGACGGCGCGGCCGTGATAGGGCGTCCAGGCGCAGCGGGAGGCGATCCAGGCGTCGGTGATGGTTGCGCGGCGCTTTAGGTCTACAATCGTGAAATCGGCGTCGTAGCCGGCGGCGATGCGGCCCTTTCGCGCGAGGCCGAACAGGCGGCAGGGGCCGGCGCTGCTGAGGTCGACGAAGCGTTCCAGCGTCAACCGGCCGGCGGCGACGTGGTCGAGCATGATGGGCACCAGCGTCTGCACGCCGGGCATGCCCGAAGGGCTGGCGGGATAGGGCTTTGCTTTTTCCTCGAGCGTGTGCGGCGCGTGGTCGGAGCCGAGCACGTCGATCACGCCGTCGCGAATTCCAGCCCAAACGCCGTCGCGATGCTCCTTGCCGCGCACCGGCGGATTCATCTGCAGCTTGGTGCCGAGCGTCGCGTAGTCGTCTGATGTCGAGCGTCAGATGATGCGGCGTCGCTTCTGAACTCGCCACGTCCCGCGCGCCTTTCAGAATGTCGATCTCTTCGCGCGTGGAAATGTGCAGCACATGCACGCGCGCACGCATCTCGCGGGCGAGCCGGATCAGCCGCGTCGTGCACAGCACCGCCGCTTCGACGTCGCGCCACACCGGATGCGAGGCGGGGTCGCCCGGCACGCGCAGCGGCTTGCGGCTTTCGAGCCGCGGCTCGTCCTCGCTGTGAACGGCGACGCGCCTTCGCGCGGCTTTCAGCACGGCGCCGACGCCGGAATCGTCGCCCACCAGCAACGCGCCGGTCGAGGAGCCCATGAAGATCTTGATGCCGGCCGCGCCGGGCAGGCGCTCAAGCTCGGGGATGTCGCGCACGTTGTCATGGGTGCCGCCGACCCAGAAGGCGAAGTCGCAATGCATGCGCTTGGTGGCGCGCGCGATCTTGTCGGCGAGCGCCGCTTCGGACGTCGTCGTTGGATCGGTGTTGGGCATTTCGAACACGGTGGTGACGCCGCCGAGCACTGCGGCGCGGGAGCCGGTCTCCAGATCTTCCTTGTGTGTCGCGCCGGGCTCGCGAAAATGCACCTGGCTGTCGATGACGCCGGGCAGCACGTGCAGCCCCTTGCATTCGATCCGCTCGCCGGCGTCCGCGCGCGAAAGATCGCCGATGGCGACGATGCGCCCGGCGACGATGCCGACGTCGCGCTGGCCCACGCCGTCCTGATTGACGAGCGTGCCGCCGGAAAGGATCGAATCGTAGGTCGCCGCCATTCCTGCCTCGCTTCGTCAGCCGCTTGCCGCCGTCTTTTGCATGGGCAAATGCGCCGTGCAAAGACGGCTTGGGCTTGAATGCGGACGCTTGGCCCCTAACTTCGGCGTGAGGCAAGCGAGGCCATGACCGTTCCCATTCGTCTTGAAGACCGCGGCGTGCTGAAGATCACGGGCGAGGATCGCGCCGCCTTCTTGCAGGGGCTACTGACCAACGATGTCGAACGCCTTGGCGTCGGCGAGGCCGCCTTCGCCGCGTTGCTGTCGCCGCAGGGAAAAATTCTGTTCGACATGATCGTGGCGGCGGTCGATGACGGTTTTTATATCGACGTCGCGCGGGCGCAGAGCGCAGATCTGGCCAAGCGGCTCGGGTTTTACAAGCTGCGGGCGAAAGTGGCGGTGGCCGATGTGAGCGGCGCGTTCGGCGTGGGCGCTGTGCTTGGCGAGGGCGCGGCGCCGGCGGGGGCTCTGGCGCACTATGCCGATCCTCGCGATGCGCGGCTGGGCCAGAGGTTCGTCGCGCCCACCGCCGCGCTCGCGGCGCTCAGCGCCGAGCGGGCGGCCTATGACGAAGCGCGCATCGCGCTCGGCGTGCCCGAGGGCGGGGTGGACTTCGCCTTCGGCGACGCTTTTCCCGCCGATGCCAACATGGATCTTCTGCATGGCGTCGACTATTCAAAAGGCTGCTTTGTCGGGCAGGAAGTGGTGGCGCGCATGCGCCATAAGGGTGGCGTGAAGAAGCGCGTCGTCCGTCTGCAGTTTAGCGCCGCCGCTCCTCCGCCGGGCACGCCGGTCACCGATGGCGAGCTTGCGCTTGGCGCGCTCGGCTTGGCCCAGGGCGGGCAGGCGTTGGCGATATTGCGCATCGATCGGCTTGAAGAGGCGAAAGCCGCTGGCCGCGCGCTGCGGGCGGGGGGAGCGGAGGCGATGGCCGTTTAGCGGCGCGATGCATGTCATTCCCTCTCCCCGTTTTCAACGGGGAGAGGGAGAAGGCACTCACTTGCAAACCACCGGCCCGATCGTCGGCCGCGGCGTGTGGGGCGCCGGCGCAGCGAAGGGGAACGCAGCTTCGCAGGTTACGCCGCCCAGCGTCACGGCGACGACGTTCTGCGCTGCAAGGCCAGTGAAATAGACGCGGCCGTCGTAGCCGACCATTTGCGCCCCCGTCGTGCCGTTCAGCCGCGCGGACGCTCCCGTCGTCATCGGCTGGCCCTTGGCGTCGACCAGTACGATCTCGGCGTCCATCGGGTTGGCGTTGACGGCGAAGTCGGCGACGACGCCGGTGCCGAATTTCGGCCGCAAGATTTCTTCCGACGCTTGCGACACGGCGGCAGGCGGCAAGGTGGTGGGATCGATGCCAATCTTGTTGTCCTCAAAGGGGCGCAGGTTCGGCACCAACATCGCGCCCTGGAACCCGGTTTGTCCGACCGGGCGGTTATCCTGCAGCACCTCGACCCCGGGCGCGCCGGCTTTGACCATGGCAAAGGCCTCGCCGGTCGCCGGGCCCGCCGCCACGAGGCCTCCCATCGCGACGATCGAGCCGGCGAACTCGGCGGTGCCAATGCCGGTGGAGGCCGTGCCGACGCCATATTCGTTGGCGCTCACCGTCGCCCGGCCATAGGGCGTCATCGCGGTCGCCGAGGCGCCGCTGTAGCGGTCGGTTCCTTCGGCGTCGTACACCTTCCAGCCGTACGAGCCGATGTCCTGCCCCGCGCTCATGCCCGCTTCTGCGTAGCTGGCGAAGCCGCCGTTCAGCGAGCCGGCCTGGGCGGTGGCGTAGAGCGGTCCGCCGAGCTGCATGCTGAAGCCGGCGAACACGCCCTCGTCGTGATGATTGGCGAGATCGACATAGGCGTTGGCGTTGAATGATATGCCGCGCGGCAGGTTCTTCGACAGGCCGACGCTGGCGATGCGCGACGTCTCGCCGCCCACCTGCACCAGATTGACGAACGAGAAGTTCAGCGCCGCCTGACGGTAAAAGTCCGGCAGGCTCACGGTGATGCGGTCGAAGGCGCGCGGCGGCGCGGTCGACGTCGACAGGAAATAGGGCGTGAACGAAGGAGCGATGACGCCGGAATTCTGGGCGGCGTAGATGCTCGGCGCCGTGACGGAGGCCAAATCGGCGTAGCCGCCGAAGGTGCGTTGCGTCGCAACTTCAAACAGCAAGCCCATGAAAGCGGTTTGCGCGTTGACGGCGATTTGCAAGCCGCCGCCTGCCGACGTGCCGCTGCCCGCCAGGGCGACGTCGAGCGAGGCGCGATCGTAGAGATCGAGCAGCACGCCTGCGCCGCCATTGATGACGCCCGCGCCGGCCTCGCCATGGGTCTCGATCGTCATGAAGCGATTGAGACCGTAGCGCGCCGTGGCGCTGTACACCGGGTGATGATCGTAGTCGTTGGACAGCAGCGCGTAGTTCAGCCGCGCGAAGCCCGCTTCGCCCGAAAACTCGAACACCCCAGGGCGAAGCGCGTCCGGGTTGGCGTAGAACGGCAGGGTCTGCGTGGTCGTTTTGCCGTTGCCGTCGAACAGCGTGACGGTGGCGTCGCCGCCCGCGCCGATCATCGGCAGGTCCTGGATCTGAAACGGGCCTGGCGCGACGTCCTGCTCGAAGATTTTCAGGTTGTTGACATAGACGTCCACGGTGGTCGGCACGGCGGCGGTGCCGCTGACCGTCGGCGTCGCCGCGGTGACAAGGTCCGGACGCATCGAATAATCGCGGCTGACCTGCACGCCGCCGATGCGAATTGGACGGGTCCACGCCAGACCTGAGGTGATCGTGTCGCCGGCGCGCATCGTCAGGTCGTGCGCCTCGTCTTGCGCCTGGAAGGTGGTGTCGAGGCGGATTTCTTGATTGGGCGTAAGCCAATCGGCGCCGACGATGCCAGTCTGGCGAAACACCCCGTAGGGCGAAAACAGCCGCGCATCGAGAGCGGCGGACTCGCCCGGCGCCACCACCTGCCCGAGCGGGGACCATTGGCCGGTGGTGGCGAAAACGTCGTAGTTCAGCGCGGCGCCGTAATCGCTTTTGGCTTGAGCGCCAAAGCTTTCGTGGGCGGAAGCGGAGTAGATGTTGGGCGCGAGCAAGGCGTCGGGCGCTTCGAAATAGATCGCCTGCGCAGCCTCGTCGTAGCGAAAGTGGAGACCGGGAATCGCATCGAGCGAAACCACCGCGCCGTCGCCCGGGGGCTGCAGGCCGGACTCCACCAACTCGCTGCGCTTGGCGCTGAAGGTCCCGTCAGGCGCGCGCGTGAATTCGGCGAGGACCTTGCGGTCGTGACCGTTGATGAAAACCTGCAGCCGATAGGCGCCGTCCATGCTCCCCCGGAGCTCGGCGGCCACGGGCAGATCGGGCACGGTCGCGTTGTCGGCGTGGGCGCCCGAGGCGGCTAGGCTCGTGAGGACGAGACAGAGCCAAAGCGCTCCGCGCTTACGGCGCGCCGACGACCGGTGCGCTGGCACTGATCGCCCCCAGGTCGCCTTGTCCGCGAATGGCGACCTCCGAGCCAATCGCAAAACCGCCCGACTTGGCCGGGAGGGTCCAGCTCATTTGCGAGTGCGCGAGCACGTAGCCGAGCAGCGACCCGCCGATGGTCACCGCGGCGCCATGGCCGGTCAGCGTCAGCTTGCCGATGCGCAAGCGCCGGTCGCCTTCATTGGTGGCCACCAGCAGGCTTTGGCCGCCTCGCCGGGCGACCGACCAGGTCACTTTCGGCCCGGATCGCGCGCCGTCGGCGAAGAACACCGGCAGCACCTGCCGAAGCAGGATCGAGACCACCGCCTTGCCGCTGTCGCGGGCGGCGGGCAATTGGTCGATCACCAGGCGGTAGGCGTCCTCGCCCGCGATCGGCGTTTGCGTCGCGCGCACCACGCGGATGCTTAAGGTCTCGCCGGGGCCGAGGTCGGCGCGGGGCGGGCTGGCGACGATGTCGTCGGTCGGCTCAAGAGACTCTTGGCCATCGGCCTGCCGCCAGCGGAACACCCGCACCTGGATCGAGGTCGGCTCGTGCGCCTGGTTGGAGAAGTTGATGACGCCGACCGCGTTTGCGCCCGCGAGGTCGAGCAGGACAGGCGATATCTGAACGATCCCCTCCGCGAGCCCTGGAGAGGGCAGAATAGAGCAGGACAGCGAAGGTCCAACGAAGATCGCCGCGGCGAGCGCGAGAGCTTTAAGTTTCGTACGCAGGGCTTGGGCCGTTTCCATAATTCTGAGGCGCGTCGTGAGCGGCCTGACATGGCCGCCCTTCGGGGCGCTCAGGATTTTGTGGTTGTTATGGTTAACGAGGCGTTATTTCGGGGCAAAATAATGTAGGACAATAGCGCGCAGGGGCGCCCGTAGGGTTTTCAAGACCAGAAAGCCGCTACGTAAGTTTCAACTCTGGAGAACTTGGAAAATATTTTCCTAAACCAAAATTGGATTTACGCCCCGGTAAGACAGCGATGCGACAACCTTAACGTCACGGCCATGACCTCGGAGCGCGCAGACGCGTGCGGGGATGCTGGGAGGCCGTCCGGAGTGCGTTTCATGAGGAAACAGGGTTTGGCGTTAGGCCTGGCGTTGGCGGCGTTTGGAGCATGTCCGGCGTTTGCGACGACATCGGTGATCAACAATTTCACGGTAAGCATCAGCATCACGGCGGGCTGCACGATCAGCGCCACCAATCTGGTCTTCACCAGCATTCCGGGCAACGTGCTGCTGACGACGGCGCAGTCCGCCGGGGCGGGCCAGGGCGGCGTGTTCACCTATCAATGCACCGCCACTTCGACGACGCCGACGCTGACCGCCACCAAGGGCGCACAGCCCTCCGGCGGTCAGGCCTACATGAAAGGCACGTCCACTGGCGGCCTGATCCCGTACACCCTCGTGACGCCCACGATCACGGCCTTCACGGGCGCTGCGCAGACCGCGCAGCTTACAGCGACCATCCCGACCATGGCCACCGTTCCGGCGGTCGACACCTATTCCGATACGGTGACGTTGACGCTCACCTACTGAGCGGGCGCCAGACGAAGACGAGAGCAGGCCCGGAGGTCCTCGACCGTCCGGGCCTTTGTTTTCGAGACTGTTTTCCAGACCTCGGCGCTTTGCTTTAGCCTTCCTTAAGGCGATGCGAGCAATTTGATGCAATGGCGCGTAGCGTTTGGCCATATGCAGCGACGGCGCTCGCTTTTCTCGCCTTGAGCGGGTGCGGGCTGTTCGAGCGCGCCGAGCGCCCGGCGTGGCGCACCAACGCCGAGAACGCCTGTTTCGCCGAAGGGCTGGTCAAACCCTCGCAATACATTCAGCCGCTGCCGGCGATCGACGGTCCCGGCATCTGCGGCATGACGCGGCCGCTAAAGCTGATCGCGCTGCAAGACGGCCAGGTGCAGGTCAGCAAGCCGGTGACGATCGACTGCTCGCTGACCGCGGGCCTCGACCTTTGGCTGCAGGAGGTGCTGCAGCCGTTGGCGCAGGCGCGCTTTGGCGCGAGCATCGCTTCGATCGACGCCTTCGGCGCCTATTCCTGCCGGAGCGTCGACAATCTCGGCGGCATGCCGCTCTCCGAACATGCGTTCGGCAACGCCATCGACGTCTCCGGCTTCACGCTGTCGGACGGTCGCAAGATCGTGGTGCAGCGAGATTGGGGGCGGTCAGACACGCAGGAAAGCGCGTTCCTGCACGATGCGGAGGCATCGGCCTGCGATCGCTTCAACACGGTGCTGGCGCCCGGCAGCAATTCCTATCACAGCAATCATATGCATCTGGATCTGGCGATGCACGGCCGCACCAATACCGGCCCTCGGCGCATCTGCCGCCCTGCCGCGGCGCCGTCGACGATGCCCGCTCCCACCGACGGCCTGCCGCCCGCGCCGCAGGTTGACGAACCGCTCGACGTCAGCCGCGCCAAGAACACGCACATGATCGACACGCCGCTGGCGCTGCATGCCGACGCGCGCGCGCCGCTGGCGCAGGCCTACGATCCCAACTCCGCGCCGCCGCCGGTGCTGCCGATGGGGCCGACTTCGCCGATCGACAACGAGCCCACCGGCGACATCGCGGGCGATTGACGCTGCGAATTGCGTTGGCTTGTCCGACGATGCTAAGCCCGAGAGCAGGGGCCTGGACGCTTTGTCCGCGGCGGCGGCGGTGCGATGGCGCAAGACAGCGAAAACTTGGCCGCACGGCGCGTTTGGTTCCGTCTGGCCCGGCTGAATTCTCAAGCCAAGGCTGTGCTCGCCGACGAATTGCGCGAGATCGATCTGTCGGTGCCGCAATGCGACGTGCTGACCACGCTGACCGAGCGCGAAGGCGTCAGCCAGCAGGAATTGGCGCAGCGCCTCTACGTGACCAAAGGCAATATTTCCGGCCTGCTCGACCGGCTTGAGCGCTCGGGTCTTGTCGAGCGGCGGGCGACGCCGGGCGATCGGCGGCAATATGCGATCGGCCTCACCGATGCCGGCCGCGCCAAGGCGCAGGCGGCGATCGCGCTGCAAGTCGGCATCATCGCCAAGAGTTTTGGCCAGCTATCGGACGCGAGCCTGACCGTGCTCGAAGGCCTGATCGTCGACGTGCGCAACCACCTGCGCGCGATCTCGCCGACGACGCACGTCGACGGCGACGACCGGGACGAGGAAAGCGAAGCCTAATCGGCGCTTCTTAAGCTTGCGATGCCTTGAGATGCTTCACTGCCGCAAGGGTCGTGGCGTTCAGCCCCGGCTTGTCTTGCGACGCTTGCAAGACAAGCTCACGGATCATCTTCGGCGTCCAAAATTTCCGTAAGTGCGCGGCGGTCGCCGTGACCGCCTGTTCTACTCCCATCAGCGCAAAATTCTCGCTGATGCTGTTGGCCATTTTCGCCAGCTTCGCCGCCTTGTCGGGCGCGTGGACTTCCTCGCTCATGCGCCGAGCGCCGCAGGGGCGAACACCAGCGCGTGGTCGGCGCGAGCGACCGCGATCACGGTCATGCCGAGCGCGCCGGCCATCTCCAGCGCGACGCTGGTCGGCGCCGACAGCGACACCAAAGTCGCGACGCCGAACCGCGCGGCTTTGGCGACCATCTCCATCGAGCAGCGGCTGCTGATGAGGATGAAGCCGTCGGCCGGATTGACGCGCTCAAGCAGCAGCGCGCCGATCAGCTTGTCGAGCGCGTTGTGGCGGCCGACGTCCTCGCGCAAGGTCAGGATTGTGCCATCGCGCCTGCACCAAGCCGCGCCATGAGCGGAATGCGTGAGCGCATTGAGCCGCTGTTGGCGGTCGAACTCGGTGAGCGCGATCTTCACCGCTTCGGGCGCGATTGGCGCTGCTGACGCGACCTCGGTCGGCCTAGGCAGCGCGGCGAAATCCTCGACGCCGCACAGGCCACAGGAGGTCCGGCCGATCAGCGCACGCTCGCGGGCCATATGTGCGGAAAGACTGGAGCCGGTGAGAGCGACCTTGAGCGTGACGCCAGCCGCGCTCTCGACGATCTCGACCGCGCGCACGTCGCCGGCCTTTTCGATCACGCCTTCGGTGAAGGCGAAGCCATAGGCGAAATCGGTCAGGTCGGCCGGGCTTGCCATCATCACCGCATGCGGTTGGCCGCCGAATTCCAGCGCCACGGCGGCTTCGACGGCGACCCAGCGCGCGCGCGCCGGACCCGGCGTGGCAGCGGCGTAGGAAAACTCCCGCGCCAAAAAGCGCTTCGCGCCTGCCGCCTCTTCAGGCGAAGCCGCGAGGTCTTCGGCCAGCGCGCCGTCACTCCGCCGCATCGAGCCCAAGCTCCATGATCCGACGCAGCGAAAAGCCTTCTTCGCGGTCGCGCTCTTGCCATTCTGAATAATGATTGGTGCGCCGGACCTGCACCGCGGTCACCTTGTATTCCGGGCAATTGGTCGCCCAATCCGAATTGTCGGTGGTGACGACGTTGGCGCCGCTGTTGGGGTGGTGGAAGGTGGTGTAGACGACGCCGGGCTGCATCCGCTCAGACACGCGCGCCCGCAGCGACACCTGCCCCTTGCGGCTTTGCAGCGCCACAAGGTCGCCGTCGGCAATGCCTCGGCTTTCCGCGTCGAACGGATGGATTTCCAGCACATCTTCGGCGTGCCAAGCGGAGTTCGCGGTGCGCCGCGTCTGCGCGCCGACGTTGTACTGCGAGAGAATTCGTCCGGTCGTTAACAGCAGCGGGAACTTTGGCCCCGTCCGCTCTTCGGTGGCGACATATTCGGTCAGCATGAATTGGCCCTTGCCGCGCACGAAATGATCGACATGCATGATCGGCGTGCCCTCGGGCGCGCCAGCGTTGCACGGCCATTGCACCGAACCGAATTCGTCCAGCTTGGCGTAGGAGACGCCGGCGAAGGTCGGCGTCGTCTTGGCGACCTCGTCCATGATTTCGCTCGGATGCGTATAGCGCATCGGCACGCCAAGAGCTTCGGCGAAGGCGATCGTCGAGCAATACGTAGTCGTAGTCGGCCAGCAGCACC
>CAVSSV010000011.1:0-22434 GCA_963730695.1 uncultured Pseudomonadota bacterium
AGTGGATCGAATCTAACACTTGATGCCCGCGCCTGACGGCGGCGATGATTTTGTCCGGGTCGGCGGTCCATGAGAAGGGCTTCGATTGCTGATTGTGCTCTTCGAGGAAGCGGTTGATCGCGGCTTGCAAGTCTGTGACGGAGCGGAAGACGCCGCGCTTTAGCCTGCGCTTTGTGAGAATGGCGAAGAAGCCCTCGACCGCATTGAGCCATGAAGCGGACGTCGGCGTGAAGTGGAACGTCCATCGCGGGTTACGTTCGAGCCATCGGCGAACATTGGGATGCTTATGGGCGGCGTAATTGTCGATGATGGCGTGGATCGTCTTCCCCGCAGGGACCCCTTTTTCGATGACATTGAGGAAGCGGATGAACTCCTGATGGCGATGGCGCTGCATGTTGCGGCCGATCACCGTGCCGTCGAGGACGTTCATCGCAGCGAACAGGGTCGTCGTTCCGTGCCTCTCGTAGTCATGCGTCATGGTTCCGGCGCGGCCTTTCTTCAGCGGTAGGCCGGGCTGGGTGCGGTCGAGCGCCTGGATTTGGCTTTTCTCGTCGACCGAAAGAACGATGGCGTGCGCGGGCGGATCGACATAAAGCCCGACGACGTCGCGCAATTTGTCGACGAAACGCGGATCGTTGGAGAGCTTGAACTGGCGCATCCGGTGCGGTTGAAGTCCGTGGGCGCGCCAGATCCGTTGAACCGAACTCACGCTGAGCCCCGCCGCCTTCGCCATCAAGACGCCGGTCCAGTGGGTCGTCTCGCCCGGCGGTTCGCCAAGCGTCAGCGCGACGACGCGCTCGGCGGCTTCAGCGCCCAGCGGTTGGATGCGCGAGGGACGCGTTTTGTCGCGGAGCAACCCGTCGAATCCCTCCTCGATAAAGCGTTCTTGCCAGCGCCATACGCAGGTCTTGGACTTGCCGGTTTGCCGCATGATCTCGTTCGTGCCGACGCCATCGGCGGTCAGCAGCACGATCTCGGCCCGCCAGACGTGCTTCTGCGGCGCGTTGCGGTCATGAACCAACGCCTTGAGCCGACGCATATTGGCGGACGAAACCGAAAGGGATTTTCCTGCGCGCATCCCGCAGACTCGCATATCGCAAGTTTCCCGAGAATCCCCCTCGGGACTCAAATGTCAGGTTAGATCCACTAGTTCCGTCTCCCGACAACACCACAGATTCCGTGGCTTTGCGAGAGTTTTGTCGATCCTGATTTACTTCGTCGCAGCTCAACCCGGCAGTTGCGGCGCAGCCGCCGTCGCCCCAACCCCGTGAACACCTCGACGCGCTGAACCCGCGCGCCGCCCAACGCGCCTTCTTCAAGCCGCTTGGCGAACAGGCAAACGCCGGTGCCGTCCCAAAACACCAATTTCACGCGGTCCGCCCGTTTGGCGCGAAAGACATAAATCGAGCCGTGCCGCCGGAGCCCTTGCACAGGCTCCCCTTTGCGCTGCCCTCCGGAACAACGCGGTGCCGGTAAGCACCCTATCGTCAAGCCCGGTCTCAACGGAGCGTTTTGAAATCACGCTTGTCGCGTCGACGACGTCGACGGTGCGCGCGCCCTTGGGGTCAGGCGCTCGACCCAATCACGCGCTCGCTCTCGTGCTGGCAGTCACGATTTCCGCCCTGGCGGTGGTGTTGTGGGTCCCTTGGCTACGAGACCTCTTCGGGTTCGCGCCACTGGGGTGGCCGCGCCTTGCCGAGGCGGCGGGTGCAGCGCTGGCCGCCACGGTCGCCAACGATCTCATGGGAATCAGTTGGCGGCGCTTGCGATCCGCGCTGCCACGGGCAATTGTCTGATGAGCGTGCGAAGGGCCGTTCTGCGGCATCCAATCGAATGCCTTAGGTAGGATAACTGCGATGAGTCGACTGCACATTGAAAACCATTTGATGTCGCGCATCGGCTGGTTGCGGGCGGCTGTGCTGGGCGCAAACGATGGAATCATCTCGACGGCGAGCCTGATCTTGGGCGTGGCCTCGGCGGCGTCATCGCCAGGGCAGGCTTTGGTCGCTGGGGTCGCTGGGTTGGTGGCAGGCTCGATGTCGACGGCGGCGGGAGAATATGTGTCCGTCAGCTCGCAATCCGACACGGAGCGAGCCGATCTCGCGCGCGAGTCCAAAGAGCTTGCTAGCGCCCCTGAGGCTGAAGCGGAGGAGCTCGCGCAGGTTTATGTCACGCGCGGCGTCGAAATCGAGCTGGCGCGCAAGGTCGCCGGACAGTTGATGCAAAGGGATGCGCTGAGCATCCACGCCCGCGAAGAGTTGGGCATATCGGAGATCACCACCGCCCGTCCGATCCAGGCCGCCCTGACTTCAGCCGCGAGTTTCGCCGTCGGCGCCGCCGGGCCCCTTGTGCTCGTCATCCTGTCACCGGCCAGCACGCTGTTGTATGTCGAAGCCGCCGGTTCCCTCGTGTTGCTCGCCATCTTGGGGATGGTCGGAGCCAAAGTCGGCGGAGCTGGTCTGTTGGTTCCAACGATCCGGGTCACCTTCTGGGGCGCGCTGGCGATGGCCATAACGACCGGGATCGGCGCACTCTTCGGCAAGGTCGTGTGACGCTTTCTCGTCCGCTTGCGGCGATTTTTTTTGGCTGTCGAAGTCGCACTTGATGAGACGTAGCAACGGTGCGCCGGAGCACCGCGACGCCGACGGTTTCGATTTCCCGGCGACGTGGTTCTTAGCGCGCGAGCACATGAAAGATGGACCGATCCGTCAGGCAAATCCTGGGAAGTAATCGACTTTGATGCGTCGGCGGTGGACGCCCAGCTCTTTCAGCAAGCTCTGAAATCGCAACACCATCGCGCGCGGACCGGAAAGATAAAACGTCCGATCGTCATAGTCCGGCACTTCGCGCTCGATCATCTCAGCGTCGATGAATCCTTGGTGGACATTTTCGCGCTCCGGCGCCGCCCCTTGGGCGACTGCGTACACCGTACGAATGCCGAGCTCCTGCTCCGCTTGGTCGAAGACGCCGGCATAGGCCAGTTCGTCGGCCGTGTTCGCTCCATAGAGCATGACGATCGGACGCGGCACGCCGTTGTCGAGCAGCTCCTGCACCATGCTGCGGAACGGCGTGACGCCGATGCCGCCGGCAATGAAGGCGATTTTTTCGTCCTCATCTTTCGGCAACGTGAATTCGCCGGCGAGGCCTGACGCATAGATGACGTCGCCCGGCCGCATCTTCGCCAGGGCGCGCTTGAATGCGCTCGCCTTTGGATAGAACTTCACGCCTAGCCGGATCTGCTGGTCGGTCGGCGCTGAGGCGATGGTGAAAGGGCGGCGGTTTCCGCGGTCGTCGGGATTGTCGACCCGCAAAGTCCAGTCGAGATATTGGCCCGGACGGAAGTTCAACTTACGGTTCGAAGCGAAAACAAATTCGTAGCAACCCGCCGCCATCTTCTCGATGCCGACCAAGGTCAGGCGGAACCGCCCTTTCGGACTAACCGCCCAGGCGAATACATTGCCGACAAGGAAGGCGATTTCGGGGGTGAAGTAGAATCCTGCAATATGGACGTTCGGCGACGACAGCACGCCGACGATGGCGCCATAGGCAAGGCGCGCGGCTCGCGCGTGAGGCGCGGTCAGCGGCTCCGTCAACATGACAAAGCCGGCGAAAAGAAGAGGTGACTCAACGATGGTCTGGGTGAGCGCCTCGCCATAGTGACCGAAACGCGTCAGCGCCAAAGTGGTCCCTCAAGTTGGCGAGGACATAGACAAAAACCATGTCGAACCGCTGCACTTTGCGTACGATCAGAAGGCCGCCGACGATCACGAACGGCATCAGGAAAAGGTTGCCCCCGACCCACCAAGTCGCCGGCTGATCCAGCGCCAGCGCAGCGGCGGCGACGCCAATGGCGACGGGATTGAAGATGTGTTTGTGCTGTATCGCCAAAACGTATTTCGATGCGACCGCCACGAAAGACGCCAGAGCCAACCCCGCGACGCCGGCATGATTGGCTGAAGTTGTCGGCGCCATGATCAGAGCTAGAATGAAAGCGGTGATGTAAGTCGACTCCGCGTTCGCCGGCACTTTCAGCAGGGTCGCGAAAAGGCGGTTTGTGATCCAACAGACGCCGAGAATGACAACGGTCGAAAACGTTAGCGCCGTCGGATCGCCGGGAACGAGGCCAAAAAAGCCCAGGCCAAAGGCGGCAACCAGGAGGCCGCCCACGGCATACAGCACCAGACGGTACATGGTGATGCGGTTCAGGGCGGAATCGATGACATTGCTCATCGCTCGACAAATTCTCCAAAGCCGCTCGTCCAAGTGGCGCGGCCGTCGACGCCAATCTGATAGCCCTCGAAGCCTTCGAGCCGTTCGATGAAATTGATGCCGGCTTCCCCCATGGCGAAAGCAGCCGTGGCGAACCGGTCGGCTTCGAGCACGTCCGGCCCGATCACCGTCAAGCTGACAATGTCGGCGATCGCCTGCGCGGGGCGGTGCGGGTCATAGATGTGCTGGCCGCGCGCGGACGTGCCCGAGGTCGCCACGCCGCGACCGTTAGGGCAAATCGTCTTGACAATTTCGTCAGCGTTGAAGGGATTGCGAATTCCAATGCGCCAAGGCTGGCCGTGCACGTTCACACCGCGGCTTTGGATGTCGCCGCCCGCGTCAACGTAGAAATTAGAAAAGCCTACCTCTTGGATGAGTTCCGCCGCCTTGCGGATTGCCCAGCCTTTGACAATCCCGGAGGGATCGATGCCGCCGGACGGGCGGCGGATGTCAAAATAGCCGCCGCTCTCCAGTTTGGTCCTCTCGGCCAAGCGCAGCACGTCACGCATATCTCCACTAACGTCGCCGATGTCGAGACGCCCGGCATTCAGGGCGCTGACCTCGCTGTCGGCGCGAAAAGGGCTGAAGCGCTTATCGACCGACGCAAAAAAGCTGATCACGCGGACGAAGAGCCCTGAAGTGCTTTCACCGACGATCTCTAGCGTTATCGGCATGCCCATCAACACCTGGGTTTCGCGCGCCATTGTCACTTTCCGGCCTGGGCAAGCGCGTCTTTCAGGGACCGGATATAGGCCCGGCTTGTCAGGGTGGCGCCGGTGACGATATCGACCCTGCCGTTTTGGGCCTGGATGACTTCCGATTCTAGGATTGGAAGGGCTTGTTCGTTAATGCGGCGGCTGGTCCGCCGATCGGCCGGATACTGCAGCACGTCGATCGAGGTCACGCATCCGCTCGCGATGTTCGCCTTGATCTGGACCTCGCCGTAATAGGCGTCGTACGTATCCCCGGTGAAAGCGCCGTCGTGAAAGTGGCAGGAAGCCGCGGCGGCCGCTGTTACGCCGTTGGGCATGCCTTTCGCGATATCGGATTCGGGCGCGGGCGCCGCGCCGACGGCGTTGAAGGCCGCAAATGCGGACGCCGCCGCAATCGCGACGACAAGAACGGGACCTTTGTACGGAAAGTTCATTTCTCACCTGTGGGAGGGCCGCGAACGAGGCCGCTGCAATCCAAGTAGGCCGCCTTCCTGACAGGGACCTGAACGTGGCCCGCGCACTCGCCCGCTCAGAGGAAGAGCAATCGTTCAGGCCAATTGCAGCTTTCTGGAGTATGTCCCCCGGGGGCTGGTGCATTCATGCGCATACTGTTGATCGAAGATGACGGCGTCCTTGGGGAGGCGGTGCGTGATCACGTGGCCTCGCTCGGCCATGGCGTCGACCTCGTGACGAAGTTGGGGGATGCCAGCGAGGCGATGGCGACGACCGCCTATGAACTCCTGCTGCTGGACCTCAACTTGCCCGACGGCAGTGGACTCGCGTTCCTGCGCGCGCTGCGCGCCAAAGCGGACGCGACGCCGGTGATTATCCTCACGGCGCAGGATCAAATCGCTGCGCGGATCGCCGGTCTGAACGCGGGCGCCGACGACTATCTCGTCAAACCGTTCGATCTCAGCGAACTTTCGGCGCGCGCCGGATCGGTCTTGCGTCGATACGGCGGGAATCCAAATCCGTTGCTGCGGCTTGGCGATCTTGAGATTGATTTGGCGCAGCGGTTTCTCAGTGTCGGCGGCAAGCCTGTGGATTTGACCGCGCGGGAATGGGCGGTGTTCGAACGGTTGACGCGCCGCCCGAACGCCTTGACCACGAAGTCCGATCTTGAAGATTCGCTTTATGAGTTCGGCGCGGAGGTCGACAGCAACACGGTTGAAGTTTACGTCAGCCGCCTGCGGAAAAAACTCGGTCGGGACGTGATCAGGACGCTCCGCGGCGTCGGTTACAAGATTGGCGCTTAGCCATGGCGTCAAGCGGAGGTTTCCTGCCCTCCATCACCGCGCGCCTGATCGTCGGCCTCACCCTGGGGACGACAGTGCTATGGTGCGGGGCGGCGGCCTATTCCACCTATGTCTCAAGCCATGAGTTGAACGAGGCCTTTGACCGCGCCCTGCAGGAAGCCGCTCGGCGGATCTTGCCGCTCGCCGCAGACGATTTGTCAGGACGCGAAGGCGACGAGCACCATGAAGGGCGAGCGATCCGGCATTTCATTGAGGGAAGCCGGGAGTATTTCAATTATCAAGTCCGCGATTCCGAAGGCCACGTCTTGCTCCGCGCGCATGATGCGCCCTCAGAGCCGTTCGGCGGGCGCGCCGATCCAGGGTTCACGACCTTTGACCGCTTCCGCCTGTTCACCAGCACCGATCCGTCGAGCGGCCTGACGATCACGGTCGCCGAGACGGCGGATGGGCGCGAGGACGCGATCTATGGCGCCGTCAAGGCGATGCTCTGGCCGCTTGCGCTGCTGATCCCGGTCAACATCCTGACGATTTGGCTGACGGTCCGCGGCGCGATGCGCCCGGTTAAGCGGCTCAGCCGCGACATCGCCGAACGCAGCGGCAGCAATCTCGCCCCGCTCGACATCTCGGACCAGCCACGCGAATTGCGGCCGATCGCGCTGGCGTTGGCGCGGCTAATCGAACGACTCCGTGCTGCGCTGGACGCCGAGCGCGCCTTCGCGGCCAACAGCGCGCACGAATTGCGCACACCCATCGCCGGCGCGCTGGCGCAGACCCAGCGCTTAATCGCTGAACTCGGCGACGCCAAAGATCGCCGACGCGCCCGCGATATGGAAGGAACGCTCAAGCGTCTTTCGACGCTGGCGGAAAAGCTGATGCAGATTTCGCGCGTCGACGCCGGATTGAGCGCAGCGGAGCAGGATGTCGATCTGTTGCGCGCGCTTGATCTGGTGGTCGACGACTGCGCGAAATCGTCCGGCGATCCGGGCCGGGTCAGGTACGTCAAGGATCCGGGCGCGCGCCTGATCGCGCGAATCGATATGGATGCATTTGCAATCGCCGTGCGCAACCTGATCGCGAACGCTCTCACCCATGGCGCGCCCGAAGGCGTGGTCGAGGTCCGCGTGACCGAAGACGGCGACGTTCGCGTGATCAACGAAGGCCCGGTCGTCGCGCCGGATGTTCTTGCGCGTCTCAAGGGCCGCTTTGTCCGCGGCCAGTCATCGGGCGCCGGCTCTGGTCTTGGCCTCGCGATCGTTGAGACGATCGCAAACAAGACGGGAGGCAGACTAGACCTGTTCTCGCCCGCGCCCGGACGCGAGGATGGGTTTGAGGCAAGACTGACGCTGAAGGCTCCGGTCAATCCGGGGGATACGGCGGCATGAAATTCGCCCTGACAAAACCAGCGAGGTCGAATGTGATCCCGAAACTTTTGTGGCTCCGCCAAAGGTTGGCGACTGGCGCGGTCATCGTTGGCTTCGCGGCAATCTACGGGCTTCCGTCAGCGGGTCGCGCCGAACAGCCGGATTCGGTGTTTCTGGAGGACCTCACGTGGACTGAACTGCGTGACGAGATTGCCAAGGGCAAGACCACGATCATTGTCCCCATCGGAGGCACCGAGCAGAACGGCCCCGCCATGGCGCTGGGCAAGCACAATGTGCGGGTCAAGGCCCTCTCGCAAAGGATCGCTTTGGCCCTCGGCAACGCCGTCGTTGCGCCCGTAATCGCGTACGTGCCCGAAGGCAGCATTAGTCCCCCTTCCGGCCACATGCGATTTCCCGGCACAATCTCGATTCCGGAGTCGACATTCGAACAGGTGCTCGAATCTTCGGGCCAAAGCTTCAAGTCCGCAGGTTTCAAGAACGTCGTGTTTCTCGGCGATCATGGCGGCTACCAAGCGAACGACGCCAACGCCGCCGATAAGCTCAATCGCGAATGGAAGGCGACCGATGCGCGGGCCTATGCCATCCGCCAATATTACGCCGTGACCCAGCACGAATTTGTCGAGACGCTGAAAAGCCTCGGTTTCACGCAGGCGGAGATCGGCACCCACGCGGGTCTCGACGACACGTCTCTGATGCTGGCCGTCGCCCCTGGACTGGTGAGGACGGACAAACTCGCCAGCGGCGCCAAGCTTGGCAGCGCCGACGGCGTCTATGGGGACCCCACCCGATCGACAGCGAAGCTTGGCGCGTTGGGCGTAGACGCCATCGTCGAACAAACTGTTGCTGCAATACGAGCGGCGGTGGCGCACCATTGAAGGGCGGCCACGGCGGCCCTCGGAGCGTGCTGAGGGGCGCGACAGAGAATCCGGATCGGTTCTGGGCCGAGGGCTGTTTCCGCTCGCTCCAGAGCCCGCCCCAAGTCTTGGTTAACCCGCCGTAAATTACAAAAAGTTATGCTGGTCGCCCCGAAACGGTCATCGCGGCCCGGCAACAATCTGTTCCGATCAATAACGAAGAAGGATCTCCCCGACATGTTGGCCGCCGAGCCTATGGTCGCTGGCTGCGAATGGATACGACGGAAATGGCGCAAATTGTGATCTGCTTCGAGTCAGCGGCTCACAGCATTTCCTAACGAATTAAGAAAGCGCCTTGCCGATGTTAGCGCCAACTTTGGAATTGATGCCGAACTCGTCGGCTTCGCAAAGGAACGACCAAGATGACCATGGCGACAACTTCCAGGCGAAAGAGCGTCTCGCGCAGCCCGGAGCGTCGCGACGGAAGCGACTTTTTTGAAGTCGAGGGCACTCAGAACGCCCGATCCTACCAGGAGCCCTTTCGAGTCCAACCGCCGTTGGTTCCGCTCAAGCCGACAAGATCGCACCTCACGCGTAACTTGCATCTGGCGACCCTTTTGATCGTGCTGCATCAGCTTTTCGGCAGCCTCATTGTCGAGCGTCCCTTGCCGGGCGAGGACCCAGATTGGCCCTACTGGATGCACGAATATGTGGGCATCGCCGGGGCTGCTGTTTTGACGTTGTTCTGGGCCTGGACGCTGGTTCGGCACTCCAACGAAACGCCGCTCGGCCAGCTGTTTCCCTGGTTCTCGATGCGGCGGCTCAAAGACATCATCCATGAGATTCATGATGCCGTTCTCGAAGCCAGGACCGGGCGCGCTGGGGATTTTGAAATCGAACGGGCGGCGAGCGCTTTTCATGGCCTTGGCCTTCTCACCGTCACGTTCGTCGCCTTCTCCGGCGCAGCCTGGTACTTCCTGCTTCGCGGAACGCCCTATGGGCGTGAGGCGCTTGGGTTGCACAGGCTCGTCGCGAACCTGATGTGGTTCTACGTCGTCGCCCACGCCAGCGCCGGGCTCTTACATAATTGGCTTGGGCATGATCTCTTCGCGCGCATGTTCTGGTTCCGCAGGCGCGAGGCGTGAAGGTTCTGGTCGTCGAGGACGACATTGAGAATGCGCGCCATCTCATACGCGTGCTCAGTGAAAGCGGACATGTGGGCGACGTCGCCGGGGACGCCGCATCGGCGGTAGGGCTTGCGAAGGCCGAGCGCTACGACGTAATCGTGCTTGACCGCATGCTGCCCGATCTCGACGGGATCAGCGTCGTGAAGAAACTGCGCCGGGATGGTAATGCGACGCCAGTCCTGTTTTTGACCAATGTCTCAGGCATGGACGACCGCGTCGAAGGGCTCGAGGCTGGCGGCGACGACTATTTGGTTAAACCGTTCGCCGCGCCCGAGCTGCTGGCCCGGCTTGCCGCGCTGGCCCGCCGGCCAGATCTTGCACGGACGACTGCACTCGCGGTGCACGATCTCGAACTTGACCTTTTGAGCCGCACCGCGCGACGCGGCGGGGAAGTCATCGACTTGCAGCCGCGCGAATTTAAAATCCTCGAATGCCTAATTCGCAACGACGGTCGGATCGTGACGCGCAAGATGTTGCTTGAGACCGTTTGGGAGTTCGTCTTCGATCCCCAGACCAGCATTGTCGAAACTCATATCAGCCGCCTGAGGGCCAAAGTCGACCGCGAACGCGAACCCGCGCTGATTCAGACCGTGCGCGGCGTCGGATATTGCCTTCGTGCGCCCTCTTAAGCTTCTGCGCACGGCGAGTTTTCGGCTTGCGGCCGCCTATCTTGTCCTTTTCACCGTTTCCGTCCTGATCCTTGGCGCGGTGGTCTATTCCGTTGTCGCTCACGAGTCGCGCTCGACGGTCGACGCGCGCCTTGAAGAGGAAAGCGAAAGACTGCGGAGCGAATTCGCGCAGCACGGTCAAGACGCACTCATAGGAATCGTCGACGCCCGCGGCAGCGACACTTTGGGCATGCGGTATCGTTTGCAAGCGGCGGGCGGCGCCCGGCTCGCCGGCGATCTTGAAATAGCTTCCGACGCTGCTCCGCCCTCGGCGGGCTTCTCGGACGTCGAGGAGGGCGGCTCCGACGAAGACGAAACCGGCGGCGGTCCGGAGCACGTGCGGGTCCTGGAAACTCGCCTTGACAACGGTTCAATCCTCTTGGTCGGACAGGAGTGGAGCCGAGCGAACGAAGCGCCCCGCGCGGTGCTTATCGCTTTCTTTTGGGCGCTCGCGGCGACGCTTGCGCTCGGGGTGGTCGGCGGCCTCGTCCTAAGCCGCGCCTTCTTGAGGCGAATCGACGCGATGCGCGAAACAGCGGAAGGGGTGATGGACGGCGACTGGCGCCGCCGCGTGCCGCTGATTCCTGGCTGCGACGAACTATCGGAGCTTGGCCGCACCCTCAACCGCATGCTCGATCGGATCGCTTCGCTCCTCGATGCCGACAAGCGGATGTCCGCGGCCATCGCCCACGAATTGCGTCGGCCGCTCTCGCATGCTGTCCAGCGGCTCGAAGAGGCGGAAAGCGACGAAAGGGTCGCGGCGAAAAGCGACGCCATCGGCCTATCGATCGCCGACATTCGCAGCGCGTTGGACACATTTCAGGCGATCCTGCGCATTGGCGAGGTCGAAGCGGGACGCAGGCGCGCGGCCTTTCGGGACGTCGATCTCGCGGAGATTGCGGCGCAGGTCGTGGAAGCATTTGGCCCGACCGCGGAAGAGGAAGGCAGGAAACTTACTTTCAAGCTCGAAGCACCCCTGCCGCTTAAGGGCGACGAGCGCCTGCTGACTCAGATGGTCGCGAACGTGCTCGACAATGCCTTTCGCCATACCGCCCAAGGCGCCGCCGTCGAAGTCCGTTGTGAAGCCGCCGGCGATTCCTGGCGACTCGTCCTCGCCGACAGCGGTGACGGCGTGAAGCCGACGGAAATGCCTCACTTGTTCGAGCGCTTTTATCGCGGCGCCTCTTCGCGATCCGCGCCGGGTTCCGGGTTAGGTTTAAGCCTCGTCGCGGCGATTGCCGAAATGCATGGGCTGACTTGTCAGGCGCGCGACAACGCTCCAGGCCTCGCCGTCGTCATCGAGTGGCGGCGCAAAGGCTGAGGCCAAAACCCGCCGTCGAGTAGGCAATGCAAGGCTTCGTCACGCGCCGACGTTCGGACGGATTTGCCGAGGACGGCGCGTCGTAGACCCATGTCCCGCATCAATTGCCCTTGGGCGCAGCCCGCGACGTCGGAGCCGAAACTCACTCATTGACGCCATCAACCCGTCGCCTAGGTCGCGTCCGAGATCGAGAACCGCCCTATTCGCGGCGGCGGAGGGGCCGTTGGGCGCTTGGCGAAATTCGAACAGGAGGGAAAGAGCCCGGTCGCGCTTGGAGCGTAAAAGGTCCGATTGCCCATGTTCGATCAGCTCAAATGCTTTGAATAGGAAGAATAGGGCCTTCACCGAAACTTGCGGCACAACAGCGTCGTTCAACCTTACGTAGATTTAAACTGGAAGCCGCATTTCGGCCGGTTCAGGCGCTCAGACCGGAGTGCGCTCGACGCGCCGTGCTTGCGGCGTCCGGCGAGCCCGATCCTCACCTGGAGATCCCAATGAAAGTCATTTTCGCTTTGTCAGCCCTCTCACTCGCCTTGGCCGGCCCCGCGTTGGCCGCCGGCAAGTGCACCGACGCGCCCAAGGCGCAGTGGCAGCCGCAATCTGCTCTCGAGGCCAAGCTCAAGGCGGACGGCTACACGATCAAGCAGGTCAAGGTCGAGAAGGGCTGCTACGAAGTTTACGCGACCGACAAGGCTGGCAAGCGCGCCAACATGGCGTTCAACGCCGAAACCCTCGTACAGGCCGACAACGCCGAAGCCGGCGAGAATTGATCGGTCTATTCTCGCAAGGAGGGCGCATGATCCCGGTGTGGGATCCCTTTGTGCGTGTCTTCCATTGGACGTTGGCGCTGAGCTTCGCGGTTGCATGGTTCAGTGCGCAGTCTTGGGAGGACCTGCACATGTGGGCGGGCTATGCTGCGGCTTCGCTGGTGGCTCTTCGGATCGCGTGGGGCTTCGTGGGAGCGCATTACGCGCGCTTTACACAGTTCGTGCACCCGCCGCGGACGGTTCTGGCATACCTGCGTGACATCGCGGCCGGACGCGAGGCCCGTTTCGTCGGCCACAATCCCGCCGGCGGCGCCATGATCGTGGCGATGCTGCTCACGCTCGCCGCCACCGCCTTCACCGGCTGGATGCTGACGACCGACGCGCTATGGGGCGTTAGATGGGCACAGCAGCTGCACAGCGCCGTCAGTCACCTCTTGTTGGCGATGGTCCTCGCACATTTGGCCGGCGTCGCCTTGGCGAGCGTTCGCCATCGCGAGAATCTGCCGCGGGCGATGATCGTCGGACGCAAACGCGCCGCCGAGGCCGGAGACGTCGCCTGAGAGGCGTGAAACTCCATTGAGTTAGCCGACGGCATCGTCACAATGTCTAGCAGAACGCAAACCTGTTCGATTTCGCGGTTCTCACGGTGTCGCTTGGCGCCATGACTTCATCGCCTCAGCACCCGAGACGCGGGGAGAACCTTGCCTGACAAGAGGAGGAATCGCAGGTTGAAGGCATTGCAAATGCGACGTGGGTAGAAAGAAAGTTGTAGAGCGCTTCGCTCAAACTTGAACGACAGAATTGAAATCGAAAGTTGCGCCCGGCGGATTCGCGCCGACACGCAAAATCTTTCGGTGGCGAAGCGATGGGGCGGGACCGGTAAATTGTAAGGCGCCGGCACGTCGGGGAAGACGCGTCCGGCGAGATCGTATTTCGAGCCGTGGCAAGGGCAAAAGAATCCGCCTGGCCATGAGGGCGCGGGATCGCTGGCTTTGGGGTCGAAGTTGGCTCGAAATTGCGCTGCGCTCGGCTCCTCGGTAGAGCCGTCGCCGCACGATCAGGGGCCTGACGCCGTCTCTCCGAGCCATCGGATGCAGGAGATGCGTGGCGAAACGATACAACCGAAACGGCGAGAGCTTCCCCGGCTCTGCATTGCGGCGACACCAGCTCGTGATCATGAGTGTGGCCAATAAAGGCGCAGACCGCGTTGAAGAGCGGCCGAGAAGTGCGCTTGCAGCGCAGCGACCGCGTCCGCGGCATCGTGCCGCTTGCAAGCGTCAACGATCGCCAGGTGCTCCTTCAAAGACTTCAGCACCAAGGGGGGTGAGAGACGGCGATCGAGTCGGATCAGCCTGAGATAGTTGCGTACGCGGCGGTAATTGTTGTCGATCAGCGGGTTGCTGAGGCTCGCGACGATCGACCCGTGAAGAAGGTTCTCAAGATTCTCAAGCTGGTCGAGCAGCATCGGCGTGATGCCGTCCCTTTCGAGTCCTGCGATGGCCGAGCGATGTTGAAGGTCAATCGCGTCGATCTCCACGTCGCTGGCCGTCTCCGCGAAGATCGCCACCGCGGCGGACTCGATGATCGCCCGAAATTGATACGTTGAGCGGGTGAGCTCCATCCCCGGCTTCACAAACTGGATTCCCGTCCGCGGATGAATTTGCAGGATGCCCTCGGCCTCAAGGCCCCGTAGCGCGTCGCGCAAAGGGGCCACCGGCACGCCGGTGAGTTCAACAAGCTGAGCCTGCGAAACGAACGAACCGGTCGGCAGCCGCTTGTCGAAGAGCAGCTCAAGAATGAGCGTGTAGGCGAGGTCGCTCAGTCGCGTACCTTCGCCCACCGCCGCAATGGCCTTCCTCGGACTTTTGCCGACCAACGCATTGCTCCAATTCATCCTCAGCCGAACTATTGATATATCAAAGTTGCAATGATAATCGATCAGTATGCGGATTACGTCCTTCCAGCTTACCCGTTTCCAATTCGCCCGCGACCGCGTCATCGGCGACAGCCAAGTGCGCGCGGACCAGGCAAACGTGGCCGACTTGGAGCTGATCGACGAAGCCGGGAACACGGGGTTGGGGTTTGTCCAAACCCTCTTCACCCCGCTTCCCGCGTTGACTGAAATTATCCGGGTCTTTGAAAGCGAAGTCTGGGCGGCGCTCGAAGGCGAGGAGCCTTTGGCCCTGGTCAACCGCGTCCATCGGCCGCGCGGCGGCAATCAGCGGCCATATACGCTGCCTTTCCACGAAGCCCTTCAAGTTGCGCTTTGGGATTTGGCGGCCAAACAGCAAAAGCTTGCCGCTCCACAAGCTTTTCGGGTCGCGGCGCGCCAAAGTCCGGGCCTATGCTTCGGGCCTCGACTACCATTTGAGCGACCGCGATTTCGTCGATTTTTTCGGCCACGCCGACGCCATCGGCTACGAGGCTTTCAAGATCAAGGTTGGCAATCCAGACTTCGCCTGGGATCTGCACAGGCTCAATCTCCTCAAAAAGTCGGTCCGCCGCGGCGCGAAAATAATGATCGACGCCAACGAGGCGTGGAGCGGCAAAGAGGCGGTCGTCAAGCTCGAGGCGATCCACCGTGCTGGATTCGAACTGATGTGGGTCGAAGACCCGATCCTGCGAAACGATTTCGAAGGCCTGCGCCTGCTGCGCCAAAGCGTCCCCTGGACCCTGGTCAACTCGGGCGAGTATCTCGACGCGGCGGGAAAGCGACAGCTGATGCTCGCAGGGCGGCACCGATATTCTCAACGTCCATGGCCAGGTGACCGACGTGATGCGAATCGGCTGGCTGGCGGCCGAATTGGGCGTTCCCGTCTCGCTCGGGCAACACCTTCCTCGAAGTCGGCGTGCACATGGCCTGCGCCCTGCCCGAAGTCGAGTGGCTGGAATATTCGTTCCAGAACTTCGACCACCTCGTCGAGCAGCCGATCGAGATCCGCGACGGTTGGGTCTATGCGCCCGACCGGCCCGGCCACGGGCTCGTTCTCTCCGAAGACGCGCGCCGCGATTGGTCGCGCCCCGACGTTCTGCCTGATAACGCTTTGGGCGCTGCTCCCTTTAATCCGCGGGTTCGGCCCGCAGACAAACTGGCGGCACAGCCAGGATTTTAGAGTGCGATAGGAGGACCACGTGAAATCAATGCGCATTCCGATGGTGCTGGCGGCGTTAGTCGCCGCCGAGTCCCGGCGCTTTCCGCCGGCAACGAGATAACGGTCTGGGTGGACGCGACGCGTCAGCCCGCCGTCAAGGCGTTCACCGAGGCTCACCCCGAGATTAAGGTCAACATGGTCCTCGATGACGGCTCTTCAGGCGCGTCGGGAACCTTCCAGACCAAGATCGGGCTCGCCGACCAAGCCGGCGTCGGGATGGCCCGACGTGGTCTTCTCGACGCAAAACAACGACGCGGCGCTGGGTGTCAAAAGAGACCAACGGCGTCCAAGCCTTCGCCATGTCTCTCAACAAGGGTTTCCTCGACAAGGCCTTCCTCGACGGCTTCACGCCCGGCGCGCTGGACCCCGTGACGATCGACGGCACGGTCTATGGACTTGCGAAACGACCTCGCCCCGGTGCTCTTTTGGTACAACAAGGCACTGCTCGACAAGTTCGGCTATGCGCCGCCGAAAACCTGGGAGGACTACCAGGCTCTCGGCGACAAGCTCGCGGCGGAGCATCCCGGATATTTCCTGGGCTCGATCGGCGACAGCTTCGAAGCGCCCTTACATCTACTATTGGAGCGGCCAGGCTCCGGTGTTCCAGGTCAAGGGCGACACGTTCAGCTCGGACGTGAACGACCCCAACACCAAAAAAGTGACGGCGCTGCTCGACCACATGTTGAAGAACGGCACGATCACGCAAGACAGCGTGTTCGGCGCTCCCTTCGTCGCGAAGGCCGACCATCTCGTCGCGATCCCGGGGCCGGCCTGGTACTCGGGCGCGCTGTTCCAGAATCCCGCGGGCGTCAACGCGAAGCCCGGCACGTGGGCGGCGGCTGCCGCCGCTCGTTTGGTCGAAGGGCGACAAGGTCACCGGCAATGTCGGCGGCGGCGTCTGGTACGCCTCGAGCCACACGACCAGCCCGGATGCGGTCAAAACTTTCCTGGAATTTGTCATCACCAACGACAAGACGGCCGGGACCGGCGGCCTGCCCGCTTACAAGGCGGCCGCGGACAAGTGGCTTGACGAAGCAGGCCTCCAGCGGCTTCTACGCCGGCGACTTCAAAGGCGCGGTCTCGACGGCGGCGTCGAGCGTCTGGAACGGCTGGGGCTATCCGGATTTCTCGCCGGAGACCGCCTGGGCGAAAGTAATCACGCCCGGTCTGGCCGCCGGCAAGACGGTGGCGGATTTGTCCGCGGACTGGCAGAAGGAAATGCAGAACGAGGCGCAGGTGCGTCGGCTACACGGTCAAGTGACCTGACGCCGAAAGGATCGTCAGGAAGTGTTGGCGTGACGCACTTTGTCAAATCAAAGGCCTTCCCCGACGGGGAGGCCAGCGTTCCGACCGGGCGGCGGCGTGAGCGTTCGGACGGCGGCAAGCGCGCATCGCGATCGCGTTTTCGAGCCGCTATGCGCTGTTGCTGCTGGCGTTCGGCGTGTTGCCGCTGCGCCTACGCGATCTATCTCGCCTTCACCAAGCGCGGCGCGTTCGTCGGCATCGCGAATTTCGTGAAGGTGTTCAATGACTATCGCTTCCTGCCGGCGGTCGAGCATGTCGGCCTGTATCTGCTGGTGTGGCTGGCGCGCCTGGTCGTGTTGGTCGTCCTGCTCGCGCGTGCGTGGTGCATGCGCATCGGCGCGCGCTGGCTCTCCGCCGGCGTGCGCTTCGCTGTACTACATCCCCGGCGCGCTCGCCGGCGCCTCCAGCGTCATGCTGTGGCTGTTCGTGCTCGACCCGACGGTGAGCCCGGTCGCGTTCCTGCTGCGCGGCCTCGGCCTCAATTCGTTCGTCGAGGCCGTGCAGGCGGACCGTCTGCCGGTGGTGCTCGCCGTCATCGCGTTCTGGACCGGCGCGGGCGGATGGATCGTCGTCATGTACGGCGCGCTCAACAACATCAGCCGCGACTGATCGAGGCCGCGCGCATCGACGGCGCAGGGCCGGTCCGGACGGCGTGGTCACATCCAGATCCCGCTGCTGCGGAAATGGATCGCCTACATGGTCGTTCTTTCGTTCGCCGGCGGAACGCAGCTTTTCGTCGAGCCGCGCGTGCTTTCGCAGGCGAGCCGCGGGCGTCGTGTCGCAGGACTACTCGCTGAACCAGCTCGCGTTCCTGTATGCGTTCAAGCAGAGCGACTTCAACGGCTCGGCGGCGATCTCGCTGGTCCTGCTGATCGTCGCGCTGGCGCTGAGCGTCGTTCTTCGTCTTCCAGGGCGGCCTGTTTGAGCGCGCTAGCTGAACGCGGCAGGCCGAGGCGCGCGCCGTCGCCCGGCGCAATGGCTCGGTCGCGGCCTTCGCAGCGCTCGTGCTGATCGACCTTCGCGCTGTTCTTCGTCGTTCCGCTGATCTGGCTGCTGATTGCGCCGACAAAGACCGACCGGCAGCTGCTGCTCGAACGCCGTTCGCGTTCGGCGACTTCAGCACGCTGGCGGAGCAACTGGAACACGCTGGTCGACTTTCCAGGGCGGCCTGCTCTGGACCTGGATCGGCAATTCCGCATTCTACTGCCTCGCCGCGCTGGCGATCACGCTGGTCGAGCAGCATACCCGCCG
Source organism: uncultured Pseudomonadota bacterium (assembly GCA_963730695.1). Taxonomy (GTDB): domain Bacteria; phylum Pseudomonadota; class Alphaproteobacteria; order Rhizobiales; family Beijerinckiaceae; genus Roseiarcus. The sequence continues at coordinate 18,126 of CAVSSV010000011.1, forward strand.
GCTACGCGCTCGCGCTGCACCGAGTTCCGCGGGCCGCAGGGCGCTGCTCGTCGATCACGCTGGTCGTCATGCTGGTGCCGAGCACCGCGCTGGTGCTGCCGATATTCCTGGAGCTCAGCGCGGTAAAACTGATCGGCAATCCGCTCTGCCGCGATCCTGCCGTTCTCGTTCTTCCCTTTCGGCGTCTACCTCACCTACATATACTTCTCGACGGCGATTTCGCGGGACCTTCTCGACGCCGCCCGCATCGACGGGGCCGGCGAGCTCCAGGTCTTCACGCAGATCGCGATGCCGCTTGCGACGCCGGTCGATCGCGCTGGTGGGCTTCTTCAACTTCACCGAGCAATTGGAACAATTACTTCCTGCCCTATGTCACGCTTCCGGGGCGCAAGGCGCCCGTCCAGGTCGGCCTCAGCGAACTGCTGTCAAACGTTCCAGCATTTAATCCGACCAACGCGGCCTCGACGACGGTGTCGCTTTCGGCGCTCGCTTTGGCGACGCTAATCGCCATCGCGCCCGTGTTGATCGTGTTCCTGTTCGCTCAGCGGTTCCTTGTCAGCGGCATGACGGCCGGGGCCACAAAAGAATGACGACGCGGACCAGCCAGATGAACTATTTCGGACACACATCGGAAATGCTGAATGCGCAGGATCGGCCGGAAGCTGACGATCGGCTTTGAGACAAATTCGAGCAATAGCTGTCTAGGCGGCGGTGTCAGGGCAAATTCGTTGCCGAACCGTTGGTCGGTTAATCTCGCGGAAACCGCGCCAAACGCCGCTACTTGGTGGCCTCTTTGCCGGAGAATTTTTTAGGTGGCCGCTCCCCAGACAGCACGAAGAGTTTGCGCACAGTCGCGTACGACCAAGTCGCGCAGTTTCTAGGCGTAGGAATTGCCAACAAGGTGAGCTCGCGCGCGATGCTCGCTATCGTGTGCCCTTTGTCGCGAAGTTCGCCGATAAGAGGGGCCATCTCAATCGCTCTCTCTGTCGCGCGGCGGGTGGTCGCGACCCCACTTGCCTTTGCCCCCAAGAGGCGAAACGTTCCCCACTCCGGGCGTTTGGAACGACGCAATCGTCCCTGCGCCTTCGCAATCGCAAGGGCAGCTCGCGTTCGCTGCGACATGACCGCCGAATTCATATTCCGCCACTGCCGCGAGTAGGTGCACAGCGAAACGGTTCGCTAACGGCATATCCGCGGCGACAAAATCGACCTTTTCCTCGATCAGCTTAGCGATGACCGCCGTGTTCCTGGCAAGTCGGTCGAGCCTCGCGATCACGAGCTTTGCGTCATAGACTCGGCAAAGCCAAAGCGCGCGTTCGAATTTCGGTCGGTTGTTCTTCTTCCCGCTTTCGATCTCGGTAAGCTCTTCAATCAGTCGGCCGGGATTGGCCGCTAAGAAGCGCTCGACACTCTTTCTTTGCGCATCGAGGCCGAGGCCAGAGCGGCGTTGCAGCTGCGTCGAAACGCGGAAATACGTGACATAACGAGGGGCTGTCACGGAGTGCGCTGCGAAGGTTGACGTCGTCGCAACGGCGCGTGCTTCGCTTCCTCGGGAAAGTCGGCCGCGGTGAGCGCAAGAACGTTTCGAACGTTCCAACGGCTCCAGGGCCCCCGCAATGGCGCGATGTGCCGTCGATTGAACTCTTCGACCGTCGCCGCGAGCGAAAGGCCCCGACTGCGCAGGCCCCAGGCCAGCGCCGCGACCGGAAGCGCTCGCTTTTTCGCTCCTTCGGTCAACGGCGATCGGGCCTGGCTCGCCGGGTGAACAGCCGCTAGGGAGTCCTGCAAGGGCAGAAAAACTTGAGCGGTCCTTCGCAAAAAGGTGTTGACCGTCGTCCGTGTCCAACCCCGATTGCGAGGCGTTACGACCCGCAACCGATTGAGCTCGTCGGCGATCTCCATCACCAACTTTCCTTGAGATCGAAGCTTCCAAACCAGGGGCGCAACCTCAGCATCGCGGGCGTGCATACGAACGAGACGCGAGCCCAACTCTCGAACCGTCCGGTATTTCGGATCAGCGCCGAGTTCGCTTCGCGTTCGTTTGATAATGCGGCCAACCGCAGTGCGGCTCCAACGTCCGCCGCGGGGCGTGCGAATCCCCATTTCCGATAGCGCTTCCGCAATGTCCGGCTGTCGAATTCCGCTCACAACCATGTCCCAGACGATTGGCGCCAAGTCGCGGGCTCGATTCTGCGCGCGGACCTTCTTGGCTTGTGCGCTGGCGGCAATCCCACGCTCCCAATTGGCGTTGAATTTCGTCCCCTTCGGCTTGCCAAGGATCACGCCGCGCGCCTTCGCCGCGGCGAATGCGTCCTTCAGACGCTCTGAAATTATGGAAGACTCGTATTCCGCGATCGCCGCCAGCACATGAATCGTGAATTTGTTGGCGTCGGGAAAGTCGACAATGACAAAGTCTTGCTTGCTCTCCGAGAGGGCGGAGACGAAAGCGACGCTCCTGGATAGCCGATCGAGCCTCGCGACAACAAGGGTTGCCCGGCGAATGCGGCAAGTGCTTAGGGCCTCCTCCAGCCCGGGCCGATTTTTTCGTCGTCCGCTGACGGTCTCGTTGAATTCCGCGATCAGCCTTCCAGAGTTGGCGGCGATATATTGCGCTACCGCGTCCCTCTGAGCCGCCAAACCAAGCCCAGATTGCTGTTGTCGACCGGTCGAGAACTCGATAATAAGCGACAAAAAGATGGTCGCGGTCGAACGCCGTCGACTTAGGATCTAAGTCCGTGGTTTGGGTCGGACTAGGCGTCGGCGAAGCCCATGATCGTGGATTGCGGCAAATCGAATCGAGGGACCATAGGGACCGTATAGGGGTTAGGCGCCTCCTTTTCACCCGGAAAAGGTCGGCGTTGCCAGAGAACCCGTGCGATTAATCGCGGCGATCAACTGACTCGCCGCAAAGGGCTTTGGGAGGAAAGCAGCACAGCCGCTTTGCAGCACAGCTTGTTGCACGAGCGGACTCGCGCTGCCGCTCATTAAAATAACAGGGAGTGTTGGTTCGATCGTCTTGAGCTGGTGCTGCAATTCCAGGCCGGACGTTTCGCCAAGGTCGATGTCCAGGACCAAGCAGGCGAAGCGCTCGACAGGCGCAGCGTCGAGAAACGCCCGCGCTGTTAGGAACCCCTGCACGGGAAAATCGGCCGAAGCCAGCAAGTTCGTTACGGCTGCAAGAAAGCTTGCGTTGTCGTCCACGACGGCTATCGGCGATCGGAGTTTGGGCATGCAAGATCCAAACATGCGTTCGTGTTGGGAGCATCGAATATTTGTCCCGAGACTTTCCGGAAAGATAGTTGCCCAAAGGGGAGGGATAAACTGCAATGAGAGTGAGACGTTGAGGAGCGGACGACTGCATTTGACACAAGCTCTAGTCGAGAAACGAAGCACTCCGTCTCCCCAAATTCGCGATCTAATTTTAATTAACAGCAATTCAGTCGATCAACCGTCGATTAGGACTTGCCTGGGAAGACAGCTTCGTGGCCGGGCCGCCTCGAATTACTTTGGGAAACCATTGACGGCGCTTTCGATCGACGAAGCCGCGTTTCTCGGCGGACTGCCTAAAGCGTGGCGCTTGGGACCACGACGATGCGTATACGAATCGTGTTGGCTATAGCCGTTCTCTTTGGATTGACGTCCTTCGCGGCGCGCGCCGCCTCCGAGTGCCACATCGGCGTAATTGTGGTGGCTATGGGGGAGGCAAAGGAGTTCCCCGTGTGGATGAAGGCGGGCGGCTCCTGCCGGTTAAATCGTAGCCACAGACTTGGGACGGGCTCTGTTGTCACGAAGGCACCGGACCACGGCATATTCGATCTTCAGGAAAACTACTGGAGCTATACCCCCAACGCGGGCTTCAAAGGCCACGATACGTTCGGTTACACGATGTCACTTCCACCCCGGAACGCGAACGTAACCATCGACATGGATCTTCGCTAGGCAGCCAGGTGCCGTCCCACGCTCGAGCCGTCCTCCATCGCTGGCGAAAGTCGGCGGGGCTTTTCGTTGGCGCGGCGAACGCCCCTTCATCGGTCATGCCCGTGAAAAATTTCGCTCCGCGTGCTGCTAAAGCTAATGCATTGAAGAGACGAGGGTAAAATCGACAAAGGACGACTAACTACACGCTTCGCTTGGTGAACGCACTATGAACTTTGAAGTCCGAACGCGTGCGAAAGTGTGGGAATTTGTTTTTGCTACGTTCTGCGGGGTGCATCTTGGATTCGAGGCTCCGCATGTCGATTTGCGCCAACATCTGACCCATCCTGCCAATTCGCGTTGACCCTACTCGTCAGATGGAACGTCAACGCTA
>CAVSSV010000012.1:0-126297 GCA_963730695.1 uncultured Pseudomonadota bacterium
TCTACATGGACGAAGACGATATCGCCATCATGGCGGAGACCGGCGCATGTATGTCGCACACCGCTTTTCTTGTCGGCAAGCGCGGCTACTATCCGCCGATGGACAAAATTTACCCTTCGGCGATGAGGGTCTCGCTTGGCACCGACTGGCTTTCCAACGACATGTTCCAGGTGATGCGCTCGGCGATCGTGATCCCGCGCGCCGTATTCGGCAACGTCGGGATTCGGACCGCCGTCGACGTCCTGCGGATGGCGACGATCGGCGGCGCGACTTGCCTTGGCATGCAGGAGCAGATCGGCTCGCTCGAAGCGGGCAAAAAGGCGGACGTCATTGTGCTGGATATGCGCAAGGCTTGGCTGCAGCCGCTCCGCGTTGAAAACCTTGTCGCCAATCTCGTCTACAACGCCAACGGCGGCGACGTGACTCATGTGTTCGTCGACGGCGAGCTGCTTGTCGAAGAGGGCAGGTTGTTGCGCTTCGACGAAGGCGAGTTGTTCGACGAAGCCCAAAAGGTCGCCGACGACGTATGGGTGCGGTCGAAATATCTTTTTGAACGAGAAGGAATGCGCTGAATGAGCCTTTCCCTGCCTATCGTCGATCTGAGCGGCTTGGCCGAGGCTGCCGAAACGGCCGACGCCGCAAAATTGCGCGCGGTCGCGGACGCCTTCGATGCGGCGTGCCGCACCTACGGCTTTTGTTACATCTCCAACCATGGCGTGCCGGACTCGGTGCGCGCGGACGCTTTCGCCATGAACGCGGCCTTCCACGCTCGTCCGCTGGCGGAGAAGCAGGCGATTGCGATCAATAAATCGCATCGCGGCTACATGGCGATGGCCTCGTCGGTGATCGTGACCTCCTCGATCGAGAAAGCGACAAAGCCGAACCAGAGCGAGTCGTTCATGCTGATGCATGAGGTTGCGCCGGGAACGGAGACGTTTCCGCTCGACGGACCCAACCAGTGGCCGGCGGAGCCCGCCGCGTTCCGCGCCGCCATCGAGGCCTATGACGCCGCGCTGCGGGCGCTCGGCGCAACGGATGACGCGCATGATCGCGGTGGCGCTGGGGCTGCAGCCGCGGGGCTGGACACGCTATTTTGAACGCCCGACGACCTTCCTGCGCCTGCTGCACTATCCGCCCTCGCCGCCCGACGCGGACAGCAAGCCGTATGGCTCGGCGCCGCACACCGATTACGGCTTCATCACCATCCTTGCGCAGGACCGCGCCGGCGGCCTGCAAGTGCGCAGCCGTGGGCACGCGAATGGATCGACGCGACGCCGATCGAAGGCACGTTCGTCGTCAACATCGGCGACATCGGCTCGCGCTGGACCAACGGACGATGGCGCTCCACGCCTCACCGAGTCATCAACCGCTCGGGCACGGACCGCTATTCCATGCCCTATTTTTACGATCCGGCGGGCGGACGTCGTTGTCGAGTGCTTGTCGACGTGCCGCTCCGCAAGCGAGCCGGCGCGCTATCCGCCCGTGCAATACGGCGAGTATCTGATGGAAAGGATTGATGCGAATTATTCATATCGAGGAAAGGCTGTTGGGTGAGCGGGTGTCAGCCCCAGTCGCACGACGCCAAATTCCCGTAGCGGCGGCGCAGGATCGTGGTTCACATGAAATGCCGCGAGGCCAGATCGGTTTCCCGAGACGTTCCGTGTCGACGAAAGGGACTGTCCTCGTGAGCAAGGAAAGAGCTTGACGAACGTTCTCGTCTGAAGTCTTCATCGACAAATCGGTTTCGACGCTCGCGAGTCATTTTGGCTCACGAAAAATTGAGCGCGACAATCGTTCCGGAGGAAAAACTTGTCGATCGCGGCGCTGGCGACGCCGTCCTCGCAAGTGCCCGCCAACATCTCGATGATGGCGGTGCTGTTCTCGACGCTGCCCGTCATCGTCGTCTTCATCTTTTGCCAGCGCTATTTCGTCAACGGCCTCGGCGGCGCGTTGAAGGAATAGGCGGGTTGCGGAGGTTTGCTTTGAAAAAGACGCCAATCTGCTTGGTGGGCTGCGGCGGGATGGGCAGCCGCCATGTCCAGGGCTTCGCCGCGCTGGAGCGCACGGATCTTTCCAACGTCGAACTCGTCGCCGTCTGCGACGTTCGGCAAGACAACGCCGAGCGCGTCGCTGGCGAGGCCGAAGCGGCGCTCGGCCGCCGCCCACGCATCCACCTGTCGATCGCCGACGCGATCGCCGATCCCGCCATCGTCGCCTTTGACGTCGTCACCGAGGCCTTCAGCCACCTTGCCGTGGTGCTGCCCGCGCTTGAGGCCGGCCGCCACGTGCTGTGCGAGAAGCCGCTGGCGCTGACGGTGCGCTCTTGCCGCGCCTTGATCGATGCGGCCAAGCGCGGCGGCGCGGTGCTCGCGACGGCGGAGAACTATCGGCGCGATCCGACCAACCGGCTGGCCAAGGCGGTGATCGACTCCGGCCTGCTCGGCCCCATTCACCTGATGATGCAGACGATGATCGGCGGCGACGACAGGATCATCATCACGCCCTGGCGCCACTTCAAGGACAAGGGCGCGATCGGCCTCGACATGGGCGCGCATCTCACCGATCATCGCGCAATACTATTTCGGGCCGTTCAAGTCGGCTTTTGGCAAGGGCTTCATCGCCGAGCCGATCCGCCGCCGGCGCGAAAAGCCGGAGCTGGACACGCCGGCCTATCTCAAGCGCTTCCTCGAAATTCCCGAACAGATCACGGCGACTGGCGAGGACTTTTTCGTCGCCACGTTCCGCATGGACTCGGGCCTCACGTGCAGATGGCCTATGTCGCCTCGGGCCCCGGGCAGGGCTTCGCCAGCGCACGGTGCATGGCCAACGCGGCTCGCTGGAGATCTTCAACGACCGCACCGGGCAGGCGCCCATTCTGCATACGGCGGAGGGCGATCTCACGGGGCGCGCGCTCGCCGAAAGGATCGGCTTCAAGCTCGACGCGTTGACCGACGAGCTCTACGGCGACGTCGCCTATGCCTTGCCGTTCCAGCGAAACCGACGCCGGGCTGCTCGCCATCGAAATCCACGACTTCGCCGGCGCGATCCAAGACAAGCGCCCGCCGGAGGTTGACGGTTGGGGCGGCCTCACTGCGGTGGCGTCGGTGCTCGCGGCCTACGAGAGCGGGCTGAGCGGCCAGGCGGTGACGATGCACGACGTGCTGGAGAGCCGCGTCTCCGCCTACCAGGATGACATCGACGCCGCGCTCGGGCTGTTGCCGGGCTCGTCAGCCAATGCAGCGTGAGGTCGAGAAATGGACGCCGCCAAAGTTGAAGCTCTGCCGCTGAAGATGATGCAAAGCCAGCCGGTCAAGCAGACCGCGATCGTGATGCGCGATCTCGAGTCCGCGACCCGCGCCTACTGGGAATAACTGCGCATCGGCCCATGGACGGCGTTTGAGTATACGCCAGCCATACTCAAGGACATGACCTACATGGGGAAGCCGGCGCGGTTCGGCCTTCGCCATGCGCTGGCCTGGAAAGAGGGCCAGCAGTTCGAGCTGGTGCAGCCGCTCCACGGGCCCAGCATCTTCGCCGACCATTTGCGCGAGCATGGCGAAGGCTTTCAATCACATCGGCATCCACGTGCTCGAATCACGCTGCAGGCGGTCGCTGAAATTCTGGAGGCGGGCTTCACCTGCGTGCAGAGCGCCAAAGGCTTCGGCGCCAATGGCGACGGCGCTTTCGCCTATTTCTCTTCGCCGCTGCTGCCGGCGGCCATCGTCGAACTCATCGGCGCGCCTTCCGTGCGCCGCCAACCGCTCTTCGTCTATCCGCCGCCAGAGGACAGTCCAAAGTGAAGATCGAACAGGTCGAAACCTTCGTCGCCCACAACTGGATGTTCGTCCGGATCACGACGGACAACGGCATCACGGGAGTTGGCGAATCGACGTTCTTCGGTTTCCCCGACGCGACGGCGTTGGTGGCGCAGGCCTTCGGCAAGCGCCTGATCGGCGAGGACCCCTCGCGCATCGAGTTCCACAATTTGAGCCTGCACCGCGCCTATTCGATGCGCGGCATGGCGATCGGCGGCGCGATCTCCGCGATCGATCAGGCGCTGTGGGACATCAAGGGCAAGCGGCTGCAGGCGCCGGTGTGGGATCTGCTCGGCGGCCGCGCGCGCGACAAGGTGCGCGCGATGCTGGTCATCCCCTATGGAACGAGCGACGAGGTCGTCGCCTCCTGCAGGCAGGCGGTTTCCGACGGTTACGGCGCGCTCAAAGTGATGGTGTTTCAGCCGGAGCATCATCTCATGCGGTTCGGCGCCAAAACGCAGGACATGGTCGATCGTCTTGCGGCGATTCGCGAGGCCGTGGGGTGGGGCGTCGACATCGGCGTCGAGCTGCATCGCAACATGGCGTTCGGCGAGTCGATCGCGGCGATCCGCGAATTCGAACCGTTTCGGCCGATCTTCGTCGAGGATCCCATTCCGCCCGACAGCGTGTTGTCGTTCGGCGAGGTCGCGGAAAAGACGCGCGTTCCGATGGCCGCGGGCGAGCGCAATACCTCGATCTGGGAGTTCCGCGAATATATCGAACACGGCGGCGTCCATCACGTCCGCCCCGATGTCGGCATCGCCGGCGGCATCACTCAGACCCGCAAGATTTGTGCGATGGCCGAAGCGCATCATCAGGGCGTCATCCCTCACGCCGTGCCTTCAGGGCCGGTCGCGACGGCGGCGCAGGTGCAGCTCGGCGTCGCCGTCCCCAATTGGGAGGTTCAGGAGCACCAAGTGCAGGACCGCGCGCCGTGGACCAAAGCCGTCAAGGCGATCTTGCCGGTGGTCAACGGCCACTTCCTGCCGCCGGAGGCGCCGGGCCTCGGCGTGGAGCTCGATATCGAAGGGCTGAAGTCGATCCCGATCGTCAACAAAGTGCCGCCAACCGCGTTGCGTGAGGATGGCGCGGTGGCGTTCCGCTGAGATGGTAATCGTCGACAGCCACACCCACGCGTGGAAGCTGTGGCCCTATCAGCCTGCGGTCCACGACGCGCCGACGCGCGGGTCGGCGGAGCATCTGATCTACGAGATGGATCTGAATGGCGTCGATCGCGCAATCATCGTCTCCGCGCGCATCGACGACAATCCTGACAATAACGACTATGGCGCGGCGGCCGTGCGTCGCTACCCCGGACGGCTGCATCAATTCGCCGACGTCGATTGCTGCTGGATGGCGGAGCACCATACGCCCGGCGCGGTCGAGCGGCTCATCGCGACCGCGGATCGCCTGCCGATCGACGGCTTCACGCACTACGTCAATCCAGAGAATGACGGCTGGCTTCGCTCTGAGGAAGGCAAGGCGTTTTTCCGCCTCGCGGCGTCGCGCGAACTCATCGCCTCGATCGCGATGTCGCCGGCGTGGGCCGGCGATCTCGGAGCGATCGCTGACGCCAATCCCGATCTCGTCATCCTGCTGCATCACATGGGCGGCGTGCGCGTCGCTGACGGCGCTGCCGCGCTCAACGTCATTGCCGGCCTTGCCTCGCGCCCCAACGTGCACATCAAGCTTTCAGGCTTTCACTACGCCGCCGACGACGGACGCGGCTGGGACTATCCGCACCCCGAGGCGATGGGGATCGCGGAAGGGCTCTATCGCGCTTTCGGGCCCAAGCGCCTGTGCTGGGGCTCCGACTTTCCGGCCCTGAGCCGCTACATGACCTATCGGCAAGCGCTCGAAATTGTGCGGACGCATTGCCGCTTTCTGCAGCCCGGCGATCTCGACTGGATTCTTGGCGGAACGCTGGACCGTCTGCTGAAAACGGCCGCGTCGAAAAGGACGAAGAGATGAATGAGGCGACCACGCCGACGATCAGCGGCAAGCTGCCGCCAAAGCCTGTGCGCGTCGGCTTTGCCTGCAACCGGGAGACTTGGGAGCGGATGGCCTCGCCCGAAGCGGTCGCGGCGCTGTCGGCGCTGGGCGCGTTCACGCACCACGAGTGCGACGAGCCGTCGGCTTGGGAGAGCGCACCGCCGGTGAATCCCGTGGCGGTTGCGGCGCTCGTCGCTTTCGCAGGCAACGTCGACGCGCTGCTCGTCTGCCACGGCGCGCCGCGCCTGACGGGAGAGATCTTCGACGCGGCTCCGCACCTCAAGTTCATCGCCGAGGTCGAGGGCGATCGCTTCAGCCAGCGCATCGATCTGCCTGCCGCGCATGCTCGCGGCGTCACAGTCGTCGACACCACCAACGGCTCGTCCTATCCGGTCGCGGAATGGGCGCTCGCGATGGCGCTGATCGGCCTCAGGAACGCCGGAGCGTTGTTTCGCCGCCTGATCGCGGGCGAGGTGCTGTTCAAGTCTTGGGGCGATCGCCTCACCGATCCTGGCTTCAACGGCGAACTGACCCATCGTAGCGTCGGCTTGATCGGGTGCGGCTATATCGGACGCCGCCTGCTTGAGCTGCTGGCGCCGTTCCATTGCGACATCTACGCCTACGATCCTTACGCGCCGCGCGTGCTCGCCGACATCTACGACATCACGCTGACTTCGCTGGAGCATGTGATGCGGCAGGACGTCGTGATCTCGCTCGTGCCGCTTACGCCGGAGACGCAGCGCATGGTCAAGGCCGAGCAACTCGCCTTGCTGCGGCCCGGTTCGGTCTTCGTCAACGTGTCGCGCGGCGCAGTGGTCGACCCCGACGCTTTGGTCGCGCGGCTGCGGCGCGGCGATATCGTCGGCTGCCTCGATGTGTTCGATCCTGAGCCGTTGTCGGCGGACTCAGCTCTGCGCGGCATGACCAATGTGTTTCTGACCCAACACATCGCCGGGGTCACCGCGCCGTGCGGTCCGCGCTTTCTGACCCTGGCGGCCGAGGAGATCGCGCGCCATTTCTCCGGTCATCGCGCCCGCCACGATCTGGCGCCGCGCGCCTCGGTGACGAAATGAAATTCGGTTACTGCGTCCCGGCCTTCGCGATGCCGGGCGCGAACATGTTCCGAACGCCCAACGTCGCCGACATCAGGGATGTCGACGTCGTTGGTTTGGCGCGCGAGGCGGAGCGGCTTGGCTTCGATTCGCTGTGGGTGTGCGACCACCTCATGCTCGGCAAGGGCGAGGCCGTGCTCGAGGGCTAGACGACGCTGGCGATGATCGCCGGCGCGACAAGCCGCGCCAAGCTCGGCCTGATCCACCAGGAGAATCTCTTTCGCGAGCCGGCGATCGCCGCGAAGATGATGGCGACGCTCGATAGGCTTTCTGGCGGCCGCTTTATTCACTTCTTCGAAGCCGGCATGGCGAAGCCGGAGCAGGCCGCTTATGGCCTTGCTTGGGACGACGATCATGCGCTGCGCGTCGCCCGGCTTGAGGAAGCGATCACGCTGATCCGGGCGCTCTATGCCGCCGAGGCGCCGATTGACTTCGCCGGTGCGCACTACCGTCTCGACCGCGCCCTGCTCGAGCCGAAGCCGCTACAAAAGAAGGTGCCGCTGTGGCTGGGCGAGGCGTTTCCTCCGTCATCGATCTTGCCGCCCGCGTCGCGGACGGTTGGAATTCGACGCCGGTGACGGTCAGCGCGTTGCGCGAGCGGCTCGCGCTTCTCGATGTCGCGCTCGGCAAAACGGGCCGCTCGCGTCACGAGATGGAAATTAGCTTTGAGACGCAGATCCTGGTCGCACCCGACCTGGAGGGTCTGCGCCGGAGCCTTGAGCAACTTGCGGAGCGCGGGCGAGACGTTGGCCAAGAGCCCAAACCGGAGATTGCCGCGTTCATCGCCGGCCGCACCGATGCGCTGCCCGACTGGATGACCGGACCTTGGATTGTCGGCACGTCGGAAACCGCCCGAGCGCGCATCGAAGAGCTGAGAGCGCTCGGCGTCGATCACCTCATGCTGTGGTTCATGGACGCTCCCGATGCGGAGAGCATGCAGTTATTCATGTCGGATATTGCTACGGGCTTCCGCTAGAGCGCGACGCGATAACACGGAAACAGCGACTTAGCTGACGTTGGCGCAGCCGTGAGGCTCGGGGGAGAAGCGCCTCTGCTTCTGGGGTGACAAGAGCGCGGGCGGAGGTGTGCTTCTCCTCCCTCCTCTAAGTGGGGGAGGGGGACCGGGCGAAGCCCGGTGGTGGGGGTCTCGCCGCGATGACCCGGTTTGATCGTTGACACGCGAACCGCGGCGCGCCGCTGCGTCCTCTTCGGCAGGAGACGCATCACAGCACGGTTCCCCTCCCCGCAAGCGGAGGCGGAGAGCAGTCTCACCTTCAGGGCTAAGCGTTGCGCAAGGGCGCTGGCGATTCCGTCCAATCGGAACGCGCTCTAGAACGGGCCTCGATGACGGGGCGTTGCTTCGCGGAGCGCCGCTCGCGGCAGCTTCGTTATGTCACGAAGTCGGCGCCGCGCATCCTGGAAGCAAAGAAAAATAGGCCCCGTCCTCCTGAAGCGATATCGCGTTCCAGAATTCTTCAGGCGCAACATGCTCTCGCAAACGAAGACCCTGTGCTTATCGAGCGGGGCGCCCGTTGCGTCGATGGGTATAATCTCCGCGTCGTAGGCGAGCTGATGCATCTCGGCGAAGATCATGGCCTCGATGACCAGCATGTCCAAGAGATATTTCTTGTAAGCGTCGGCTCCGGTAAATTTGCGGTGAGACGCGTAATATTTCCGGCTTGCGAGCCAGCCATAGCTCGTCGTTGCGTCCAACGCGAAGACGGCGGCGGCCTCGATCTCTTTGGTCGTCTTGTCGACCGCCGCAAGGATGAGCGCGTTTCCGCGCAGGGCGGCGTTTTCGACGAGATCCCTGACGACGCTTAGCGGCGCGTAGCTATGCCTTTTGGCAAGTCTCAACGACTCCTCGTAGAAGCGAATGAAGTCCGACGCGGAGAGCTCGGTTATTTCCGTATGCGCTTTGGCCTGTTCCGTCCGAGTTCTTGCGTCTTTGGAGATAGATCGCAGCACATCGGACGTCGCCCTGAGGTAGGCGTCTTCGATCGCCAACCCACGATAGCTGCGCCCGCTGGGAGCGCGCACGTATTTCGGCATTTTGACGTGTGAGAAGCCGCCGGCAGCCAGCGCGTCGGCAAGCAAACCGCTGTCGTCGTCGAGCACGAATTCGTAGTGCGCGAAGGCGTTGGGAAGCTGCTCGACGATTGCCCTAACCGCGTCTCGCTTCTCGTCTTCGCTGAGATGAGCCTTGTGAAATTGGAAGGCCCAAATTCGCCTCCACTTGTCCAAACTGGTTATTCTTGAAAAGAGGCCGAACCTTCGGCGCTCGGCATAGGAAAAAGTGCAAACCAACGCGCCGTGACCGTCGCGTGCGTGGACTTGGCGGATGTCGTCGCCATGGGCGATCGTCTTGAACCACGGTTGGGCAAAAATCGGCGTCCCGACATCGCTTTCACCGGGCAAAACCCCCGCAAAGATGGGGCTCCAGGGCGGATCAACGGCGCCCGCCCGCTGTGCTATCGACGAAATGGAACCGTGCATATCGCGTCCATCGATGCCGAATATACAAGATGATAACGTATTTACGTGTCCACTATACGCGGAGCGATTACAAACAAATTCGATAATTGAAAATTAGGTAAAGAGGCCGCTGGACATGAGCTGGCAGCCTACAGCATAGTATTGCATGGACAACAACGTGCGGTTGTCTGGAGCCATCGCTGAAGTCTTCGAAACGTGAGATGACCAGAAATTCACTTTTCGCTTTACATTTTCCAGAAATTGTGATAGACGTAATTCTGGATCGCAGCCCCCTTCTGCCGACCTCGCTCCCGCGGGATGGTTGACGGCAAATGGGGCCAACGCGAAAAGTTTTTAGCGAATTAAGCGTCAAGCCTCTGAAATCGCTCAATCGGCCACGCTTATTGGCGATATTATACTTCCCGTTCCCAAAATGACGGGGAGGCGCTATAATGATCGCCAGCGCCCCAGGCGGGAGTCTCTGATGCCCTTGCCGCTTCCCTCAACCCGCACAACAAACACGCGGGCCGCTTCATGGTCATGACGGCCTATTTTGATGAAAGCGGGACACATGGGGCGGAATTGCCGCTCGTCACCGTGGCGGGGTTTGTTTCAACGGTCGACCAGTGGTCGAATTACGAGCATGATCTATCGTTATTATTGAATGAGTTTGGGATCGAAATATTCCACGCGAAAGAGTTTAGACAAAAGAAGGGGCCATTCAAGGGATGGCAGGAGACGAAGAGAGCGCGATTCAATTCGCAATTCTTACAGATAGCCGACAATAATTTGGCATATGGTCTGGCAATGATTGTCGACAACAAAGATTACCGCGATATTTATAGTCCTGGAACATTTAGAAAAAAGTCACGGCCAGATACCATCTACGGGCTTTGTTTCAGAGCGGCATTATTGAAAGTTCTGCTATTAGTCAAAGACTCGTCAGATATGTGGCCGATAAACATAATATTAGAAAACGGTCACAAAAACGCGGGCGATGCGCTTAGAATATTCGGTGAAATGAAAGATCAATTGAACCCAAAATACAGTCCGTATTTAGGCAAAATTTCATTTGGAACCAAGCGCGACACAGTTCCTTTGGCTATCTCTGACTCGCTTGCATACGCGATTTTCAGGATGTCAGCCGGCTATTCGAAGCATCCTACCAATCCGAACGCCGTAGTAGTCGGTCCTTCCAATCCTCCCTACTACGTCCACAAAATACAATTGTCGCGAACTCAAATTGACAGAGAGGGACTTGCACAAATGCGCGCAATATTACTCGCGCGGGCGGCTAGGGTCTGATCGAGTTGTTCGCACGATCTTATCGAAAGCCTCATCAAATGTCGGTCCAACTTCCTCGGCGCCAAGTTTTCGAGCGGTCTCAACGAACCGCTCGAATTGCGCTTTGTTGTCAATCTTTGGTTTCGGTTTCGCCTTTTGCTTTTCGGCGTCGGCCATATCGGTGTCTCCCTTCAACCAATCGTTTGATAGGTGAGGCGCTTCCCGACGATGCCCTTCAAGGCGCGTTCGGCGCGCTCAACGTCGCCAACGCCAAGCTTCACGCGGTTGCTGTAGCGGAAATCGAACTCGGCAAGGTAGCGGTGCAAGTGCTTCTCTTGGCAATGCTGATAGACGCCCTTCATGCCACGCTTGAAAATCGAGAAATACCCCTCAACGGTATTGGTCGAGATAGTCACGCCAGAAACGCGGTCCTTGTAGGCGTATTCATCGCGCGAATGATCGACCGCGTCGTGTTTGGCAAAGCGCTTGTCGAGATTGGCAAAGCGCTGAGGCTTCGTCGGTCATGACATGGGTTTCGCGAGCGATATTGGCGTTCGACAATCGGCATAATGTCGGACTTGGCGACGCTCTCAGCGTGGAACGAACGGGCGGAGCCATCACGTCGACAAGGGTCAGGACAACGCTCTTGTGGCCCCAGCCTTTGCGCTTCTCAGCACCTTGCTTACGGCCGACGAAAGTCTCGTCAACTTCCACAATCGAGCCCGCTCCGCCCATGGGCGCAAGCCGACCCGTCACGAATCGCTTCACGAATGCGATGCCCCATGAACCAAGCGGTCTTCAGGGTCACGCCAAGGGTGCGGTGAAGCTGGTTCGCGCTGATCCCTTTCTTCGACGAAACGACGAAATGGATCGCTTGGAGCCACAGCCGAAGCGGGACGTGGCTGCTCTCGAAAATGGTCCCGACTTTGACGGTGAAGGGCTTGCGGCAAGCATAGCACTTGTAGAAGTCCGACCCGGTTGGTCTTGCCCTTCATGCGCGCCACTGTCGCCCAAGACGCCACAATGCGGGCAAACCCGACCGTTCGGCCAAACGTGCGCCTCGACATAGGCGAAAGCAGCTTCTTCGTTTTGAAACCGGGCTTCTTCAAGGACGGACGACATGGCTAATTCCTCACTGGAATCAACCTACTCCCATTCGTTGGGAACGTCAAGTATAATATCGCCCGCTTATTAAGCGTCACATGACGCTAAACAGCCGCTCAACACGCTCTCCAAAGCGTGTTTTGCGCCTCACTAAGCGTCCGGTCGCGCTACCAAGACGTCAAAAGCTGCACCGCCCGGTCGCGAATTAGGGTTGCTAAGGTCAGCCCAGCATTTCGCGCGATTCGATCTGCACCACGCCCGCGGCGTTCATGTCGGCGAGCGCGTGATCGAGCGAGCCATCGACGTCGATGGCGCGGCAGGCGTCCTCGATCACGAACGCCTCGAACCCGGCCTTGCGAGCGTCGAGCGCAGAGAAGCCCACGCAGAAGTCCGTGGCCAGACCACATAGGAAGACGCGCGCGATGCCCCGCGCCTTGAGCAGCGCCGCAAGACCCGTCGCCGTCTTGCCGTCGGCCTCGACGAAGGCGGAATAGGAGTCGACCTCGGGGTTCGTGCCCTTGCGCAGGATCAGCATCGCGTGGTCGATGTCGAGCCCGTCGCTGAGCGCCGCGCCGTCGCTGCCCTGGACGCAATGGTCGGGCCAAAGCGTCTGCGCGCCGTAGGGCGCTTGCGTCACCTGGAAAGGCTTGGCGCCTACGTGCGAGGAGGCGAACGAGGAATGGCCGTCGGGATGCCAATCCTGGGTGATCACGACCGACTTGAACAGGCTCGCGATCCGATTGACGAGCGGCACCACCTCGCCGCCGTTGGGGACGGCAAGCGCGCCGCCCGGAAGGAAGTCGTTCTGCACGTCGATGACCAGCAGCGCGTCCTGCTCGCCGACCGCGATCGTCGCCGTCATGGCAGCGCCCTTTCCTTTCGCCGGAACAGCCCAAAGATCGTGTGCCGTTCGAAATAGATCGCCACGAACAACGAAACCACGAAAGGCCCAACCAGATAGAACAGCCGGAAGATCAGAAGCGCCGCAACGACGTCCGAGCGCGGCACGTCGCTCAGCGCCCGCAGAAACGCGAACTCAAGCACGCCCAATCCACCCGGCGCGTGACTCAGCAGCGCGACCGAGAAGGCAGCGACGAAGATGCCGACGATCACGATGAAGCCGGGATTGCTCGCGGCAGGAAGAGAGCACCAGATGATGCCCGCAGCGCCAATAATCTCCACCGGCCCGGCGATCAGTTGCTGCAGCGCAATCGCCGGCCGCGGATAGAGAATCGAGAACCGCCAAATCTTCATCGGCGGGAAATGCCTGAGCGAGCCGATCACGTAGAGGGCGAACAGCGCCAGCAGCGCCGCGCCGAGCGCCCGCCCCATCCAGGGCTCGAACGGGCCGAGACGGGTGACGATATCCGGCTGCAAGGTGGCCGCGAGGCCGCCGACGGTGCACATCGACAGCGTATAAGTCAGCGAGCAGAACGCCACGACGCCGGCGACCTGCGCCGCGTTCAGGCCCTTGGTGGAATAGGCGCGGTAGCGGATAAGCCCGCCGGAAAAGATGGTCGCGCCGATGTTATGCGCGAGCGCATAGGTCACGAACGACACCATGGCGACGAAGGGCCATTTCAGCCTAACGCCGATATGCTCGAGCGCGATGCGGTCGTAGAAGGCTAGGGCTGCGTAAGCGACCAACGTCGAGCCGGCGGCCCAGGCGAAGCCCACCCAGCCGATTGCCGTCAAGCTCGCCTCGACATCGGCGAGCGACAGACCATGCAACTCCCGATAAAGCAGCCATACCGCAACGCAAAGAGCGGCGAGGCCGATCAATCCCCACATCCACTCAGAAAGATGCTTCATTCCGACCCGGCTCACGGTGACGCGCGCTTCCCTGCCCGAGGCGCCGCGCCGTGGCAAGGGAGCCGCGCCCAGCTAAAGAGCGAGCTTGGCGGCGGAAAACGGCGCCCGCCTAGCGGCATTGCGACACTCTTGGGTGCGTTCTTGTCCGCCGGGCGTGTCGCAGGCTAGCGTGGGATCGATCAAGCTGGGGGACGACGCGACGTGGCGATGACGAGGGAAGAGGCGCTGGGTTCGCAGGACTACGTCGGCGATCCGCGCAACGAGACGGCGTTCGTCAGCCTGAATGGCGCGTTGGTTCGACGCGGAGAAGCGAAAGTATCGGTTTTCAATTCGGGGTTTGTTCTCGGCGACGGCGTCTGGGAGGGGCTCAGGCTGATCGAAGGCCGCGTGCCGTTTCTCAGCCGGCACTTCGATCGGTTGTGGGATGGCGCAAAGATGCTGATGCTCGACATTGGCCTTTCCCGCGAGGCGCTGAAGCAGCGGCTGTTCGCCTTGTTCGACGCCAATGCGATGACGGACGGCGTCCATGCTAGGCTCATGGTGACGCGCGGCGTGCGCCGCTCGCCGTATCAGGATCCGCGGTTGGCGGTCGGCGCGCCGACGATCGCCATCGTCGCCGGAATGGAAGGCGCCGAGCCCGGCGATGCGCGCCAAGGGGTTGACGCTGTTCACGGTCCACATCCGGCGCACCGGGCCGGCCGAGCAGGATCAGAAGATCAATTCGCATTCCAAGCTCAACTGTATTCTGGCCTGCATCCAGGCCATCGAAGCCGGCGCCGACGAAGCGCTGATGCTCGATGACCGCGGTTTCGTCGCCACCTGCAATTCGACGCACTTCTTCATTGTCCGGCGCGGCGAACTCTGGACCTCCACCGGCGGCTACTGCCTTGGCGGCATCACCCGCGAGGCTGTCCTCGCCGCGGCGCGCACCGCCGGCATCCCGGCCTACGAAAAGGACTTCTCGCTGTTCGACGTCTACGGCGCGGACGAGGCTTTTTGCACGGGAACGTTCGGCGGCCTGACCCCGGTGACCAAAATCGACGGGCGGACCCTTGGCGAGCCGAGCGGCGACGCCGAAGACGCCTCCGGCCCGATGACGCGACGACTGCGAGCTTTCTACAAGGCGCTTTCGGATGCGAATGCCGAGGGGCCGACAAAATGAGCGAGCCGGGCACGGTGCGGATCGCCATGTGGTCGGGCCCGCGAAACATTTCCACCGCGATGATGCGCGCGTTCGAGGCGCGGGGCGACTGCGCCGTTTCGGACGAGCCGTTCTACGCCGCTTATCTCGCGGCGACCGGCTTCGACCATCCGATGCGCGTCGAGGTGCTGGCCTCGCAATCGAACGACGCTGCGGCCGTGGCCGCGGCGATGACTGGCGCGCCGCCGACCCCCGCGCCGATCTGGTATCAAAAGCATATGACCCACCACATGCTGGCGAGCTTTCCGCTGGCCTGGAGCGACCGGATCGCCAATGCCTTTCTCATTCGCGCGCCGGAGCCAACGCTGGCCTCCTATGCGCAGAAGCGGTCGGCCGACTTTACGCTCGATGAGATCGGCCTGCCGGCGCAGCTTGCTCTCTTCAACCGCAGCGCCGATCGCCTTGGCCATGCGCCGCCGGTGATCGAAGGCGGGGACATCCTCAAAGACCCCGAGGGGTCATTGCGCGCGCTCTGTTCGGCCTTGGGCGTGGCTTTCACGCCCAGCATGCTGACTTGGCCGGCGGGTCGACGGCCGAGCGATGGAGTTTGGGCGCCGGCGTGGTACGACGCCGTCGAGCGGTCCACCGGTTTCGGGCCGCCGCGCGCCGAACTGACGTTTGACGATCTCGAAGATGGGCTCAAACCGCTCGCCGCTGCGGCACGTCCGATTTATGAGGCTCTCGCGCAGCATAAGCTCGTCGTGCGGCCTTGACGGCGCGTCTTTTCGCCATGCAAGCGTTCAGCGGCATGCAGGCGACTCACTTGCAATATCCGGTCATCAATCCCGTTCTTTTCGAGTGGGGCTTCATCGTCATCCGTTGGTACGCGATCGCCTACTTGGCGGGGCTTGTCGCGGGATGGCTGCTGATTCGGCGCTGGGTCGCTGATCGATCGCTTTGGGGCGGCCGCAAGATGCCCGATGCCGCAAGCATCGACGACCTCCTGTTTTATGTCGCGCTCGGGGTGATTGTCGGCGGACGGCTGGGCAACGTGTTGTTCTACGATCCGTCGACCTATTTCGCGCATCCGCTCGATATCTTTAAACTCTGGGAAGGCGGCATGGCCTTCCATGGCGGCCTGATCGGCGCGGCGGTCGGCGTATGGTGGTATTGCCGCAATACCGGCGCGCCGCTGCTGTCGATGTTTGACCTCGCCTGTCTGGTTGCGCCGGTTGGCCTTTTCTTCGGCCGCATCGCCAACTTCATCAAGCCGGAGCTCTGGGGGCGACCGACCGACGTCCCCTGGGCGATGGTTTTCCCCGGTTCTGACGGCCAGCCCCGCCATCCTAGCCAACTCTATGAAGCCGCCTTGGAGGGCATACTCACCTTTGCGGTGCTGCTCGTGCTCAAGCGCGGGGGCGCTTTGCGGAAGCCCGGGCGCATCGCCGGCGCGTTCTTGCTCCTTTACGCGGCCGCTCGGACGTTCTCGGAGTTCTTCCGCGATCCCGATCCGCGCCTTGAGGATCTCGGCCACGGACTGACGATGGGGATGCTGCTGAGCGCGCCGATGGCGATCCTCGGCATCGCTCTCATCGTGCATAGCCTCGGCAAACCGGCCGTCGAGGCGCCATGAGCGCGCTGAGCGAAATCATCCGCGGCGTCATCCAGGAGAAAGGGCCAATTTCGGTCGAGCGCTACATGGGGCTGGCGCTTGGGCACCCGGAACACGGCTACTACATGACGCGCGATCCGTTTGGCGCCTCCGGCGACTTCACGACGTCGCCAGAGATCAGCCAGATGTTCGGAGAACTTATCGGCGTCTGGGCGGCGGAGGTTTGGCTGGCCATGGGCCGGCCCAAGCCGGTGCTCCTCATCGAACTTGGCCCGGGGCGCGGCACGCTAATGAGCGACGCCTTGCGCGCCGCGCGCGTGGCGCCGGAATTCCGCTCCGCCATCGACGTGCGTCTTGTAGAGACTTCGCCGGCGCTCGCGGCGGTGCAGCGCGACACCTTGCTCAGCGCTGGCGCGCCGGTCGCTTGGGCGCAGTCCCTCGAAGCCATCCCGCAGGGGCCAGCGATCATCATCGGCAACGAGTTTCTCGACGCGCTGCCAGTGCAGCAGTACGTCTTCACCCGGGGCGGCTGGCGCGAACGGCTTGTCGGCCTCGACCGGCATGGGCGATTTGCGTTCACGGTCGCCGACGTCCCCGAGGTTTCGATCCTTGGGCTCGCCAGAGAAGGTTCAATTATCGAGGTGAATCCAAGCGCCCATCGCATCGCTCGGGATGTTGGCGCGCGGCTCGCACGTGGGCAGGGCGCAGCTTTGTTCATCGACTACGGCCACGCTGTGACGGGAATCGGCGAAACGTTGCAAGCTTTGCGCGCCCATAAACCGGTCAACCCGCTCGACGATCCCGGCGAAGTCGACATCACCGCGCATGTCGATTTCGCCTCGGTTTCGCGGGCGGCGGCGGCGGCGGGCGCTGCGGTCTATGGGCCCGTCGACCAAGGCGATTTCCTGAATGCGCTTGGGCTGCAGCGACGGGCCCAGACCTTGCAGGAGCGGGCTTCCCCGCAAATGGTCGAGGAAATCGGCGGGGCGGCGCTGCGGCTCGCCGGCAAAAGAGAAGGGGAGATGGGCGCGTTATTCAAGGTTCTGGCGATAACGCCGCGTTCCGCATCGATGCCCCCAGGGTTCGTGCGATCCGGCCGCGCGCCGTGACCGGCCCAGAGTTGATCGAAGCGGCGGGCCTGAACAGCGCCCAATGCGCGCCACGCGTTTTTCACGCGTCGAGGCGGGGTCTCCGATGGCCTCTACGCCTCGCTCAACGGTGGGGTCGGCTCGCGCGACGCGCCCGCCGCGGTGCATGAGAACCGAGCCCGCATGGCCGCCCATTTACGCGTCGAGCCAGATCGGCTGGCGGTCCCGTTTCAAATTCATTCCAGCGACGCTCTGGTCATTCAAGCGCCCTTCGCGTTGGACAGCCGCCCGCGCTGCGACGCGCTCGTGACGACGACGCCGGGTTTGGCGCTGGGGGTCACCGGCGCCGACTGCGGCATCGTGCTGTTTCTCGACGGCGACGCCGGCGTCGTCGGCGCGGCGCACGCCGGTTGGAAAGGCGCGTTGGGCGGGGTGATCGAAGCGACCGTCTCGGCGATGGAGCGCTGCGGCGCGAGACCGCGCGCGATCCGCGCCGCGCTCGGGCCTTGCATCGCTCAAGAGTCCTACGAGGTCGGTCCAGAATTTCTCGCGCGCTTCGCTAGCGGAAGATTCGGCCTCGGAGCGCTTCTTCAAAACGGCGGCCCGACCCGACCATCACCTGTTCGACCTTAAGGCCTACATCGGCGAAAGAGCACGGCGCGCGGGCGTCGGGGCTTTCGAGGATCTCGGCCTCGACACCTATGCCGACGAAGAGCGCTTTTACAGCTATCGGCGCTCCACTCATCGCAAGGAGGCCGACTACGGACGGCTGGTGGCGGCGATTGCGCTCGACGCTGGAAACGCCCGGAAATCCTGAGTTGCCGGCGAGTTGTTAACGCGCATTAACGCGGGCGCCGCGATCGTCCTTTCCAACCCTTAACCTTCAAACGAGTCGAAGCTGCGCATTTGTTGAAAATGCGACCGACGAAGTGCAACTTAGCTTCGGACCGACGGTTTCCCGGTTCGCGAGCGCACGCGGGTGCGCCACGAGGACAATTGGCTATGCCCGTGACCATCGTCGAAGGCCCGCCGAAGCCGCGCGGGGACGCTGACAATGGGCGGGAGCGGCGCATCGCAAAAGGCGCCAAGCGCCATCGGGGCAAGCGCATCAATGTCGCTTTGCTCAACAACGGCGACGGCGGCCTCGCCGCGACCGAACGGCAGTACACGTCGCTGCTCAACGACGTCGGCGACGACTTCGACATTGCGCTCAGCCGCTACCGGCTGGAGACGTTGCGGCGCTCGCCGGAGATCGAGGAAGCGATCCGGACAAGCCATCGGCCGGCCAAGGCGCTGAGGACGGACCGGCCCGATGCGTTGATCGTCACCGGCGGGGAGCGTGAGGTCAGGATCTTCGAGGAAGAGACCTATTGGGACGAGTTCGCCGACGTCGTCGACTTCGCGCGTGACGAGGCGCACGCCGCCTACTTCTCCTCGCCTGCCGCGCACGCCGCGGTGTTCCGGCTCGACGGGATCAGGCCGCGCGTGCTGGCGCGCCGGCGCGCTGGCGTCTTCACCGTCGCCGCCACCGCCAAGCATGCGCTGCTCGAGGGCTTCGACTGGAACACGCTGGTGCCGCACTCGCGCAGCAGCACGCTCGACGAGGAAGAACTGATCGCGCGCGGCTACGAGATCCTGACGCGGTCGCCGGCGACGGGGCCGGACATCTTCGTCAGGCCCGGCGCCTCGCTGCTGGCGTTTTCGCAGGGCCATCTCGAGTATGACGCGGACACGCTGGGCAAGGAGTTCCGCCGCGACCTCCGCGCCTTCGCCGAAGGCAAGCGCGACAACCCGCCGCTGCCGCCGCAATCCTACTTCATGCCGAGCACCAAGGTGCAGATGATGGCGCTCGCCTTCAAGATCGAGCGCGGTTCGCACGCCGACCTCGGACCGCCGCCGCGCGCCCGCTACAGCGATCCGCCGCCGTGGCGCCGGTCCGGGATGCTGTTCTACCGCAACTGGCTGTCGGCGGTTGCCGACCGCAAGTCGCCGCATGGCCAGGCGCCGGATCGCGCCCGCTACGGCGGTTAAGCGTCCAAGCGCGGTTGAAGACGCTTAATAAGCGACCTTTGACGTTAAAACGGCGCTTGTTAAGCGTCGCGTGACGCTTAACAAGCGTGGCTGATGAAGCGATTTCAGAGGCTTGACGCTTAAACGCGCGTATATTTCTCTTCGCGCCCGCCTCGTCCCCTCACCGCTGCCCCTCTCCGTACTTGAGGGGAGCGTCGCGGCGCGGGCCGTGCCTCTTAATAAGCGTTCTGGGGTGTCAAAACCGCTCTTGTTAAGCGTCGTCGGACGCTTAACAAGCGTGGCCGATCAAGCGATTTCAGAGGCTTAACGCTAAAACGCGCGATTAATTTTTTTCCTTGCCATTCTTCGCCGCCTTGTCCCCTCACTCCCGCCCCTCTCCCTATGGGAGAGGGAGGGTCGCGGCGCCGAAACTGTCTCAATCCGTCACGTAGCAAGATTTCTGAAAAATGTAAAGGAAAATCGTGATTTTGTTCTGCCGCAGGCATCGACCCAGCCGTGCGCCCTCAAAAATCCGAACTCGGCTCCGCGTCCTTGGACATGTACTTGGCGATCACAGGCGCTTGGGCCAGCGCGAATAGCAGCGTCATCGGCGTCACGCCAAAGGTCTTGAAGTTCACCCAATTGTCGTAGGTCGTGTAATGGCGCACGACTTCGTTGAGCGCCGCGACGGCGAAGAAGAACGCCATCCACAGGATGGTCAGGATCCTCCAGCCCTCCTCGGTGATGCTGAAGGCTTCGTCGAACATGATCTTCAGCAGCGGCTTGCGAAAAACCAGGCCGTAGGCCAGCGCGCTGCCGAACATGAGGTAGATGACGGTGAACTTGATCTGGATGAAGCTCTGGTCCTGCCGCCATAACGTCAGAGTGCCGAAAATAAGCACCATCACCGCGGTGACCACAGGCATGATTGGCCAGCGCTTGAGCAGTTGATAGGAGATCAGCACGCTCGCGGTGGCGGTCACCATCATCGTCGCCGTGGCTGGAAAGACGCCGAACACCTTGTAGACGACGAAAAACAGCGCAACCGGCCCCAACTCCAGCGCAAATTTCAATGTCGGATTGAGCTTCGCCTTTGGCGGCTCGATCACTTTCTCGAACGGCATAGGTTAGTCTTTCTCAAATCCGACGATGGCGCGGGCGAAATCGCGCGCGGCGAACGGTTCGAGATCGTCGACCCCTTCGCCGACGCCGATGAAATGCACCGGCAAGGCAAATTTCTCCGCGAGCGCCACCAGAATGCCGCCGCGCGCGGTGCCGTCGAGCTTGGTCATGACGAGCCCGGTGACGCCGGCGACGCGTTGGAACGCTTCGACCTGGCTCAGCGCGTTCTGTCCGACCGTGGCGTCGAGCACCAGCAGCACGGCGTGCGGCGCGCCGGCGTCGCCCTTCTTCATGACGCGGATGATCTTTTCCAATTCCGCCATCAGCTCGGCGCGATTTTGCAACCGTCCGGCGGTGTCCATCAGCACGACGTCCGCGCCGGTTTCGCGCGCCCGCGCCATGGCGTCGAACGCCAGGCCTGCGGCGTCCGCGCCCGCTTCGCGCGAGACGATCTCCGCGCCCGATCGGTTCGCCCAGACCGTGAGCTGCTCGATCGCCGCGGCGCGAAAGGTGTCGCCGGCCGCCAGCAGCACCTTTTTACCTTCGGAGGCGAGTTTGGCCGAGAGTTTGCCGATGGTCGTCGTCTTGCCGGAACCGTTGACGCCGACCACCAGCGCGACAAACGGCTTTTTTGCCTCATCCGCCGCAAACGGCTTAGCCACGGGCAGAAGCACGCGCTCAATCTCGTCGGCGACGATCTGTTTGACTTCGTCGGGCTCGATTTCCTTGTCGTAGCGACCTTTGCCGACGAGATCGCGGATGCGCATGGCGGCGGCGACGCCAAGGTCGGCCTGCAGCAACAGATCTTCGAGGTCGTCGAGCGCCGCCGCGTCGAGCTTGCGCTTGGTGAAAATGTCGGTGACGCCGCGCGACAGTTTTGACGACGATTTCGCCAATCCGTCGGTGAGGCGCCGCCACCACGAGCGTTTTGGCGCGGCGGCCTCGGTCGGGGCGGCTGCGAGCGGCTCCGGCGTCTCCGCGATCGGCGTCTCAAACGCGGGCGTTTCGGGCGCTAGGGTCTCGGGCAAAGGCGTTTCGGCCTTCGCCGGCTCGCCGCCGCCAAACCAGCGACGCAGCAAACTGGGTTTCTCGCTCAAGCGGATCAACACTTCCTGGCGCTCGAGGGGCGCCTCGATTAGCTATGGCCCGATGATTACGACAGAAACAAGCCTCAGCGTGCTCTACCGCGACGCCCTCATGCTGGTGATCGACAAGCCCGCGGGCGTCGCCGTCCATGCCGGCCCAAAAGGCGGCCCGAGCCTGGAGGACCGCTTCGACGAACTGCGCTTCGGCCTGCCCAGGCGGCCGGCGTTGGCGCATCGGCTGGATCGCGACACGGCGGGCTGTCTGGTGCTCGGTCGCCACCGAAAGGCGCTCGCAAAACTCGGCTTGCTGTTCAAACAGGGCAAGATTTCCAAGACCTATTGGGCGCTGGTTGCTGGCGGGCCGATTGAGGAAGAAGGCGAAATCGACGCCGCAATGGCCAAGCTCGACGTCGAGCGCGGCTGGTGGATGAAAGTCGATCCGGCCGGGCAGCCGGCGCAGACGCTCTGGAAGGTGCGGGGACGGGGGGTGCTCAACGGCGCGAGCGTTTCCTGGCTGGAGCTCAATCCGCTCACGGGACGCACGCATCAACTGCGCGTCCATTGCGCGCATAGGGGTTGGCCGATTCTCGGCGACGCCGTCTACGGCGACCGCTCCGACCGCAGCCTGCCCCTGCAATTGCTGGCCCGGTCGGTTCGCGTGCCGCTCTATTCCGGCAAGGAGCCGATTGAAGCGACGGCGCCTGTTCCGGCGCACATGCAGGCGGGGTTGCAGACCTGCGGCAACGAGGCCATTTGACAGTTCCCAACGCCCGACCCTATTTCCAGGTCCACGAGACGGCGCACGGCTAGGGGCGGTTGCGTGTTTTCCGGGACACAGACATCGAAGCGATCGCAGCGCCCGAACGGACGTCTCGCCGGTCGCGTCGGGGTCGTTCTGGCGCTCCTCGCGCTGATCGCGCAACTCTCCGCATTTAGCTATCACACCATGCCGACGCGCCCGGATATGGCGGCGGTCGTGGCGAATCTCAAGATGGTCTTCGGCGACAACGCCGTTCTGTGCGTTCAGGCCGACGACCATCGCGGGACGCCGTCGCAGCCTTGCGACGATGGCGATCATTGCCCGCTTTGCCAGGCCGCCTCTCATGCCGCGATGGCGCCGCCGGCCGCCCCCGCGAACGTGCTTGCGATCGCCGCCGGCGACGCGCGCATTCTGGGCTTCGCGCCGGACGACCCCCGGCCGCCCCTTCTTCGCGCGTCTCTCGCTCAAGCCCGCGCCCCGCCAAAGACCCTCTGACTCGGATTCCGCTGCGCGTCCGTCCCAATGGGCGGGCGCGTGTTGGCCCCTTCAGATTCTAGGTCTTTCCCACCATGCACGTTATATTTTTTCGCCCATCCTTGGGCGCGGCCGCGCTTGTTGCGGCGTTGCTCAGGGCCTCGCCGGCCTTCGCCCACGCCGTTTGCGGAGACCGGATTTTTCCCGCGACGCTCGGCATCGACGATCCTGGCGTCGGCGACGAACTCGCGCTGCCGACAGTCACCTATCTCCCCCAAAATGGTGACGGCTCGCAGGAGTTCGACGCCACGTTCAACTACAGCAAGACGATCTTTCCTGGGTTCGGCCTTTCCGTCGGGACGGGCCCCAGTTGGCTCCATCCCGGCGGCTACGGCTGGCAAACTCTGAGCACCGAGGCGAAGTGGAATTTTCTCTGCGTGCCGCAGTGGGAATTGATGGCGTCGGCGGGTTTCGAAATCGATTGGGGCCATACCGGCACGGGCTCGCAAGCTCAGCCCTTCAACAATTACTCGCCGGTCTTGGACGCCGGACTTGGCTTCGGCGGGTTGCCGACGAGCCTGAACTATCTGCGTCCGCTCGCCATCACGGCGGAAATCAGCGGCGATCTTCCGAGCGCGGCCTCTACGAACGGCGTCCCAAACGCGAACAATTTCAATTGGGGTTTCACGATCCAATACAGCCTGCCGTATTTCAACTCGCACATCGGCGCGATCGACAACGACTTCTTCAAGCACCTGATCCCGATCACGGAATTCACGTTCAGCAAACCGGTGGGCAATTTTCTGCCGGGAACGAACGTTACGACGGGCACCATTCAACCCGGCGCCATTTACATGGCCGACAAATGGCAATTCGCCCTCGAAGCGGTGATCCCGCAGAACAGCGCCAGCGGCAAAGGCGTCGGCGTCGTCGGCGAACTGCATTTCTTCTTTGACGACATCTTCCCGGACACCCTGGGAAAGCCGATTTTTGGAGGCAAACAATGAACCGACTTTCGCGCCTGCGGCTCGGCGCCGCGCTCGCGCTCGCCCTCGTCAGCGCGACCGCCTTCGCTCATGCGCAGCTCGACCACGCGGCGCCCGGCGTCGGCGCCACCGTCGCCGCTTCGCCCGACGCGCTGACCCTTTACTTCACCGAGGGGGTTGAGCCGCATTTCTCCGGGGTGACGCTCACAAACGCGAGCGGCGCGGCGCAGCCCCTGGGGGCGCTGACCGTCGATCCGTCCCACCCGAGCGTCGTGACGCTCAAGCTTGACGCGCCGCTGAAGCCGGGCGTCTACACCGTCGCCTGGCATGTCGTCTCCGTCGACACGCACAAAACGCAGGGCAATTTCACCTTCACGGTGGCGCCTTGAGCCTTTTGGAGACTCCGATGCTGACATTTCCTGGATCCGCGTTGCCTACGCCGTCGCCTCCTCCGCAAGGGGCGCGCGGACGGCTGCCTGCGTGGAGAACGGGAGCTTTCGCAGCGGCTTGCCGTTCGCTGGCGATCGCGCTCGCTTTCGGCCTCGCGGCCGGGGAAGCGTCCGCCGCCGAAGTCAAACTTGGCGACCTGACGATCTCCACGCCTTGGGCGCGGGCGACGCCCAAGGGCGCAGACGTCGGCGTCGGCTATCTCACGATCAAGAACGACGGCGCCACCGCCGACAAATTGACGGGCGGCTCCGCCGACTTCGCTAACGTGGAAATCCATCAGATGGCCAACGACAAGGGCACGATGACGATGCGCGAGATAACGGACGGCCTGGAAATCCCGGCGCACGGTTCCGTCACGTTTGCGCCGAGCAGCTACCACTTGATGTTCACCCACCTCAAAGGGCAGCTGACCAAGGGCGAGACACTTAAAGTGTCCCTGACGTTTGAACATGCGGGCTCGACGAGCGTCGACTTTCCCGTGACGGCGATCGGCGCGAGCGCCCCTCCGGGCGCGCCGCCGGCCGACGCCATGAAGGGCATGAAGATGTGAGGCGCGTCGCCGGGAGCTAGCGAAGCCATGCTGGCGGCGCTCGCTGCGTCGCGGTTTGCCCACTTTTTCGGGCTGCTGCTGTCCTTCGGAGCCAGCGCCTTTTTGGCGTTGCTGGCTCCCGCCGCCTTGCGGCGCGCGTTGGATGGCAGGATCGCGCGGCTCGTGGCCTGGGGCTGCGCCGCCGCGGCGCTGAGCGCGGTCGGCTGGCTCGCGCTCGAAGCGGCGTCGATGGCGGGCGATTGGGCGAGCGCGCTCGATCCGCGGACATTGTGGGCGGTGATGCTCGACACCGACTTTGGCGACGTTTGGCTGGTGCGGCTGGCGCTGTTGGTCATGCTGATCATGGAGCTTGCGCTCCGGCGGCGCGAAGCGTGGACGACGACCGCGGTGCTGCTGGCGATGCTGCTCGCCAGCCTGGCCGGGGTCGGGCATGCCGCGGAGCAGGAGGGCGTGCTGGGTTGGCTGCAGCGCGCCAATCACGCCGTGCATCTGCTCGCCGCCGGCGCCTGGCTCGGAGGGTTGATCCCGTTCGCGATGACGCTGTCGGTCTATCGCGATCCCGCTCTGATGGAAGACGCGGTGACGGCGATGCGGCGGTTTTCACAGGCGGGGCATGGTTTCGTCGCGGTGGTGGTGGCGACGGGGGTCGTCAACGTGGCGTTGGTCTCAGGCATTGGCTCGCTGGGACATTGGACGCCGTACCGCGCGCTGCTGCTTGCCAAGATTGTGCTCGTGGCCGCGATGATCGGGTTGGCTTTGATGAACCGTTACGTGCTGACGCCGACGCTGAAGCGGGAGTTTGGGGCGTTTGAGGCGATGCGGCGGAACTGCGTTGCTGAGGTCGCGCTGGGCGCCGGGGTGGTGGGGTTGGTGAGCGTGTTTGCGCTGCTGGAGCCGGGGTGAGGGTGCGCCCGATTCCCTCACCCCTTGTGGGGGAGGGTTAGGGAGGGGGTCGCACTGCTCTATCCGCGAATTGGTTGCCGTCAAACCGCGGAGAGGTCCGCGCGACCCCCCTCCCCGACCCTCCCCCGCAAGGGGGAGGGGGAGCGACTGACTTAGGCGCTGCATTTAATCTCAGCTTAAATATTCACTGATTCCTCTAAATTGCACTTTCCATCATTGCGAGGAGCGCAGCGACGAAGCAATCCGGGGGTCGCAAACAGCGGAATTTGCGGCCCCTGGGTTGCTTCGCTTCGCTCGCAATGACGGACTGGTTTAGCTCAACTCAAATCTCACCGCCCTCGATACGCAAAGAGGTCAGCCTCTCCGAGCGCCTTCTTGATGAGCGCGGCTACGACGGGTTGGGGGTCGGCGTTGGCTTCGGCGCCGAGCTTTTTCTCGCTCAGGGCGTAGAGCATGAAGTGATAGCGATGCGACGCGTCGCCTTGCGGCGGGCAGGGGCCGCCGTAGCCGGGCGCGTTGAAGTCGTTGAGGGTCTGCGTAGCGCCCTTCGGCGCGGGGCCGCCGGGATTGCCCGCGCCTTTGGCAAGCGTCGAGACGTCGGCTGGGATGTCGAACATCAGCCAGTGCAGAAAACCGTGGCCGGTCGGCGCGTCGGGATCGAACATCATCAGCGCGAAGCTCTTGGTCCCCGCAGGCGGGTCCGACCAGGAAAGCTCCGGCGAGATGTTGCCGCCGGTGCAGCCGAGACTGTCGAAAAGCTGGGCGTCGGCGATCGTCGCGCCGGATTTGATGTCGTCGCTTTTCAGTTCAAAGGCCTGCGCGGGGGCTCCGAGGAGGAGAAACGCGAGCGCGGCGGAGAGGAATCGCACCCGAAGTCCTTTCGAAGCGAGGCGGTAGCCGCTGGCTTTGGCCCTCGCCACGGTCACAAGCAACCGGAAAACAGCGGATCGCCATCACCCAATCGTCATCGTCGCACCATGCCCCAGGCGCGGCGCCAATTTGCGCATGTCGCGCGCGCTGATCGCCACGCAGCCTGCCGTGGGCGTGAGGCCCTCGCGTGCCAGGTGGAAGAAGATCGCGCTGCCGGCGCCCTTGGCTCGCGCCGTGAAATTCTGGTCGAGTACGAAGGTGAGGTCGTAGAGAGCGTCGGCGCGCCACATGCGGTCGGTGACATCGGGGGCGGGGAGGCGGACGGGGCGATTGTAGCGCGGGCTGTTGGGGTCTTCGCACCAGCCTTGGTCGCGCCGCATCGGCTTGAGCGGCACGCCGCCGGCGGGCGGGCGTTTGCGGTCGGGACGGTAATAGCCCCAGAGCAGCCTGAAGCGCCCGACCGGCGTGCCGCCGTCGCCCTCGCGCTTGATGCGGACGAGGCCGGAGGGGCCGAGCGCGCACGGGATTCGGAAGGGGCCAGCCGTCAGCCAGCCGCGGGCCCTTTGGCCGGCGCGCGGGCGGACGCGCAAAGTGTAAAGGCGCTTAGAGGTCATGATCAGGGATGCGCCCTCCAGGCGAAATCTCCGCCAACAATATCCTCCCGCTCTTGCTTGACCGTAAAGGGCCGCTCCCCTATAGACCCGCCTCCTTTCGGCAGCCTCGCGGCCCGCTTGCGCATGCGCGCATATCGGACGTGGGGCGTTGGAACCCGTTTTCTCAAGGAATACCTGTTATGTCGCGCCGTTGCGAATTGACCGGCAAAGCCGTTCTGACCGGCAATAAGGTTTCTCACTCCAATCGCAAGACGCGCACGCGCTTTCTGCCGAACCTGTTGCAGGTGACGCTGATTTCCGACGCGCTCGGCCGCGCCGTGCGCCTTCGCGTCGCCGCCGCCGCGCTGCGCTCGGTCGAGCACCGTGGCGGTCTTGACGCTTTCCTGGTGAAGGCCAAGGCCGACGAGCTTTCGACGGGCGCCGCCAAGCTCAAGCGCGAGATCGAGAAGAAGCACGCCGAAGCCAAGGCCGCGGCCTAAGCTTTTTGGCTTCGCGCGCCTCCTGAGGGGCGCGCTTTAAGAGGCTATCATGGCCTTGGCTCTGCACATGCCGTCTGTTGCCGGGCTCGCGCTTGGCAAAGACGGCTTTTTGCGTTGTGCCGTCTTCGCGCGTTCGGGTGTTTTCGGGCGCTGCTCCTTGAAACCGGCTTCGGCTCTCTCCACTTGGGCCAGACGCAGGGGCGTGCATGGATATCACATAGCAAAAATGATATACGAAATTTTGTCTCGATTTAATTCGTATAATTTGCTATGTCACTCATAGAACACGATTATTCTTGTTGCGCCTGTAAAATGAACGTCAGTCTTCGTCGAGCGGTAGGTGGTTGAAGTGCCTGAAATGATTACCGCCAACCGGCTCAGCGACGGCATTGTCGTGTTCTTCGATGCGCACGGCCGCTGGACCGAGGCTTTCCCCGAGGCCGCGATCTACGCCGACGAGACAACGAAGGACGCGGCGCTCGCTGAGGCCAAGAAGACCGAACTCGCGAACGAGGTCGTCGACCCCTATGCGGTCGAGATGGTCGTGCGTAACGGCCATTTCGCGCCCAAGGCGCTGCGCGAGGCGATCCGGGCTAACGGCCCGACCAATCGCCGCGACCTTGGCAAGCAGGCTGAGGGAACGGGTCTGGCCGCCGCGGAGGGCGCTCATGTATCGCTATGACGAATTCGACGCGGCCTTTGTTGGCCAGCGCGTCGCGCAGTTCCGCGATCAGGTCGGCCGCCGCCTCGCTGGCGAACTCACCGAAGAGCAGTTCCGCCCACATCGGCTGATGAATGGGCTCTATTTGCAATTGCACTCTTACATGCTGCGCATCGCCGTGCCCTACGGCGTGCTCAGCTCAAAGCAGATGCGCAAGCTCGCCGAGATCGCGCGCAAATACGATCGCGGCTACGGCCATTTCACGACGCGGCAGAACCTGCAGTTCAATTGGCCGGCGCTGAAGGACACGCCCGACATTCTCGCCGAGCTCGCCTCCGTCGAGATGCACGCGATTCAGACGTCGGGCAATTGCATCCGCAATGTCACCGCCGATCATTTCGCCGGCGTCGCCGCCGACGAAGCGGTCGACCCGCGGCCCTATGCCGAGATTTTGCGGCAATGGTCGTCGCTGCATCCGGAATTCACCTTCCTGCCGCGCAAGTTCAAGATCGCGGTGAACGGCGCCAAGAAGGATCGCGCCGTCATTCAGGCCCATGACATCGGCCTGCAGGCGGTGAAGAACGACAAGGGCGAGATCGGCTTTGAGGTTTACGCCGGCGGGGGTCTCGGCCGCACGCCGATGATCGGGCGCAAGCTGAACGCTTTCGTCCCGGAAAAAGACTTGATCGCTTATGTCGACGCCATTTTGCGCGTCTACAATCTCGAGGGGCGACGCGACAACAAATACAAGGCGCGCATCAAGATCCTCGTGCATGAAAAGGGCGAGTCGCCGATGCGCGAGGCGGTCGAGGCGGAATTCGCCGCGCGGCCGAAGGGCGAACTGACGCTGCCCGCTGAAGAAGTCGCGCGCATCAAAGCGTATTTCCAGCCGCCGGCGCTGCCGGAGCGCGCCGGCACGAGCGAGAAGATCGCGCATCGCGCTTCGCACGACGAGCGCTTTCGCGCCTTTGTCGAGGCCAACGTCAGCAAGCATAAGACGCCCGGCTATGGCATCGTGACGGTGTCGCTAAAACCAATCGGCAAGCCGCCCGGCGACGCCAGCGCCGATCAGATCGACGCGCTCGCCGACTTAGCGGAAGAATATTCGCAGGACGAACTGCGCGTCTCGCACGAGCAGAACATCATCCTGCCCTATGTCGCGCTCGACGATCTGTCCGCCGTCTACGACCGTCTGTCTTCGGTCGGTCTGTCGACGCCGAACGCCGGGCTGGTGTCCGACATCATCGCCTGCCCGGGCCTGGA
Organism: uncultured Pseudomonadota bacterium; assembly: GCA_963730695.1. Classification (GTDB taxonomy): domain Bacteria; phylum Pseudomonadota; class Alphaproteobacteria; order Rhizobiales; family Beijerinckiaceae; genus Roseiarcus. The sequence goes on from CAVSSV010000012.1 coordinate 29,663, forward strand.
TTATTGCGCGCTGGCGACGGCGCGTTCGATCCCGATCGCCGAGCGGATTTCCGAGCGCTTCGGCGACGGCGCGCGGGCGCGCGACATCGGGCCGCTGAAGATCAAAATATCCGGCTGCATCAACGCCTGCGGGCATCACCATGTCGGCCACATCGGCATTCTCGGCCTCGAGCGCGCGGGCGAAGAGACCTACCAGATCACCCTCGGCGGCTCGGGCGACGAGACGGCGGCGATCGGCCAGATCACCGGCCCGGGCTTCAGCTCGGACAACGTCGTCGACGCCATCGAGACGATCGTCGAGACTTACAAGGGCCTGCGCACCAGCGACGGCGAAGACTTCCTGACCGCATACCGCCGCGTCGGCATGGGGCCGTTCAAGGAGGCGCTGTATGATCGCAGCGCCAGATCGGACATCTGATGAGCGCGCATGACGTTCGCCTGTTCGGCGACCAGGTTGCGGCCTCGCGCGTCGAAGACAAGTTCGCGCGGCTCGATGCGCAGTCGCTGCTGCGGCTGGCGATCAAGGGCCTGTATCCCGGCCGCATCGCGCTGGTGTCCTCGTTCGGCGCGGATTCGGCGGTGCTGCTGCACATGATCGCCGAGATCGACAAAGCCACGCCCGTCGTGTTCGTCGACACCGGCCAGCATTTTCCCGAGACGCTTGCCTATCGCGATCAGCTCGTCGCGCATCTCGGGCTGACGGCGGTCACCGACGAGAGCCCGGCGCCGGAGGTTTTGGCCGCCGAGGATCCGGAGAGCTTTCTGTTCTCGTCCGATCCCGATCGCTGCTGCGAGATCCGCAAGGTCGACACCTTGGCCAAAGCGCTGGCGCCGTACGAAGCTTGGATCACCGGCCGCAAGGCGTTCCAATCGGCCACGCGCGCGGCGCTGCCGCTGTTCGAGGCCGAAGGCGAGCGGGTGAAGGTCAATCCGCTGGCGGGCTGGAGCGCTTCGCAACTGCTCGACTACATCAGAGAGGCGGGCCTGCCGCCGCATCCGCTGGTCGCCAAGGGCTTCCCGTCGATCGGCTGCTCGCCCTGCACCAGCCCGGTGCGTCCGGGCGAAGACGCGCGCGCCGGCCGTTGGCGCGGGCGCGGCAAGGCCGAGTGCGGCATCCATACGACAACCCTGAATTCGGGCGGCGACATCTGATGGCTCTGTGGGGCGAAAGCGGCTTCCGCGAAGACCGCTATCAACGCTTGGAAACGCTGGACGGCGCGCCGCGCGACGGCGCAGTGCTGGTGAGCTGGGCGTTGTGGAAGCAGGAGCAAGCGGCGCTGGCCGCGCGCTTCCAATCCGTCGGCGTCGAAGTCGCCGCCGGCAAGGACGCGCTCAGCGAGCTGCACGCGTTGCTCGATCGCCCGATGATCGCGCTGTCCTACGCCAAATTCGGCGACGGGCGGGCGTTCTCTTATTCGCGCCTGCTGCGCATTCGCTTGGGCTACAAAGGCGAGATCCGCGCGGTGGGCGACGTGCTGTTCGACGAGATCGGCTACATGCTGCGCTGCGGCTTCGACACGGTCGAGGTCAAAGACGCGCCGACGTTGCGTGCGCTGCACGCCGGCAAGCGGCCGGGCGTGGCGCTGCTGTATCAGCCGGGTCTTGCCCATGGCGAGACGCCTGCCGCCGGGCGCCCGTGGACGCGCTCGCTTACGGTGTGAGTGACGAGGCGAAGGCTCGCGTACGCGACGCGGCGTCGCTGATCGTCGTCGATCGCTCCGCCGGGCCGGCGCGCGTGCTGATGGGCAAGCGTCATGCCGGCCATCGCTTCATGCCGAACAGGTTCGTGTTTCCCGGCGGCGCCGTCGAGGCCGCGGACCGCCGCGTGCGGCCGTCGACGCCGCTCGATGCTGCGGTCGAGGCGAAGTTGGGGGTCATGCTGCGGCGCCCGTCGCCGAGCCTGCCGCGCGCGTTGGCGCTCGCGGCAATGCGCGAGACGTTTGAGGAGACGGGCGTCGTCATTGGCGAGCGATCGGAGGCCGCAGACTTGCGCAGCGGCGCGTGGGCTGCGTTCGCAAAGCTCGGCTTCGCCCCGGCGCTGCAAGGCGTCGATTTCCTCGCCCGCGCGATCACGCCGCCCGGCCGCTCGCGGCGGTTTGACGCGCGGTTCTTTGTCGTCGACGCCGCGCGCATAACGGCGCGGATCGAGGGCGTCGTGCATGCCGAGGCGGAGTTGACCGAACTTGTTTGGCCGACGCTGGCGGAGACCGAAGCGCTCGATCTGCACGTGATCACGCGCCGCGTGCTCGCCGATCTGCAAGCGTTTTTAGCCGGCGACGACGATCCCGAGCGGGGGCGTCCGCTCTACCGGCAGCTGCACGGAAAGTTTTTGCGCACGCTGGTTTAGATGGGAGCCCCGTTACAAGGGCAGGCTGTTTATGTGCGTCCTCCCTCTCCCTACGGGAGAGGGGTTCTCGCGCTTCACGCTTCGCCGGCGAGCGGCCCAATATAGGTAAGCGTCCACCGTCCGCCGTGTCCGCTCAGCCGCACGAGCGTAAGTGGGGCGATGTCGATATGCGCGAACGAGCGCGCAGAAGCTTCGACCGCGGTCACGATCGCGGCGCGCATGATCGCGGCGTGGGTGATGGCGAGGATTGTTCCGGACTCAGTTAGGCCCTGCGCAAGCCATCCGCCGACGCGCTCGATCAAAGCCTCGACGGATTCCCCGCCATGCGGCGCGGCGGCGGGGTCCTGCAGCCAATTCCCGAGCGCTTCAGGATCGCCGGCGTTAACGTCTTCCAGCGACAGACCCGTCCAACGCCCGTAGTCGCAATCGCGCAACGCCGGCTCCACGCTCGCAGCAAGAGCGAGCGCGTCGGCGGTCTGCCGCGCGCGCAGCGCCGGGCTGGTCAGCACGCGGTCGGCGTCGCCAAGCCGATGCGACAGCGCGGCCAGTTTCTGCAGCGCGCGTTCCTCCAGCGGTTCGTCGCTTGGAAAGGCCGAAGCGCGAACCGCGGAGGTGGCGGCGTGACAGAGCAGCGTCAGCCGCATTGTCATCGCCTAAACGCCTAGGTCGCCGGGCGAAGCCGCAGCCCGCGGCGAGCCGTCTCCGCCTGTTCCATCCAGGCGCCGAAGCCCAGGCCAATCGTGCCCCACATGATCGCCTGCGCGCCGAGCGAGGCCATGCGGAACTGCCAGAGCAGAACGGCGGGGAAGCCCTCAGGCACTTCATTCACGACGGGAAGCGCGAGAGCGACCGCCACGACGACGACCAGATACGCCGCGGCCGCCAAGAGCGACGCGTTCCACGCGCCGTAGCGGCCGAGCAGGCGGTTGCGCAGCACCCACGCGCCGATCATGGCGGCCAAGGAGATCGCCAGAAACGCGAAATAGAAGGCTGTGCGCATGCCGATCGTGTCCGGGTTGCCCACGCTCGGCGGATTGGCCGGATATTTTAGGTTAGGAACGACATAGACGGCGACGAGGCCGCAAAGCGCCAGCACCGCCGACGTCGTCCTCGGCCCAAACGCGCCCATGCGGCCGTAGGCGAGGGCGAAGGCCAGCGCGAACATGCCGCCGAACGCGACGTTGTAGACGCCCACGCCAGTGGCCAACCCCAGGCCCGCTTGAACTTCGCGGCTCACCAACTCAGGCTCGTTGTCTTCGACAGGCATCGCCATACCCTTGGCGGCGGCATCGTCTTTCTTCGCCTGCGCCTTGGCCTCGTCCATCGCCGTTTCAAACGCGATGGCCTTGTCAACAGAGGGTTCGCCGACAAGCTTCAAAAAACTGAAGCACAGGATCGCGGAGAGGACGCCGACAAGCATACCGCGCAACAATAGAGTTCCGGTCATGGGTTTTCCCCCTGAAATGGACAATAGACATCGCTGCGTCCTGCCCACCTAGGCGGACGCGCTCGCTCTCAGAAGATTGAGGAAACGGGCGAGCCTAGCGCCTTAGTGGCAGGGGAAGCCGAGGAGATGACGGCCGTCGTGCACGAACTCGTGGACGTACATGCCTTTGACGATCGAGGTCGCGCCCTCTTCGGCGCCGACGAAGTAGACGCCGAGCATCAAGATCAGCCCGGCGAACACCACCCAAGGCAGCGCTTCCCGGACCGGGATCGCGACGGGCTCGAGGGCCGGAACAAGGACAGCTTGCGACATATTTAACTCCTGGGATTTCGCGTCCCGTTCGAAGGTTGCCTGATTGCGAGGGGTCTGACTTTCGGCGCCAAGCCCAACGCTTGGGGGTCCGATTACAGTGGCGCGACCGTGCCGGAATTGCACCGGCTTCCAACTCGCAATGAGGTGAGGTCATGGTAGGGATGGCGACGCGGCCTTGTCAAGCAAGCGCGGATCCCTGCGCCGCATGGTCTGCCGGGCTTGACCGCGATTGGCTTGCAAGGCATTGGCGAATCGTTCCCCGCGTTCGCGCGCGTTTGACGTTCGTAGCGTCGTCGCCATTCTGCTCTTCAATCGCCAAAGGGACCGCCGTGACCCGCCATCTGCGAGCAGCGCTCATCCTCGTTTCGCTTTTTCTGTCTGCCGCGCCGGCATTGGCCGCTGAGCCGTTCGGCACGTTCGAGCGTCCCTCGAACGGCGACCAGGTTCGGTTCTACGACTGCGGCGGCAAGCTTTGCGCCAGGGTCGCTGCGGTCAAAGACCCAAGCCGCGCCAAGGGCATCGGGCTCCTCATCCTCAGCGGCGCAGCAAAGACCGGCGAGAACGAGTGGAAGGGCGACCTGCTCGATCCGGAGTTGGGCAAAACCTATTCCGGGATCGTCTCGCTGCTCGGAGCCGATGGCCTCAATCTCAAGGGTTGCGCGCTTGGCTTTCTGTGCAAGAGCGAGACGTGGCGCCGCGTGAAGTGAACGACGGCGGTTATAGGAGAGCGGGCGAGTGATGACGTCGTCAATTCTTGCGGCGTTCACCTGCTTTGTCGTCATCTTCGGCGGCAGCGCGCTTGGCTTCATTATCGGCAAGTTTCTTCCCGAAGGCGAGCGCGGGCAGCCGACCGAGCGCGTCGTCCAAAGCGCCATGCGCACGATGGGCCTGCTCTGCGCGCTTGTTCTCGGCCTGCTGGTGGCGAGCGCGAAATCCAAGTTCGACACCAACAACGTCCAAATCGAGCAATTCGCCGCCCAACTGATGATGCTCAACGGCGAGTTGACGAATTTTGGCCCCGCCGCCGCCGATGCCCGCGCGACGCTTGAGACGTACACGGTCGCCAAGATCGCCGCCGTTTGGCGCTTTCAATCCGAACTCAAGGGCCGGCCGGACGATCCCGCGCCGGTGCTCGACCGCCTGCAACGCCAAGTGCTCTCGTTGGCGCCGCAAAACGACTATCAACTGGCTTTGGCGAAGGCGGCGTCGGACGTCGTGGGGCAACTCGTTCGGCAAAAATGGCTGCTGGTCGCGGAACAGTCCGCGCGGGTGCCGCAGCCGTTTCTGTTGGCCCTGATGGTGTGGGTGAGCGTGCTGTTTCTGTTGATCGGCCTGTTTGCGCCGCGAAATACCGTCACGGTCGCGACCGTCCTTGTCTGCGCGCTCTCAATTGCAAGCGCCGTCGGGATGATCGAAGATTTGGATCAGCCCTTCGGCGGGTTCATCGTCGTTACGCCCGCACCGATGCAAGCGGCGCTGGACGAGATGCAGCCAAGCATTGAGCCGTAACGGAAACTATGGCAAGGCTGCGTCCCGAAAGCGATTAAAGTTGGGCGTCAAGCCCCGGCACGGGGGCAAGGTCTTGAACCGGACTGCAAAATTTGCGGCCTTGTTGGTCGCGATGTTTACCTTGGTGGCCTGCGCGGGACGGCCTGAAGGCAATCTCGTTCCGGTCTCCGTTACGGCGCCCGGCGCTACCAACGTCGAAATGCTTGTCGCCACGACGCGCGGCGAGGACCCGAACCCGGCGGTCATGTTCAACGGCGAGCGCGCGCACGGCCTGCGATTCGCCGACATTGACGTCTCCATACCGCCGGACGCCAACCGCAAGATCGGCGACGTGCAATGGCCGTCCTCGCCTCCCGGCGACCCGGAACGTGACTTTGTCACGACGCAGGCGGAACGGCTCGACCTGCCCGCGTTGAAGGCGACGTTCGACCGGCGGCTGCGGACTGGGCCGACGAAACAGGTGCTGATCTTCGTCCACGGCTTCAACACCCGCTTCGAGGAAGCGGTCTATCGCTTCGCGCAGATCGTCCACGATTCCAAAGCGCCGGTGCTGCCGTTCCTGTTCACCTGGCCCTCGCGCGGCGACCTGCTCAACTATGTCTACGACCGCGACAGCGCGATGTATTCGCGCGATGCGCTCGAGGACGTGCTGCAGGCGATGGTGAACGACCCCAACGTCGGCAGCGTCTCGGTGCTCGCCCATTCCATGGGCAATGTGGTCGCGGTCGAAGCGCTCCGGCAAATGGCGATCCGAGACAAAGGCCTGCCGGCGAAGATCAAGCACATCATGCTGGCTTCGCCCGACATCGACTTTGAAGTGTTCCGCCGCGAGATCGCCGAGATCGAGAAGTCCGGCCGCACGGCGCCGGTGACGCTGTTCGTGTCCAACGACGACCAGGCGCTGAGCGCCTCAAGCTTCCTGGCGGGCGGCGAGCCGCGCCTTGGCAGCCTGGATCCGCGCGTCGAGCCGTTCCGGTCGAATCTGAAGCGGGCGGGCGTCGAGGTGGTCGACCTCAGCTCTTATCAGTCCGAAGATTCGCTCAACCACTCGAAGTTCGCCGACGCCGATGTCGTGACGTCGATCGGAGCGCGTCTGGCGGCGGGGCAGACGCTCACCGATCAGCATACGCTTCCCGGCAACATTCTGTCCGCGCAATAGCTTTCGCGGCGCGGCTCAGGCCGCCAGGCGCATTGCGAGGGCGAGGGTCGACGCTTCTCGAGGGCGCTCGGCGGGGACGGTTCCGCGAAAATTCTGCTGAGAAGACTTGAGCTTTTGCAGCAGCGCGTCGAGATCTTCGATGTTCGCGGTGAGCAGCCGCAAGGCTTCGTTCTCAGCCTCGAGCTCTTCGCAGATCCGACGGTAGCCTTCGATGACGGCCATCGCAGTGTTCCGGCAGGAAATGTGATCTGACATGACGACCTCCAAACGGGCGCCCTGAAAAGCGGCGTCGCTTGATGCGTAAGCATTACGGTCCATTCATGACCAGAATTGGCTTATGCCAAGCTGAGCAAATAAACGCGCCGCTCTGTGCTGACGTCTCGAGCCCTGGGCGTCCGGGCGTACACAAAGGCGTTAGGGGAGCGGTGCGGCCTCTTCAAAACCGTAGACTTCACGGGGAATAGGCTTCATGAGGTCGCGCCCGTCTGGGCCGCGTTCGACCGCGGGCCTTGCCTGTGCGCCGCGCTGGCCTAGCCGCCCAAAGTTCTTGAATTGTGAGGGATATGACGATGAACATGCGTAAGCTCGGCCGCACCGATCTCATGGTGGCCCCGCTGGTGTTCGGCGGCAATGTGCTCGGCTGGACCGCGGACGCCAAAACTTCCCTCGACGTGCTGGATCGCTTTGTCGCCGGCGGCGGCAACGCCATCGACACGGCTGACGTCTACACGCGCTGGGTCTCCGGCCATCAGGGCGGCGAGTTCGGAAACGGTGCTGGGCGACTGGATGCGCAGCCGCAAGAACCGCGCCTCGATCGTCGTCATCACCAAGGTGGGCTCGCCCATGGGCGAAGGCAAGGAAGGCCTGAAGGCCGCCTATATCGAACAGGCGTGCGACGCCTCGCTCAAGCGCCTGGGCATCGAAACCATCGACCTCTATCTCAGCCATCGGCCCGACGACAGCACGGCGCATGAGGAGACGCTGGGCGCCTACGCCAAGCTCAAGGCGAAGGGCAAAATCCGCTGGTACGGCTCCTCCAATTTCTCGCTTGCGCAGATGAAAGCGGCCGACGAGGCGGCGAAAAAGACCGGCGTGCCGCGCTACGAAGTGATCCAGCCGGAGTACAATCTTTACGACCGCGAGAAATTCGACGCGGAGATGCGGCAATATTGCGTGGCCAATGACGTCGGCGTCATCACCTACTTCAGCCTCGCCAAGGGCTTCCTTTCCGGCAAGTACCGCTCAGAGGCGGATCTCGGAAAGAGCGTGCGCGGCGGCGGCGTGAAGGCCTATCTCAATCCGCGCGGCAACCGCATTCTGGCCGCGCTCGACGCCATCGCCGCCAAGCACAAGGTGAAGCAGGCGGAAGTCGCGCTGGCCTGGCTGATGCAGGCCGAAGGCGTCACCGCGCCCATCGCCAGCGCCACGGACGTGGCGCAGACGGACTCGCTCGTGGCGGCGTTGAAGCTGAGCTTGAGCGCGGATGATATTGCAGAGCTGGACCGGGCGAGCCGGGCTTAACCCGACTTTCGACCTGGCCGACAGGTGGAGCGCCGAAGCCGGCGACCTAGCGCAGCGACGTAGCTCAGGGTCATCGAGTCGTGATCCACGGATCGATTACGGCGAGGCCGGCCGCACCGAAGGCGCTGATGTCGCGAGTTGCCACAGCAAAATCATGCGTCGCGGCGGTGGCCGCGATATAACCATCAGGCGTCGGGAATCCCTTTCCCGCGGCACGCGCCCTGACGGCGAGTATGGCATACCGGCGCGCGGCCTCTGCGTCGAAAGGCAGGACGCGCGATCCGAACTGCTCCAGTAATTCTTCTAGCGTCGCTGCCAACTTTTCCTTGCGGCGACCGTCGGGCAGCGCGCCGACACCGAACATGAGTTCTGCGACGGTGACTACGGAGAGGTACAGGGTTTCGGGCGCCTGCGCGTTGAGCCAGGCGCGGACCGCCGGCGCTGGTGCGGGTTTCATCGCCTCGGAGACGACGTTCGTGTCGAGCAGGATCACTCGAAGTCCAGGGGCTCGGCTGGCGAAACCTTGATCGCTTTCTCGAGGGCTTCGACATCGGCGTTGCTGAGACCGTTTTTGCGGCTGATCTCCGCCAGAACGGAGCCGAGCCGCAGCCTGCCTTCCGGCCGCACAGCGGCTTCCAAAATTGCGCGCATTTCCGCTTCTGCGCTGCGATTGTGCTCAGCAGCGCGTACCTTCAAAGCGCGATGGGTCTCATCGGGAAGGTTGCGGATTGTGACTGCCGCCATGATATCACCGATCCATGATTGCTATCATTGATAGCAATATCGTAAAGTGAAGCCACGGGTCAAGATGGCAGGCAATCTATGTCGGCCGTTCGCCCCAACGCTCTTAACCCAAAGTTAACGACTCGGGCGGACCGTAAGCGTTGTGACAAGGCGATGACGGATTCGAAGCCGAAAATGGCGCCAAACTTGCTTATCCGTTAGCAGAGCTTACATCTCAGTCGGTGGCGTCAAAGAGGAATCGGGTCGCGTTCAACGAGGGCAGACACCCTCGGATCAAATTTCCCTTCGGGGAGGCGGCGGTCAAGTTTGAGGAGGGCTCCAGAAATAGGAGGTCCTCATGCTCTCGATAGCCCGTACCGGCCTCATTGGCCTTGTACTCCTTGCCGCCGCGGCGACGCCTGCTTTCGCGTCTGGCTCTGGAGATGGTTGCGTCGACATTGCCGTGCCCAAGAAGGCCGTCGCCGACCACAACGGGCGCTGGGTCGAACTAACCCCGGACCAGTGGGAATTCATGCGCGGCATTTATGCGATGCATCCCGCGACGCCGCTTGGCTTGCCGTTCGGCGACAAGGCGGCGCTTGTGCAGTTCGCCAACGAACCCGGCGGGCTCGTGTTCTTCATCGATGGCGATCGCGCCTGCACGCCGATGGCGGTGCCCGCGGCTTTGCTCACGGTGATTGAGGATGTCGCGACCGCGACGGTGATGCACGAGGCGCCGGGGCTTTAGGCCGGCGCTACAGAATAGCCGTCACTGCGCGTTTGCGACGTCAAAGGATTTCGCGGGCGCGGCGGATGCCGGCATAATTCGCCTCGGCCCAGGCGATCAGGCCCGCGAGCGGCTCGCTGAGCGAGGCGCCCAGCTCGGTCAGGCGATATTCGACGCCCGGCGGCTGCGTCTCCAGCACGCGGCGCTTGACGTAGCCATCGCGCTGCAAATCCTTCAACGTTTGCGTCAGCATCCGCTGCGAGACGTCAGGCACCGCCCGGCGCAGCGCGCCGAAGCGCCGCGGGCCTTCCGCCAGAATCATCACCAGCAGCGTGCTCCATTTGTCGCCGATCTGGTCGAGCACGCCGCGAACCGGGCAATCCGCCAAATTTTGCAGGCGCTTGGCCGCATGTTCGGGCAAATTCGACGCAAGCGCTTCGCTATCCATGTCCGCTGGTTTCCTTTGGGATACTATGGGCGCTAAAACTGCCTACTTGCCAGCGCCCCTAAAGTCTCTATCTGGCCGCTACTCTCAAAATGAGACCAGGAAAAGGAAAATCCCATGGCGAACAAAGTGCTCGTGACCGGCGCGAACGGCCATCTGGGCCGTCTTGTCATCAACAGCCTGCTGCAGGACCAGCGTTTGGCTCCCGAGCTTATCGTCGCCGGCACCCGCAAGCCGAAGGATCTGGTCGCGCTCGAGGAGCAAGGCCTTCGCGTGCGCCATACCGACTTCAGTGACGCCGGCTCGCTGGAAAGCGCCTTTGTCGGCGTCGATCATCTCTTGCTGATCAGCACGGATTCGCTTGCGCCCGGCGTCCGCCTCGCCCAGCACAAGGCGGCGATCGCGGCGGCGGCCAAGGCCGGCGTCAAGCATGTTGTCTATACCTCGATGCCCAAGCCCGAGACGTCGGCGGTCAGTTTCGCGCCGGACCACGCCGGCACCGAAGCGGCGTTGAAGGCGAGCGGCCTCGGCTACACGATCCTGCGCAATTCCTGGTACCAGGAGAACCTGCTGGGTGCGCTTCCCGGCGCGCTGAAGTCGGGGCAATGGTACTCCGCCAACGGCGAGGGCCGTCAGGCCCACATCGCGCGCGAAGACTGCGCGCGCGCCGCCGCCGCCGTGCTCGCTTCGCCGCCCGCGGGCAATCATACGCTGACGCTGACGGGCGCAAAGACGCTTTCGACGCGCGAAATCGCGGCCTTGGCGAGCGAGGTCACGGGTAAGCCGCTCACCGTCATCGACGTCACGCCCGAGCAACTCGCGGGCGGCATGAAGGCCGCGGGCTTGCCCGAGATGATCATCCCGATGCTGGTGTCGTTCGACGTCAACACCAAGGCGGGCGGCTTTGACGTGCTCACCGACGACGTCAAGCGCTTGACCGGCCGCGAGCCGCGCTCGCTGAAGGCGTTCTTTGAGGAAAACAAAGCCGCGCTCGCGGGCTGAACGCGAGCTCCGCCGCGCAAACAAAAAGGGCGGCCTCGCGGCCGCCCTTCGTGTCTTTCTGCGAGCCGTAGAGCTCAGCTCGAATAATACATCTCGAACTCGACGGGGTGCGGCGTCATTTCGAAGCGCTGCACTTCGCCCATCTTCAGTTCGATATAGGCGTTGATGAAATCGTCGTTGAAGACGCCGCCGGCCTTGAGATAGTCGCGGTCCTTGTCGAGGCTGGCCAGCGCCTCGCGCAGCGAGCCGCACACCGTCGGAATCTTCTTCAATTCCTTTGGCGGCAGATCGTACAGATCCTTGTCCATTGGCTCGCCCGGCTCGATCTTGTTCTTGATGCCGTCGAGGCCGGCCATCAGCATCGCCGCGAAGGCGAGGTACGGGTTGGCGACCGGATCGGGGAAGCGCACTTCGACGCGCTTGGCCTTCGGGTTCTGCGTCCACGGGATACGGCACGAGGCCGAACGGTTGCGCGCGGAATAGGCCAGCAGGACCGGCGCCTCGTAGCCCGGCACCAGGCGCTTGTAGGAATTGGTCGAGGGGTTGGTGAAGCCGTTGAGCGACTTGGCGTGCTTGATGATGCCGCCAATGTAATAGAGGCACTCCTTCGACAGGCCGGCATATTCCTTGCCCGCCATGATCGGCTTGCCGCCCTTCCAGATCGACTGGTGCACGTGCATGCCCGAGCCGTTGTCGCCGAAGATTGGCTTAGGCATGAAGGTCGCCGTCTTGCCGTAGCTCTGCGCGACCATGTGGATGCAGTACTTATAGATCTGCATATGGTCGGCCATCGTCGTCAGCGGGCCGAATTTCAGGCCGAGCTCGTGCTGCGCCGAGGCGACTTCGTGATGGTGCTTCTCGACGACCGCGCCCATCTGCTGCATCGAAGACAGCATCTCGCCGCGCATGTCCTGCGCCGAATCCTGCGGCGGCACCGGGAAATAGCCGCCCTTAATGCGGACGCGATGGCCGAGATTGCCGCCTTCGTAGGGGGTGTCGGAGTTCGTCGGCAATTCGATCGAATCGAGGGTGAAGCCGGTGTTGTAGGGGTCGGCCTTGAAGCGGACGTCGTCGAACACGAAAAACTCGGCCTCGGGGCCGAAGTTGACGGTGTCGCCGATGCCGGACGACTTCAAATAGGCCTCTGCCTTTTTGGCGATCGAGCGCGGGTCGCGGTCATAGGGCTGGCCGGTGCCGGGATCGAGAATGTCGCAGACGATGACCATGGTGGAGGCCGCGAAGAACGGATCCATGCAGGCCGAACTCGGGTCCATCATCAGCGTCATGTCGGATTCGTTGATCGCCTTCCAGCCGGCGATCGACGAGCCGTCGAACATCAGGCCGTCAGTGAAAGCGTCTTCGTCGATCAGGCTCTGGTCGAACGTGACATGCTGCCACTTGCCGCGCGGATCGGTGAATCTGAGATCGACGTATTTGACGTCATTGTCCTTGATCGACTTCAGGACATCCTTGGCGGTCTTCATGTTCGACCTCTCCCCTTTGACTCTGATGGACGTGGTTTGGCCGCGGCGGCGCTGCCCACGTTCGCTTTAGAGCGAGGCGAGGGTTAAGACAAACGGCCTTTTCAGGCGGACCTAGATGGCGTCCGAACCGCTTTCGCCGGTGCGGATGCGGATCGCTTCCTCGATGTTGGAGACGAAGATCTTGCCGTCACCGATGCGACCGGTCTGCGCCGCCTTGCGGATCGCCTCGACCGTCGCGGCGAGCCGATCGTCGGCGACGACGACTTCGATTTTCACCTTCGGAAGAAAGTCGACGACATATTCGGCGCCACGATAGAGTTCGGTGTGCCCCTTCTGCCGGCCGAAGCCCTTGGCTTCGAGCACGGTGATGCCCTGGACGCCCGCCTCCTGCAGCGCTTCCTTGACCTCGTCGAGCTTGAACGGCTTGATGATCGCCTCAATTTTTTTCATGCCGTCGCTGCCCTTGGGTTCCCTCGCCGAGCCGCGTGAGCGCGGTCAAGGCCCGGATTAGCAAAGCTTTCTTCGCCGCGCCATGGGGATGTGCCGAGAAACCTGTCAGGGGCAAACGCAAATGCGCGGAAACTGTCTAAAATATAGGCAGGCCGCGCGGGGCCGCTAGACCGTCGGCCCCCATTCGCCGGTGGCGAAGATGCGCCAGGAATTTAAGCCCGCCTTCGCCACGACGACGCGACCGCTCTTGGCGGTGGCGACCAGATGCTTGAACACTTGGGGGGTGGTCCGCCAAGCCATCGGCTTTTCCGGCGCGCAAACGGCGCGGTACTCGTTCTCGTCGTCGGCCTCCATCAGGATGACGCCGGTACGGAAGGGCGAAAGCGTCTGCGGCAGCGTCCGGCTCATCAGCCATTCGCACTCGAATTCGCGGCAGACGCTCGGACGGCTTTGATAGATTTTGCAGCCGGTCTGGGCGACGCAGTTTTTGCACAGCGGTCCCGCCGGCTTTTCAAGCTCGACAATCTCGAGCGCGCTGCAGCACATGGTGCACGGACCGCAATGCTTTCCCGGCGCCGCCGTCATGTCTGTCGCTCTCGCCCCTGAAAGGTCCGCCCCGAATCGGGCGGATCAGGAAAACAGATATGACCGCATCGAGATCGACGCCATGTCGAAGGCGACGTTAAACCGGGTTATCTCCTCTTTTTCGTCGGCCACGCCGAGCGAATAGATGAGCGGGAGCAGGTGTTCGGCGCTGGGGTGGGCGAGCCGCGTCAGGCGCCCCCACTCGCCGACTTCTTGGATTTTCGAGAAATCGCGGGCCTCGACAAGCGCGTCCGTCTTGGCATCGAACTTTTGCGCCCAATCGTAGGGCTCCATGCCCGGCGCCAGCGCCATCAGATTATGCACGAGGTTGCCGCTGCCGATGATCAGCACGCCTTTCTCGCGCAGCCGCTTCAATTCGCGCGCCAACTCAAAATGCTGGGCGAGCGACTTGTTGAGGTCGACCGAAAGTTGAAACACCGGAATGTTCGCCTTGGGAAACATGCGGATCAGCACCGACCAGGCGCCGTGGTCGAGCCCCCATTCGCTGTCGGGCTCAAGATGGCTGCCGCGGACGAGGTCAATGCTCGCCTGCGCGACATCAGGGGCGCCCGGCGCCGGGTATTGCTGGGCGAACAATTCGGCGGGAAAGCCGCCGAAATCGTGGATGGTCTTCGGCTTCGCGCCGACATGCACCAGCGTGACGCCGCGCGTCATCCAATGCGCGGAGATGCACAGCACCGCCTTGGGCGCCGGCAGCTTTTCGCCAAGCGCCGCCCAGGTGCGGGCGTAGGCGTTGTCTTCGATGGCGTTCATCGGATTGCCGTGGCCGACGAACAGGGTGGGCATGCGCGGCGTGGCGGGCAGCGCGTCGAAAGCGTTGAGGGCGGACATGCCCAGACAAATAGGCGCTAACAATTCGCCCTACAAGGCAGGTCCAGGCCCCGACGTCTCGTGTCCGCCCGCGCCGCGATAGAGCGGGCTTCTCAGGTAAAGCGCGATAAGGTGACGCGCGAGCACGCCGATCGCGGCCGCGGCCGGCACGGCGATGATGAGGCCGACGAAGCCGAACAATTCGCCGAACGCCAGCAGCGCGAACATCAGCCAGACCGGATGCAGCCCGATGGACTCGCCAACGACCTTGGGCGAGATGACGTACGAGCCGATGAATTCGCCGGAGATGACGACAGCGAGCGCCATCGACACCAATTTCAGGCTCGGCCAGCCCTGAACAAGCCCGATGCCCAGCGAAAAGACGAACGCCACCAGCGTGCCGACATAAGGCATGAAGCTGAGCACGCCGGCGACGACGCCGATCAGCAGGCCGAAATCGAGGCCGACGAGACTGAGGCCAAGCCCGTCCCAAACGCCCAGGAACAAGCAGACCAGCGACTGGCCGCGGATGAAGCCGGACAGCGCCTTGTCGATCTCGCGCGCCATGCCGCGCACGCTGTCGCGATAGTCGCGCGGAATCCAGGAATCGAGCTCGTCGGTCATCTTGTGCCAGTCAACGAGCATGTAAAAACCCACCACCGGCGTGATCACCATCAGCGACAGGAAATTGACGACTGAGGCGCCGCCGGAGACCAGCGAACGTAGCGCGTCTGCCAGCCATTGCGCGCCTTGCGAGCCGTAACCGGCGACCCACTTCTGGATCTGATCGGCCGCGTCCGGACCGTTGAGGCCGAGCGGCGTCAGCCAATCCGCGCCGTATTTGCCAAGCCACCCCGCGGCCTGATCGACCGCGAGCGCGCGGAGCTTGACGATGTAGTCGGGGAGGTGCGCCGAAAACGAGAGGAACTGGCCGCCGAGAATCGGGCGCCAGCACCGCAAGACCCCAGATCACCGCGGTGGCGAACACCACCATGATCAACAGCGCGGCGGCGAGCCGGTTCATGCCGAGCCGCTCAAGTCGATGCGCCAGCGGGTCGAGCAGATAGCCAAGCGCGATGCCCGCAGCGAACGGCGTGACCACGGAGCCGAGCTGCGACAAGAAATACAGCAGCGCCGCGAGCACTGCGGCCCAGATCAGCAACTGCCGCTGAAGACTCATGCGCTTGCCCCGCGCCGCGGCGTATAAGCGTCACGGCAGCGGGAAACTCGCTTTCACCAGCGGGCGCAAGAACGTGTAGGGCAGCTTGCAGTCGTAATAGCCCTCCGCGTACGAGCCGACTTCATAGGGCGAGAAATCGATGGTCGCGGCGTCGGCGCCAAAACCCCAGGCGCCGAGATCGTCGGCGGCCTTGGCGACATTGGTCGCCATGTCCGAGGTGAAGGGGTCGTCGTCCTGTGAATCGCCTTCCAGCTTTTCCTTGCGCTGCGCCTTCACCAGTTCGACGCATTTGGCGTTGATCGCTTTGGTGGCCTTGGCGTCGGCGAGATCGGCGAAAGTCAGCAGCCGGCCCGCCTGCAGGTCGACGTTGATGTGCGAGATGTAGGAATTGGGATGCGCACCGCCCGAATTAGCGTAGGCGTCGACTTTGCCGGACACCAGGCGGTCTGAAGCATAAGAAATGCTCAGCGTCGTCTGAAACGCGTAATCGTCGCCGGCGTCGGCGGCATCAGGTTGTTCGATATCCCCGTAGAGCTTGTCCGCGGCGGCGTTGAAGGCGCGCTCGCCGGGCGTAGCGGGCTGCACGAACTTCACGAGCTCGAAGTCGACGTCGGCGTGACCCTTCCGCCCGCTTTCGATGCGAAAGACCGGCGCCATGGGGCTCGGCGCGCCCTGGTCCGGCTTCAGGAGCCCCGCTCAAGACCATGGTTCGGGCGCGGGAAGCGACGGCAAGGCAGGCTGAGAGTTTCGCCCCGGTGAACGCGTCGCCCTTGTCGTCGAGGCAATCCTCGCCGCGCCGTCCGAGCCAGCGCGTTTGCGAGGCGTCGAGCGCGTTGCGCGCGGCGCCTGAAGTGTTTTTGCGCAGCGCGAGATAGGCGTCGGTCATCGCATCGTCGGCGGCTTTGGCGTCGGGGCTGGCGCAGATCGCCTTTTCGTCGTTGGTCTTGGCTTTGGCGCAGTCGAACGCGAGAGCCCCCTGGGGCGCGAGCAGCACGAGGAGCATGGGCGCCAGCGCTGTCGCGCAAAAGGCGATACGCCGGTCATCGCGCCGCAAACGACCGTGCATGCTCTCGCCCCCGCTCAATGCGTCGTCAGACTTTGTTGGAAGCCTCGTCCGCGGTCAAGGCCGTGGACGGCCGATAGCCGTTGCGAAAGGCGGCGAGAATGGACGGCGGCGTCAGCACATCGACCGCTTTACGCGGCGCTGCTTGCGCCGGGCCGTAGCCAGGAATAGCGCCAGGGATGCAGCGCGCCGGCCCAGAGTAGCATTGGATCCTTTTCCAAACGAACGAACGCGCCGTCGGGCAGGTCGGCGATGTCGGCTTGAAACACGCGCTTCTGCCGGCCCGCCAGACGCTCGCGGTGGAGAATGACATCAATTTCCGCGGCGCGGAGCGGAGCGCCCGGCGCGGCGAAGGCGCGCGCGAAGCGCAAGGCGTCCTGCCGTCGGCACTCGAAACACGGGCGATGGCCCGCGGAGAACGCCGTCGCCTCGTCGAGGAAAAACAGTTCGGTGTAGCTGTTCCGCCATACTTGCCGCTTGCGACGCTTGAAGACGCACACACAGGCGATCCATTGCCGGCTCGTCCAACGGCGCGATCCCAGCGTTTGCTCGTCCGTATGGATGCGCCCGCCGCGGTTGCCCATCAGTCGACCGCGTTCGGGCACAGCATGAAGGCCGCCCATCGGGTCGACGCGGTTTTGCAAAGGCGGCCGCGAGCGGCGGCCGTCGGCGCGCCTCTGGCATCATGACCTCCACGGACCGTAAGATCATAACCGGCGGCGAGGGTTTTGTGCGGCTTTTTCTAGCATGTCTGGCTCTGACGCTCGCGGGGTCCGCGGCTTCGGCGGCTTCTCCCGAGGCGGCCTACATCGCCGCGCGCGATCGCGCGCTCGCCAAAATCGACGATTTCCAAGGGGACGGCGCCGGCCTCGCAACGCTCGATGTGCGCTTGATGCACGAACTCGGCAAGCGTCTGACGCCGATCATAGGCGATCCCGCCATCAAAGGTTTTGCGAGTCCTGGGCGTTTGAACGCGGAGTTTTTGGTCGAGGGGAACGCTGGGGGCGTCGGTCTTGATGGGCTGGTGTACGTTTCCCTCGATGACAAGGCGCAGGTCGTCGTCTCCACCGTCGGCCTGACCAAACGCATGATGCTGGCGGATACGCGGCTCGATATGAACCTGCGCCGTTGGATGCCGGCGACGATTGCGGCGGCGTTCCGGTCCGAGGAGTTTTACCTCTCCGCGCTCGGCAAGGATTCGGTTTCTGACGGAAGTCTATTCGCCCTGTTCGGCGAACTCCCCGCGCCGAAACCCGCCAAGACCGACATCTTGGTCGCCATGCTGGTCGCGCATAGTTCACAGCCCTGGCTTATCGGGCCCAATGAGGTGCTCGTCGCGGTCGTCCAGGCCGGCAAGGTGAAGGTCGCGACGGCGCCGCTTGCGGAGGCCGCCGCGCCCATCGCCGCTTGCCAGGCGATCCAAGTCGAAGCCGACGCCGAGCAGAAGGCGACCAACGCCGCCGTGGAGGCGACCAACAACGTCGCTGTGGGGCACAAGCTGCGCGTGGCTGGCAATCAAAGTTATGACGCCGCGCTCGCTGCCCATGCAAAATGCGTCGTCGACGCCGTTCCGCATCAACCCTACTACGCCGCGGCGATCGAACAGGCCCGCGCGCTGGCGGATCGTCTGATTGCGAAATAGGAAGACGGGATGGCGCTCGAGCTCAGACCCAACTGCGAATATTGCGACAAGGACTTGCCGCCCGACGCGCTGGACGCGCGGATCTGCACCTACGAGTGCACGTTCTGCGCGGATTGCGTCGAGCATAAGCTGTTCGACGTCTGCCCAAACTGCGGCGGCGGCTTTGCGCCGCGGCCGATCCGCCCGTCGCGACCCTGGCGGGCGGGCCTGTCGCTGGCCGAGCGCCCCGCCTCGACTAAGCGGGTGCGGCTTTCCTACACAGCCGGGGAGGTCCAGGCGTTTTCCGGTTCCATCAAGGCGATCCCGCCGCAACGGCGCTAAGGGCCCGCTTCTTGACTTGGCAGGTCCCCTTCGCCAGGGTCGGCGGCCCATTCATTGGCGTTCCCGGGGGCGCATGCGGACCTATTTGAGTTTTGAGGCCCCGGTCGCTGAAATCGACGCAAAAATCGACGAATTGCGCGGCGCCCAGGAGAAGGCCGAATCGCCGGCGCTGGCGGAAGAAATCCAGAAACTAGAAGCGAAGTCCGCCAAGGCGCTCGCCGATCTCTATGCCGGGCTGACCCCCTGGCAGAAGACCGAAGTCGCGCGCACCCAGAGCCGTCCGCATTTCAACGACTATATCACCGGCCTGATCGCCGACTTCACCCCGCTGGCGGGCGACCGCAAGTTCTCCGAGGACGAGGCCATCGTCGGCGGCCTCGGCCGGCTCGATGGGCGCAGCGTCTGCGTCATCGGCCACGAGAAAGGCGCCGACACCGCCAGCCGGCTCAAGCATAATTTCGGCATGGCGCGGCCCGAAGGCTATCGCAAAGCCGCCCGGCTGATGGAGCTTGCCGAGCGTTTCGACCTGCCGGTGCTGTCGCTGGTCGACACGGCGGGCGCGTGGCCGGGCATCGACGCCGAAGAGCGCGGGCAGGCCGAGGCGATCGCGCGGTCGACCGACGTGAGTTTATCCCTGGGGGTGCCCAATGTGGCGCTTGTCATCGGGGAGGGCGGCTCCGGCGGCGCGCTGGCGATCGCCACCTGCAACAAGGTGTTGATGATGGAGCACTCCATCTACACCGTCGCCTCGCCCGAAGCCGCCGCTTCGATCCTGTGGCGCGACGCCGCCAAGGCGCAGGACGCCGCGACGATGATGAAAATCACCGCGCAGGATCTGGAGAAATTCGGCATCATCGACGGCATCGTCACCGAACCGGTCGGCGGCGCCCATCGCGATGCCGCCGCTGCGATCGCGGCCGCCGGAAAGGCGATAACGGGGGCCTTCGCGTCGCTCGGCAATATGTCGAAAGAGCAAATCCGCGAGAACCGAGCGCAGAAATTCCTGGCCATCGGCCGCAACATCTGAGGACGGCCTCGGGGCGCATCTTGCCCAGCCCCGCTCAAGGCCTTAATGCTTCTTTTACCGTAATTTGGTCGCAACTTTTAGGCAGTGACTATTCGTCAAGGTTAAGGGCGTATGAAGTGCCTGATCTTGTCCAAGGTGCGTTTCGCGCCGGTGAGCGGGAATATTGATGCTGGGTTTTGGTCTCCGGCCGGGCGCGTGGCGTTTGGCCCTTCTGGCGGCGGCTTCGGCGGCGTGTCTGGCGCTGGCGGCCTGCGACGAACTCGACCAGGGTCCGGCGCGTTCGCAGCAGCCGATCTCCTCGGGCACTGTTGCGCTCATGGACAAAATCGGCACGACGCCGAGTTCGCCGGTTCTCATCCGCACCTACAAAAAGGAAGCGGAACTCGAAATCTGGAAGATGACGTCGAACGGGCAGTATGCGCTGCTCAAGACCTATCCGATGTGCCGCTGGTCCGGGCAATTGGGGCCGAAAACGCGTGAGGGCGACCGGCAGGTGCCGGAAGGGTTCTACCCGATCACCCCGCTGCAGATGAACCCGAACTCGAACTATTACCTCTCCTTCAACGTCGGCTACCCCAACGCCTACGATCAGGCCTGGGGCCGCACCGGCGGCAACATCATGGTGCACGGCGTCTGCTCGTCGGCGGGATGCTTCTCGATGACGGACGCGCAGATCGCCGACATCTATGCGGTGGCGCGCGAGGCCTTCAACGGCGGCCAGCGCGAGATCCAGATGGAGTCCTTCCCGTTCCGGATGACGGCGGAGAACATGGCGAAATACCGGCTCGATCCGAACATCGCGTTCTGGAAAGAGCTGAAGGTCGGCGCCGACCATTTCGAAGTCACCAAGACCGAGCCGAACGTCCTGGTGTGCAACCGGCATTACGAATTCGGCGCGACCGCGAACAGTTCGGTCGGCGCGCGCGAGCCGTGCCCGGCCTTGAAGCGCGACGATTCTGTCGAGCAGGCCGTCGCTGAAAAGCAGGCGGCCGATCAGGGCGCCGTGGAGAAATTGATCGCGCAGGGCGTGCAGCCGGTGCGGACCGTCTATGAAGACGGCGGACAAAATGCTTCGTTCGTCGGCATGACCGGCGACGCCGACGTCAGCCGCTCGGATGCGCTGGTGAACGGGGCGCACGACATTCCGATCGCCGACCCGTCGGCAAGGACGGTCAAGGTCGCCGCGTTCACGCCGGCTCCCGCGCCCTCGCCGATCCTGGCCTCCGTCGCCGCTGACGCGGCTGTCGCAGCCCCGGCCGCCGCTGCGCCGGCAGCGTCAGGGGGCATGAGCCTCGCCAAGGTTCCGGGCCTCGGCTGGATCAGCCCTGGCGCTTCTAACGCCGTCGCTTCGGCCGAGCCGCTGGCGGCGTCGACCAACGCGCCGTTGCCGCCGCAGCGGGCCAAAAACACGACGATGGCGGCCAATGCCGCCGGTCCGTTGGATTTGTCGGCGCTTAAGCCGAAACCGCACAAGACGCCTGTCCCCGCGCCGGCTGACGCGGCGGAATAAAGCCTACGGGCGGCTCATCGCCGCCCGCACTCGCGCCAAAAACGGCTCGGCCACGCCGGGCGGCAGCGCGCGCGTAGGGATGGCGAGCGTCTGCCCGTCGGCGCCCCAGAGGTAGAGAATCCCGTCGGCTTCGTCGGCGGCGCGGCAATCGGCGTAGCGGAGGGCGCAGATCGGCGCGGCCGCGGTCAGGGCGATGTGTTTTGCGTCGCCCTCGGCGCGCATCCGGCCGGAGCGCCCCAGGGCCTCGGCGCGGGCGCGCTCGGCGCGATAGCTGCGGCGCATGACGATGTTGGCGCCGCTGCGCGCCAGGGCATAGCCGATGATCGCTACGAGAATTGCGATTTCCGCTACCCGTCGCGAGACGACGCCGGCGAGCGCCAGCCCTGCCGCGACCGCGAGGACGCCGGCGAAAGTGACGAGCGGCGCGTTGCGATAGCGCGGCGTGAGGCCGCCGAGGGCGGCGCGGAACGACCGCCGCGCCGCGATTCTTCGCGTCTCGTCCTCGGTCAACTCGAATTCGCAGCTCAGCAGAAACGGCGCATCCTCGCCGTTCATGCGCTGCTCGGCGCATCGGCGTCGATAGCCAACGCGTGCAGTCCGCCGGCGAATTCGTCCTTTAGCGCGTCGAACACCAGCCGATGCCGGGCGACGCGCGACGTCCCCGCGAAGGCGTCCGCGGTGATTCGCACGCTGTAGTGGGTTTCTCCGCCGGGGGCGGCGCCGGCGTGCCCGGCATGGCGCGCCGAATCGTCGACGACCTCAAGGGCGCTCGGCGCGAAAACCGCGCGCAGCCGGGCTTCAATGCGAGATTTGCGATCCATCGACGCGCCGATTTTCGGCCTCCAGCGTAACACAAAACGGTGAGCGCGTTCGGCCTCCGCGTCAAGACTTGTTCGCATCGAACGCGGTCTCTAAATAGAGCGATGGCCTCCTCCATTTTTGACAGCATTCGCATCAAACCGAAGGGCAAAGCCGAGGAGGCTAAGCCGACGGCGACGCCGTGCGCTCATCCCGGCTGCCTCAAGCCTGGCGAGTTCAGGGCCCCTAAGGGCCGCGACTTCGAAGGCGAGTTTTTCAGCTTCTGCGCGGAACACGTGCGTGCTTACAACGCGACCTACGACTATTTCAAAGGCATGGACGACGCAGCGCTGGCCAAGTTCCGCACCGCGGAAGTCGTCGGCCACCGGCCGACCTGGAAGATGGGGCAGGGCAACGCCAAACACGTGGACGAATCCATGTTCGCCAACGCCCGCTCTATGCGCCGCAAGGGCGTGAAGACCGCGGCGGCGCCCGCCGGGCCGCGGTACAATACGCTGGCGTTGAAGGCGCTGACGACGCTTGAACTCGACGGCCGTGCCTCGGTCGCCATGATCAAGACCAGCTACAAGGCCCTGGTGAAGCGCCACCACCCCGACGCCAACGGCGGCGACCGCTCGTCGGAAGATAAATTGCGCGAGATCATTCAAGCCTATAATTACCTGAAGGCGAACAAGCTCGTTTAGCGACGGATCGTTCGCCAGCCGCCCGGTGGGGCGGCGTTATTTTGCGCGTTTGCGTTTTTCCTTGCGATAGGAAGCGCAAAATGCGTGGAGGGATCATGAAAGCGTTGCAGGCCGAGCCCCACGAGAGTCTTTCCGCGCCCTTGCCCGGCGCGCCCGACACGCGCGTCTCGGTGCGCAAGACTTTTGGCATCGATTCCGACATGGAGGCGCCCGCCTATTCCTCGCCTGACGAACATGTGCCCGATCTCGATCCGCACTACCTGTTCGACCGCGACACGACGCTCGCGATTCTCGCAGGTTTTGCCTACAATCGCCGCGTGATGATTTCCGGCTATCACGGCACGGGGAAATCGACGCACGTCGAGCAAGTGGCCGCACGCCTCAACTGGCCGCTGGTGCGCATCAACCTCGACAGCCATGTCAGCCGCATCGATCTCGTCGGCAAGGACGCCATCGTCCTGAAGGACGGCAAGCAGATCACGGAATTCCGCGACGGCATTCTGCCTTGGGCGCTGCAGAGCAATGTGGCGCTGTGCTTTGACGAATATGACGCGGGACGTCCGGACGTGATGTTCGTGATCCAGCGCGTGCTTGAAGTGTCGGGCCGGCTGACGCTGCTCGACCAGAAGCGCGTCATTCGGCCGCACCCCGGCTTCCGTCTGTTCGCCACCGCTAACACGGTGGGTCTCGGCGACACCTCCGGGCTCTATCACGGCACGCAGCAGATCAATCAGGGCCAGATGGACCGCTGGTCGATCGTGACCACGCTGAACTATCTGCCGCACGACAAGGAAGTCGACATCGTCCTGGCTAAAAGCCCGGCGCATCGCGTCCGCAAGGACGGTCGCGACATCATCGGCAAGATGGTGCGCGTCGCCGACCTCACCCGCAACGCCTTCATTAATGGCGATCTGTCGACCTTGATGAGCCCGCGCACGGTGATCACCTGGGCCGAGAACGCCGACATCTTCAAAGACGTCGGCTTCGCCTTCCGGCTGACCTTCTTGAACAAGTGCGACGATCTCGAGCGCTCGCTGGTGGCGGAATTTTATCAACGCTGCTTCGGCCAGGAATTGCCGGAAAGCGCGCTGAACGTGGCGCTGAGCTAGATTCCCCCTATCCCCGATTTCATCGGGGATAGGGGACTATTAAAACGTCTCCCCGACCATT
This sequence comes from uncultured Pseudomonadota bacterium, assembly GCA_963730695.1. Taxonomy (GTDB): domain Bacteria; phylum Pseudomonadota; class Alphaproteobacteria; order Rhizobiales; family Beijerinckiaceae; genus Roseiarcus. The sequence goes on from CAVSSV010000012.1 coordinate 53,620, forward strand.
TGCTCGCTCTTCGCCCACAGCGCCTTCGCGCGCTCGGGGTCGAGGGCATAGGCGCGCACGCCGCCCTGGGTCGGATCGATCACGCCTTCGGTGATCGCGGAGACGCCGCAGTTCTCGCAATAGCGCCCGCCGACATCGTCGGCCTTGGCGACGAAGCCGGCCCAGACCGATGTCGCCGCGCCTTGCGGCACCGTTTTGAACGTGAAGGGCGCCTTGCCGGCGGCGGCGAGGCCCTCGTTGATCTTCGTCACCAGCTTGGCGATGTTGTCCTCGCCCATGTGGCGCCCGAGTTCGGTCTGAATGCCGCCGGGATGCACGGCGGTCGCGCGAACGCCGTGCTGGCGATGGCGGCGGTCGAATTCGACGGCGAACAGAATGTTGGCGGTTTTTGAGCGGCCATAGCCGACCGATGGATCGTAAGGCGTATGGTCGAAATTGGGATCGTCGAGATCGACGTCGGAATAGCGGTGTCCCGACGAAGCCAGGCTGACGAACCGCCCGCCCGGCGCGATCAGCCCGGCGATGCGGTTGACGAACACGAAATGCCCGAGATGGTTGGTTCCGAACTGCGTTTCGAAGCCGTCGGCGGTGCGCCCGAACGGCGGCGCCATGACGCCGGCGTTGGCGATGACGACGTCGAACAGGCGACCGTCGGCGTTGAGCGCATCGGCTGCGGCGCGGACGCTGGCGAGCGAAGCAAGATCGAGTTCGATGAGCGTGAGCTTGCCGCCCTTGGCGGCGTCCTTGCGAACTTCGGCGGTGGCTTTGTCCGCCTTGACGAGATCGCGCGCCGCGCCGACGACTTGGGCGCCGTGGGCGACCAGGGTGCGGGCGGTCTCGACGCCCAGGCCCGCGGACACGCCAGTGACAAGCACGCGCGTGCCGCTCAGATCGACGCCGGAAAGAACGTCTTCGGTGGTTGAAGTTGCGCCAAAGGGTCCCGACATGGAAATCTCCTTGATGAGGTCGCGAGCTCGGATCTTGGCCGGGCGGCGGCTGGGTGATAAGCGGAGGATAGCTCCGAATTCGATATATGGAGGGGTCCTCCGTTTAACAAGAGGCTCGCCATGACAAAACTTTTAGAGAGCGACGCCGGCCGGAAGCCGCGTGCCGATGCCGCCCGAAACCGAGAATCGCTGATCGCCGCCGCCAAGCAGGCTTTCGCTGAGCATGGCTCGAACGCCAGCCTTGAGGAGATCGCCCGCGGCGCCGGCGTTGGGATCGGCACGCTCTATCGTAACTTCGCCACCCGCGACGCGCTGGTCGAGGCGGTCTATCGCAACGAGGTGGAACAGCTCATCAGCGCCGCGACGCGGCTCTCCGCGGAGCGCCCGCCCGTCGACGCCCTTCGGGCCTGGCTGATCCAGTTCATCGACTATATGGCGACCAAACGCGGCATGGCCGAAGCGCTCAACGCGCTGGTCGGCGGACCGTCGGCGCTTTACGCCACCACCAGCCCCAGGACGTCGCAGGCGATCGCGCTGCTGGTCGCCCGGGCGGCCGAAGCGCGCGGCGTCTCGCCAACCATCGAGCCGGTCGATCTGCTGCGCGCGCTGGCTTCTATTGTCGGCACCAAGCCGGATTGGCGGCATTCCGCGGTGAGCATGGTCGATATTCTCATTGCGGGGATGCTGGCGGGCGGCGGCGCGCAGGAACGGTGAAATCGCCGGAACGCGGCTCAGATGCCAGTAAAACGGACTTGAGCGTTCGCTGTCCGCCGATATTGAGCCGTCGCCACTCGGCAGCGGAAACAATCAATGCGGCCTCGGAGCCTCGTTTTGTAACCATTTGAGGGCCATCCCGCTCGCACGCAGCCTGCAATTCACCGAATCGGGCCTTCGCCTCCCGGACCGACCAAGTTTTCACCGCAAAATCTCCGATCAGCGTCGCTCCAAGTCATTATCAGACTAGACCGGACGCGTTGCGCCACTCTGGCTTCCGCGGTGATTTGCGACGCGCCAGCCCATCTGGATCAACCCAGCCACGCGCTCTATAGGGTAAGGCCTTCCCAAATTGCGGCCTTTGCAAAAGGGCCGCCTTCACAAGAATTCATATGGCCACCGTCGACGTCAAACCTACCAACCGCAAGCCCGCCTCCAAGGTCGAGCCGGCGAACGAACCGTTCAAGCGCGCACTGTCTTCCTGCGCCCGGGCGATGGCGCGCCGTCCTGATCTCGAAGTGGCGTTCTCCCCGGACAAGCCGGGCCTGGTGACGGGCCCGGACGGCGCCCGCGCGCGTCTGCCTGAGCCGACGCGAAAACCGACGCCTCGCGAGTCGGCGATTTTGCGGGGCCTCGCCAATTCCATGGCGTTGAAACTCGCCTGCCATGACGAGGCGGTGCACCGGCACAATGCGCCGCATGACGCGCAGTCGCGCGCGGTGTTCGACGCGCTCGAGCAGGCGCGCGTCGAGGCGATCGGCGCGCGGCGAATGGCCGGCGTTTCGCAAAATCTCGCGGCGATGCTCGATGAGCGCTATCTCAAGAGCTCCTACGCCGACGCCCGCAATCGCGACGACGCGCCGCTCGATGAATCCGCGGCACTGTTGCTGCGCGAAAAGATGACCGGACTGAAGCCGCCGCCCGTCGCGCAAAAATTCGTCGAGCTTTGGCGCCCATTCCTGGAATCGAAGGGCGAGCACGAGTTGAGCGAGCTGGTCGCCGCCATCGACGACCAGAAGGATTTCGCCCGGCACGCGCGGAAGCTGCTCGCCTCGCTCGACATGGCGAGCGATTCGGAGGCCGATTCCGAGGAAAACGAAGAGGGCTCCGACGACGCCGGCGATCCCGAGAAATCCGACGAGAGCGAAGGCGAGGGCGAACAGAGCGAGCAGCCCGAGGCGCAGGAGCAGGAGACCAGCCAGGAGAGCGCCGAGGAGTTGGAGGACGGCGCGATGGAGAGCGCCGACGCCCCTTCCTCTGAGTTCCAGGACGAAGCCGAGCAGGCCGACAGCGAGGAGGCCGGCGAAAATCGTCCGCTGCCGCCAAAAGATTCTGGCAAACGCGAGCCGACCTACAAGGCCTATACCGACAAATTCGACGAGACGGTCGCCGCGGAGGATCTTTGCGACGCCGAGGAATTGCAGCGGCTGCGCGACTATCTCGACAAGCAGCTGCAGAATCTTTCCAGCGTCGTCTCCCGTCTCGCCAACCGGCTGCAGCGTCGGCTGATGGCGCAGCAGAACCGCTCCTGGGAGTTCGACCTCGAAGAGGGCATGCTCGACACAGCGCGGCTGCCGCGCATCATCATCGATCCGAACCAGCCGCTCTCCTTCAAACAGGAGAAGGACACAAAGTTTCGCGACACCGTGGTCACGCTGCTGATCGACAATTCCGGCTCGATGCGCGGCCGCCCGATCACGGTCGCCGCCACCTGCGCCGACATTCTGGCGCGCACCCTGGAGCGTTGCGGCGTCAAGGTGGAGATTCTCGGCTTCACCACGCGCGCGTGGAAGGGCGGGCAATCGCGCGAGCTGTGGCTGCAGTCGGGCCGTCCGCCGAACCCCGGGCGGCTCAACGACCTGCGCCATCTCATCTACAAATCCGCCGACGCCCCCTGGCGGCGCGCGCGCAAGAACCTCGGCCTGATGATGCGCGAGGGGCTGCTGAAAGAGAACATCGACGGCGAGGCGCTGGATTGGGCGCACGGCCGGCTGTTGGGCCGTCCGGAGCAGCGCAAGATCTTGATGATGATCTCCGACGGCGCGCCGGTCGACGATTCCACGCTGTCGGTCAACTCCGGCACCTATCTCGAGCGGCACTTGCGCGAGATCATCGAGGAGATCGAAACGCGCTCGCCGGTCGAACTGATCGCCATCGGCATCGGTCACGACGTGACGCGCTACTACCGGCGCGCGGTGACAATCGTTGACGCCGAAGAACTCGGCGGGGCGATGACGGAGAAGCTCGCCGAACTGTTCGACGAGAACGGTAAGACGGAGCCTGTGCCGGCGCCGCGGCTGCCACGGCCGAAGCGGAAGGCGGCTTAGGTCGCCGGGTTGCGAGTCTCGGCCGTCTGCGTCGTTAGGTCGGGCGAGCCCTCGCCAACGCTCAGCCGTGCCTTGAGGCTGGGGTCGCGGGCGATGGCTTCGGCGTTCAGCTTGTCGCAGGCCGCCTCGATCGTCGCCTGCAGCCGCTCGAGGAACGCCTTGGCCTCAAGGCCAGGAGCTATCGGCGGCAGAAATTCGATGGTCGCCACGCCGGGGTAACGCTTGAAGTCGCGGCGCGCCCAAAACAACCCGGTGTTCATCGCCACGGGAAGGCAGGGCGCGTTGGCGTTGGCGTAAATCGCTGCGACGCCGAACTTATACATTGGCGGCGCACCGGCGGGACGGCGCGTCCCCTCTGGGAAAATCAAAATTCGCCGGCCGCCTGCGAGCGCCGGCTTGGTCTTCTCAAGAATTCCGGTCAGCGACTGACGGCCCTTGGCGCGATCGATCGCAATCTGCTCGCTCGCCGCGAGATAGAGCCCGAACACTGGGATGTACATCAGCGCGCGTTTCAGAATGATGGCGATGTCGTCGAAGCAGACGACGATGGAGTAGGTCTCCAGGAACGATTGATGCTTTGAGGCGACGATGCAGCCGCCTTGGGGAATGTTTTCAAGGCCGCGAAATTCAACCGTGAGGCCGCAGATCACCCGCAGCAGCCACAGCGAACTCTTCGCCCAGACATGGGCCATGAAAAACACGCCCGGCCGCCCGAACAGGCAAGCCGGCAGGCCGATGATCATCAGCACGATCAGGTTGAGGTAGAAGGCCACGTTGAACACGGCCGAACGCAGCGCGATCATGGGAGACGCACGTCCTTCATCGAAACGTCCTCAATTGCCTGAGCACGATTAGCCTGGAAAGCAAGCCCGTGGCGACGCCGATGAAGACGCCGAGGGCGAGCAACGCCGCATAGCCCCGCCATCCCAGCGAAAAGGCGTTGAGTAGCGAAGACACTTGATCGGCGCCGAAGGCTTCGCTCGGCGCGCGCGACAGCAGCCAGCCCAGTGCAAACAGCGCCGAAGCCGAGCCGACGCCGATCATGGCGGCGATGAAACCGAGCCGCAAGAAGTGCCGCTGGAACTCGCCGGCGATGAAGGCGTCGCGCGCGCCGACAAAATGCAGGACTTCGACGATCTCGCGTGTCGCTGCGACCGCCCCGCGCGTGGCGAAGATGATCGCGGTCGCCATCGCCACCAGCATCAGCGCCAGCAGCGCCAGCGCGAAGATCACGATGCCATCGGCCATGGCGTCCAGCCGCGCCGCCCACAGCCGCTGGTCGTCGAGCGTCGCCGCTTGCGTCACCAGGCCGATGGCGGAGCGCAAGGGGCCCAGCTCGTCTTCATGGCCGGGCGCCATGCGCACCACGATCAGCCGCGGCACCGGCAACTGGCTCATGTCGAGCCCCTCGCCGAGCCAAGGCGCCAGCATGCGCTCGGCGTCCGCCCGGCTATAGGCTTTCACCTCGGCCACGTCGGGCGCCGAGAGCGCCGCTGCGGCGACTTTCTCGACCAGGGCGTCGAGGTCCTCGCCGCCCGTCGGCTTGATCTGGATGGTGAGGTCGCGCGCGACTTCGGAGCGCCAGCCATGCGAAGCGTCCGCGACCAGAATGGCGCCTCCTGCGGTGATGCAGGCCAGGAACGTCATGATGGCGACGACGACGACGAGCGCTCGCCCCGCGATCGTATCGGCCGGGATGAGCGGCATCGATCGGGGCGGAGCCTCTTCCGCCACGACGTCAGCGGCGGCGCCGGCGCTCACGGCGCGCCCTCGGCGATGTTCAGCCGTCCGCCGCTGACGGTGAGCCGGCGCGCGAAGCTGACCTGGTCCATCAGGCTCAAATCATGGGTGGCGAGCACCACGGCGGTGCCTTGACGGTGCAGCTCCACGAACAAGCGCAACAGTCTTCGGCCAAGCTGCGGATCGACGTTGCCGGTCGGCTCGTCCGCCAACAGCAGTTCGGGCCGGGCGATCAGCGCGCGGGCGATGGCGGCGCGTTGCTTTTCGCCGCCCGAGAGCACGGGCGGCAGGGCGTTCACGCGCGCGCCTAAGCCGACCCAACTCAGCAGCTCCGTCACCTCGGCGCGAAAGCCCGATTCGGAGCGTCCGGCCACGCGCAGCGGCAGCGCGACATTTTCGTACGTGGTCAAATGGTCGAGCAGCCGAAAATCCTGGAAGACGACGCCGATCCGCCGCCGCAATCCCGTCAGGCCTTCATTGTTGAGCTTAGCCGAATCCTCGCCGAAAACATGGATTGTGCCGCGCGTCGGCTTGAGCGAAAGCAGCATGAGCTTGAGCAGCGTGGTCTTGCCAGCGCCGGAGGGGCCCGTGAGAAACTGAAAGCTTTGCGGCTCGATGGCGAACGTCAGGTCGCGCACGACCTCTTCGCCCTCGCCGTATCTGAGACCAACGTTTTCGAAACGAAGCAACTTTTTTACATCCCCTCGCGGCGTTGCTTTACCCGATCTTAACCATGATTTCCGCCAAATGCGGGTGAAATCCTTTTTTGCTCCTCATTCCCCTCGGGCCTCATGATCCTGTGTCCTGCCTGCGCCAGGCTCTACCATGGCGAGCACGCGTTGCTAGCGCCCAAAGGGGCCGCCGTCGTGTGCGAAGCGTGCGGCGATCCGTTGCAGGCGCGGCGCGGCGACGGACGCCGGCATGTGACCGCGATCTTCGGCTGTCTGGCCCTGTTGCTCGGCATATGCGCCATAGGCGGCCGGTCGGCGATTGTCGCGCTGCTGCCGAACGCAGCTTCGATGTTCTCGACGCTTGGCCTAACGGAAGGCGCGGACGGCCTTCGAATTGAGCACGTGCATGTCGGCCTTTCGCGCGAGGGCGACCGTTCCTTGCTGGTGGTCGAAGGCGACATCGTCAATGCTTTGCCAAAATCCGCCAACGTCCCCGAACTCGCCGTGTCGCTCGACGATTCCTCGGGAATTGAGCTTTATTCGTGGCGAGCCCATGCGCCCAAGAGTCCAAATCGCCTCCGGCGAACATCTGGCTTTTCGCACCCGGCTCGAATCGCCGCCGCCGGAGGCTTCGCAAGCCCTGGTCAAATTCGCCGCCGTGGGGGATAAGGTCGCCCTCGCGGGGAAGGGAAAATGAGCGGCGAACGTCAAGTTAAAGTCCTCTACGACGAAGCAAAGATCGCAAAACGCGTGGGCGAACTCGCCCATGACGTAGCTGCGCTCAATCCGAAGGACCTGCTCGTTGCGGCGATCCTAAAAGGATCCTTCATGTTCGCGGCCGATTTGCTGCGGGCGCTCTATCGCGTCGGGATGGAGCCGCATGTCGAATTCTTCCATCTCTCGAGTTATCGCGAGGGTACGGTGTCTTCAGGCGCGGTCACAATTTTGCGCGACATCGAATCGACGGTTGCCGATCGCGACGTTCTGTTGATCGACGACATTCTTGAGAGCGGACGCACCCTGGCCTTCGCCAAGGACCTGCTGATCGCGCGCGGCGCACGCCGGGTGATCATTTGCGCGCTGCTCGACAAGCCGGGCAAACGCGTGGTGCCTCTGGAGGCCGACCTCGTCGGCTTCGTCTGCCCGGACCTGTTTGTCGTCGGCTATGGCATGGACGTCGCCCATGCCTATCGCGAACTGCCCTTCATCGGCCATGTCGTGACCGAAGAGGACTCGCATTGAGCGCGGAGAGCCAGTTTCAGTCGTTCGACGAACAGGGCTCGAGCGCACACAGCGCGGCGCGTATTTCAGAGCTTCGCCGCGAGATGACGGCGAAGGATTATACGGGTTGGCTGGTCCCGCGCGCAGACGAGCATCAGAACGAATACGTGCCCGCGAACGCCGAGCGGCTACTCTGGCTCACTGGGTTTTCCGGCTCGGCGGGGCTGGCGATCGTGCTCGCCGACGAAGCGGCGTTGTTCGTCGACGGACGCTACACGCTGCAGGCGCCGGCGCAGGTCGACGGCAAATGCCTGGCGATCAAGAACGTCGCCGAAGAGGCGCCGTCGGCGTGGCTGCGCGGGCGGCTGAAGCAAGGCGACAAGATCGCCTACGATCCCTGGCTGCATACGCCGGATTCGCTAAAACCCTACGCTGCGGCGTGCGCCGAGGTCGGCGCTGAACTCGTCGCCAGCCCGATCAATCTGATCGACGCGGTCTGGCGCGATCGCCCGCGCGCGCCGGCCAATCCGGTCGTGCCGCGGGCGGCGCGCTATGCCGGCGAATCGGCGGCGGACAAGCTGAAGCGGATCCGCGCTGGGTCTAGGCGCCGCCGACGGCGTGTTGCTGTCGGACGCGCATAACGTCGCTTGGGCGTTCAATCTGCGCGGCTCCGACATTTCGCACACGCCGCTGGCCCTGGCGTTCGCTCTGGTGCCGCGGGACAGCAAAGCCACCGTGTTCCTGGCCCCGGAGCGCCTGAGCCCGGCCGCCCGGAAAGGCCTGGAGAAAGTCGCCGATTTACGCCCTGCCTCGGCACTCGAGCCGACCCTGGCCGAACTCGGGGAGAAGAAGGCGAAGATCGCCTTCGACGCGGGCACGGCGCCCGCCAAGCTCGTGCAGGCCTTTGAGCGCCATGGCGGCGCCGCCCAGGTGCAGGCCGACGCCATTAGCCTGATGAAGGCGCAAAAGAACGCAGCGGAGCTTGCAGGCGCGCGCGAGGCGCATCAGTTCGACGCGGTCGCTCTCGTTCGCTTTCTCCACTGGTTCGATGAGGCCGCCGAAGAAGGCGATCTGACGGAGATCGAGGCGGCGGAGGCGCTAGAGGGCTTTCGCCGCGAGACGGGCGCGCTCAAGGAGCTTTCCTTTCCCACGATCTCGGCCGCCGGCCCCCATGCGGCGATGCCGCATTATCGCGTGAGCCGAGCCTCCAACCTGAAGATTTCCAAGGGTTTCTATCTCGTCGACAGCGGCGCCCAGTATGAGGCGGGCACCACCGACATCACGCGCACGATCGTGGTCGGCAAAGCCAGCCGCGAAATGCGCGATCGCTTCACGCGCGTGCTCAAGGGCCACATCGCTATCGCGCGGGCGGTGTTTCCCAAGGGCGTCAACGGCGCGCAGATCGACGCCTTCGCCAGGAATGCGCTTTGGCAGGCAGGCCTCGATTTCGACCATGGCACCGGTCACGGCGTCGGCGTCTTTTTGTCGGTGCATGAAGGCCCGCAGCGCATCGCCAAGACCGGCTTCACGCCGCTGCTGCCGGGAATGATCATCTCCAACGAGCCCGGCTATTACGCCCCGGGGCGCTACGGCATCCGGACCGAGAACCTCATCATTGTCGAGCCACGCACGATCCCCGGCGCAGAACGGGAAATGCTTGGGTTCGAGACGATCTCGTTCACGCCAATCGACCGGCGCGCCATTGAGGCGTCCTTGCTCAGCGATGACGAGCGCGCCTGGCTCAACGCCTATCATAAGGAGACGCGCGCGCGCGTCGCGGCGCATGTGACCGGCAAGACGCTGAAGTGGCTACGACAGGCGACGGCGCCGCTCTAGGCTCTCAATTTGTCGCGCTCTTTTGCGACAATCGGGCGCCTGTCAGGGTAAATACGGGATAGCCCGGGGAAAACCTCGGAAAGCGAGCGAAAGCCAGCGCAAGCCTCAGAAAATCTCAGACGTCTACTTTGCGCCCCACAACTAATGATTTCAATCGCTTAGACGATCGCTTCACCTTGGTACGAATGTTTTCATTTATCCCCGGCGCCAACTTCGTCATGGCCGGGCTCGACCCGGCCATCCACGTCGCCGTGTGACGCAAGGGGCCGATAGGCGGACTCGAAAGGGAGCCGCAACCGGAGAAAGCGCGCCGTCGGCACGGCATAGATGGCCGCGACAAGCCCGGCCATGACGGAGAGTGTTAACCATCAGGAGAACATAAAGTGAACGTTCGCCCTTGTCAAGGTTTTCGCTCCCGACAGCTTTACCTTGCCGCGTTCGGCAAGGCTCTCTCATCCGCCTACGTGTCGATGCTGCCGCCGCCCGAGCCGTCGTCAAAGTTTCCGCTGTCAAAGTTCCCGGAATTGTCGAAGCTGGCGTCCTGAGGCGTGTCTTGCCCGTTCGGACCTGACCAATTGGCGTCCTGACCGCGCGGACCGTCTTGCGGAGCGTCGTAATAGTTGTTCACGGTCTCGTGAACCGCTTCCCCGCCGCCGCCGTCGTACCCGGCGTTGCCGAACAGACCGGCCCCGCCGCCACGATGGCCGCCGAGCAGATTGCCCATCAGATCCGCCACGGCCAAACCGCCGGCGACGCCCGCCGCCGTTTGCAGCGCTCCCGACATGAAGCCGCCGCCAGACGCTTGAGGCGCGCCCCAAGGACCGGCCGGAGGCGGGGCATAGGCTTGCTGCGGCGGGTAGGCCGGCTGTTGCGGCGCATAACCCTGCTGCTGCGGCGCATAGCCTTGCGGCGCAGCCGGCCGGTAGCCCGGCTGGGGCGAGGAATTCCCCGGCTGCGGACCGCCGAACAACGCTTTGCCGAGCCCGCCGAGGAAGCTGGTCTCCTGCTGCGGCGCGGCGTTCGCCTGCAATTCCTGGATTTGCCGGCTGGCGGCTTCTAAGGCCTGCTGCTGGATCAATACGGTTTGCGCCAGGACATAGGGCGCATAGGGCAGCGCCCGCACGGCGTCATTGATGAAACTCTCTGCCTGTGGATCGCGGCTCTGCGCCCCGGCTGAGCGCACGCGCTCGAACAAGTCGTTGAGCAATTGGCGTTCTTCGGCGTTCATAGGAACACTCCTTTGCGCCGCGCAACGCGCTCAGTAAGCCGCGTTCGGCGCGTGAAGAGATATGGCGGTCTACCGTGGCGTCGCCAAGGCGCCGGGCCGCCTTAAATTTCTGTAAGCCTCGCGCGCCGCCCTCTCCAACTTTCCCCAACGGCATAAGGCCTTGCCTTTACCTCGCTTCGGGGTTCGGATAGGGCTTTTCCGCAATGAGCCCCGGCCAGCCCATTGTGCTGCGCCGGGATTTTCTTTGCTTGGATGGGAAAGAACGAGCGAAATATGGCGAATGTTGTCGTGGTCGGCGCCCAGTGGGGCGACGAGGGCAAGGGCAAAATCGTCGATTGGCTTTCCGTCGGCGCTGACGTCGTGGTGCGCTATCAGGGCGGCCACAATGCCGGCCATACGCTGGTCATCGGCGACCAGACGTTCAAACTCGCGCTACTGCCGTCGGGCATCGTCCGGCCGGGCAAGCTTTCCGTCATCGGCAACGGCGTCGTGCTCGACCCCTATCACCTGGTCGGCGAGATCGAGAAGCTGAGGAGCCAGGGCGTCGCCATCAGCCCCGACAATTTCAAGATCGCCGAAAACGTCCCGCTCGATTCTCTCGCTGCATCGCGAGCTCGACGCGCATCGGGAGAATATGGAGGGGGCCGGCGTCAAGATCGGCACCACCAAGCGCGGCATCGGCCCGGCCTATGAGGACAAAGTCGGCCGGCGCGCCATTCGGCTCATGGACCTCTCCGAGCCGCAGTCGCTCGATGAGCGCATCATGCGGCTGCTGTCGCATCACGTTCCGCTGTGGCGTGGCCTCGGCATGGAGCCGCCGACGGCGGAAGCCATCAAGCAGGAATTGCTCACGGTGGCGCCGAAGGTGCTGCCCTATATGGCGCCGACCCACGCCTTGCTCGAAGCCGAGCGGCGCGCCGGCAAACGCATTCTGTTCGAAGGCGCGCAGGGCGTCTGGCTTGATGTCGACCACGGCACTTATCCCTTCGTGACCTCCTCCAACACGGTCGCCGCCAACGCGGCGACCGGCGTCGGCCTCGGCCCGCGCGCGATCGGATATGTCTTGGGCATCGCAAAAGCCTACACCACGCGCGTCGGCGGCGGGCCGTTCCCGACCGAACTCGACAACGCGATCGGGCGCACGATCGGCGAACGCGGCCAGGAATTCGGCACCAACACGGGGCGGCCGCGCCGCTGCGGCTGGTTCGACGCCGTGCTTGCGCGGCAAAGCGTGATCGTCAGCGGCATCGATGGGCTGGCGCTCACCAAGCTCGATATTCTCGACGGCTTCGACGAAATCCAGGTTGCGACGCACTACAAGCTCGACGGCAAAATCATCGACTACGTGCCGGCCTCGCAAGCGGCGCAAGCGCGGCTCGAGCCGGTCTACGAGACGATCGAAGGCTGGAAGGGCGTGACGCGCGGCGCGCGGTCATGGGCGGACCTGCCGGCGCAGGCGATTAAATATGTGCGCAGAATTGAGGAACTGGTCGGGGCTCCGGTCGCGTTGCTCTCGACAAGTCCGCAACGGGACGACACAATCCTTGTGCATGACCCCTTTCAGGACTAATCGGCTGACGCACGCGGTCGACGCAGCGACGTTCGAGCGAAAGCGCACGCATGGCTGATTATTACTCGCTGTTGTCGCGCGCGGTCGGCAATTTGCCGAAGACGGCGTCGCCGGCGGTGCGCAAGGCGGTGTACGACCGCGCGCGCGGCGCGCTCGTCAATCAGCTGCGCTCGATGAAGCCGCCGTTGCCGGAAGGCGACATTCTTCGCGAGCAGACGGCGCTCGACGCCGCGGTCGCCAGGATCGAAGCCGAGACCGCGATCGAAAGCTCGATCATGGACGCGGCGGCGCCCGTCGCGCCAACGCCGCCGCGGCCAACCCCGACGCCGCGGACGCCGCCCGCGTCGACCGCAGCCTCATCGGCTACGGCGCCGCGCCCGCCAATCACTGTCCGCCCGGCCGCGCCAGCGCGGCCCGCTGCGCCAACGGCGGTCGCCTCAGCGACTTCGGCGGCGTCCTCTGCCGCCGCGCCTGCGCCTGCGGGCGCCGCGCCGCCGAGAACGCCATCGCCGCCCGCAAGACCTCCTGTGGCCGCACGGCCGCCGGTTGCAGCGCGACCTGCGTCCACGCCGGCCCCCGTTGCGCCGACGCCTCCGCCGCTGAGCGCCAAGTCCGTCGAGGATAATACGCGGGCGCCGAGTCTTGGCGCGGCCGCGCGCGACGATTTTGACGAAGCGGACGGCGACTCCGGCGTCCGCATCGCGGCGGACACCCGGCCCTCGGCGCCCGGTTCCGACGGCGAGCCGCCGGCGCCGCGCCGGCTGGCGCTCTGGTTCATCCTGGTCACGCTCGGCGGCTTCGTCATCGCCCTCGGGACGGCGGCGTTCCTGTTTCGCCAGACCGCGCAAGATTTTCTGAAGCTGCCCAGCGGCGGGACGCCGACAAATGTGAGTTCGCCGCCGGCGACCGGGAAAACCTCGCAACGTGTCGGCGAGACGCCGGCCGCTCCCGACGCCAAAGAGACCGCGGCCGCTACGCCCACGCCGGCCGCTCCGAGCCCGGCGGCTTCGCCCGCGCCGACGCCCACGGCGGAGGCCCCCGCGTCCAGCCCGCTTCCGACCCCGGCCGCAACCGCTGCGCCCGCGCCTGAAGCGAGCCCGGCGCCGACCGCGGCGCCCTCATCGCCCGCCGCCGCCGCTCCCTCAGGCACGGTGCCGGTCGCCTCGCGCGCGGCGATCCTGATCGCCACAAGCGAGGATCCGCAGGCTCAGCCGGTTCTTCACATGGGCAATGTGGTGTGGTCGGCGATTCCCGCCGGCAACGGCCAGCCGCTCGCGCTTAAGGCGGTCGTCGAGGTGCCGGAACTGAAAGAGCGCGCGGAAGTGGTGATCAGCAAGAACGTCGATCCCAAAGTGCCGGCCTCGCACGTGATCGACGTCCGCTTCATTCCCGAAGACGGCAGCGACTTTAAGCCGGTCACCAAGATGCTAACGCCGCTGATGCATATGGACGACGGGCAGCGGCTCAACTCGCTCAGCGGCCTCGCCGTCACGATCGTCAACAACCATTTCCTGGTCGGGCTCGCCAAGTCGGACGCCGATCTCGCTCACAACACCGAGATGTTCGCCTCGCACTCCTGGTTCGATTTTCCGATGCTGCTCGCCGATGGCCACATCGCCAAGCTGACGCTGGAAAAGGGGCCGGACGGCGACGCCCTGATGACGCAAGCCCTCGCCGCCTGGAAGTAGGGCCGGCGCCGCCTTACGAGGCGCCGGTCAGCCAAGGCAGCAGCAACGGCGCGAGCGCGGGCGTCGCTACGGCGTTGAGCCCCATGGCGACGCCGGCGAAAACCCCTGCGACCGGATCGACCTGAAAGGCCCGCGCGGTGCCGATGCCGTGCGAGGCGACGCCAACGGCAAAGCCCCGGGCGGAATAGTCGCGGATGCGCAATGCGTTCATCAGCGGCGTGACGATGATCGCGCCGAAAATCCCGGTGGCGATGACGAGCACCGCCGTGAGCGGCGGCAGGCCGCCGAGCTTTTCCGAGACGGCCATCGCGACGCCCGCCGTCACGGATTTGGGCGCGACGGAAATCAGCACGACCTGCGGCGCGCCGAGCCAGCGCGCGATCAGCACCGCGGACGCCATCGCCGTCACCGAACCTGCCGCCAGCGCGGCCGCCATCGGCAGAAGCGAGCGCCGGATCAACTGACGATTGCGGAACAGCGGAACGCCAAGCGCCACGGTCGCCGGCCCTAGCAGGAAATGCACGAACTGCGCGCCGTTGAAGTAGGTGGCGTAGTCGGTCCCGCTGAGCCGTAGCAGCGCGGCGATCAAGACCACCGCGATCAGCACGGGATTGACCAGCGGATTGCGCTTGGCGCGCGTCGCCAGCGCGTCGGCGATCCAAAAAGCGCCGACGGTCGCCGACAGCCAGAACAGCGGCGCCGCCTGCAGGTAGACCCAAAGCCGCCAACTGTTCAAAGCGACGCCTCCCCGTCCAAGCCAAGCCAGCGCTTGACGGCGATGAAGACGAACACGGTCACCAGCAAGGTCACGACGGTCGAGACGACGAGCGCGGCGCCCAGCGCCACGGCATGGTCGGCGAGCAGCCCGGCATATTGCACCACGCCGACGCCAGCGGGGACAAACAGCAGCGACAGAGCGCCGAGCAGGCCGAGCGCCACTTTGCCAAGATCGCTCTCCGCAAGCTGCTGGTCGGTGAAGGGCCGCCAGCGGCCCCAAGCCACGAGCGCAAGGGTGAGCAGCGCGAGGCCGAGCACGGGGCCCGGCGCCGGCAGGTCCAGCGCACGCGCGAGAACTTCGCCGACAAGTTGGCAAACGAGCAGGATGAGGATGCCGCGAATCATCGGCGCGCCGCTTTTTGCGCCGTGGCGGGCCGGCTTTTGACGGGGATGACCAACTTCAGCGCCGACCAGGTATCGTCGACCGCGCAGACTTTCACGTCGACGAGGCCGTTGGCGAGCGCGATGGCGCGGATGTCGTTCTCGCCGAAATCGGCCTTGAGCTTTGCCGTTTTCTTCGGCCACGACACCCAGAGCGCGGCGCTGGGCTTCATTGCGCGTTTCAACGCCGGCACGGCCGCGGTCAGCTCGGCGAGATCGCGCGCGAAGAGGTGGATGAAGTCTTTCGGCGCAGCGTCGTCGCGCGCCTCAAGCCCGTCGGGCCATGGCTCGAACAGCGAACGGTAGTGAGGCGGCGGGTTGACGAGCTTGATGGCGGACCCCGATACGAGCCCAAGCTTTTTAGCAAGCGGCGTGCCGGAATAGCCGACGGAAGGCACGTCAGCTCCCGGCCCCCTCGATCGCGCGCGCTTCTTCCGGAAGCATGATCGGCACGCCATCCCGGATGGGGTAGGCGAGTTTGGCGGCCTTAGAAATCAATTCCTGCCGTTTCGCATCGTAAGACAGCGTTGAACGCGTCAGCGGGCAAACCAGCAGCTCCAACAATTTCGGATCGACACGGGGCGCGCGGCTCGATTCGACAGGCGGCGCCTCCAGTTCGCTCACGGCGCTTCTTTCGAACAGGCGATGGCTTTGGGTTGGCAGGCGATGCCGGGCAACGAGCAGCGCGGCTTTCCCGCGTCGTCCCGCGTGCATACGGCGCACGAATCGCTCCACTCCCCGCAGTTTGGATATTGTACGCCGTAGGCCGTCAGCGTCGGATCGGGCGTGGCCGAGGGCGCAGGCGTCGCCGGCGTTGGCAGCGGGGTGGCGTCCTCAGCGAACGCGGCTCCGGTGAGTCCCGCGACCAGCAAAGCGACAGTGGCGAAGCGCGAAATCACCATGAGCCCCCAACGACGCTAAACCCCGGGGAAGACCGGCTTCCAAACGGCGGCGCTTGCCGCAAGGAGCGCCTCCGGCAGCGACGTTGTGTTCTTGAGATCGAGGCCGCGGAGAGTCAATGCGAACGCCTTGCGGCCGGAGCGCCCCGAAGGCGCGGCGGGCAACACAAATTTAACCCTTGATCGTTAGTTTGCATTTATTCGACTGACAGACGGCCCCTTCGGGGAATGCGCGTCTGAGGCATGACGCCGCTCGCTC
This sequence comes from uncultured Pseudomonadota bacterium, assembly GCA_963730695.1. Classification (GTDB taxonomy): domain Bacteria; phylum Pseudomonadota; class Alphaproteobacteria; order Rhizobiales; family Beijerinckiaceae; genus Roseiarcus. The sequence goes on from CAVSSV010000012.1 coordinate 69,878, forward strand.
GCTTCGGCCAAGCGCCGATGTCTTTCCGCAAATCCTGACGTTTCGATCTTGAGCGAAGCCGCATCTCCCGCGCGCGTTGAGCGCTGCTGGACATTCGCTCGACGACCGAACGCTGCCTCCGGTCGACGAAAATGATTCTGTCGGTGCTGATCTCTAGGCAAGCGCGGGCGCCAAGCGTCCCCGACGCGATGCGGCGTTCGCTCGCGGCGGGAAATGCGCCGCCATCGGGTCGAGGCGAATCCCAGCGTGGGGACAGCCTGCCGCGCAATACCAATCTTTCTCGCTCCCTTCGCGTCCGACCGCGCGAAGCAACGCCTCGTAGGAGATGTCATGGCCGGAAATTCGAATCGAAGGAGGAAGCCCTTGTCCTTCTGGACTGAAGTCGACGCCAAGGCGCCGAAGCGGAGCCGCTCGCGAAAGCGGAGCGAAGCTGTCGCCGCAGCCGCCCCTGTGGACGCCAATGAGACGGCGGTCGAGCCGTCATCGCTCGAAGCAGCGCCGAGCGAAGAAGCCCTCAACGTTGAGGCGAACCGAACGCCAATCGAAGCTTCCGCGGCTGCGCCGGAAATTGTCAGCGCGGACCCTGACGCAGGCGAGACGGAACCGGCGGCCAGCGACGACGCCTTGGCCCTGCCGGCGGCCTCGGATCTTGCGGCCGCGAGCGAATTGACGCGCGCACTGCTCGCCCGCCGCGGCCAAACGATCGTGATTGACGCCGCCGCGGTGCTTCACCTCAGCGCCCCTTGCGCCCAGGTGCTGATGTCCGCCGCCGCGACGTGGCTGGCGGACGACGCCCCGTTCGCCATCGAGAACTGCGGCGCGAAGATGATGGACGACCTGCGCTTCCTCGGCGTCGCCCCGTCGCTCCTGAACATCGAGGCGGCGGCGCAATGAGCGTGACGATCCTCACCATCGACGACTTCCGCACGATGCGGGACATGCTGAAAATCACGCTTGAGGAAAGCGGCTACCGCGTCCTGCAGGCGGTGGACGGCGTTCACGGACTCGAAGTGCTCCAGACCGAGATGCCGCGCCTGATCATCACCGACATCAACATGCCCCGGATGGACGGCTTCGGCCTCATCAAGTCGGTGCGCGAAGATCGCCGGTTTCTCGGCGTGCCGATCCTGGTCCTGACCACGGAGAGCACCGCCGAGAAAAAAGAGATGGCGCGCCGGGCCGGCGCGACCGGATGGATCATCAAACCGTTCGACCCGGAAAAGTTGATCGACATCGTCCGGCGGGTCGCCGCTTGAACGCCTTTGTGAAAGGCCTCCCATGGATTCGCTGACAGCGCTGCGCCAGACATTCTTCCAGGAATGCGAGGAACAGCTTGGCGAGCTCGAACTCGGGCTCGTCGCAATGGACGAAGGCGACACCGGCTCGGAGACCGTCAACGCGGTCTTCCGCGCCGTTCACTCGATCAAAGGCGGCGCCGGGGCCTTCAAGCTCGAACGGCTGGTGAAGTTCGCCCACACGTTCGAGACCACGCTCGACATGATCCGCAGCGAACGCCTGGTGGCGACCAGCGCGGTGCTCAAGACCATGCTGCGATCGTCGGACGCCCTGGCGGATCTCGTCAAAGCGGCGCGCACCGGCGAAGAGCTCGACGAGAGCCGCACGGCGCCGCTGCTGGTGGAGCTGAAGGATTTCACCGAGAGCGCGCAGGCGGACCCCATTTCCGGCGCGCCGCCGACGGGGGAAGCCGAGACGCTCGACTTCCAACCCGTCACGTTTTCGTTCGACGCCGTGCCGGGCGGCGATCTTGCGATTGGGCCGACGCGCTATGCCATCGCCTTCGCGCCCTCCGACGAACTCTATCGCGGCGGCAATGACGCTACGCGGCTGCTGCGCGAGCTTGGGCGGTTCGGCGAGCTCGTGGTGACGTGCGACGCCAGCGCGCTGCCGACGCTCGACAAACTGGATCCCGAACGCGCCTACCTGAAGTGGCAGGTCGAATTGGCGACCGAGGAAGGCGCGGAGGCGATTTGCGACGTCTTCGAATTCGTCTCGGGGCTGTGCGAGCTTTCGATCGAACCGATCGTGGTTGAGTTAGAACTTCCGGCGGCGGCTGTCGCCGAACCCGAATCGCCCGAGGCGGCGCCCTGAGGCGGCTGCGGAAGCCGCCCCGCCGCCCGCGGCCGCGCCAGCGCCCTCAAGCGAAAAGGCCAAGCCCGAGGTCGTCAAGACCGAGACCGCGCCGACCATCCGCGTCGATCTCGAGCGCATCGATCGCCTCATCAATCTTGTCGGCGAACTCGTCATCAATCAGGCGATGCTCACGCAGTGCGTCTCCGAGGCGGGCGTGCGTTCGTCGTCGGTCACCGGCGCGCTGGACGCGCTCGAGCAATTGACGCGCGAAATTCAAGAAGGCGTCATGGCGGTCCGCGCGCAGCCGGTGAAGCCGCTGTTTCAGCGCATGGCGCGAATCGTCCGCGAGTTGGCGGATGCGACGGGGAAATCGGTGCGCCTGCGCACCGACGGCGAAGCGACGGAGGTCGACCGCACCGTCATCGAACGGCTCGCCGATCCCTTGACGCACATGATCAGAAACGCCGTCGACCACGGTCTGGAGTTGCCGGAAAAACGCCTGGCGGCGGGCAAGCCGGATCAGGGCGAGGTGCATTTGCTGGCGGCGCACCGCTCGGGCCGCGTCGTCATCGAAGTCAGCGACGACGGCGCCGGCATCAACAGGCCGAAGGTGCAGCAAATTGCGGTCAGCAAGGGATTGATCCCGGCCGACGCGGTGTTGACCGACTCCGAAGTCGACAACCTGCTGTTTCTTCCCGGCTTCTCCACGGCCTCGGCGATCTCCAACATATCCGGGCGCGGCGTCGGCATGGACGTCGTCAAGCGCTCCATCCAGGCGCTGGGCGGCCGAATCGCGATCTCTTCGCGCCCAGGCCTCGGCTCGACGTTTTCCATGAGCCTGCCGCTGACCCTGGCGGTGCTCGACGGCATGGTCGTCAAGGTCGCCGACCAGACGCTCGTGGTTCCCCTGACGGCGATCGTCGAAACGCTGCGTCCGAAAAAGGGCGACATCCACGGTCTCGGCGTCGATGCGCGGGTCATCTCGGATCGCGGCGGCTTCGCCCCGCTGATCGACGTCGGCCGTGGAGCTCGGCTACCGGCGCAGCAATGCCAATCCGCACGATGGCATCGTCATGGTCGTGGAGACCGAGGGCAGCAGCGCTGCGGGCTCATCGTCGACAGCATCGTCGGATCAGCGGCAGGTCGTCATCAAGAGCCTGGAGGCCAACTATCGCGCACGTTCCCGGCATCGCCGCGGCGACGATCCTGGGCGACGGCCGGGTCGCGCTCGATCCTCGACATCGACACCTTCCTGGCGCGCACGAACCGCACCGACGAGCAGGCGGGAACGTTCATGGCGGCGGCGGAGTGAGGCCATGGCGGCGCTAAACCTAGCGGCGAACGACGATCGCCAAGAGTTCATCGTCTTCCGCGTCGGCGCGCAGGAGTTCTGCCTCGACATCATGACGGTTCGCGAGATTCGCGGCTGGACGCAGGCGACCGTGCTCCCTCATGCGCCGGGCTACGTCCGCGGCGTCATCAACCTGCGCGGATCGGTGCTGCCGGTGGTCGACCTCTCCGACCGCCTCGGCTTCACGCCGATCGACGGCAATGCGCGGCAGGTGATCATCGTGGTGCAGATCGGCGGCAAGCTTGTCGGCATGCTCGTCGACGCGGTGTCCGACATCCTCTCGCAGTCCAGCCAGGTCATCCAGCCGACGCCGGAAGTGGCGAGCGGAGAGGTGCTCTCCTTCCTTCAAGGCGTGCTGGCGATCGACGGAAGGATGATCGGCCTCATCCGAGTCGACGAGATCATGCCCGGCCAAGCGGACCTTGCAGCATGAGACCGCAAATGTCCGCCCTTCCGAAGCCGTCCCCTCAGGCCCTGCTGACTCCAGGCGAATTCGCGCTCACCGCGCGTGACTTCGAAGACATCGCAACGATGATCTTCAAGGACGCCGGCATCGACTTGCAGGTGGCCAAAGCCCCGTTGGTCTATTCGCGGCTGGCCAAGCGCCTGCGCGCGCTGAGCCTGTCGAGTTTTCGCGAATATTGCGATCTCGTGGCGTCCCCGGCGGGGGCCGCGGAGCGGCACAAGATGCTGTCGGCGCTCACCACGAACGTCACGCGGTTTTTCCGCGAGCCGCATCATTTCGAGCACCTGCGCGACGTCGTGCTGCCGAAGTTGCTGGCGGGCGCGCGGTCGGGCGCGAAAATCCGCATCTGGTCGTCCGCATGTTCCAGCGGCGAAGAGCCGTACTCCGTCGCGCTGACGCTGCTGGGGGCTCGAGGCCAAGGCCGCCGAATTCGACATCAAGGTGCTGGCGACGGACATCGATCCGGAGATCGTCGCCCGCGCTCAGGCCGGCCGCTATCCCGAGGCGGCGGTCGCGGACGTGCCCGAACATTTGCGCCGGCGCCACTTCCGCCCAGCTACCGGAGGTTCGCACGACGAGGTGGAGGCGAGCGACGAGGTTCGCGCGCTGGTGTCGTTCCGCCGTGCTCAACCTCCATTCGGAATGGCCGATGAAAGGCGCGTTTCACGCGATCTTCTGCCGCAACGTGGCGATCTACTTCGACGAGCCGATGCAGCAATCGCTGTGGAGCCGCTTCGCCACGAAGCTAGAGCCGGGCGGCCACCTCTACATCGGGCATTCCGAGCGCGTGTCCGGCCCGGCCGCCGGCAAATTCATCAACGCCGGAATTACGACTTACAGACTTGATGCAGGAGGCAAAGCGTGAAGCCCGTTCGCGTTCTGGTGGTCGACGATTCCGCGACGATGCGGGGCCTCATCACGTCCGTCCTGAAACGAGATCCATTCATTGAGGTCGTCGGCTCGGCCTCGGACGCTAACCAGGCGCGCGCGGCGATCAAGGATTTGCAGCCCGACGTCATGACGCTCGACGTCGAGATGCCGGGGATGAACGGCCTCGAGTTTCTTGAGAAGGTGATGCGGCTGCGTCCCTTTCCGGTCGTCATGGTGTCGAGCCTGACGGCCAAAGGCGCGGCGACGGCGGTGAGCGCGTTTGAGCTCGGCGCGATCGAATGCGTGGGCAAGCCGACGGCCGAGCATCCCGACACGTTCGAGCGGCTCGCAGCGACCGTGAGAGCCGCGGCGTCAGCGCGGCTCAGCGCCCGGCCCGCCGCGGGCGGCGTGCGCACGAGCGCGGCGGCGGCGCCTTACAATTCCGACGGCCGCGTGCTCGCGATCGGGGCGTCGACCGGCGGGGTGGAGGCTTTGATCGAAGTCATATCCTGCATGCCCGCCAATTGCCCGCCGACGGTGATTACGCTGCACATGCCGACGCCCTTCACCAAATCGTTCGCGAGGCGGCTCGACGGCTTGACGCCCGCCAGCGTGACGGAGGCGTCCGAAGGGCGCGCCGCTCGCCGTCGGCCAGATCTACCTCGCGCCGGGCAGCCTCGCGCATTTCGCCATCTCCGGCAAAGGCCAGTTGCGCTGTACGCTGCAGTCCGGCGAGCCCGTGAACGGCCACCGGCCGTCGGTCGACGTTCTCTTCAACTCGGTCGCCGCCGTCTGCGGCGCCCGCGCCGTCGGCGTCATCCTCACCGGCATGGGGCGGGACGGCGCAAGCGGCCTGCTGACGATGAAGAAGGCGGGCGCGCGCACGCTCGGGCAGGATGAAGCAAGCTGCATCGTCTACGGCATGCCCAAAGTCGCGTTTGAAATCGGAGCCGTCGGCAAACAATTGCCGCTCGGCAAGATCGGCTCAGAGGCGCTGAGGCTCACTTCAACTTTGAAGGATGAAAGATAGCGCCATGTCGCTCGCTGAAAAACTTCAGGTCATGGTCGTCGACGACACGTCGGTCAGCCGGACCCTTATCATCGACGCCCTCGATCAAATCGGGGTGAGAAACGTCGCTTACGCCAAAGACGGCGGCTCGGCCTTGAAGGCGTTGATGGCCAAACCCGTCCATCTCGTCATCTCCGACATGAACATGCCGGTGATGGACGGGATTAGGCTTGCTCAAAGGCCTCAGAGAATTCACGCCGACCAGCAAAGTCGCGTTCATCCTGGTGACGAGCAGCGCCGACAAGACGCTCATCGAGCGCGGCAAGAAGCTCGGCATGAACAATCTTCTGATGAAGCCGTTCACGCCGGCGTCGATGAAAACCGCTGTTGAAGCCGTCGTCGGGAAGCTGGCATGACCGGAGGGCTACCGGAAGAACGCCGCGTTCACCTCATCCAAGGCGAATGGAAAGTGAGCGGCGATCCCAGCGTCATCTTCGTGACGCTGCTCGGCTCGTGCGTCGCCGCCTGCATTCGCGACGCGACCGTGGGCGTCGGCGGCATGAACCACTTCCTTCTGCCGGGCGGCCAATCGCCGTCGTCCGGCGACGGCGAGCGCTACGGCGTGCACCTGATGGAGCTGCTGCTCAACGGCCTCATGAAAATGGGAGCCCATCGGGATCGGATGGAGGCCAAGATTTTCGGCGGCGCGCGCATGATGCGCGGGCTGACGGACGTTGGCAGTCAGAACGCGGAATTTGCGGCGCGCTTTCTCAGCCATGAAGGCATCAAACTGGTGGGCAAGGATCTCGGCGGCGAACGGGGACGGCGGCTGCAATATTCTCCCACGTCCGGCCGCGCGCGGCAAAGCTACATCGCCGCAGAAGGCGTGAACGAAAGGGCGGCGGCGATCGCGCCGGCGCCGGTCTCAGCGGCTATTGAGCTGTTCTGATCCGCCGTTGAACGGAGTTCCCTCATGCTTGCTGCGCCCAACGAAGAACCAACGCCGGATCAGGCGATCGCGGCCGCCTTCCTGCGTGCGGCCACGGCGCTTAATGAAGCGGTCGAGGGCCTGAGGAAGGTCGAGCACGCCGTCGGGCGCATCGTCGCTTATGCGCCCTCGCTTCCTGGAAGGTTGGTCGCCGACATTCAGGGGCTGGATCGCGCGATCCAGGAAGTCGCGAACATCGCGTTGTTCGTCGAGGCGCTGTCCGACAAGATCCCCGCAGATATGACCGCCGATCTTGCTCAAGCCAATGCGGCGGTCACCTTGGAGGAGCTGGCGCTCGCCCTGGGCGGCGGCGAACTCGGTTTTCATCCCGGAGCCGCCGGGGAGTTTGAAGCTTTCTAATGGGATGCGCCGCACGCGCTTTGGCCAGAAGCCGCGCACGGCCGCTGACACGCAACTTATTCTCGCGCCCGCGCGAATTTCAACCATTCGCTAACGCTGGGCGCGTAGCGATAGAAGCGCGACGGGTTGGCGCCTTTTCATAGGAAAGGCGCTGAAGGCATGTAGCCGCCCCGCCGAGTCGGTCCCGGTCCGACATTCTGCATCCCTCCAAATCTCGACGTCAGGCGCTTGGCGCGGCGTCGCTCCACGCGCGGAGCGACGCGGCCTCTTGCGGCCGCACGATACGGTCGAGCGCGGCGGGAACACCTCTCACCTCTCGCGGAATCCGACCTCATGCTTCACCCGAATTTCGGCGGCGACGCCAAACGCATTCTGGCGGCGCTCAACAAGTCGCTCGCGATCATCGAGTTCAAAGTCGACGGGACGATTTTTACCGCGAACTCAAACTTTTGCACCGCAATGGGTTACGAGCTCTCGGAAATTCAGGGCAAGCATCATAGCATATTTGTCGATTCGGAATACGCGCGCAGCCCGGAATACCGGGAGTTCTGGGCCAAGCTCGGACGCGGCGAGTTCGAATCCGCCGAATACCGGCGGGTCGGCAAGGGCGGCAAGGACGTCTGGATACAAGCCTCCTACAATCCGGTCCTTTCGAGCTCCGGGCGCGTGCTGAAGGTGGTGAAGGTCGCAACCGACGTGACCGAGGTCAAATTGCGGACGGCCGAGAGCGCCGGCAAGCTCGACGCGATTTCGCGCGCCCAGGCCGTCATCGAGTTCGCAGTCGACGGCAAAATTCTCACCGCCAACGAAAATTTCCTCAAGACGCTCGGCTATCGCCTGGAGGAAATCCAGGGCCAGCATCACCGCATGTTCGCCGAGCCGTCCTATGCGCAATCCCCAGAGTACCAAGAATTCTGGCGGAAGTTGAACCGCGGCGAATTCGTCAGCGGCGAGTTCAGGCGTCTGGGCAAGGGCGGCAAGGAAGTCTGGATCAGCGCTTCCTACAATCCGATTTTCGATTTGAACAACCGCGTCGTCAAAGTCGTGAAATTTGCGACGGACATCACCGGCCGCGTGAATGCGGTCGACCAGATTGCCAGGGGTCTCAACAAACTTGCGCAGGGCGACCTTTCTCAGCGCATCACGGCGGATTTCGCGCCGGGCCTGGATCGATTGAAAGTCGATTTCAACGCCTCGTTGGAGGCGCTGGAAGGCTCGATCACCGCCATCGGCGGCAACACCGCGGCGATTCGCTCGGGCACGTCGGAAATCTCGACGGCCGCCGACGATCTTTCGCGCCGCACCGAACAACAGGCGTCAAGCCTGGAAGAGACCGCTGCGGCGCTCGACGAGATCACGGCGGCGGTGAAGAAAACCGCCGAAGGCGCAGGCCATGCGCGCGACGTCGTCTCCACCGCGAAAGTCGACGCCGACAAGAGCGGCGATGTCGTGCGCGAGGCGATGCTGGCGATGACCGCGATCGACAAGTCCTCCAAGCAAATCAGCCAAATCATCAGCGTGATCGATGAGATCGCCTTTCAGACCAATCTGCTGGCGCTGAACGCGGGCGTCGAGGCGGCGCGCGCGGGAGACGCCGGCCGCGGCTTCGCCGTCGTCGCCTCCGAAGTGCGCGCGCTGGCGCAGCGATCGGCGGACGCCGCCAAGGAGATCAAGAGCCTGATCTCGGCGTCGACGACGCAAGTGGATCAAGGCGTCAAACTGGTGACGCAGACGGGCAAGGCGCTTGAGCGCATCGTCGCGCAGGTCGTCGAGATCAACGCCATCATCGTCGACATCGCCTCCAGCGCGCAGGAGCAAGCCACAGGTCTGCAGCAGGTCAACAGCGCGGTGAACTCGATGGATCAGGTCACCCAGCAGAACGCGGCGATGGTCGAAGAGACGACGGCAGCCTCGCATTCGCTCGTCGCCGAGACGGCGGAGCTCGCCAAGCTGGTGTCGCATTACCAGACGCGCGGCGCGCCGGACGACAGCCTTCGCGGCGAATTGAAGAAAGTTGCGCCGCACGCCTTCCCCGATGCCCATAAGCCCGCGGCTGGCGGCCACAAGGCGGCGCTGCAGTCCACCAAAGCGTCGATCCAGCGCAAAGTGGCCGCGGCGGCTCCCGCCCCCCGCGCGCGCGTCGCCAATGGCGGCGACGACAATTGGAGCGAATTCTGATCGCGTTCCGCCGGCGCCGCGTGGCGCCGGTTCGAGAGTTCCTGTTTCCGTGCAATCGTTAGACAACCTCAGGTGCGTTCATGAATGACATTGTCGCCGTTAAGGGCCGCGCGACCAGCGAGCTGATCGCGTTCAACATCGGCTCGCAAGAATTCTGCATCGGCACCATGTCGGTGCGAGAGATCCGGGGATGGACGCCGGCGACGGCGCTGCCGCACGCGCCCAGTTTCGTGCTCGGCGTCGTCAACTTGCGCGGCGTGGTGCTGCCGATCGTCGACCTCGCCGTGCGGCTGGGCTTTCCGCCGTCCGAACCGACGGCGCGCCATGCGATCATCGTGGCGGAGTTCGAGAGCCAGGCGGCGGGCCTGCTGGTGGACGGCGTCTCGAACCTTTTCACGGCGTCAGACGAAGAGGTTCAGCCCACGCCGGACATCGCTTCGCAGATCACGAAGAAATTTTTGCGCGGCGTCATCGCCACCGACGGCCGGCTGATCGGCGTCATCGACATCGCCAACCTGCTGCCTGCGATCGAATTGGCGGCGGCCTGAGATTCCTCCTGGGATTGGACGGCGGCGGAGCCACAAGGGCCCCCGCCCCTTCGAGCAGATAGCGCCGTGACGCGCGCGGCTTGCGTCTTGCAAAAATCTGCATAAACCAGCGAGTTGCGTTCGGTTCGTCGTTTTTTGACAGCAGAGCGGTCGGCGCTGTTCCCGCGCCGCGATCTTTACGTAAGGTAACGGGTCGCGCGCGTCGTCAATCTGAGGGGCAAGGCGAAATGGGCTTTAACGCATTGCCGTACGCCACGTCTGCGCAGGCGAAGTGTCATTCGCGAGCCGCCCCCAATGCGCCCCCAGCGCCGACCCGGAATGACACCCCTGCGCCTTGCGTCGCGCGTTTCTTGCCATAAAGGAACCCTGCCACTTCAGTTTACCAATTTCCGACAACTGGAGGTGAAATGTTGGGGAGCGCGGACGGAGGCGCCATTTCGCCCGAAGGGGACGTCAAAGCCTATCAGCGCGCGTCGGTCGGCGCGGGGCTGCCGAGCCTGCTTGCCGAATTCGGCGTCGACGTCAGTCGCGCGCTGGAAGGGCTGCCGCTCGATGCGACGGTTTTCAGCGATCCCGATCGCTACTTCCCCTATTCCTGGGGAACGCGCATTCTCGCCAATTGCGTCGCCGCGACCGGGTGCCGCCACTTCGGGCTGATGCTCGGGGCGCGGACGGAGCCGTCCTATCTCGGGCCGGCGGGCCGCTGGCTCGCCGACGCGCCCGACGTGCGCACCGCGCTTTCCGGCTTTGAGCAGCTGCAAAGCACGAACTCGCATGGCGCCGTTTTCTATCTGCGCCGCGCGGCGCCGGACTTCATCCTCGGCTACGGCGTTTACGACAGCACGGCGACCGCCCACGAGCAGGCCTACACGCTGGCGATGTCGTCGGCTCTGAACATCTTGCGGAAGCTGACGGACGGCGTCGCGCAGCCGTCGGAAGTGCTGTTCTCCTTTCGCCGCCCCAAGGACATCGCGCCCTATGTCGCGCACTTTGGCGCGCCGGTGCGTTTCGACCAGTATGAAACCGGCCTCGTCTTCACGCCGGCGGCGATGCAGACGCCCATCTCGGGCGCAAAGACCGCCGACTTTGAGTTCTGGCGCAAGCGCGCTCTTGAGGCCGCGCCGCCGAGCGATCGGCCCTGGACGGACAATGTCAGGCATGTCCTGCGGCCGTTGCTGCTGGACAATAGAGCGTTCGCGCCGGCGGCCGCCGAGATGCTGCGAATCGACGTCAGGACGCTCGGCCGGCGGCTGGAGGCGGAGGGGACGAACTTTCAGCGGGTGTCAGACGAGGTGCGCTATGCGATCGCGCGCGAACTGCTCGACGTCACGGACATTCGCATCGGCGATATCGCGGTCGCGCTCTCCTACGCCACGCATGGCGCGTTCGTGGTGGCGTTCCAACGCTGGGCGGGCAACTCGCCGTCGCGCTGGCGGAGGGCGAGGCGAGAGCCGCGGTAGGCCGCTTCAAGCGCGGGCTTCGCCGACGAGGAATGCGGCCAGCACCAACGCCATGAACAGATCGCTGGCCAGCGCAATGGTCTCGTTCGTCGATCGGTCGCGGCTGCCGACGTGGCGGGCGCCGGCGACGCCGTAGAACACGACGCCATAAATCGCCGCCGGCGTCACGAAAGTCGGAAAGCCCAGCGAGAGCAGCCCAACCACGCTCGCGGAGAGGTTGGCGATGCCGAGCTCCTGCACGATCACAAGGGCTTCGTCGCCGCTGATGTGGAAGATGTGGCGCGCCGTGAAAGCGGGCTGCAGCGCCTGCCGCGCGCCGGCAAGGGCGAGCCGCACGCCAAGACCCCAGAACACGAACCAGCGGCCGAGCAAGACGATGAGCGCGACGTCTGGATGGAGGCCATGCTCGACCGCCATCGAAACAGCGGGGAGAACCAGCATAGTCAGCGCAACCACGGCGATATACATGTCCGCTCCCGTGCCGGACCGGTCCGGCGATTCGGCGTCTTGCCGTGAATAGCGCGAACGGAGAGCGATGTGTCCCCGCGCAGACTTACAGTTCCCCTCGAGCTGGGAACCGTTCAAGACATCGTCCGCAGGTTCGCCCCTTCAATGCGCGCCGAGCGCTTTGTCCGCCTGGATGGCGGCAGCACCGAAGTCTACAAGATCGACGTGTCCGGCGCCGCGGCGAGCGCGCTTGTCCTCAAGATCTATGCGGACGAACCGACGTGGATGCCCGCGAAGGAGGCGCTCGTCGCTGGCTGGTTCGCGCCTTTGGCGCCGCTCGTGCCGCGGTGGCTAGCGGTCGACGAGTCGCGTACGATCCTGCCGCTCCGTTTCGCCCTGCTGACCTCATTGCCCGGACGTCCCTTGCGCGAGTCGTTCGGCGATCCTGACATCGCCGACGGCTATCGTCAGATGGGCGCGCTTTTGCGGCGGGTGCACGCCATTCCCATGGACGCTTACGGCTATGTCAAAGGCGAAGGCGTCGAGAACCCGCAAAACACCAACGCCGACTATATGCGCGAAGCGTTCGACGACGTCTTCCGTCGCTTCCGCGAGCTCGGTGCCGAGCCTGGCCTCGCGCGCCGCCTTGAGGGGATGGTCGCGGCGCGATCCATCGTTCTGGCGGAAAGTACGGGTCCCGTGCTTGCCCACGACGATTTCCAACAGGGCAATGTCCTCGCGCTTCGCGATGCCGACGGCCGCCTGCGCCTGAGCGGTCTGGTCGATTTCGGCAACGCCCGCGCCGCCGATCCGCTGTTCGATCTCGCCAAGGCCTTGTTCTGCTCGGCCCACGAAGATCCCGCGAGCTATCGTCCGTTGCTGGAGGGCTACGGCCCACTCGCTCATTCGCGGCCTGAAGTGGCGCTATGGCTCTACACGCTGTATCATCGCCTCACGATGTGGTGCTGGCTCAGCGCGCCCGGCGAGGGCGGCCCTGCCGACCTTTTGCGCGACATCGAAGCGATGGCGCGGGACGGCGGCGGCTAAGTCCATCCCGCGCCGGCGTTCACTTGCCGGCGCTCATCTGCCGCGCGCGGCTGGCCGCGGCGAAAAGGTTCAGCCTGGAATAGACGCCGAAGTCTGAGCCGTTATCGAGAAAGCCGCCGCCCGGACCTTCGGTGTCCGTCAGGATCTGATTGGCCTGATCGAGCGTCAGCGACGGGTAGGCCGCCGTCAGCAGGTAGCCCGCTTCCTTCGCCAGCGTCCCGACGTCTTCGACCTTGTCGGCGCGCTCGGGATAGACGACCGGCAGGCCGTAGGTTTGCGTGGAGACGTAGAACGCCTCGTTGCGGATGGAATTGTTGAAGCGGCCGATGTCGGCGCTCGCGCAGGCGGCGACGGTGTCGCCGCAGGCCGCCGCCAGCGCCGCCTCCACCGCAGGCCGCAGCGCCTTCAACGTCGCGGCATAGTCCGTGATCGGCTGCGCGTTGCGCAAGGTGCGGTTCAAATAGGCCGGATCGTTGGCGAGCAGATGCGCGAGGTCGTAGGTCGCGAGCGTGCGGCCGCCGAGCACGTCCATCGCGTAATGCGCGCCCATCAGGATGCGGTCGTTGCCGTATTCGGCGCCGCGCGCGATCATCTGCTGGATAGCGCTCGGGCACGAGCATCGGCGAGCAGCAGCGAGCCCATGTAGCCGTAGGTGGTGTGGCCGCTGGGGTAGGAGGGGCTGTCGGTCAGGTTCATGATCGGCCCCTGGTTGTAGACGATGTTGTCCGGCGGCACGTTGAAATAGTCGGGACCGACGATCGTGGCGACTGTGGGCTGCGGTTTGAAACGGGCGCGAGTCGCCGTAGGCGTCGGCGCCCGGCGATGCCGGCCGGACGGCCGTAGGCGCGGCCGAACACGTCGGGCGTGCCGCCGCCGTCCTTGAAGATCGCAGCCAGGCCTCGTCCGACGACCGGCGCCTTGCCGTTGGTGGTCGCGTTGGCGAACAGATATTTGCCGGCATTAGAATCCGAGCCGGTCGTCGAATTGGTGTAGGCGATGAGATCGGCGAGTTCGGGCGAGAGATTGGTGAAGCGATCGCGGTCGAGGTAATGCGCCCGGGCGACATAGGCCGCGCCAAGCGTGGAGCCAAGGCCATCGGCAAGATCGGCGAGATCGCCGTCGGTGATCGACGCGTCCTTGAGCGCCTGCTGTTGCTGTTCGGCGAAGGGCAGCAGCGTCGATTGGCCGAGCACGCCGGATTGAATCGCGCCGGTCACCGAGTAGTTCGCGCCCAGGGCGGTTCGACCGGCCGACGTCGATGGCAACGCCGACACAGGCGCCAATCCCTTCAGCACCGTAAGCGTGCGCGCGTCGGTCTGCGCATAGGCCGCCAGAGGCGAGAGAGCGGTCGCGGCGAATAGGGCGAGTTTCAAGACCTTGAGCACGATGTCCTCCAAGCGGGCGATGCGTCGCGCGGGGTCGCGACTTAGAGCGTGAGCGTGGCCCGCGACGGACAGTCGAGGGCGCGCGACACGAAGGGCTCGCCAGTTCCATCATGAAGACACGATCGTGACAAGAACAGGCCTTGGCCCGCGAGCGCCTGACCAAGGCGTTGCGCGGCGTCGAAAACGTCGGCCGACACGTCCGGCCCGACAAGCGCCCATGCGGACGCGAGGGCATCGTAGGTCTGGCCGCGCTGCACAGAGGCGAGCATCGTCAAGATCAGCGGCTCACCGCGGTTGAGGGTTCCTCCGTGCTCAGCAGCTTTGCCGCTCGCGGCGCCAGCGAGGGCCATGGCAAGACGATGCAAAAGACCGAACAATGCGCGAGCTTGCTCGGGCGGGAGCGTGCGGTCCAGCGCCTCCCAAAAGCTTTGCCACCGCTCAGCGCCTTCGCCCGCAAGGTCCGCGATCCACGCGCGCCGAACGCTATGACGAGAGCATCGGCAGGCGTTTGCGCAGCGGTCGTATCGCTTCGGCTGTGAAAGGTCATGCCGCTCTCTCCGCCAAGACGGTGGCGGCGCGTGCCTCAGTCAAGCGTCGCACGAAGGCGGTCGCCCGCTCGCGCATGCACGCTTCCGAACAGAGATCGCCGTATGCCTCGTGCAGCGCTGCGACCGCGGCGGCGATCAACGCTTCGGCGTCGTTCACGTCGTCAACCGGAAGGGCCGTCATCGCCCGATGCAGCAAGGCGTCGATCGCCTCGCGATGGCTGTGAGGCCCGCACATGCGTGGCTTCCTCTTCAATGAAGTCAGGCCGGCAGCGCGTTGCGAGTCGGCCAAGTGGGACAGGCGCGGGCCAGTCCTCTCAGCCGCCGCGATGTTCGTCAAGCCATTGAAATAACATTAGAATCAATTCAAACTACAGCGGCGCGATCGCCGCCGCCTAACCGCTTGAACCCGGGCGCAAATTCCAGCGGGTTGGCATCGTTCTAAACACCGAGCGCGGCAATTTGCATCAGGCCTTGCGCTCGAGCGCGCCGATCGCGGACATCAGCGTCGCGTGCGCCGTCACCATATGCGCGCGGCACGCTTCGGTCGCCCGCGCGCGGTTCTTGCTCTCGAGCCCTTCGATGTAAGTCAGATGCTCGCGAATGCCGGCGATGTTGCGCGGCTTCTCGTCGTGCTTGTTCCATTGGTAGTGATAATGGAAGATCATCGAGATGACGTCGTAGAAGCTGACGATGAAGCGGTTGTGCGAGGCGTCGTTGATGAGGCGATGGAACCGCTCGTCGAGTTCGGAGAAGTCGCCGTAACGTTTCTCCGCCTCATCGAGCAGAACAAGATGCTCCTGCTTGATCCGTGCGAGCGCTTCCCACGCCGGATCGCTTGCGGGGAGCGTGACGAACCGCTGCGCCGAACGCAGCTCGAACATCTCGCGGACCTCGAACAGCTCTTCTGCGAATTCGCTGGTGAAGCCTTTGAAGGCCCAGCTTCCGCTCGGCCGCCGCTCGAGCAGCCCAAATCGGCTGAAGCGGCTGAGGTAATCTCTTATCGCCGACGTCGAGACGCCGAACTGGCGCGCGAGCTCAAGACCGTTGATCTGCTGGCCCGGCTTGCAATCGCCGTCCAAGATCCACTTCATGAAGCGCTTCTCGACGATCGTGCCGAGTTGCTCGGTCTCAACCTCGGGAAAATAGTCCGCCGCACCCGGGCGCCGCACCAGCAGTTTGCGCCGGCCGTCGTAGGCGAGCAGCCCGTCCGCCGCGAGCGCGGAGAGAATGGAGCGCACCGTTGTCCGGCTCACGGCGAGCGTATGCGCCCATGTCGGTTCCGAGCCGATGTCGACGCCAATTTCATACGCGCCGAGCCGAGCCAGACACTGATTGTAGGCACGCTTGAAAACGGTGTTCGTTTTCACGACCCGGCGCTCCCCTTGAGTTTTTTCTTGTTGGCTGGCTGTTTTATATAAAAAACAAAGCCGCTTGCAAAGCGGCGCGGGCGGGGAGTTGCGCGCACGGCTTTGTTCCCTCTCCTGGCGCGCAGCGCGGGGAGAGGGTTAGGGTGAGTTCGCGTCTAGAGCGCGTTCCGATCGAACGGAATCGCCAGCGCCCCTGCGCAACGCTTAGCCTTGCAGGCGAGGCTGCTCTCCTCCCTCGCGAAGCGGGGGAGGGGAACCATGCGAAGCATGGTGGAGGGGGTGGCGGTGTGATGCCTGGCCAGCCGAAGAGGACGGGGCTGTGCAGCACGTTTCGTGTGTCAACGAGCTAACAGGGTCATCGCGGCGAGACCCCCACCACCGGGCTTCGCCCGGTCCCCCTCCCCCACTTCGTGGAGGGAGAAGCACACCACCGCCTGCGCTCTTATCACCCCAGACGGAGAGGCGCATTTCCCCCGCTTGCGAAAGGAAAATGCGAGGCATGATGGAGGGAGTCTCACGGCAGTAGCGACGTCAGCTAAGTCGCTGCTAACGCACCAAGCCCCTCACCTCTAGAGAAACGCGTCGCCGTGAGATTAGCTCAGCGCGAGCCGCCATGCGCGCGCAGCGCGATGCGCCGCACCGCCTCAACGAGCGTGTCGACATCCTCGCTCGTGTTGTACAGCGCGAACGACGGCCGCACGGTGGCTTCCAGGCCGAAGCGCCGAAGGATCGGCTGCGCGCAATGGTGTCCGGCGCGCACGGCGATGCCGTCGCGGTCGAGCGCTTTGCCGACGTCCTCGGTGCGGCAGCCGTCGAGCACGAAGGAGACGACGCCGGCCCGTTCGCGCGGCGCGCCGATCAGCTTCAGCCCCGGGATGGTCCCGAGGCCCGCAATCGCCTGCTCGATCAGATCGTGCTCGTGGCGCTCGATCGCCTCCATGCCGACGCCGTCGAGATAGTCGATGGCCGCGCCCAGCCCGACGGCGTCGGCGATGTTGCCTGTGCCCGCTTCAAAGCGCTCCGGCGCCGACTGGTAGACCGTGCGCTCGAACGTGACGTCGGCGATCATGTTGCCGCCGCCCTGCCACGGCGGCGTCGATTCCAGAATTCGCTGCTTGCCGTAGACGACGCCGATGCCGGTCGGCGCAAACATCTTGTGGCCGGACAGCACGAAGAAGTCGGCGTCGAGCGCCTGCACGTCGGTGCGGCGATGGGAAACCGACTGCGCGCCGTCGACCAGCGCCAGCGCGCCGTGGCGGTGCGCCATCGCGATCATCTCCGCCGCCGGCGTCACCGTGCCGAGCGCGTTGGAGACCTGCGTGAGCGCGACGAGGCGCGTGCGCGGCCCGAGCAGCTTTTCATATTCGTCGAGCAGAATGTCGCCGCGATCGTCGACCGGCGCGACGCGAAGTTTTGCGCCACTTTCCAGACATAGCTGCTGCCACGGCACGATATTGGCGTGATGCTCGAGCCAGGTGACGACGATCTCGTCGCCTTCCTTAATGTTGCGCCGTCCCCAGCTTTGCGCCACCAGATTGACGCCCTCGGTGGCGCCGCGGACGAACACGATTTCTTTCTTTGACGATGCGCCGACAAAGCGGCGAACCTTCTCGCGCGCGTCCTCATAAGCGTCGGTGGCGCGGGCCGCGAGCGTGTGCGCGCCGCGATGCACGTTGGAGTTCTCGTGGGCGTAAAAATAGGCGAGGCGGTCGATCACCGCCTGCGGCTTTTGCGTCGTCGCGCCATTGTCGAGCCAGATTAGGCGCTTGCCGTGGACCTTCTCGGACAGGATCGGGAAGTCGTTGCGGATCGAGGCCGCGTCAAACCCGACGGCTCCGCCGTCGAAATCCGCAAACTTCGGCGAGATCGGCGCGGCGGGCGCCGCCGCGGTGGGGGCGACGGGCGCTCCGGTCACCGGGCGCGGTTCAGAGAGAAAGTAATAGTCGTTGTCCGCGCCGGGCGCCGGCGGCGACGCACCGGGACGGCCCGGCGTCGACGCGGTGGCCGTCTGCGTCTCAAGGCGGGAAGGGGCCGGCGGAGATTGTGCAACGCCGGGCGACGCTGCAGCGGTGAACGCTTGCAACAGCGCGCTGCGCAGGTCGATTTCCGCGGCGAAGGGCGAGAGCGGCAGACCCTCATGGACAGGCGCGCCGGGGTCCAGACGCGGCGCGGTGACGAGCGTCTGCGCGGCGGCCGGCGCGACCGCGCGCGATTGCGGAAAGGCCAGCGGCGAAGCGCCGCCCGCCGACGCGCCGCCGAACGAGCGCAGCGGCACCGACGAGGGCACGCTATGGGCCGGCGGGTCCAGGAAGCCGAACGGCGGCTGGATCGGCGCCGCCGCGGCGAGTTGCGTCGTCGCGGGCCCTTGCGGGGACGGCCAAGGCGCCGGGATCGATGCGGGCACGGCGGGGGACGCCGGCGGCGCGCCGCCGTTCACGCCTTTGAAGAACACGTTCGCGAGCCGTTCGATCGCGGCGAGGTCGAGCGGGCCGCCCTCAAGGTCGCCCGCGTCGACGCCGGGGTCAGGCGTATTCATGATAGCGGCCGACCTGAACGTCTTCGAGCACGGCGAGCGAATCCTCGGTCAGGACCGCCAGCGAGCAATAAAGCGAGATCAGATAGGAGGCGATCGCCTTGCGGTTGATGCCCATGAAGCGGACGGAAAGGCTGGGGGCGACTTCGCCGGGCACGCCGGGCTGAAACAAGCCAACGACGCCTTGCTTCTTTTCGCCGGTGCGGATGAGCAGGATTTTCGAAATCTCCGTGCCGTTCGGGCCGGCCTCGATCTTCACCTTGTCCGAGGGCACCAGGGGCACGCCGCGCCAGGTCAGGAACGGCGAGCCGAACAGCGTCACCGTCGGCGGCGGAACGCCCCGGCGCGTGCACTCGCGGCCGAACGCCGCGATGGCGCGGGGATGGGCGAGGAAGAATCCCGGCTCCTTCCAGACTTTGGTCAAGAGTTCGTCGAGATCGTCAGGCGTCGGCGGGCCTTTGCGGGTTTTGACGCGCTGCGAAGGCGCGGCGCTGGCGATCAGCCCATATTCGCCGTTGTTGATGAGTTCGCCTTCCTGGCGCTCTTTCACCTTTTCGATCAACAGGCGCAGCTGCTCCTGCACTTGATCGAAAGGCTGGCTGTAGAGGTCGGAAACGCGCGTCTGCACGTCGAGAACCGTGGTCACCGCCTTCAAAAAATATTCGCGGGGATTCTCGACATAGTCGACGAAGGTCTCGGGCAGATCGGGATTGCGGTCGCGCGGCGGGCTGCATTCGACGTCGGAAGGCGCATCCTCCGCCTCGTGGACGCGATTGAGCCGGAATATGCCCGCCTCGACCGGCGTCCAGGACAGGAAATTGACCAGCCAGCGCGGAGAAATGCCGCCCCATTGCGCACGCGTCTTCGTCGCATTGGCAAGCTGCCGAGCGGCGCCCTCGCTGAGCGTCCTGCGAACTTCAACTTCATCTGCCATTCTTGCCCCCCAAACCGGAACGCGGGATCGCCTGACTGCGCATGCTGAGCGCGCACGGGATCGCGTTGGATATTAAATAGATTGATTTTGTAGACTAATGCAAGCGGTCGAGTTGGGCGTTGTCTTCCGCGGAAAATATAATGTACTTTTTTCCTTTACATTTTTCAGAAATCATGGAAAGATAGCTGAATATGGGGCTCGAGCCCACGCGAGGACTGACGGGAAAGGCCTAAAAAGAGAAAATTAGCGAATTTGCACGTAATCAATTGAAAATATTGAACATGTGGCCGTAGTTAAGGTCCTTTTGACCCTTAATTAAGGTCCATTGGTCCTTAATTAAGGTCCAAACGTCCTTAAGGGCGCTTTAACCAAGGGCCTCGATGCCATTCTAATTTTTGCAATCTAACGGCCGCAAGCCATGACGCTCCGACCTCGTTTGCTTCGTCGCTACGCCCCCCAAGAGGACGGCGCGGTGCGCTTGATCCGCGCGCTAACCCGGCGGCCCTTGCTCCATCGGCCCCGCGCCGTCGCCGCCTCCGAGCGCGCCGGCGAAGAATTCGGCGACGCTGAGCGGCGCGCGGTCGTCGAGCAGCATCGCCATCGTCTGATGCGCCTCCGCGCTCGCTGCGGCGCTGCGCGGGAACATCGTCGCCTCGTAGGACGCCAACGCCGCTTCGATGTCGTCGGGGTGCGCGGCGATAGCGGCGCCGAGTTCGGCGCCATCGAGCATCGCCAGGTTCGCGCCGTCGCCCATCGGCGGCGACAGATGCGCGGCGTCGCCGAGCAGCGTGACGCCAGGCGTCCGGGCCCACGCGTGACCGATCGGCAGCGCGTGCAGCATGCGCAAGACCGGCGCGGCCTCGCCATCAGTGATCAACGAACGCAGCCCTGGCGCCCAGCCCTCGAACTCCGCCGCAATTCGGGCGACGGCGGAAGCGTCGCCGAAGTCGATGTCGGCGAACCACGCGAGATCGCGCGTCAGCGCGACGTAAGCGTGCAAGACGCCGTTCGCCTCGCGATGGGCGAACAGGCCCTGGCCGGGAGCCGGCGCGAACAAAGCGCCGGAGCCGACCGCCGCGGCCGCCGCTGGGTGTTTTGCGTCGCTGTCGTGCAGATAGGTCTCGATGAAGGCCGTGCCAGTGTACACGGGCTGCGCCTGCGACAGCAGCGGCCTGACCTTCGACCAGGCGCCGTCGGCGCCGACGAGCAGACGGCTGATCACGGTCGATCCGTCGATGAAGGTCAGCGCGTGGCGGCCTTCGCCAAGCGGGGCGATGTCGATCAGCTTCTTGCCCCAGCGCACCGCGCCCGGCGGCAGCGACTTCAACAGGATCTGGCGCAGGTCGCCGCGCAGCACCTCGGGGCGTCCGCCCGTGCCGTCGTCCGGCTGTTCGAAGATCGCGTTGCCGTCGCGGTCGAGCACGCGCGTCGCCTCGCCGCCGGGATGGATGATCGCTCGGAATTCCTCCATGAGACCCGCCGCGGCCAGCGCGACTTGGCCGTCGTGTTCATGGATGTCGAGCTGGCTGCCTTGCGTGCGCGCCTGCGCCGAAGGCTCGGCCTCGTAGACCGTCGCGGCGACGCCGTTCACATGCAGCACGCGCGCGAACACGAGGCCGCCGAGGCCCGCGCCGATGATTGTGACTGTTTCCCTCATCGCTCTCGAATCTCGCTGACGGTGGAAGATAGAGCGCGCGCGTTCCGCTTGTCAGCGCTTGAAACGCTTCAATCCCAAGCGTCAATGGCTCACGCCGGGGTGAACAGATTTGACTATTAAACATAAAATACATATGGACAGACGAAAGGCGATCAAACCGTCAAAACGGCAAGAAGTGGGAGGTTACGCAAGCGGCAACTGCACGTTGCAAAGGCTCACGCCGGCTTGCAAGCGTTCAACGAAAACTTTCTCAAAGACATCGCAAAGACGCTCGCACCAGTCGCGGCGAAGAGCGCTTGTTCGTCACTATTCGAGTTTGGCTCCGGGCGAATCGTCGCTCGGGTCAATAGAGGGAGGAAAGAAATGAAGAAGGTAGCCTTATCGCTATTGGTCGGCGTTTCATTGGCGTTGTCCGCCAGTGCAGCGTTCGCGCAAAAGAAAAACCTCGTTATTGTCGTCAAAGGTTTGGACAATCCGTTCTTCGAGGCGATCCATCAAGGTTGCGAGAAGTGGAACAAGGAAAACGCTTCTTCGCCTTACGCCTGCGTCTACACCGGTCCGGCTTCCACGTCGGACGAAGCGGGCGAAGCGCAGATCGTCGGCGACGTTCTTGGCAAGCCGGACACGGTGGCCATGGCGATCTCGCCGTCCAACGCGCCGCTCATCGCTAACGCGGTCAAGGGCGCCAAGATCCCGGTGATGACGGTCGACGCCGATCTCAAGAAAGAAGATTCCGCGCTCCGCAAGACCTATCTCGGCACCGACAACTACCTCATGGGCTTCCGCCTCGGCGAATACCTGAAGAAGGCGGCGCCGAAGGGCGGCACGGTCTGCTTGATCGAGGGCAACGCCGCCGCCGACAACATCCTGCGCCGCGCGTCGGGAACGCGCGATTCGCTGTCGGGCAAGAAGGGCATTGAGACGCTGAAGGGCGAAGGCGGCTGGACGGAAATTGCCGGCTGCCCGGTGTTCACCAACGACGACGGCCCGAAGGGCGTGCAGGCGATGTCCGACATTCTGGCGGCCAATCCCAAGCTCAACGCTTTCGTCATCGAAGGCGGCTGGCCGCTGTTCGGCGCGCCGCAGCCGTATCGTCAGCTGACGGATCAGTACAAGGCGCAGTTGGCCGACAAGTCGCTTGTGATCGTCGCCGCCGACACCATCGGCGACGAAGTGGCGATGGCCAAGGAAGGCCGCGTCGAGGCGCTCGTCGGACAGCGTCCGTTCGAGATGGGCTACAAGGCGCCGAGCGTCATGATCAGCCTGCTCGAAGGGCAAGAAGGTCGATGACCCCGTGTTCACGGGCCTCGACGAATGCACCAAGGACACGGTCGACACCTGCATCCAAAAGTAACGCTTCAACGGCGGACCCGGCCGGCCCCTTCACGGGCCGGCCGCGGAACGCCGCAGGCCGCTCGCTTTTTCGCGCCGGCCTGAGCATCGCTCTTTCCTAAGCATGACATGACGGCGCCGATGGCACTGCTAGAGCTCGCAAATATTTCCAAGCATTTTGGGGCGATTCACGCCCTCAACGATGTTTCTTTGACGTTGCAGCCCGGCGAAGTCGTCGGCCTCATGGGCGACAACGGCGCCGGCAAATCCACGCTCGTGAAGATCATCGCCGGCAACTATCGCCCGACGCACGGCGCGATGCGGATGGAGGGCGCCGACCTCGCCATGAACCATCCGATCGACGCGCGCCGCCACGGCATTGAAGTCGTCCATCAGGACTTGGCGCTGTGCGACAACCTGACGGCCGCCGCCAACGTGTTTCTCGGCCGCGAACTGCAGCGTGGTTTCGGTCCTCTGCGCATTCTCGACCACGCCGCGATGTCGCGGCGCGCGGGGCAGATTTTCGCCGAGTTGAAGTCGGAAACGCGGCCGCGCGATCTGGTGAAGCAGATGTCCGGCGGCCAGAGGCAGGCGGTCGCCATCGCGCGCACCCGCCTCTCCCAGGCGAAGATCGTGCTCATGGACGAGCCGACCGCCGCGATCTCGGTGCGCCAGGTGGCGGAGGTTCTGAACCTGATCCGATTGATGCGCGAGCAGGGGCTCGCCGTCGTGCTCATCAGCCACCGCATGCCCGACGTCTTCACCGTCGCCGATCGGGTGGTCGTGCTGCGCCGCGGCCGCAAGGTGGCGGACAAGCCGATCGCGGCGAGTTCGCCGGAAGAGGTCACCGGCCTCATCACCGGCGCCATCGACAATGTTCTTTGACCTTCAGGCGCAGGGCGCGGGCAATTTCAGGAGTTGCGGTCGATGACGGTCTCGGTTGACGAAGCGCCGTCGCAGCGGTCCGACCTGTTCGCACGCCTTGCGTCGAGCCAGACGTTCTGGGTCTTCATCGCCCTGATTGCCGCCTGCGTCTTTCTGTCGTTTGCGACGAACTCATTCGCCACCGCGAACAACCTCTTCAACATTACGCGCAATCTCACGTTCTTTGCGATCATCGCGCTCGGAATGACGATTGTCATCATCACCGGCGGCATCGATCTGTCGGTCGGCTCCGTGCTCTGTCTCTCCAGCATGACGCTCGCAGTGACGATGCACGCGGGCTATTCGCTCGCGATCGGCATCGCCGCCGCACTTTCCTCGGCCGCCGCCATCGGGGCGTTCAATGGCGTCTTGATCGCCTACTTCGGCTTCCCGCCGTTCGTCGTGACGCTTGGCACCCTGTCGATCGCACGGAGCCTGGCGACCATCGTCTCCAACAACACGGTGGTGTTTCAGTTCGGCCCAGACCAGGGCGCGCTGCTGCAGTTGGGCGGCGGGGCTTGGCTGCTCGGCATTCCGAATCCGGTGCTCTACATGGTGATACTCGCCCTGTTGACCGGCTTCGTGCTGCGCTGGACCAAATTCGGGCGCTACGTCTTTGCGATCGGCGGCAACGAACGGGCCGCGATCATGACGGGCGTACCGGTGCAGCGCGTGAAAGTCGCGGTCTACGTGATCTCCGCGCTCGCGGCGGGGATCGCAGGCGTGATCGAAACCGGTTGGCTCGGCGCGGTGACCACCAATCTCGGGACGGGTTATGAATTGCAGGTGATCGCGTCGACCGTCATTGGCGGCGCGAACCTCGCCGGCGGGGCAGGGACGGCGATCGGCGCCTTGATCGGCTCGGCGCTGATCGAAGTCATCCGCAACAGTCTTTCGCTGCTCGGTATCAACCCGTTTTGGCAGGGCCTGTTCATCGGCAGCCTGATCATTATCGCGGTGGCGTTTGACCGCGTCCGCGTTCTCAGGCGGCGCGAATAGCGCGCCGCCTCACGCTTCAACCGGGATACCAGATCTTGCGCGGATCCTCCGCCGCGCGCTCATAGTCCCAGGCGGCTTCGATCAGGCGCGCGAGGTCGTAGCGCGGCCGCCATCCGAGCGCCAGCTTCGCCTTGGAATTGTCGAGCCAGGTGGAGTGATAGAAGCTGCGGATCGCCAGCGAATCCAGCCCTCGGGTCGTCTTGAGGTGGGCGGCCACCGCGCCGTAGTCGACGGGCTCGTCCATGCAGACGTTGTAGAGTTGGCCTGAGGTGACGGGGTTGTCGAGCGCGGCGAGGATGGCCTCGACGAGATCGTGCACATGCACGAAGTTGCGCTTCACCGGCTTGCCCTCGGCGTCCTGCAGCAGCGGCACGGTCTCTTTCGCGAGGCAGCGCTCCGCGACCGCGGGTTCAACCATCGCGCTCCAAACCGGCCCGCCGAAGACGTCGTCGCCGAACGACAGGCTCTTGCGGAAGTCGTCTTTCTCCATGATCCAGGGCGCGCGCAGGCAGCAGCCGTTCAAGCCGTATTGGATCGCGAATTGCTGCAGCATCACCTCTTCGAGCACCTTCGACAGGGCGTAGCAGCCGGGATAGGCGCGATGCGGCGTTTCTTCGGTGACAGGGGTTCGGCGCTCGTAGACAAAATGCCCCACCGCTGCGTCGCCGCCGATCAGAATGAACTGCTTTGCGGCCGCGTTCTGCCGGAACGCCTCAAGCAGCCAGAAAAGCCCTTTCACCGCGACATCCATCACGATCTCTGGCGTTTCCTTGCAGGTCGCGAGGTGCACGACATGCGTCATGTCCTTCATTGCCGCGTCGACGCAATCGCGATCGGCGATGCTTCCCCTGACGATCTCGATCCGCTCGTTCTCGGGCAGGGTGCGGTTGTGGCAGAGCGCGCGAATGCGCGCGTCGCGCCAGCGCGGCTCGGCAAGCAGCTTTGCGATGAGATTGGCGCCCACCTTGCCCGTGGCGCCCGTAACCAAAAGCCGCATGAATCCCCCATCCCAATCGGCGCTCGCAGCTGTCTTTCGCCGGCGTCCTCAGCGCGGCTTTCTCTGACGCAAATGCGTAGCGGATGCTACGCCCTGGGACGATTTTAAGCGGGGTTTCGAGACGGCGCGGCGTTCGCAAGCGGTGTGGCTCGCCTGGTATCGAACGCCGGACCGTCGGATGTCTGCTTCTGAAGGCGCGCCTACTTGATGGGCTCAGGTTGATCCTTGACGGTCACCCAGTTCTTCTCGGCGTTGGCGATGTTCTCGCTCTCGTTCTTCCGCCACTCCGTCGTCCAGTATTTCGTGTGGTTGATGTAGAGCTTGCCGTCGACGATCGTGAACGCCTCGGGATCGACCGTGTCCTTGTGGCCAGCGTCGATGGCGACGCCCAGCGCGCAATGACCGTCGAATTGCGGGGCATATTTTTCCGGACTAGCGGCGTTCTCCCGTTGGAGCTCTGGCGCCACTGCTGTTGCTCGATCAGTTTCCGCGCAACGCATTTCGCGGCACGCCGCGCATGTTCGCCAGCGATGCTATGGCGCGCGAGGAAGCGGACGCTGCGATCGCGGCCGGACATGATCGCGCTGTCGAAACTGCGTTGCAGATGTTTTTCTATCTCCCCTTCGGGCACTCGGAATGCTCAACCGATCAGAACCGCTCGGTCGCGCTTGTGGGCCGCCTTGGGGGATCTTGTGCGGCGGACGCCGAGGGCTCCCGGCTCATCGTCGAGCGCTTCGGACGTTTTCCGCACCGCAACCCGATCCTGGGCCGCGCCATGACGCCGGAGGAACAGGCGTTTCTGGACGAAGGCGGCTTTGCTGGTTGAGGCGCTGGCCGACGCAACGTACGAAGGCGATGATCGAATCGAGCGCGTGAGGGGGGAGCAAGTCTATGGACGTCGGCAAAGTTGAATGTGCGGCGCCGACGGGCGATCGTTGCGGAGAAGGCGCGGTCTGGTTGGCGGCGGAGCGCGCGGTCTATTGGACCGACATCAACCGCTTTTTGATCCACCGCTACGACGAAGAGACCGGCGCTGTCCGCACCTGGTTGTTCGACGTGCCGGTGGTTGCGCTGGCGTTGACGACAGAGGAGGGGCGCCTGCTGGTGGCGCTCGGCGACCGGCTCATTCTCTGGCGTCCGCGCAACGACGAGCGCCTCGATCATGGCTTCACGCTGCCCGGCTGGCCGCGCGTGCGGCTGAACGACGGCCGCGCCGATCCTCACGGGACGTTTTGGGTCGGCTCGATGAAGAACAACGTCAATCCGGACGGCTCGCTCGGCGAGACGGCGAAAGGCGAGGGGATACTTTTTCGCGTTTCCGCCGACGGCCGCGCTGTAGAGCGCCGGCGCGGCGTCAGCATCTCCAACACGCTGTGCTGGAGCCCGAACGGACGGACTTTCTATTTCGGCGACACGCTCGAGAACCTGATCTGGGCCTATGACGTCGATCCCGGCACCGGCGACATTTCTGGCGAGCGTGTCCACTTCTCAGGTTTCGACCGCGGCTTCCCAGATGGCTCGTCCATCGACGCTGAGGGCCATCTCTGGAACTGCCGCTATGGCGGCAGCTGCATCGTCCGCGTCGCCCCCGACGGCAAGGTCAGCGGCGTGATCGACATTCCCGCGAGCAACGTGACGACCTGCACCTTCGGCGGCGCCGACTTGAAGACGCTCTATGTGACGACCGCCGGCTCCGGCGCGCCGGCTGGCGAGCGCCTCGCCGGCAGCTTGTTTCGCCTGCGATCTAGCGTGCCGGGGCTGGCGGAAAACCGCTTCAAGATCGCCTGAGGCCGCACAGCTATTCCGCGGCCTCAACGTGATGCGGATAGTCCGTGTAACCTTCGCCGCCCGCGGTGTAGAAGGTCTCCGCGTTCCAATCATTGAGCGGGGCGTTGCGTGCGAGGCGTCGCGGTAGATCGGGATTGGCGATGAAAAGCTTGCCGAACGCGACCGCGTCGGCTTCTCCAGCCGCGAGCGCCGCCGCGGCGGTCTCAGCGGTAAAGCCTTCGTTGACGATGTAGACGCCCCCGAACGCCTTCTTCAGCGACGGTCCAAGGCGAGGCTCCTTCAACGACTCGCGCGCGCAAAGGAAGGCGATCTTGCGCCGTCCCAATTCTGAGGCGACATAGCCGAACGTCGCGGGCAGGTTGGAGTCGCCCATGTCATGGCCGTCGCCGCGCGGAGCAAGATGGACGCCAACGCGGTTGACGCCCCAGACCGAGGTGACAGCATCCGTCACTTCAAGCAGCAACCGCGCGCGGTTTTCAATCGGCCCGCCGTAGCGATCCGTCCGTTTGTTGCTGCCGTCCTGCAGGAACTGATCGAGCAGATAGCCGTTGGCGCCGTGGACCTCGACGCCGTCGAAGCCCGCGGCCTTGGCGTTTTCCGCGCCTTTGCGGAAGGCGGCGACGACTTCGGTCACCTCGTCCGTCTCCAACGCGCGCGGGACCACGAAGGGACGCCCGGCCGCAGCAGGCTGACGTGGCCGCCAGGCGCGATCGCGCTCGGCGCGACGGGAAGCGCACCGTTATGGAAGCTCGGGTCGGATATGCGTCCGACATGCCAAAGCTGGAGCAACATCTTGCCGCCCGCGGCATGGACCGCCGTGGTGATCTCCCGCCAGCCCTCGACCTGCTCCTGCGACCAAATGCCTGGCGTATGCGGATAGCCGACGCCCATGCGGCGTGACCGACGTCGCCTCGGAAAAGATCAGGCCGGCTGAGGCGCGCTGGACATAGTAGTCGCGCATAAGCGCATTGGGAACGCGTCCCACGCCGCTCGAGCGATTGCGCGTCAGCGGGGCCATGAAAATGCGATTCGGCAGCCGGAGATCGCCAATGGCGATCGGGTCAAAGAGAGTCGGCATAGGCGGAAGGTCCCCAGGCGGATTTAAACTCCGGTCACGCAAATAGGTTCGAGACGCATCGCAGCAAGCCCCGCGTTCAACGTTGAACCGGCGGCGCCCGATTGGCGTCGGAGAAGTCGAGTGCGGCGCGATCCGAGGGGTGACGCACCTCGTCGTGCGGCGACAGCAGAAACCGCCGCGGCACGTCAAAATAGCCGGCATAAACGAGCCCGCCGTTCTGCCAAATCAGGCGATCGCGATTCTCGCGATACCAGCTGGGATAGCGATACCAAGGGATCTGCGGCCGCTCGTGGTGAAGGGCGTGCAAGTTGTTGAAGAGAATAAGCGGCCCGAGCAGCCACGCGCCTTCGACGATGGCGACGCGGTGCGCCGCGTCTCTGCCGGCGCGGTGTTCGGCGAACGAGCGGATCATCGAAATCGACGTCGCCGGGAACATCACTGTGAGGCCGTAAAGCCACAAAGGCATGCCGCCGACCAGCGTCACATAGAGAGCGACCGGCGCGTCCTCGGCGATGAGCCGCGCCTCGTCGCACAGAAACCGGCCGATGCTCCAAAACGGCCCGAGAACTAGGCGTCCCCGCCAGCGTCGCTTGGGCGCGCAGCAACGAACGCTGAACCCGGCCGAGCGACCAGACCGTTGAAGACGCCGCGCTCATGCAAACCCCCAAGCCTGCCGTTCGCGATTATAAGTCTACAAAAATTATATACACAAAAGTTCGTGATCGTGGCAAAAGGCATCGAAGTGATGCAGACCGACCTTTACCGGCGGTCTGAGGGGGCTGGCTTGTGAACGTGATATGCAATTTAAGAGCGGAGCCGGGGCGCGTCTTGGAACCTGTTTGTCCGCCGCTCGTCTGAGAGATGCATTAGACGGAGATGGCGAGGCGCTCGCCTTGAGCTAAACCGCCAGTAGCCATTCGATCTCGCGACGTCCCGTCGTCGCCGTAACTTTTTTTCGCAGAAGGAGCCATCGATATGATCACATTTGCCAAAGCGTGCGGGATTGGAGCCATCCTCGCAGCGCTCCTCGTCGGAGGCGCGCAAGCCGCCGACTCCGTCGTCGTCTCGTCCAAGATCGACACCGAAGGCAACTTGCTCGGCAACGTCATCGCGCAGGTGCTGCAAGCGCACGGCGTGCCGGTCACCAACAAGGTCTCGCTCGGCGCCACGCCGATCGTGCGCAAGGCGATCATCGCCGGCGAGATCGACATCTATCCCGAATATACCGGCAACGCCGCCTTCTTCTTCAACAAGGCGGACGACCGCGTTTGGAAGGACGCGGCCAAGGGCTACGACGCGGCCAAGAAGCTCGACTACGACGCCAACAAGATCGTCTGGCTCACGCCGGCGCCCGCCAACAACACCTGGGCCATCGGCCTGCTGGGGACGTGTCGCGGACGCCAACAAGCTCGCAAGCCTCAGCGACTTCGGCAAATGGGTGTCGGGCGGCGGCAAGGTGAAGCTCGCGGGCTCGTCCGAGTTCGTCAACAGCGCGGCGGCGCTGCCGGCGTTCCAGACGGCCTACGGCTTCACGCTGAAGCCCGATCAGCTGCTCGTGCTGTCGGGCGGCGACACGTCGGCGACGATCAAGGCGGCGGCCGAGCAGACCGACGGCGTCAACGCCGCGATGGTCTACGGCACCGACGGCGCCATCGCGCGCGGCCGGCCTCGTCGTGCTCGACGACGACAAGGGCGTGCAGCCGGTCTATGCGCCGGCGCCGATCATCCGCGAGGCCGTGCTGAAGGCGCATCCGGAGATCGCCGACATTCTCAAGCCGGTGTTCGCCAGCTCGACCTCAAGACGCTGCAGACGCTGAATGGCGCGCATCCAGGTCAACGGCGAAGCCGGCCAAGGATGTCGCCGCCGACTATCTCAAGTCGAAGGGCTTCGTGAAATAATGTCAGGCGCCGGGGAGGCCTCGCCGATCAGCGGTGCGGCCTCCTGGCGCCTCGTTCGTCGCGCCGCAATTCGACAAGCTCGGCGTCGTGATCGCGTTGCTGGTCGCCGTTGTCGCTGTGTTCTTGAACCGTTCGCGACGTTTCGCGCCAACCGCATCGTCTCCGGCAAGGGGCTCGCGATCTTCGAGCGCCTTGCCGCGCGAGTCTCGCGGCGTGCGGCATCGTCGCGATCTCCGCCGCGAGCGCTCGTCGCGCTGTTCAGACGCAAGCCGCGAGCTACGTTTCGCCGTGGGCGCTGCTGGCGCTGATCGCGCTGGCGTTGCTGGTCGGCCTCGTTCCCGGCTCACGTCATCCCGTCCGGCAACGCGTTCGCGCGCGTCGCGCCGGCCGCCGGGTTCTGGGTGCTGGTTTTCGCCTTCGCGATGCTCGTCACCGACGCGATCGCCAAACTCGCCCTCGGCCCCGTCGTCCGCGTCGCGATCCTTGCCGCGGCGGCGGCGATCGTCGCGGTCATCCTGGCTCCGGGGTCTGGAGCGGCCTTTCGGTCATGAAGGAATACGCGACACACGCCGACAGCTTCTGGCAAGAGGGCGGCCGCCATGTGAGCTGGCGCTTGGGCTCGCTGG
This sequence comes from uncultured Pseudomonadota bacterium, assembly GCA_963730695.1. Lineage (GTDB taxonomy): Bacteria > Pseudomonadota > Alphaproteobacteria > Rhizobiales > Beijerinckiaceae > Roseiarcus. The sequence goes on from CAVSSV010000012.1 coordinate 100,760, forward strand.
CGCGGCCGTCGTCGTCGGCGTGCCGCTCGGCGTCGCCTGCCAGCGCGCGCCTGCCGCTGCGCGCCGTCACGCTGCCGGTGCTCAACATCATCCAGACCATCCCGAGCATCGCGATGTACGGCCTGATGATGGCGCCGCTCGGCCTTGCTTGCGGCCGATTTCCCGTGCGTCGGCGACTTCGGCGTTCGCGGCATCGGCGCGGCGCCGGCCTTCATCGCGCTTTTCCTCTATTCGCTGCTGCCGGTGGTCGCCAACGTCGTCGTCGGCCTTGTCAAGCGCCCGCCGGATATCGTCGAGGCGGCGGACGGCATGGGCATGACGCGCCGCCAGCGCCTGATTGGCGTCGAGCTGCCGCTGGCGTTTCCGGTCATCCTGACCGGCATCCGCATCGTGCTGGTCCAGAACATCGGGCTCGTGACGATCGCCGCGCTGATCGGCGGCGGCGGCTTCGGCGACCTTCGTGTTCCAGGGCATCGGACAGTCGGCGACCGATCTCGTGCTGCTCGGCGCCGTGCCGACGATCGCGCTCGCCTTCACCGCGGCGATCCTGCTCGACGCCGTGATCGAGATCGTCGAGAGGACGCCGGACATGATCGAAATCGAAAATGTCAGCCGCGCCTTCGGCGACACGCTCGCCGTCGACGACGTCTCGTTTCGCGTCGAACGCGGCGACGATCGCCGTGCTCGTCGGCACCTCGGGCAGCGGCAAGTCCACGCTGCTGCGCATGATCAACCGCCTGATCGAGCCGACGAGCGGCACGCATCCGCATCGACGGGCGCGACACCGCGACTTTGCCCGGCGAGCAACTGCGCCGCGGCATCGGCTACGCCATCCAGGGCCACGGCCTGTTTCCGCATTGGACGGTGGCGCGCAACATCGCGACCGTGCCCACCCTGCTGGGCTGGGACAAGGCGAGGATCGACAGCGCGCGTCACCGAACTGCTCACTCTGTTCGAGCTCGACCCGGCAATCTACGCCGACGAAGCTTCCGCACGAATTGTCAGGCGGCCAGCAGCAGCGCGTCGGCGTCGCGCGGGCGCTCGCCGCCGAGCCCGCGGTGCTGCTGATGGACGAGCCGTTCGGCGCGCTCGATCCGATCATCCGGGCGAAGGCGCAGCGAGGATCTGCTGGCGCTGCAGCGCCGCTTGGGCATCACCATCGTGCTGGTGACGCACGATATGGAGGAGGCGATCGAGCTTGGCGACCGCATCGCCGTGATGGACCGTGGCCGCCTGCTGCAATATGCGGCGCCGGCCGAGCTCTTGGCCAAGCCCGCGCCCGGGTTCGTCGAGCGGTTGGTTGGCGGCGGCGAGCGCGCCTTTCGGCTGCTGTCGCTTGCCAACGTCGCCGACGCCGTCGAGCCCGGCGGCGCTGAAGGTCCGGCGATTTCCGAGACGGGCCACGTTGCGCGATGCGTTGTCCGACCTGCTTTGGCGCGGCGCGCAAAGCCTTCCCGTGGCGGCAAACGACGGCGCTCTGCTGGGGCGCATCACGTTGCCGGCGATACTCGAGCGCGCCGGACGGCCGCGATGAAGCTGTTCGCCACGTTCGCCCGCATTGTCGCCATTGCGGCGTTGTTGGCCCTCGTATTGCGGCCCGAGTGGTTCGCGCCGGTGCTCGAGCCGTTCACAGAGAACGGCGCGCCGGCCGATCTACAACCAGGGCAGCCTGCTCGACTTGACGCTCGATCATCTTGCGCTTGTCGCCGGAGCCAGCCTCGCGGCGACGATCCTGGCGTTGCTCATGGGCATTTTCGTCACCCGCAAGGCCGGCGCCGAGTTTTTGCCGCTGTCGCGCAGCGTCGTGAACATCGGGCAGACGTTTCCGCCGGTCGCGGTTCTCGCGCTGGCGGTGCCGGCGGTCGGCTTTGGCGTCAAGCCGACGCTGATCGCGCTGGTGCTCTACGGTCTCTTGCCGATTTTCGAGAACACCATCGTCGGCCTCCACGAGGTGCCGGCTGCGACATTGGACGCCGCGCGCGGCATGGGCATGGGCGACATGCGTCGCCTGTTTCTGGTCGAACTGCCGCTCGCTCTGCCGGTGATCCTCGCGGGCATTCGGCTGTCCGTCGTGATCAATCTCGGCACCGCGACGATCGGCTCGACCGTCGCCGCCAAGGGTCTGGGCGAAGTCATCATCGCTGGCCTGCAGAGTTCGAACACGGCCTTCATCCTGCAGGGCGGCGTCATCGTCGGTCTATTGGCGGTGCTGGTTTACGACGCGCTGGGCTTCGTCGAACGCCAAGCGGCCCGCTACACGGGGCGCGCGGCTTAGCCGCCGTCAGCATGTCCATGGCGGCGCCTTTGCGCCGTCGATCTCATAGCGCGCGATCGCCTTCGCGACTGTTTCGCGCGTCACGGACCCTTCGCGCGCCAGCGCCGCGAGCGCGGCGACGGCGACGTGGCGGCGGTCGACTTCGAAGAAATCGCGTAGCGCGGCGCGCGTGTCGCTGCGGCCAAAACCGTCGGTGCCGAGCACGGTCATCGGGGCGTCGAGATAGGACGCTATCATTTGCGGATAGGCGCGCACGTAGTCCGATGCGGCGACAACAGGCGCGTGGCCTGGGAGGCAAGCTGAGAGATGGCTGACGGCGGGCTCCGCCAGGGGGTTCATCCGATTGCGCCGCTCGGCGTCGCGAGCGCCACGGGCGAGTTCGGCATAACTCGTCGCGCTCCAGATCTCGCAAGAAACGCCCCAATCGTTCGCCAGCAGATCGGCCGCCTCGATGACTTCGCGCAGGATCGCGCCCGAGCCGATCAGGCGCACGAGACCGATGCCGTTCGCCGCGTCGCGCCGGCCGAAGCGGTAGAGGCCCTTGAGGACCGCTGCAGCGTCGAGATCCGCCGGAGCTGAGGGCTGCGCGTAATTCTCGTTCATGACCGTGAGGTAGTAGAATTCGTCGTCGTCGCGCTCCATCATCGCGCGCGCGCCATGGTCGAGAATGATGGCGAGTTCGTAGGCGAAGGCGGGATCGTAGGCGCGGCAGTTCGGGATCGTCGCGGCGATCAGCTGGCTGGAGCCATCCTGATGCTGCAAGCCTTCGCCGCTGAGCGTGGTGCGGCCGGCCGTCGCGCCGATCAGAAAGCCGCGCGAACGCTGGTCCGCGGCCGCCCAAATCTGGTCGCCGACGCGCTGAAAGCCGAACATGGAATAGTAGACGTAGAACGGCAGCATCGCCAGGCCATGCGTGCTGTAGGACGTCGCCGCGGCGGTCCAGGCCGCGAGCGCGCCCGCTTCCGAAATGCCTTCTTCCAGAAGCTGGCCGTCGCGCGCTTCGTGATAGGCGAGCATCGAACCGGCGTCCTCAGGCTCGTAGAGCTGGCCCACCGGGGAATAGATGCCGATCTGCCGGAACAGGCCGGCCATGCCGAAGGTGCGCGCTTCGTCGGCGACGATCGGAACGATCCGCGGTCCCAGCGCACGGTCCTTCAACAGCGCGCCGAGCAGGCGGACGAAGGCCATCGTCGTCGACATCGCTTTGCCGTCGGCGTCGAGCGCGAAGGCGGCATAGTCGCGCAATGGCGGAACGGCGACGGCGGGCGCGCGGCTCGCGCGCGCGGGGAGAGCGCCGCCGAGCGTGGCCCTGCGCCCACGGAGATAAGCAAGCTCGGCACTGTCTTCAGCAGGGCGATAGAAAGACAGGTCTTCCACCTCGGCATCGCTGAGCGGCAGCGCAAAGCGGTCGCGAAACGCCAGCAGCGTGTCGGCCTCGACCTTCTTGGTCTGATGGGCGGTCATGCGGGATTCGCCGCCGCTACCCATGGCGTAGCCTTTCTTGGTTTTGACAAGGACCACGGTCGGGCGGCCCTTGGGCTCGCGCGCCATGGCGAAGGCGGCGTAGAGCTTGCGCAAGTCGTGGCCGCCGCGCCGGAGCCCGTCGATCTCGCGCGCCGACATGGCGGCCACCAGCGCATGCACTTCAGGGTCTTCGTCGAAGAAGTGAGCGAGATTGTATGCGCCGTCCTTGGCGCCGAGCGTCTGGTATTTGCCGTCGACGGTGGCGGCGAAGCGGCGCAGCAGCACGTGTTCCGTGTCGCGCGCGAACAGCGCGTCCCACTCCGAGCCCCAGAGCACCTTGATCACGGCCCAACCGGCGGCGGAGAACTGCCGTTCGAGCTCGGGGATGATCTGGCCGTTGCCGCGCACCGGGCCATCGAGCCGCTGCAGATTGCAGTTGACGACGAAGGTGAGGTTGTCGAGCCCCTCGCGCGCGGCGAGCGACAGGCCGGCGGTCGATTCCGGCTCGTCCATCTCGCCGTCGCCGAACACGCCCCAAACGCGCCGCGCGCCGGGCTGCGCCAACCCACGGTCGCGCAAATAGCGCATGAAGCGCGCCTGGTGCACGGCGCTCAACGGGCCGATGCCCATCGAGCCGGTCGGCTGCTGCCAAAAGTCGGGCATCAGCCAGGGGTGCGGATAGGAACTGAGGCCGCGGCCGCCGATCTCGCGGCGATAGTGCTCAAGCCGCTCCTTGGAGATTCGCCCTTCAAGAAAGGCGCGGGCGTAGACGCCGGGGCGCTGTGCGGCTGAAAGAAGACGATGTCGTCGGCGCGGAAGAAATGGTTGAAGCCGACTTCAAAAATCTCGGCGGCCGAGGCGTAGCTGGCGATATGGCCGCCGAGTTCGGAAGACGCCTTGTTGGCGCGCATGACCATGACCAGCGCGTTCCAGCGGACGATGGCGGTGATCCGCTCCTCCATCGCGAGGTCGCCGGGAAACGGCGGCTGCCGCTCAACAGAGATGGTGTTGCGGTAGGGCGAGAACGGCGGCGCGTCGGCGACGACGCCGTGGCGCGCGGCCTCGCGGGCGAGCGCCCGCAGCAGAAAGGTCGCGCGTTCCGAGCCGGCGAAGCGGCGCACGGAATTCAGCGCGGCGAGCCATTCGGAGGTTTCTGTGGGGTCGGGGTCGGCGCCCCGCGGGTCGGCGGCCGTCGTCAGCCCGTGCATGTGACCTTCCCATCCGTTTTGTCCGCTTCGTCCATCGTAACAGCGCACGAGCGGAATAGGGCGCCGCACTGGGTTGCGAGCAGTCGTCATTTCAGCGATATCTGCCGTATGAAGCAACGTTCACGGCAGATTATGCCGCGCTCGCCCCTCGATGCAGTCGATTTGCGCATCCTGGCGGCGCTGCAGGACAACGCCGATCTGACCAACGTTCAACTCGCCGCGCACGTCGGGCTCTCGCCGTCGCCGTGCCTGGCGCGCGTCCGCGCTCTGGAGGCGGCGGGGGTGATCGCGCGGCGGGTGGCGCTGCTCGATGCGACCAAGCTCGGTCCGTCGATCAGCGTGTTCGTGCAGATCACGCTGGAAAAGCAGACCCAGGCGGATCTCGACGCCTTTGAGGCCGCCGTCGTCCGGCTGCCCGAAGTTATGGAGTGCTACCTGATGACGGGCGACGCCGACTATCTCCTGCGCGTGCTGGTGCCTGATATCGACAAGCTGCAGCATCTCATCGTGAACCGCTTGTCCAAGACGCGGGGGGTGGCGAATATCCGATCGAGTTTTGCGTTGAAGCAGGTGAAGTACAACACCGCGATTCCGTTGCCCTAGAGCCGCAACGCCCTCTTCCCTCTCCGGCGCGTACCCGCACCCCTCACTTCGCCACGCAAGCTCGGGAAAGTCATGCGCTAATCTGGGTAAACCCGGCGACCATCTGCGATAACCTGCGCAAGCCAGAGAAAGCCTCAGAAAATCTCAGCGGCCGTTTTTTTTGAGCGGCGACTAATGATTTCAGAGACTTATGCGATTGCTCCATCGCGTTACGGTCTCTTTTTTTCGCTCCCGCTCGGCGTGGAGCGAGCCGCGCGGCGACGCTCGCGCCCGGGTCGACTATTCCCACTATTCAATTGTCAAACAGCGTCGAAGAGAACATAAAGTGAACAATTGTGCTTGTCAAGTTTTTGCTGCTGACGAGTTTTGCGAAATTGCGGAGGCGCGCTGATGCCTCTCCGTCCGGGAGTGGGAGGACGCGCTTCCTTCACCCTGTTTTCAACGGAGAAAGCGTGCGAGGCGGCGGCTCTGGGCCAAACACGCTGTGGCCGCCAAACTCGTGCGAGCGGCTGCGTTCCTCAGCGAACAGCGCGTCCACGGAGGGCCCGCTGCCGCTCCGTTCCAGAGTACGCGCCTGCTCGTCCAGCCGCTTGATCGCAGCCAGCTCTTCGGACGCGCCAAGCTTCGCCTTGCGCACGGCGGCTTTCATCACGGCGATGCTCTGGTCGTAGACCTTCAACGGCACGGGGAAGGGATGCCGATCCTTGCCGCCATGCGCGATGGAAAAGCGGGCAGGGTCGCTGAAGCGATAAGGCGCGCCGTGAATCACTTCCGCGACTTGCGCGAGCGCGCGCACCGTTCGCGCGCCGACCCCGGGCACGAGCAGCAGCTCGGCAAAATCGCGCGGGCCGCAATCGGCCGCCGCCGCGAGATTGCCGTGCAAGCGTCGGGTGACGATGTCTTCCGGCCGGACGTCGTGGTGGGTGGGCATGATGAGATGCGGCAGCAGCGGCTGGGCGTCAGCGTCGCTCGGCACCGCGGCGCGTGGCTCAAGCTCCGCAAGCCGTTTGGTGACGCCATCCGGCCCCAACGCGCCGAGAACTTCGATCTGCCGCTGCCGCGAGACCTCCGCGCGCCGGTCAGTGAGGTTCACGATCGTGCCCTGCCCAGCGCCCTCGATCGCCGCGTGCGGCGCGTCGACGAAACTTTGCAAGCCCTCCGAGAGCCAGTGATAGCGCCGCGCCTGGCGGCGGTCGCCGTTCATGCCCTGCTGCACGACGACCCAGCGTCCATCGTCGGCGACGATGAAACCGTGGAGGTAGAGGTCAAAACCGTCCTGAACCGCGGCGCTGTCGACCTTGGCCACCAGCCGGCTCGTTTTCGCCAGCGCGGCGCCGTCGAGGCCCGTCCGCTCGCCAATCGCGATCAGTTCCTCCGGCGTGCGGCGGGAATGGCTGCCGCGGCCGCCGCAGACGTGCAGCCCCAGTTCACCCGACAATGGCGCCAGGCCGCGCTTGAGCGCGCCGATGACGCTCGTGGTGATGCCAGAGGAATGCCAATCCATCCCCATCACGGCGCCAAAGGCCTGGAACCAGAAGGGATGCGCGAGCCGCCGCAGCATTTCATCGCGGCCATATTCGAGGATAATCGCCTCGGTGATCACCGCGCCGAGCCGCGTCATGCGCTGGCCGAGCCACGCCGGCACGCGTCCGCCGTGAAGCGGCAGATCGGCGCTTCCCGCGCGGCGGGCCATCAGCGTTTCGCCGTGGGGACAAGGCAGGAGCGTCCGAGGGCCTTTGCGTTCATTGTCGTCGCTACCATACCCAGAACATAAAGTGAACTTTCTAGTGCGCGCAGTTTTCTGCGCCCATGCGTTGCCCTGCGAGCGCACTTGCGCCAGTCTTGGGCGGGGAGGTTCCTTCGGTCGGTTAAACCGACGCGCTGCAATGCGGCGGCGAAGCTGCGGTCCCGAAACTTAGGGGGCCTTCGTGTCAGACGCCAAAACTTTGCTTGCGCTCATCAAGGGAGCCATGCTCATCGACCTCTCGGTGCTGACAGGCGAAAACCAGCCGTCGTCGCCGCCGGAAGGGCAGCGGTTCGGCCAGTACATGATGAACCACTACACCTGGCCGCGCGGCAAATTTCTGGAGTACGTGCAGGTCCACGACGATCACACGGGCACGCATTGCGACGCGCCGTCGCATATGATTCCGCCGCCGGACAGCGGCCTTCCGCATGCGAACGCGTTCGGCTCCGTCACCATCGAGCAGTTAAATCTTGACGACATGATCGGCGCCGCGGTCGTGGTCGACGTCCGGCCGTTGATTGTGGCGGCGCCGAAGGGCGAGACGACGCATTTGGCGCAGAGCCCTGTCATCACCCGGCGCTTTCTTGAGGACTGGGAGCGCGAGAACGGCCAATTCGCGAAAGGCGACATCGTGCTTTTTCGCACAGATTGGTCCGACAAATATTTCCGGCCGTATCCCGAAGGCTTCCAATACGACCGCTCGCACCCTGCGCCCGGCGCCGATGCGATCGAACTGCTGCACGAGCGCGGCATCAAGCACATCGGCATCGACGGCCGCGGCATTGGCCTGATGCAGGACGATTACAGCCCACATTGGGCGGCGTTGGGCTACGGCATGATCGCCACGGAGAATCTGACGAACCTCGGCAAGCTGCCGACGCGCGGCGCGATCTTCATTTTCCTGCCGCACAAGTTCGAAGGCGCCACCGGCGGCATGGGCCGCGCCATCGGCCTGATCAGCCGATAACGGCGCTCGCCTCCGCACAATCCTACAGTTGGAAAGTTCGATGGCTAATCCAGATATTCTCTGCGTCGGCATGGCGGTGGTCGACATCCTCGTCGAAGGCGTCGACGCGCTGCCGAAATCCGGCGAGACGGGCCATGTGCCCGGCATTCGCCTGGCGATCGGCGGCGACTCGGTCAATCAGTCCGCTGCGCTCGCCAAGCTTGGCGATTCCGCGGGCGTGGTGGCCGTGGTGGGCGACGACGCGCAGGGACAGTTCGTCCGCGATCGAACTCGCCCGCATCGGCGTCGACGCGCGCGGGCTTGCGACCGATCTGGCGCGGCCGACCACCACCGTGCTGGTGCTGATCGATCCGCGCGGCGAACACAGTTTTCTCTCGCTGGCGGGCAGCGCCGGCCCCGCCTTCGGGCCGGAACACGTCAACGACGCCGCCGTGCAGCCGGGCTTGCGCGCGCTGTCGCTCGCGAGCCTGTTCTACGCGCCGGGTATGGATCACGAGATCGCCGCGCCGATCGCACGCAAGGCGCGGGCCGTCGGGGCCATCACTCTGGCGGACATGGTGATGGACCAGCGCGGCTATGGGCTGGACGACCTTGCCGAGCTGTGGCCGGCGCTCGACTACGCCATGCCGAGCGAACTTGAAGGCGAGATCCTCACGGGCAGCAGGGATCCGGGCGCCATCGCAGCGGCGTTTCGGCGGCGCGGCGTGCGCAATGTCGTGGTGAAGCGGGGGTCGAAGGGCGTCCTTGCGTTCATCGGCGATGAGGTGTTCGAGCAGCCGGCGTTTGACGTTCCGGTCGCCGACACCACCGGCGCCGGCGACAATTTCGTCGCGGGTTTCCTGCACGGGCTGGTCCACGGCTTTGCGCCGCAGAAGGCGCTTCGCTTCGGATGCGCGACGGCGGCGTTGTCGGTCGGCGAAGTCGGCGCCGGCGCCGGGCTTAAGGATCTGGCGCAGGTCGAAGCGTTCCTCGCCGCACGCGGCGCGTGAGGCGCAGCAGGGCTTTGGCGAGAGCGCCGCTTCGGCAAAGCGGCAGGAGGGCACGTGACGCGCGAAATCGGGGATTTTCTATGTCCTGGCTATTCAGGCGAGGGTGACGGCGCGTCGCCGGATTTGCTGCGCGCGACGTTCGACGGCGGCGCGCTGCGCTCTTTCTCAGTTGCAGACGCAACGAACGGCGCTCCCAAGGTCGGCGAAAGCGTCGGCGGTTGGACCCTGATGGCGATGTTCGAGCGGAACGGCGAGCCCGTCGCCGCTTTCGAGCAATTGTCCCGGCAGGATGGAGCCATCGCCTTCGTGACCGCAGCAGGACTGTTGCGCGCGTGCGCGAAGACGCTCGAGCCGACCACCGAGGGCGAGGCGGCGCTCAAGCGCCACGGGATCGCCTCCTGGTATCGCGGCCACGACAAAGCGGAGGTGTTGCCCGATCGCAAAGACGTCATGCGCGGGGAACTGCTTGCAGCGGGGCGCGATCCCGATTGGGCGGAGGTCGCCGCCTGCTATCCTCCGGTGCGAGACGCGTTCTTCGAAGGCCACCGCCGCCCGCACACGTTCGTCGGCACCGGCATCTCCGCCGATGTCATCCCGCTTTACTACCAGGACGTGACGATGGTGAGCCGCGTGCCCATCGGCGTCGTCGCGCCCGGCAGCGAGGCGGCGATGGCGGCGGGCGAGCTTTGGGAAGGCTTACTTGGCGGATGGGCGCCCATCGTCCGGACCGTCTATCCCCTTGCGCCGGACGAATCCTGGGAAGTCGTCACGCTGGCCTCAAGCGCCACGGCGAACGCGTTCCAACAGCCGGTGTGGTACCGGCTCATCCATATGAAGGCGGGACGGCCGCTCGAAACGAAGTACGTCGATTCGTTTCTGCCGTTTCCGAAGGCTGGCGAGCGGCTGCGCGAACGGTTTTACGAGGAGCTGCTGCAGACGCTCGAATACTGGGACGACGCCATTGGCGGCGGGATGGAGGTCGTGGGATGGGACGAGTTCAGCCTGCGCAGCCGCGACGCTTTCGCGCGCGAAATCATCACGCGCCGAGGGGATCATCCAAAATACGGCGTCGTCGACCAGGCTTACGCGGGAGCGGAGCACGACGGGTTTCAAGATGTGCTGGTCTCAAGCGCGCTCGCCTGCGTCGAGTGGGGCTATTTCGAGCGCGCTCGCGCCTATCTCGACAACTACTTCACGCATTTTGTCCGGGCGGACGGGACGTTGCGCTATCGCGGTCCGGAGATGGGCAAATATGGCGTGATGCTCACCTGCCTCGGGCTCCATTTCGACTACGCGCGCGACGCGACGCTGCTGCGCAAGCACCGCGCCAAGATCGACGCCGTCGCCGACATCCTTCTGGACCGCTGGAAGGCGGCGCGCCGCCGCGATCCCGACGATCCCGCCTACGGGATGATCGACGGCTACCACGAAGCCGACATCAATTTTCTCACGCCGAACGTCTACGAATGCGACTACGACCGGCCCTATTTGTCGAACACGGGCGAGGCTTGGCGCGGCCTGCGCGATCTCGCCGGGGCCTACAGCGCCGTCGCCGAGACGGACGGGGACGCGGCGTTGAAGCAGCGGGCGAACGCGCTGCGCGAAGCGGCAGAGGCGATGTTTGGCGACGCCCGCCGCGGCGTTGAAAAAACGTGGGTCGTCAAGGACGGCGTCGCCGGCCTGCCGATCATCGCGGGGGACAAGACTTTTTACTGGGAGCATCCCTATCGGGCGCGGCCGGAGTTGTATGACGAAAATCGCGTATGGTCAGAGCTGTATTTTGGCGGCGCCGCGACGGAGGAGACCACCAGGCGGATCTGGGACATCGCCGGCGAGCGCGGCCACACCACCTTGGGCGTGTTCAACAATCGCAAGAGCCTGGTGGGTTTTCTCGTCTGGGAGGAGATCGCCGGGCTGTTGCAACACGACATGACGGCCGAGGCGCTGCTGGTGTTTTACGCCCAAGCCGCGCACGCGCATACGCGCGGCACGTGGACCGCGATCGAATGCGTGGACATGGACCGCGCCCGCGGCGCGCACAGCCCCTATTGCCTTCCCGCGCAAATGACCGTGCCCATCGCGCTCAAATGGCTGCTCGTCCATGAAGACCCGATCAGCGGCGCGATCACGCTTGCGCGCGGCGTCCCTCGCGAACGCCTCGCCCATGGCCGGACGATTGGCGTGAAGGACGCGCCGACGCGACGGGGCAAGATCAGCTATCGCATCGACTCTCGGATCGATGAGGGGGAGATTTTGGCGAGCGTGACGCTTCCCGACAGGCCGGGCGCCCCGATTCGCCTGCGCTTGCGGGCGCCGAAGCCGTTCGTCTTGGCCGGGGCGAAGCTGAGGGGCGCTCAGGAGACGCCGCTGCCGATCGACGGCGATTGCGTCGTGCTTCCTGAGGGAATGGTGGGCGAGATCGCGATCGCGACGCGCTGGACGGCGGCTGACAACGGCGGCTGAGGCGTTCTTGATTTTATTGTCGCCGCGGCGGTCACCCCTTCAGCGCGCCCGCCGTCAGCCCGCTGATGAATTGGCGCTGCAAAGCAAGGTAGACGAGAACCACCGGCACCAGCGCGATGATCAGCCCCGCGCAAAGCGCGGTGTAGTCCGTCGCATACTGCCCTACCGCTTGAAAAACCGCGGACTGCACCGTTTTGTTTTGCGGCGAAATGAGGAACGTGTTGGAGAACATGAACTCGTTCCACGTGTAGAGCGATTGGATGATGACGACCGTGGCGATGCCGGGGCGCGCGAGCGGCAAATACACGTACCAGAACACCTCGAGGTCATTGCAGCCGTCCATGCGACCGGCGTCCCCCAATTCGCGCGGCAGGCTGAGAAAGAACGACCGCATCAGGAACACCGCAAACGCCGTGCCGCCGCCGACGAACGACAGCGAAAGGCCCGTCAGCGTGTTCAGCATGTGCAACGTTTTTAGAAATTGGAACATCGGAATGAGGATCGCCTGCGGCGGGACCATCATCACGCCGATGAAAGCGTAAAACACGAACTCCCGCCCCGGAAACCGGTAGCGCGCAAAGCCATAGGCCGCTGGCGTCGCCAGCAGCACGATCAGGCCGACGGTGAGGCTTGTGACGTACAGCGAATTCGCCAGATGCAGCGGAAAGTTCATCGCAGACCAGACGCGCGGGAAGTTTTGCCACTTGATCTCGCTCGGCAGCACCGTGTTGAAGACCTCGTGCGTGTCCTTCACGGACGTGACGATCATCCAGGCGAGCGGGAAAGCTTCAACGACCACGATCGCCGCGAGGATGACGTAAATCAACGTGCGTGTGAACGTCAGGCTCCACGCTGGCGCACGGGCGGATCGCGCAGTCGAGGTCGTCATAGGGCTTTGGCTCGTCACGGTTGCATCGCCTAAACTTCGATCTGCGAGTTGACGTCCCGGCGCCGTCCGAGACGAATCTGGACCATCGACACCGCAAGGCTCAAAATCAGGATGACGATCGCGATCGCCGTCGCATAGCCGAGCCGTGAATTGGAGGCCCCCATCGCGCCGAAGGCGATGGCGTAGAGGTAGGTGCCCAGCGTCGCGCTCGCGTAGTCCGGGCCGCCGGCCGTCATCACCCAGATCTGGTCGAAGACTTTGATGCCGTTGATCGTGTTCAGCACGACGACGATGACGATGACCGGCCAGATGGTCGGCACGGTGATGTTGGTGAAGCGATTCCAGGCGTTGGCGCCGTCGATGGTTGCGGCCTCGTAGAGCTCTTTTGGAACGGCCTGCAGCGCGGCGAAGAAAATAACGAGGTAGAAACCGAGCGACTGCCAAACCGAGACGATGATGACGCTGGGCATCACCGCGTCGGGGCTAGCGAGCCAAAGCGGCGCGAAGGCGCCCAGCCCCACGGCGCGGAGGACGCTGTTGATCGGCCCGAAATTCGGCTCGAACAGCATCGACCAAAGCAGCCCGCTGATCGCCAGCGAGATGATCACGGGCATGAAATACAGGGTGCGAAACACCGCGCCGCCGCGAATTCCCGAGGTGAGCAGGCTCGCGATCAGCAGCGGCAACACGGTCTGCAGGATCGCCGTGCACACCGTGAAATAAGCCGTGTGCCAAAGCGCCCGCCAGAACGTTTCGTCCTGCGCAAGGCGGATATAGTTGTCGAAGCCGATCCAGGTCGGTGGCTTCATCCCGTTCCAGTTTTGAAAGCTCAGAATTGCTGCGTCGACGAGGGGGACCGCCATCAGCAGAACGAGGGCGAGCGCCGCAGGCCCAATGAAGAGCGCCGGCGCCAGCAGCGAGCGCATGCGACGCGACCGTCTCGAAGGCAGGTCCATAGCGACTCACAACTTTAAAAAAAGGCCGCGCCGCCGTGGAGGAACGGCGGCGCGGCTACGAGGGACGCTAGGCGCGCGCTTAGTTGTTGCGCGCGGCCATTACGTCCGCCTCGATCTTCTTGGCGCCGTCCTCGGGCGAAATCGAGCCGCCGAGGATGCTCTGGCACACGTTGGAAACCGAATCCCAACTGCCGGGTCCAAACAGGATGTGATCGGCGGAGTCCGTCGCGATCCAGGAGATCATGGTCTTGACCTTCGGATTGTCAATTTGGTCCACGGCGCTTTGCATCGACGGGAAGGACTGCAGGCCCTTGGCGCGCCAGTTGTAGACGTCGGGGCGGAAAAGATAGGCCACGAACTTCAGCGCGAGATCCTTGTTCGGGCCCTGGGCGTTGACCGCCCACGACTTGCCCGCTCCGTCGCCGGTGTAGTGGACCGAGTCAGCCGTCAGCGCGGGAACCTTGTTGACGGAATAGTTGTCCAGCCAATCTTTGCTGCCGTTCTGCGCGAAAATGCCTGGTGTCCACGATCCGCCGAACAGCATCGCGGCCTTGCCCTGATAGGCGAGTTGCTGACCCTGGCTGTCGTCGATGCCGTTGATGCCATCGGGGAAGACGCCCGATTTCGCCAGCCGTTGCAGCAGAGCGAGCGCGTCGACGACCGGCTTGGAGTTCCAGGAGAGGCCCGCCTTGTGATCGTCAAGGGCGTAGACGTCGCCGCCATATTGCGTCACGAGCGGCAGGAAGAAGTCGGGGCAGGTGTTGCGCGTCAGATTGCCCCAGGCGAGCGGAATGTAGCCCTTCGCTTTGAATTTGGGCACATCGGCGATCAGCTCGTCCCAGGTTTGCGGCGGCTTGAGCCCAACATCCTTCATGACGCGGTCGTTGGCGAAAATGCCAAAGTCTTGCGCCATGTCCGGCAGGCCGTAAGGCTTGTCGTCAAAGGTGTACTGGCGTAGCGGCCCCTTGAAGAACTGGGCGAAGAACTTGTCGTCGAACACGTCCTTGTAGTTCACGAGATGGCCGGAGCGGCCGAGCTCGCCGGTCTTGGTGCCGCCGTTGAAGACGTCGGGCAGCGAGTCCGAGGCGATCATCGCGGTCAACGCCGGCAGATACTGGCTGAACGCGACGAAATTGCTTTCGACCTTGACGCCGGGATTCTCAGCTTCGAACCCTGCGACGGTCTTCTTCCAGTAGTCGGTGCCGTCGACATAGGCCGGCTGCCAGCTCATTACGTGCAGAACCGTGTCGGCTTGCGCCGGACTCACGGCGAGGGCCAATGCCGTCGCCGCCGTTGCAAGAAGATACTTCATGCCATCACTCCTTCCGTTTCCTCCCGGGCCTTTTTGGCCGTCGAGTTCCTTGTTGTCCTTCGCGCCGTTCGTCCCCGTTTCAGGGGCTTTCCTGGGGCTGAAGTTCGGGGGCCGTTGCGGGGCCGACGTCGGCGCTCGCCTCGGCCAGACGCTCTGCGGCTTGCAGCGAGCCATTGACCGCCCACATCGATTGCACCGCGCGCTCTTGATACGGATGCTCGCGCACCACGGCGTCGTTGAGTTCGACCCCAAGGCCAGGCAGGCAGCTCACCGGATACTGTCCGTCGATGGGCAGGGGATAGTTGGTGACGAGGTCGCGGCACCAAAGCGCATCGAACGCCGAGAACGACTCCTGCAGCACGACATTGGTCGTAGCGGCGTAGAGTTGCAGAGCGCCAGCGACGGCGATCGGACCGAACGGGCAATGGAAAGAGACCGGCAGGTAGGCGCTGTCGGCGAGGACCGCGATCTTCTTGGCCTCAAGCAGACCGCCGACCTGAATGGGGTCGGGCTGTACGATGTGCGGGCGGCCTTCGGCGAGCAGGCGCGGCACGTGATAGCGCGAGTAGCAGCGTTCGCCGACGGCGATCTGCAGGCCCCGCGGCCGCGCGACCTGCCCCAGGGCCGCATAGTTTTCAGGTTCGACCGGCTCCTCGAACCAATCCACGCCCGCTTCGGCGAGTTGATGCGCGATCGCGCTGGCGGCGCCGACGCTGAACCGTCCATGGCCGTCGACAAACACCTGCACGTCGGGCCCGACGGCCGCGCGCACGGCGACGACTTCGTCCATGCCGCGGCGCACATCGGCGCGGTCCGGGTCGCGCCCGAGACTCCAGAACGGGTCGAATTTCAGCCCGCGATAGCCGGCCGCGACGACTTTCCGGGCCGCCTCGGCGGCGGCGGCCGCTCCGGCGCCGTCTTCAGCGGCGTGCCATCCGTTCGCATAAGCCGGGATCGTCTGGTGAACGCGGCCGCCGAGCAGATTGTGAACTGGTTGCCCTAGCGCCTTGCCGCAGATGTCCCAGAGGGCGAATTCGATCGAGGCGATTGCGCTGTTGAGAACCGGACCGCCGCGCGCATATTCGTTGCGGTACATCGCTTGGACGAGGCGTTCGATATCAAACGGAGATGCGCCGAGCACGTAGCGGGTGGCCATGTGGTCGATCGCGCCGGCGACGGTGCGCGCCTGCCATTGCATCGTCCCCTCGCCGACGCCCGAAAGACCGGTATCGGTGTGGAGCCTCGCAAAAACGAGGTTGTTCCAACCGTGCCCGACCAGAAAAATTTCGACACGGGTGACTTTCACGCGCTTCCCCCGGAGCGCTTAACGGCGCCCTCCAAGGCTTTATAGATAGCTTTTTTGAAAAAATCTATAGAATATTCACCTCGCTTTGCCGGAGCTCGGCGATTAGAGTCCTAGTCGCTGCCGAGGCGCAAAACTGCATGACCAAGAACTCAAGCCTTTCCCATCGCGTCACCAACGATTTGCGTCACGACATCGTTTCAGGCGTCCTGGAGCCAGGCGCGTGGCTGAAGACCAACGAGCTCGCGGAACGCTACGGCGTCAGCGCCAACCCCGTGCGGGAGGCGCTGTGGAGATTGCAGGGAGAGGGCTACGTCGTCGCCAATCCGAATCAGGGCGCGCGGGTGCGCGTGGTGGGGGACGACTTTGTGCGCAACATTTTTGAGATCCGCGAAGTGCTGGAGCCGCTCATCGTAAGGCGGTTCTGTCAGCGCGCGACCGCCTCCGACATTGCGCGCCTGCGCGAATGCGCCGCAGTGTTCGCCGAAATCGCCGCCCGCAAGGCTCCGGCTTTCCGGGCGCTCGACGGGGCCAACCGCGCTTTT
The DNA here is from genome assembly GCA_963730695.1 of uncultured Pseudomonadota bacterium. GTDB lineage: Bacteria > Pseudomonadota > Alphaproteobacteria > Rhizobiales > Beijerinckiaceae > Roseiarcus. Next base: position 117,481 of record CAVSSV010000012.1, read on the forward strand.
CACGCCGTCATCGCCGAGGGCGAATCGAACACGCAGGCGCTTGAAGACATCGAGCGCTACGCCGGACTCATCAACGCGACGCGATCCAAGCTTCCGATTTCCCCGGTGAGCTTGCGCCAGCGCGTGAAGCAACACGACGAGATTATCGATGCGGTCGCGTCCGCGGACCTCGAGCTCGCCGCGGCCGTCGCCGCCGCGCATGTCCGCGCAGCCGCCGAAGACATGCTGACGCAAATGCGGCAAATCCGCACGACGGCGGCGCGCGCCGCCGCCGCGGCGAAGGCCCCAATTTCCGCGCGGCCGAGCGCGTTCTAGACGTATCCGCTCCGCGACCCCCGTGGACGCCGCAGATCAATGGCCTTTCCAAGCGTAAAATTCTATAATATCACGTCGAAAATCTACAGAATGACGAGCGCTCCGAACGAACGCTAGAGCTAAACGAAACGGCCGGTCCGACATCGGCGCACTACGCGCGGCGGGATGCGGGTTCTGACACTAAAGACATGACGGCGGCGGGCGGGGGGACCGCGCCTCAGCCACTTCTTCCCCCTGAGATGACGAAGGACAAATCAATGGCGCTTAGCGTTCTCTACATCGGCGGCACCGGCCAGATCTCTCTCCCGTGCGTCGAAGCGTCTGTCGCGGCGGGCCACAAGGTGACGGTGCTCAATCGAGGAAAGACCACCGTGCCGCTGCCCAAGGGCGTGGAGACGCGCGTCGGCGACATGAACGAGGACGCTTACGGCCGGCTCGGCGACGAGAAGTTCGACGTGGTGGCGCAGTTCCGGCTTTACACGCCGGAGCAGATGAAGCGCGACATCGCGACGTTCTCGAAAAAATGCGGGCAATATGTCTTCATCTCGTCGGCCTCGGTCTATCAGAAGCCGGTGCAGATTGACGTGATGACCGAGCGAACGCCGCAGGAGAACCCCTACTGGGAATACAGCCGCAAGAAGACCGCGTGCGAGAAATTGCTGCAGGAGCAGAGCGGGCTTCCCTACACGATCATCCGTCCAAGCCACACCGTGCGCACGGGCATGCCGATTCAGGTGGGCGACGCGGACAACGCCATTCGTCGCATGATCGCGGGCAAGCCGGTCATCGTCGCCGGCGATGGATCCTCGCTTTGGACCCTGACGCGCTCCGTCGACGTCGCGCGTCCGCTGGTGCGGCTGTTCGGGGCCACCAAGGCGCTCGGCGAGGATTTTCACATCACCACCGACCGCGGCTACAATTGGAACCAGATCCACGACGCGATCGCGCGCGGCTTTGCCGTCAAGGCGATCCACGCGCATGTGCCGACGGACGTGCTGGTCAGCTACAACAAGGAATGGGAAGGCCCGATGTTGGGCGACAAGAGCTGGTCCGCCCTGTTCGACAATTCCAAGATCAAGGGCGTCGTCGGCGAATTCAACGCCTCGACGAACATTGACGAGATCCTTCACGAGTTCGGTCGAACACGCGAAAGTGCGGCTGAAGGCTCCCGCGCCGGCGCAGTCGGATGAAGATCGTCTGATCGACAAGATCATCGCCGCGCAAGCTGGCGCACGGGCGCACTGATCGTCGGCTCGGTCGCGCCTCACGCCATCGGCGTCGGCGCGACCGGTCTTGCCGGCGCCCCGGGCCGCGCGAAGTTGGAGAGCGCGCTGAAGGCGACGCGTCCGCCGTTTCGGCGATGCGGACGGCGCTTTCGGGCCGAACGACAATGCGAGCGCCAAAGGGCACGGCTGCGACATGCCAGACTTCCCGATCATCGACAGCCACATTCACATTTTCGATCCGCGCGCGATCGCGTATTCCTGGATCAAGCGATTGCCTCCAGCCCTTCAGCGGGCTCACAGCGTTGCGGACTTTCGCGCGGCCTTAGGCGCGATCACGGTCGAACGTGTCGCTGTCATTGAGTTCCTGTCGGACCAGTCATTGGCTGAAGCTCAATACGGCGAGCATTTGGCGACATCCGATCCGCTGGTCGGAGCCATCGTCGCGCACGCGCCTGTCGAGCGCGGCGCAGCGGTGGAGGCGGACCTCGACGCCCTAGCGGCGTTGCCTCACGTGCGAAGCATCCGCCGGATCCTTGACGGCCAATACGACAACGTTCTGGAGCCCGATTTTGTCGCGGGCGTGCGGGCGCTTGGCCGGCGCGGTCTGCCGTTCGAACTTGGCGTCAGCCACTACGGCTTGATCTTCGCCATCGAACTGGTGCGCCGCTGTCCCGAGACGCAATTTGTTCTCGATCATCTCGCCACGCCCGCTATTCGCTACGGTCTTTGGGAGCCGTGGGCGTCCCAGATCGTCGAGCTCGCACGCCTTCCCAATGTGGCGGCGAAGATTTCTGGCGTGCTTGCCGGCGTCGACGCCAAGACATGGCGGCCCGATCAGGTCACGCCCTACCTCAAGCATGCCATTGAGGCGTTCGGATTTGATCGCGTGATGTTCGGCAGCGACTGGCCCATGCTGACGCTCACCGCCACGTATGCGCAATGGGTCGAGGTCGTCGAAGCCGCGATCGAGGGAGCAAGCCATTTCGAGAGGCGGAAGCTCTATCGCGAGACCGCCGCCCGTTTCTATGGCTTGCCCCCCTCGCCGCCGGCCGGCGGGGGCCGTGCCGCCGGCTGACGGACCCGTCCCATCGAAGTACCCCTAAGGGTCTGTCTCAAGGACGGGTTGCCGATTGTTTATGAGGCGTCCCCGGCACGTCGGTCGGGGACGGATTAGGGGCGGCTAGTCGCCGCCTGCGTATTTGAAGGTGCAGTCGGGCACGGTGAAGCCCTCGACGCCTTTGAACTGATCGAGCGCAGCGGCGCGGCTGGTGTCGCAGTTCGGCGTCAGCCAGGTCACGTCGATTGGGTTGTTGACCGCTTGGTTGTAGGCGATCTTGCCCGTCAATTGTCCCAGCACCATTTTCACGTCGCTCTCGGCCGCGCTTTTCGGCCCGAACAGGTAAGCCCGCATCACCGCGGAGTCCTGCTTCCATAGCGCTTGCAGGCCGGTCGGATCGGCTTCGCCCACCATGTAGACGTGCTCAGGCGCTTTCGCCTTGGCGCCGCCGAGCCCGGCGGCGTTGATCGCCGCGAAACCGCCGTTGGATTCGGTCGCGCCGCATCCGGCGAAAACGTTGAAAGCGACGCCGCGCGTGATGAAGTCGGTCATCTTCGAGCGCGCCTGCTCCTGGTTCGTGGCGCCGCCTTGGAACACGATCTCCGCATTCGGCGCGACCCTCTTCACCCCGTCCATGAAGCCGTTGAAACGATCCTCGCAGATCTGCACGCTCGGATAGGGCCCCATCCATGCGACTTTCACGGGCCCGAGTTCCGGGTGCGCAAGCACGTATTTCGCCGCGGAGGCGCCGGGCGGCGAAAACGATTTGCGCCAATCGACGCTGGCGACGGCGTAATTCAGCCCGCCGGCGCCTGGCGCGGCGAATTGCACGACCTGCGGGATTTTCTCGTCTTGGAGTTTCTTGATGTTGGCCGGCGCAGTCTGCGAATCCACCGGCTGCCAGACGATCACGTCATAGCTGTGGTTGGCGATGGCGGTTTGCAGTTCGTCCTGCTGCTTGGAAGCCGTGCCGTTAGGATTCACGGCGTCGACCTGAATCCCATATGGCTGCAGCAGGCGCTTTATCCAACTGGAATTGGCCGTTCCGAAAGCGTCGAGCCAGTACGGGCTGACAAGCACCTTTTTGCCCTTCAGCGAATCGCCGATCGAAGGATCGACGGCTGCGTCCTGCGCTCGGGACGGCAGCCCTGCGCCGAGCTCCATTCCTGCAATTGTGGCGACCCCGAAGATCGCTGCATATATTTTTTTCATTTGTTTCCTCCTCTCCTATGAGACGTCATTTTAGTTGGGCGGCGAAGCCTCTGGCGCGCGGCGCATCGCTGCGCCTAGCCTGCGGCGCAACTCGCGCGCGCCGCTTCCCCGCACGATCGTGTCCGAGCCCACCGAGAGCACCAGCAACAGGCCAAGAGCGATGTATTGCCAAAAGGTCGAGACGCCGAAGAGATTCAGCGTCTGATTGAGCACGCCGATCAAAACCGCGCCGACAAAAGTTCCGAGAACCGACCCCTGGCCGCCGTTAAGGCTGGTGCCGCCGATGACGATGGCGACGATCACCTGGAACAGCAGGTCGTTGTCGACGACTGGCGTCGGATTGCCGATGCGGGAGGCGTACATCACGCCGCCCCAGCCGGCCGCAAGGCCGCTCAACGTGAAGCAGATGGTCAGCGTGCGATTGACGTTCACGCCGTTGAGAAACGCCGCTTGCGGGTTGCTGCCGGTGGCGACGATGTGCTGGCCAAGCCGCGTCGTCCTCTGCAGCGCGACCAGCGCAGCGACGACGAGGACTACAATCGGCAAAGCCAGCGGCAGCGGACCGACAAACCCGGTTCCAACGTAAGAAAAATCGTCGGGAAGGCCGATGATGGGCAGGCCGTTGGTCAGAAGGTTCGCCACGCCCTGCGTCACGTAGAGCGACCCGATGGTGGCGATTAGGCTCGTGATGCCGATGCTGATGACGAGATAGCTGTTGATCAGCCCGACGGCGCCCCCGGCCAGCGTCGCGATCGCGAAGGCCGCCGGCGTCGGCACGCCGCGCACGATAAGCAAGCCCGAAAGAACGCCGCTCAGCACCACCGTTCCGGGCACGGAGATGTCGATTGCGCCGGCGACCATCACGAGCGTCATCGCCGCGGCGATGATCGTCACCACTGAGATCTGTATGACGAGCGCGTTCAGATTGCGCTCGGTGAAGAATTTGCCGCCGGCGAAGACGTGCGCGATGAGGCCAATGATGACGATTAGCGCTATGTTGACGAGCAAGCGCTGAACGTCGCGGTCGAGCAGCGCCAACCGAAGCCGGCTGATGCGGCCTCCGGAGGCCGAGGAACCCGGAACGAGCGAGGCGACCGCGTCGATCATGGCGAGCCTCCTTGTGAGCCCGGCGCGGCAGGGCCTTCCGAACTGTCGTAAGCGCCGGTCATGTAGCCGACGATCTCCGCGAGCGAGGTGTCCCCGCGATCCACGGTCGTGACGGTTTGACCAAGCCGCATCACGGTGATGCGGTCGGCGACTTTAAAGACGTCGGGCATATTGTGGCTAATGACGATGACGGTGAGGCCGCTCGCTTTGACTTCCCTGATCAGGTCGAGCACCGCGCCGCCCTCGCGCACGCCGAGCGCTGCGGTCGGCTCGTCCATGACGACGATGCGCGTGCCAAAAGCGACGGCGCGCGCGACGGCGACCGCTTGGCGCTGTCCGCCCGACATGCCCGCAACGAGCTGATCGACCGAGCGTACCCCGATCTTGAGCCGTCGCATTTCAGCCTCGGCGCTTGCCCGCATCGCCCGCTTGTCGAGCACCCCTATCCACGACGGCCAGCCGCGCTTGGTCGTTTCGCGGCCAAGAAACATGTTGGACGCCGCATCAAGATGGTTGATGAGCGCAAGATCTTGAAAGACCGTCGAAATCCCGAGTTCGCGCGCCGCCGACGGATTGTTGAGGACGATCCGTTCGCCCGCGAGCAGCAGGTCGCCCGCGTCCGGCTGCAGCGCGCCGCTGATGATCTTGAGGAGCGTGGACTTGCCCGCGCCGTTGTCGCCGACGATCGCGTGAACTTCGTTGGGCCGAACCTGCAGGTTGCCTCGACGAAGCGCCACGACGCCAGCGAAGGATTTTTGCAAGCCGCGCGCTTCGAGCAGGAAAGCCGACGCCACGTTCGGCTGCAACTCGCCGACGGACGGCCTGCTTGGTGTCGCCCCTTCCATGTTCACGCTCTCCTCCCTTCTTATCTTCGCCTGTCCGCGCTCAGAGCCGCGCGCCGGCCATATTGCAGCGTCCGTTCACAGCGTTCGTCGTCCTAAAGTCAGGACGATGCAGGCGTTTGACCTGACGTCCGCGGTCGCAATGACGAGCGCCAGCGCCGGGTTGAACAGCAGGGGTCCGAACTTGGCCGCCTCAACGCCCGTCATGGGAACGTCGCTTGGCACCACGGCTTTGTAGTCGTCCCAAATCTCTGGCAGCGAGCCATCGTCGTTGACGGTCGCCGCCACGAACTCGATCGGCGCCGCTTCCATGAGAGGCCGAAGCACTTGCGGCACGGTCAGGACGTTCGGCGCGTAGTTGAGGAAGACGCGCGGAACGGCCGCCGGCACGCCCGTCGAGATCGGGAACTGCCCGTCGGCGATCAGAATGCGCCCGGTGTGGCCGCTGCGCGCAAGCGCCGCCAAAACCTCGGGGTGAAGCAGAGGGCCGTTGATCATCGCCTGCCCTTGCCGGTGGAGGACGCGCTGGACGGCGCCGTCGTGCTGCTGCGCACGATGAGCTTCGTCGCCAGCTCCGTTCGGTGGCTGAGGTCCGCCGTCCCCGGCTCAAGCAACATGCGGACGGCGAGCGTCGCGATCTCCGCGAGCGGCTGCCGCATGGTCGTCAGTGGTGGCGACGCCCAGGCCGCCATCGGAATGTCGTCGAAGCCGACCACGCTCAGGTCGCCCGGCAAACGCAGGTCGTGCAGGCGCGCCGCTTCGTACACGCCCATGGCGTGAAGGTCGCTCGTCGCAAAGATCGCGGTGGGCCGATCCTTCCGGCCTAACATCGCCTGCGCGGCCGCGAGCGCGGTCGGGTGATCGGGATTGTCCATGGCGATCAGATCGGGATCGACGCTCAACCCGGCGTGCTCCAGCGCGGCGCGGTAGCCGTCGAGCCGGGCCTGATTGCAGAGCTTGCGCGTCCGCCCGCCAACAAGCCCGATGCGGCGATGCCCCAGCTCGATTAGGTGCTCGGTCGCCCGCATGCCCCCGATCCAATTGGTGACTCCGACGGAGTTGATGCTGGGGGGCGGGTCGCCGACGGGATCGACCACCACGATCGGCGTTGCGAGATTGTCGAGGCGGAGCGCGGTGCTTGCGGAGAGATCCGCCATGGCCAGGATCACGCCCGCGGCGCTGCCTCGCTCAAGATGGTCGATCCAGGTGCGCTCGCTTGCTTCGTCCGACAACTCATTGACAGTCACGCGCGTGCCGAGGGCCAAAGCCGCCGCGGTCGCGCCACGAATGATCTCCGATGCGTATGGGCCGAACTCGGTGAAGACGAGCTCAATGACGCGCGGCGCCTCGATCCGTCTTCGCTTCCCGCGGGCATAGCGGGCGTTGATCAGCACATCTTCAACGCGCTGCCGCGTCTCGGTAGCGACGTCCCCGCGTCCGTTGAGGACCTTCGAGACCGTGGGAACGGACACCTCCGCCGTGGCCGCAATCTCGGCCATCGTCACGCGGCGGGCGCGGACATTCGTCGAACTTCCCATCACGACGACGCCTTTGCGGGCCTAGCGGAAGGCGAAAGCAGTGCGGAACCGGTCATTTCCGGAGAATCCTCCCTGGGCCGGCGCGATATTTCGCGCGCTTCGGCGACACTTTTCGACGTCATTACTGCAAATGCGCCGAAAGAAGTCAACATATATGTCGAAACATCGCGATATATGTCGAAACATCGCGCTCGCGGCGAGCGCGGAAGCGATTGCCGCCGCCGTTGATGCGCTTCTTTGGCGAGCTTCTCGTCGGGCGCGGAGCGCGCCAAATCCAAGAAAGACGCCGGCCTCTTGCCTTCCCGTACGAAGATGATAACGTATCAAGTTAATTGAAACGGCAGCCAACTGCCTGGCCTGGGAGGAAGACAATGGGAAATTCGAGGAAATCTGTGTCTCGTGTTGGTCGAGCTGCGTTGCTTGCCACGGTCAGCGTCGCGGCGGCGCTCGCATTTGTCGCGCCGAGCTTCGCCGCCGACGCGTTATCCGGCGATCTTGTTCTGCTCAACTGGGCGAGCGGCTCGGAGCAGGACATGGTCAAGGCGCTCGAGGACGCCTTCGTCAAAGCCAATCCCGGCGTTCACTTCAAAGAGATCAATCTGACGGTCCAGGGCGACGCACGCGGCGCCATTCGCGCGGCGCTGCAGAGCGGCGAAACCGCCGACCTCTTCATCAATACCTGGCCGGCTTTCCGCAAAGAGCTCGCCGACGCTGGGATGCTGCAGGACCTCGGTCCGCTATGGGATAGCGCGAAACTCGGCGCCAATCTGTCGGACAGCTGGAAGGCTCTCGGCTCCACCGACGGCAAGCTCTACGGCGTCACCTATACGTTCGGCGACCGCAGCGGCATGTTCTATCGCACCGACACGATGAAGAAGGCGGGAATCGCGGCGCAACCCAAGACCTGGGACGAGTTCGTCGGCAATTTCGCCAAGTTCAAGGCGGCGGGCGTCACGCCGGTCGCCATCGGCGCGAAGGTGTGGGCGCAGACGGAATGGTTCGAGTCGATCTACGAGCACCTGAACGGCGTCGAGATGACCGGAAAGCTCGCTGCGCACAAAATCCCCTGGACCGACCCTTCGGTGAAGAACGCGCTTAAGAAGTACGGTGAGCTCGTCAAGTCGGGATGCTGCGGCACGGCCGAGCAGATGCTCGCCATGGATTGGGACAACGCCGCCGATGCGGTGCTCAAATCCGGCACGCACGGCTATGAAATGATCGGGATGTGGGTCAACGACCGCGCGCAGTCGACTTATGGACTGAAACAAGGCGTCGACTACAGCGTCACCCAGTTCCCAGCGATGGGCGCGGGCCACGACGACGTCTCCAGCGTCGACAGCAAGGAGTTTTCTGAGTTCGCCAAAGCCAAGAATCCGGCGGCCGCCAACGCCTTCCTGACTTGGATCACCACGAAAGAGGCCGCCGATATTGTCGCTCAGCACGGCCTGGCTTCGCCGAGCAACAAGGTCGACGCTGAGCAATACGTAGTCGCGTCAAGGAATACGCGGCAAGAACATAAC